>JABSRB010000036.1 GCA_013215375.1 Oceanospirillaceae bacterium | reverse complement strand
AGAAGTGAAACGATTTAGCGCCGATGGTAGTGTGGGGTCTCCCCATGTGAGAGTAGGTCATCGCCAAGCTTTAATACCGATAAACCCCCAAGTGCTATGCACTTGGGGGTTTTTTCGTTATTAAAGCTTAAAGGCGATGAGCTACTCGCACATGGGGAAGATAAACAAGTGCGACTTGTCGCATCCTTCCATGTGATAGTAGGGGAGTTTTTTAATGCTTTAGAAGCGCAGCTTCGTATTAAAAAATCCGTAGTGCGCTTGCGCCATCACTTAAGGTTTACCACGCCAAGCTTTGCTCAGCAGTACCACGTATCTACTTTCTCCAGCTTTTACATTGCACACGCACTGGGGGGGCTTTATTAAAGACTGTACTCTCACATAGATGTGTACCCATAAAGAGGGGCATACTAATAGTAGGGGGTATTTTCGAGTGCCTTAAAGCGCAGCTTTAATCGACTCTTTATTCGCTGAAGGCTCTACCGTAGCTGCGCTTGTGCATCTCTTAAGATTTACCACGCCAAGCTTCAGCTTCGAAGTACCACGCATCTACTTAATGCAGCTACCTGGGGTTTTCCGTTATTAAAGCTAAAAAGCGCTGCCCGTACTCCCACATAGATGTGTACCCATAAAGAGGAAGGGGGAGATCAGTGATGCTTTAGAAGTGCAGCCTCGTACCATTCTATATTCGCGAAGACTATTTCGTAATGTGCCTAGCCATCATTCTGGTTTACCACGCCAAGCTTTAGCCCTGCAGTACCAAGCATCTACATAACGCAGTTCCCTATTTACACATACACTATCTTTATGAAAAAAAGCCATGTGTTTAAAGTCTTGTAAGTGTTCAATATCTGAAGAGTAGTGCTTCAACTATCTTATTTTCGTCTTTCGTCTTTCGTCATTGCTAATGACTTAATTACAGCTGCTTTGGGGTTTTAATTGAATGGTACAACACCGAACACAAACACCCGATATCGCCTTTACCTAAATGCTTATTAAAATGAAAACAACCCTCACAGGTATGACTGTGATAATTAATCAACTTCCAATGTAGGATTGTCCCTAACTTTCTGAAAATTAGTAAGTTAATGAATTATATAAATTAGGTTGCATATATTACGCTATCGATTAAATTGGTTAGAAATAGCAGTAACAAAACAGTTTTCTCTCGATAATATAATTAAATGGATGGCAATCATGAGCCAGTGGACATTACTGAGACAGCATTTACACAAGTATCCGGAATTATCTGGGCAAGAGAGCGCAACAGCTGGCTATATACTTGAGCAATTCGCCCAGTTTAATCCCGATCGTACTTATATGAATTTAGGTGGCGCAGGCGTGGCTTTTTGTTTTGATGCCAAGGAGCCTGGACCGAATGTGCTATTTCGCTCAGAATTGGATGCCCTGCCTATTCAGGAAATTAACAGCTTTGCCCATCGATCAGTGAATCACGGGGTATCTCACAAATGCGGTCACGATGGTCATATGACGATACTGATGGCGCTAGCAGCAGAGGTGGTGGAGAACCTGCCTAAAAAAGGCAGTGTGACGTTTTTGTTCCAACCGGCAGAAGAAACGGGAGAAGGGGCAATTGCCGTGGTCGCAGATTCTCAATTTGAGCAATTTTATCCTGATTATTGCTTTGCCTTGCATAATCTCCCAGGTCATCCTTTAGGCGATGTATTGATACGTAAAGGCAGCTTTAATTGCGCGTCTCGCGGTATGACGATTAAACTTAATGGCAGAACAGCGCATGCGGCTTATCCAGAATCGGGTATCAGCCCAGCTTTAGCACTGTCCGAGCTTATGCAGAGTTTGCCTCCACTTGCGGCCACACTGCAGTCTGACCAGCTAATTATGTTGACCTTGATCCACTGCTCAATGGGTGAAGAAGCCTTTGGCACAGCTGCGGGAGCAGGCAAGTTATTGGTGACGCTGCGTAGTGAGACTAATCAGGGAATGGCGTTACTGATTGATCAGGTCACTGAGAAAGTGGAGAAAATAGCCGCTAGAGATAAGCTATCTGTGACGATAGAGTGGCAGGATGTATTCCAAGCCAGCGTTAATGATGATGAGTGTGCCGAGCGTGTTGCCAATGCCGCTAATCATTGTGGCAATAAGGTTATTTGGTTGGATGAACCGCTTCGTTGGTCCGAAGATTTTGGTGCGCTTAGTCAAACGGCTAAAGGGGCTATGTTTGCTTTTGGCGCAGGTATAGACTTACCGCAAATACACAATCCTGATTATGATTTTCCCGATCAATTGATTAGCCAAGGCCGCGATATCTTTTTCAAAATATACAGTGATCTATTGCTGCAAGATAAACCTTAAGAGCGACAATTAAAGAATGGGCCGAATTTAACAGATAAGAATTAGTCATAGAGTGCTTAACTTTGTATATATACACGTCATAGCATTTAATTAAACAGCTGCTATTTGATAATAAGACCATTCATTATCTAGGCGCTCGTTTTATGGAAACTCGCACTATATACTGGCACCTTATATCCCTAGATTCACTGATAGGAAGTACAATATATGCATGTAGATAAAGCAAAGAAACGGATTGCAAAACAAACGAAGAAGGGCTTTAAAGGCTATCCGCTCATATCCTTAGAATATTTTGGGAACAGTGAGGGTTGTGCAACACAAGTTCTTGTTCAATTCACGATAGAAGAGGGGGCAGAAGTTCAGGAACAACGTTTTTCCAGTGAAACGGATGCGAGAGAGAGTGAAGTTATTCAGTCCGCTCTAGTGAAAATCATTGAGCGATCTAATGCTGCATCGGTAACACAAGTGGCTGGGGTTTCTAGCCTTTAGTTTCGTTAAAAAGAATGGGATCCTGCGCAGTTGGGAAACAGACATCAGCCTTCGCAAACTCTCTATTGTAAGCTTGGCCTCTATCGCATTGAATGTTAATCACTATATAATCTTCGTCTAATTATCAGTATCTTGCGAGAGGTTATATATGCGCCCCACAGAATATTTACGTTCCCAGTGCCAGGCTGATTGGGATGTGGCCACCGATCATGATTTTTGTCGAGAGTTGGCGAACGGCACGCTACCTAAAGCAAAAATGCAATGGTATCTGGCACAGGACTATAAATTCGTCGACAGTTTTGTGCGACTGTTAGCCACCGCTATTGCCCATGCACCGACCTTGGCTGATGCTGTGCCTGGTGCGCAGTTTCTGGCGTTAATCACCGGCCCTGAAAACAACTACTTTCTGCGCTCATTTGATGCGTTGGAGATGACTCAAGCGCAGCAAAATCCACCGACTGCACCGCAGACATTAGCTTTTCAACAGTTAATGCACAGCGCGCGTATGTCTGGTCGCTATGAGTTGATGTTGGCGGTATTAGTCGTGGCAGAATGGAGTTATTTAACATGGGCAGAGCGTTATGTTGATTACCCAGACAGCTTGCCTTTTTGGTTTTCTCAATGGATTGACCTGCATTCAGGAGTGGGTTTTGCAGCAGTGGTTGCATATTTCCGTGAGCAACTAGATAACGTTTGGCAGGAGCTATCTAAGGCCGAGCAAGAGCAGGTGAGCGCCATCTTTTCTCAAGCAGTGCAGTGCGAGTGTGACTTTTTTGCCGCCTCCTTTGTTGATAGATAAATAGCAGATGGTTGTAGCGCTAATAATTAGGTTTCAATGAAGCCTTGGCTTAATGCTAGTTTTAAAAATGGTACTGATCTAGGGGATGCTCAGTAGAGATCCCCTATGTAGCCAAAATACCTAGGTGGGCAAGCTCCCAGCTGTCGTTAGCATATCCTTATAGATTTTCCGCATTTATCCATTCTCAATTTCCCGTTGGCAGTGCTGTTAGCAAATCCATTATCCTCGGTACACTCTCAATATTTACATGTATTTAACGCTTTGGTATGTCATAAAAGTTACATATTTGCGTCACATCAGCGTCATCTTTCGCGCTTATTATTTCCTTACACAAAAAATACTTACGCTACGGCTGCAGGACTGAATTAACCGGGTCTTAGTGGCGAATCCTAACAATACTTTTTGTTAAATTTAAGGAATTATTCCATGAAAAAAATATTAATTGCAGGTGTTGCGGTACTAGTGACAGGCAATGTATTGGCTGCTTGCCCGACCATTACTGGTAGTGACGCAGGCGGTGCTTACCCTCATTTATTTGAGAAGGTAGAGTTTGAAAGCAAATATGGTTGCCAGTTAAAATTTAATGCCAACCCAGTGATTGCAGCACTAAACCAGCGCATTGCCGGTAACCCTGCTTTGCCATCACTGCAAAATCGTTTGCCGTTGGAGCCGTTAGTGATCGCTCCCTATCAGCGCATCGGTATATACGGTGGGGTGTTAAGTGGTATCTCTAAGGCGACTGAGTCAGGCACCTCCGATTTATTATCAGTGCGTCACGTTAATTTAGTTAGATTTAGCGATGACTTGAAAACAATAGTACCAAACGTGGCTAAGTCTTGGCAGTGGAATGCAGATTACACTGAATTGACCATGAAACTACGCGAGGGACACAAGTGGTCTGATGGCGTACCTTTTACCGCCGCAGATATTGAGTTTTGGTACAACGACCTGCTTTTTGACAAAAATGTGATTAAGAAAGTAAAAGAGCGCTTCTTATCTGATGGTAAGCCGATGCAAGTTAAAGCGGTGGACAGTAGCACTGTTGTCTTTACCTTGAATTATCCTAAGCCTGGTTTACTGGCTAACTTCGCACTTGATTATGCACAGCCATTCCAGCCAAAGCATTTACTGGAAAAATTTCACCCTAAGTTTAATAAAGATGCCGACAAGCTGGCTAAATCACTGGGCTTTGACAATGGCTACGAGGCAGTGATCTTTTACTACGGTCAGTCAGACTGGAAAGATATCCCAACGCCGCTGTTAAAAGACAAAAAACGTGCCGCTACCTTAGTTAAGGCGGGCTTCACCGCGATAGCACCGACTTTAGAGTCTTATTTGGTGGTTGAAGAGACCTTAGAGGGGCGTCGACTAGTCGCCAACCCCTATTTCTTCCAAGTTGATACTGCGGGCAACCAACTTCCCTACATCAACGAGATCAAAGAAGTTTTTATTGCTGACGAAAATATTCAAACTGCAAAAATGATTGCCGGTGAGATTACTTATAAAGCGCAAGCGGTCAACTTGCCAGCAACTCCGGTGTTATTGGAGAACAAGAACTCAGGTAATTACACGGTGGCACTACGTCCGACTATTGGTGAGATGACCTTTGCCTTTAACTTAACCGATAAAAATTTGGAAAAGCGTGCGGTGTTTAATGATGTTAACTTCCGCCGGGCGATGTCTGTCGCGGTTAATCGTCAGCAAATTAACGAGATTGCCTACTTTGGCTTAGGTACACCGACCCAATATACCGCTTTTGATGCCGATACTGCCTCGTTTGTTACCGACAAGTTGAAAAACAGCTGGATCCAGTTTGATGTCAAATTAGCCGCGCAGTTGTTAGATAAAGCAGGTGTTGTTGATAAAAATGGTGACGGCCTACGCGATCTTCCATCAGGTGCTAAATTTGAGCTCAACTTTCAGTACTCTACCCAGGGAGCAGCGACAGAGGTTGTTGAAATTATAGCCAGCAACTGGACGGATATCGGGGTTAAGACCAGCATTAAGGAAGTGACCTCTGATGAATATCGCAATTCGCAGAGCGCTAACGACTTAAGTGTACTGGCTTGGTCTATGGGGCGCCCACTGGCAACATTGGCGAGTAATACTGAAAGTTTACTGCCGCCTTATAGCAGCTTCTTTGATTTGCGTACCGGTATGTTGTGGGCTCAATACAAAGACACTAAAGGGGCAGAGGGAGTGAAGCCACCACAGACAGTGATAGAAATGCAAAAGTTAGCGGAGCGTTTCGTTACCTTGCAAACTGGTACTAAAGAGTCCAACGCGCTGGGGCTAGAAATTGCCCAAAGAGTGGTTGACGACCTATTTATTATCGGCACCGTAAAAGCGGTTTCTCCGGTCTATTACAGCCGTAAATTAGGTAACTTCGAAGTGCCAAAAACCTCTTCTTACGAGTACTACCGCACTTACCCTTACCTACCATCACAGTGGTTCCTAAGCGCTGATGACGTAGCTGGAAACTAGCAACAATGGCAGAGAGCTATCTCTGCCAGTATATTTATGAGGAAGTTCTAGGAGGCTGTCCGAGAACTGCGATCGTAGCTAGATCAAGACTATTTGAGGAAAAATTAGCGATCATTTGAGGAGAATAGCGTGCTATTTAACGAAAATGAGCGTTGATTTTAACCAAATAGGCTTGCTCGCAGTAGATTAGTCTGTTCTCGGACAGCCTCCTAGTGTCAAGGATGACAATTTAATAGAGACAGCGGTGTACAGCAATGGTTGGTACGCCGTTTTTGTTTTCATCGCCTGAGTATTTGTCTTTTTGGACAATATAACCCTAAGACAAGTTCTGCCTGTGGAGTCATATTTTGATCGCTGAATTTATTGCCAGTAGCTGGTTGTTTTGGATTTTACTGAGTGTCGGGGCGCTGCTGTATTGGCGTAGTCGGAGCAGTCAGTACCTTGGTTTTGTATTGAACCGTTACCTGCTCGCGCTTTTGACCTTGCTGCTAGTCAGCGCCATTGTGTTTTCGCTGATGGAAGTGTTGCCTGGAGATTGTGCACAAAAGTACATCGCCTATAAAAACACTCAAGGTGAGACTATTACTCAAGCAGATATCGACGCGGAACGAGTCCGTATGGGCCTGGATAGGCACCTAGTGGTGCGTTGGGCTAGCTGGATTACCGATTTAACCTTACGCGGTGATTTGGGCTTTAGCTGTGCCAAGCGTCAATCGGTGAACATCGCTCTAGGCGATAGATTCTGGATTAGCTTTGGATTTTGCATAGCGGGCTTACTTTTTGCTTACTTGATTGCAATTCCCTTCGGCATTTTATCGGCCTTTATGATTAACAAAACTTGGACAGATACCAATCCACAGCACAGTCGCCGTGAGCGCTGGTTGAACACTGTGGTATTGAGTCTGAAGAAAGTATTAGATTTACTACTTAGATTAATTAGTTATCTAGGGCTGGCGCTGCCCAACTTTCTGTTGGCTCTAAGTATTATTTTACTCTATGTATTTGCAGGAGAACCTACACCTACAGGGCTGTTTAGCGATGAGTGGCGCAATCAACCTTGGTTTGGCGAGCATGGTTTTCAATATGCCAAGCTCGATGACTTCATCGGTCATATATGGCTGCCTATTTTTGTCATTGGCTGGTCCGCAACCGCGCTGCAGTTGCAAACAGTGCGGGCGTTAGTGGTCGATGAAACCAATAAATTATACGTGGATGCGGCCCAGGCGCGCGGGGTCAGTGGCATGGCGCTGTGGGGAGGATACCCGGTTAGACACTCGATTAACCCGCTGTTCAACAGTGTTGGCTTTGACTTTCAGCGGGTCTTTAATGACTTGCCTATTGTGGCGGTAGTCATAGGCCTGACGGACTCAGCGGCACTGTTAATTGAAGCACTGGCGATGACTAACGATCAGGAACTGGCAGCGGCTATTTTATTTTTGGTGGCGCTGGTGGTGATTTCAATGAATTTTGTCACTGATATTGTACTGGCGGCCATTGATCCGCGGGTACGCAGATCGGTACTTGGATAATGCAGATGATAACTTTAACCAGCCTTTTTCGCCGTGGCGATAAGAGTGAAATTGATGATGCCTATTATACAGCGGGGCAACTGGCGCTGATCAAAGCGCGCTTTAAACGCAAGATCAGTGGCCGCATTGCCGGCTGGATATTAACCAGTATCGTGATGATGGGTTTTTTCGCACCGTTTTTTGCGCCCATAGACCCGACTATTCGTGGCGCAGATGCCCAATATCGACGCGGAGCTCCGCAGGCCATGCTCTGGTGGGATGAGCAAGGTTTTTCAATGCGCCCGTTTAGCTATACCTATACTAAAGCCGGAGCCACACTGGATCTAAAAGCTTTGGCTGGCGGCAATTTGGATGCACTAGATGCAATGATTGCCAGTGGTGCATTGAGCTCTTCCAATCAGAATAAATACAAAATTGACCAGCAGCAACGACGTTATGTACAGTTTTTTGTCCAAGGTTGGGAATACAGCTTACTGGACTTTAGCATTGCCGGTCTGGATTTAGATATTCGCTGGAATCGACATTTATTTGGCGTCAGTGATGGCCAGATCCACCTGATGGGAACCGATGAGGACGGCAAGGACGTATTCAGCCGTACGTTACACGCTATCTGGATTACCGTTAGCATCGCTATTGTGGCGTTGATAGTGAAATTGTTTGCCTCGCTGTTGGTCGGAGGCATCAGTGGCTATTATGGCGGGCGAGTCGATGCGGTGCTGATGAGCATCACCGAGGCGGTGCGAGTGATTCCCTCCATACCTGTGTATTTGGCATGTGCAGTGGCGCTGTCTGAGCTAGATTTGACTTCAGTTCAACGTTATTTCGCCATCGCAGTGATCATCGGCGTGTTAGATTTTGCTACCTTGGGGCGCCGCTTACGCACCCATATCCTCACCGAGCGCAATCAAGATTATGTACTGGCAGCGCAACTCAGTGGCGCCAGTAGTTGGCGGGTAATATGGGTGCATCTTATCCCCAGTTTTAGCAGCTATATCATTGTCGATACTCTGATAAATTTCCCCTATGTGATCCTCGCAGAAACCAGTTTGAGCTTTCTGGGTTTAGGTCTAACCGAACCGGTAAATAGCTTGGGCGTATTGTTGCAAAAAGCCCAAGATCCGGACATTCAGCAGAACATGGTTTGGCAGTTTTTCCCGGTGGTGGTGTTCGTGGTATTGGTGATGGCTTTTGTTTTTGTCGGCGACGCACTACGTGACGCCGCGGACCCTTATGCGGATGATAAATAATGATGGATTCACCAAGTTTATTGCAAATCAGTGATCTGAGCATTGATTTTAAAACGGACGAGGGCTCGCTCAGAGCCGTTGATCAACTCAATATGAATATCCGTCCCGGTGAAGTGTTAGGGCTGGTCGGTGAAAGTGGTTCTGGGAAGTCGATCACTGCCAAAGCTATTATGCGCATGACACCAGGCAATGCGGTTATTGCACAATCTAGCCAGCTGTATTTGCGCCATCAACAACAAGTTGTCGATATTATGCGGTTGCGTGGGGCCGGGTTAAAGCTGGTACGTGGTGGTGCAGTATCGATGATTTTCCAAGAGCCAATGGCGAGTTTTGCGCCGGCGATCCGTATCGGTGATCAAATTGTGCAAACCATGCAGATACACTTGAAAATTAGTCGCGAACAGGCGAGAAAAAAAGGCATAGAGCTGTTTGAGCGGGTCGGCATTACGCAACCCGAAATGCGTTTTGATCAATACGTGTACGAGCTTTCCGGAGGCATGCGACAGCGCGCGATGATCGCTATGGCGCTGTCTTGTAAGCCTAAACTGTTGATCGCCGATGAGCCGACAACGGCCTTAGATGTGACTATTCAGGCGCAAGTATTAGAGCTGTTATTGGAAATGCGTGAGCAAACTGGCATGGCCATGTTGTTTATCACCCATGATTTGGGAGTGATCTCAAAAATAGCAGACCAAGTGATGGTAATGCGCAGGGGGGCCGTGATTGAGTCAGGTAGTGCTGATCAAGTACTGTATAGCCCACAGCATGAGTACACGCAAAAATTATTAGCGGCGCTGCCGAATTTAGATAATCTACCTGCACCACCCGCAGCACAACCAAGCTCATTGTTAAGTATCAAAGATTTATCGATCAGCTATCCGCTGGCTACCGCCACGGGTGGAAAAAAGTTGTTTCATGCGGTTAAGAATATCAGTTTAGAGTTGCCGCTCGGGCAGATCATTGGCTTAGTGGGAGAGAGTGGCTCAGGTAAAACTTCACTGGGCAAAGCGTTGTTAGGGGCGGCGCCGATTACTCAAGGGACAGTGACCTATCATTGTCTCGAGCCTGCATTAAGCTTTGGTGCCGATAAAAAATTACGGCGCAAACGATTGTCAGAAACCGCACAGATGGTCTTTCAAGATCCGCATAGCTCACTTAACCCGCGCATGACCATACGAGATATTATTGCCGAGCCGCTGGTGGCCATGAAGCTATGTAATACCCGAGAGGAAATAGACCGGCGTATTATAGAAGTGGCTCGGCGCTGTCATGTTGATGTATCACATTTGCGGCGCTTTCCGCACGCCTTTTCCGGTGGCCAACGTCAGCGAATCAGTATCGCCAGAGCACTGATCTGTAATCCAAAATTCATTGTTGCCGATGAATCTGTGGCAGCCTTGGATGTCTCGATTCAGGCAGAGATATTAAATTTATTTAAGGAGCTGCGCGACCAATTGGATTTGACCATTTTGTTTATCTCACACGACTTAAGTGTGATCGCCAACCTCTGTGACTGGGTTTGTGTGATGAGACAAGGGGAGTTGGTAGAGCAGGGCACAGTGAGGAAAATATTCTTAGATCCACAGCAAACTTATACTCAACAACTGATCGCTTCAATTCCTATATTAGAGAAAAAACAGCCGCAGCCCGATGCGGCCTTTACCCAAGAAAATGCTGCTGTGCAGCAAGCTTATGGTTGATTAGCGCAGTGGTGTTTAACCTAAGCTGGGTTATTTAAAGGATATTTCCCTATAAAAACCATGTGCTAGTTCTGTCTTCCTGCCACCGTTATTTATGCACTGATTGATACGTTTACCGGTCGGTTGTAGAGCAAAGTGCTACGCGTTACAGCAAGTTTTAGCGGTGGTGCGATAATAGTCGCTTGACAAGCACTGTTATATTGAAGATTCTATCTGGTATAGACCAAAACAAAAGGTGATCTAGATGAATGATTTGAAAAATAGCAACGAGTTCCCTAATAACCCCTATTTACTGCTGACCCCAGGACCATTAAGCACCACCAATAGTGTCAAAAGCGTGATGCTGAAAGATTGGTGTACTTGGGATAATGACTACAACAGCATAGTGCAGAAAATCAGAGCACAAGTGGTAGGGCTTGCCACCAAAATGGCGGGCTATACTAGTGTATTAATGCAGGGAAGCGGCACGGCCAGTGTCGAATCAGTAATAGGTTCGGTGGTGCCAGTAGGGGGTAAGTTGGCGGTATTGACCAATGGAGTCTACGGAAAACGCATTCTAGAAATCGCTAAATACTTACAGATTCCGACGGTAGAGATCTTCAGTGACGAGAGGGTGGCAGCGAGTGCAGCACAGCTAGAGAAAGTACTGGCGCAAGATACAACCATTACCCATGTTGCTGTGGTGCACTGCGAAACGACCACGGGGATGCTGAACCCTCTGCAGGAAATAGCCATTATCGTCAAAAAACACGGCAAAGTATTGATTGTCGATGCGATGAGCAGTTTTGGTGGTATTGAGATGGACATAGGTGAATTACAAATTGATTATTTAATTAGTAGTTCCAATAAATGCATTCAAGGCGTGCCTGGTTTTGGCTTAGTGATTGCAAAAACCGCCAATATGCAGGCTATTGAGGGCATAAGCCGCTCTTTAAGCTTAGACCTTTACGCGCAGTGGAAATGCATGGAAGACCATCAAGGTAAGTGGCGATTCACCTCTCCCACCCATGTCGTACGTGCCTTTGATCAAGCCCTCGAGGAATTACAACTAGAGGGTGGTATTAGCGCAAGGGCTGCTAGGTATAGGGAAAATCAGCGTCTGTTGGTTGAGGGCATGCGTCGTCTCGGATTTCAGACGTTACTGACAGATGTTGATCAGTCACCGATTATTACCTCCTTTTATAGCCCCGACTCATCCGCCTACAGCTTTGAAAAATTTTATTATGCCCTCAAACAGCGTGGCTTTGTTATTTATCCGGGAAAAGTTTCAAGTGCCGACTGTTTTCGTATTGGCAACATAGGGGATGTGCACCCACAAGATATTGAGCGCTTAATCAGCGCCGTCGAGAAATCGATGCAGTGGTAAATAGCGATATTTAAGCAACGGTTAGCGAGGGTGTCAGCGCTGGCCAATCGATCACAGTAGAGCGCTAATTAAGTAAAGCGTGTTGCTTGATGTATGCAATTGAGAAAAGAGCTTGAAAAAGTATTGACAAAAAAAATGATAGAACATAATATCACTGAAAATCTGGTATATACCAGGTTGGTTTGTAAAGTTTCTAGTCCAAATAATGTTAGACAGAGGATTAATTATGAATAACCCTGCAGATTTTGTTTTTAGCCGTTCTTACCGTGGAAAAGTTCAAGGCGTAATACTTGATTGGAGTGGCACCACTGCCGATGCTTATGTGATAGCGCCAGCAGTGGTATTCGTTGAAGTATTTAAAAACCAAGGCGTAGAAATTAGCATGTTAGAAGCTCGTGGCCCTATGGGGCTACGCAAAGACTTGCACATTAAAATGCTGACTCAAGACCCTGTCATCAAAGAGCGCTGGAAAAGCATTAAAGGTCAGTACCCTACTGACATCGATGTGGCGAACATGTTTGAAGAGTTTGTCCCCGCTCAAGTCGCCTGTTTGCCGCTATACACGTCGCTGCTTCCCGGCATTGCTACCGTCACGCAGCAATTGCAAAAGGACGGCATAAAATTAGGTGTATCTACCGGGTTTACAAGGCCGATGGTCGATGTGTTGTTAAAGGCAGCGATTGAGCAAGGTTTTAGCCCTGATACCACGGTTGCCGGTGATGAAGTACTCAATGGCGCACGCCCTAAACCGCACATGGTTTATAAAAACATGGATTTGTTAGACATCACCACGATTCAATCGGTGGTTAAAGTCGATGACACTACCTCGGGCGTTGGCGAAGGTTTAAATGCTGGGTGTTGGACAGTAGGTGTGGCGCGTTACAGTAATTATATGAATATTAATTCATTGGAAGAAGCTGCAGCGCTTACCCAAAGTGATATTACTCGCCTTACTTTAGAGACTAGACAGCTACTAAGAGAGGCGGGTGCGCATTACGTTATCGATACCATTGTTGATTTACCGGCTGTTATCGAGGACATCAACGCGCGCTTATCGCGTGGTGAACGCCCTTAGATATAGTGGTGCCTGTATAGAGTGTGCAGTGGCTACTTAAGAGTAAGCCGCTGCTGTTCTCTAGCAGCCGCATCTTCAGCGTAAAGTATGCAACAATGACTGTATTGTCTAAGACTGGAGAGGGTTGTACAATGGCCAGTTTTTAATTTTTAATCTGGCTATCTGAATGAAAGATCTACACATTCCATATTATTTAAGGCTCCGTGATACCTTGGCTCAGCAAATAAAAGCGGGGTCTATGACGGGACATTGCAAGCTCCCCTCAGAGCGCGAGCTGAAAGAGAGTTACGATATCAATCGGGTAACAGTGCGCCAAGCGCTGATGCAATTGGAATCAGAGGGCCTTATCTACCGTTTGATCAGACGGGGTTGGTATGTCTCACCACCGCGACTGGCTTACGATCCCACCACTTCGATAGGCTTTATGCAAAATGTTAGCTCCCAAGGGCGAGCCCCTAGTACGGTGATTTTATCTAAAAATGAAATATCAGCGACACAGTGGGGCAGGGACAAATTGCAGTTGAAGGCCAGCGATAAACAGTATCTATTGCGCCGCCGGCGTTTGATAGACGGTCATTCAGTGTTAGTTGAACACATTCATATCAATGCAAAATTATGCCCAGGACTACTCGACTTGTCTTTAGAATGCTCGCTAACAGCAGTGTTTAAAGAGCGTTACAACATTGAAATCAGCCGAGTCGAAATTACCATGTATCCCGCGCCACTTCCTGAAACACAAGCAGAAGAACTGCAAGTGATAGCGGGGACTCCAGGTTTACTACTGATGCGCTCGAGCTTTGATCAGCATGGTAACGTGGTGACCTTTGATCAGGAATTCTGGCGACACGATGCATTGGAAATTTCGTTGCAAGTGAATAGTTAGTTCTCATCCAGAAACGGGGTCGTAGCGAGGCTTTCGCAGTAGACATCTGTTTCTGGATGGGAACTAGTTAGTGTTAGATATTATAAAAATAACCAAACTTTAGGAGGACTTCATGGCAGTTAAGCGGATTTTATTTACCGGTGGATCGGGAAAGGCGGGCAAACATGTGGTGTCTTACCTGATAGATCAAGGTTATCGCGTGTTAAACATAGATTTGACGCCCCTAGATCACCCGGGAGTAGATAACCTCATCGCTGATATAACTGACTCTGGTCAAATGTTTAATGCCATGAGTAGTTATGCGGGGTTTGATGAGCTGGAGGAGGGCGATGGGGTCCCTAAATTTGACGCAGTGGTCCATTTTGCCGCGGTACCGCGCATCTTAATTAACCCGGATAATGAAACCTTTAGGGTAAATACTATCGGTACCTACAATGTCATTGAAGCGGCGGTTAAGTTAGGTATAAAGAAGATAGTCATTGCCTCATCAGAGACGACTTATGGTATTTGTTTCTCCCATGGTGAAACCAACCCACATTCACTGCCCTTAGAGGAAGACTACGACGTGGACCCTATGGATAGCTATGGACTTTCAAAAGTGCTTAATGAAAAGACTGCACGTAGCTTTCAGCGCCGCTCAGGATTTGATATTTATGCGCTGCGAATAGGCAATGTTATTGAACCACACGAATACACGCAGTTGTTCCCCAACTACTTTCGCAATCCACAAGTGCGCAGGCGCAATGCCTTTTGTTATATAGATGCTCGTGATCTCGGGCAGATTGTCGATCTATGCCTGAAAAAAGACGGCCTTGGCTATCAAGTGTTCAATGCGGGTAATGATACTAACGGTGCGATTCTTACCAGTGCTCAGCTGTGCGAGCAGTTTTTCCCAGGTGTGCCTATGTCGCGTGAGTTAGCAGAGCACGAAGCGTTGTTTTCAAACCGGAAAATTCGCCAAGTACTAGGATTTGAAGAGCAGCATAACTGGCGAAAATATATCGACGCCCCAGTGGAGTTGTAAGTAAGAGAATAAGATAAATACACTATTACACCACTCAAGCAGGCAGCCGAAAACGGCGTCTTGAGTGGTGCAGAATTTTAATTAACGCAGCCCTATTTATCCGATAAGGTGACGTTTAATTCCAGCACATTTAAGCCGCCATCGTTATCTACTTCAAGGGTGATATCCTGCTCAGAGATTTTTACATATCTAGAAACAACCTCGAGAATATCGCGCTTTAATTGCGGTAGATAATCAGGTGCGTTTCTACCTTTGCGCTCGTGTGCGACGATAATTTGCAATCGCTCTTTGGCCAAGGATGCTGTCTTCTTTTTTTCTTTTCTAAAATAATCAAAAATAGCCATGGTTAAGTACCAAATAAGCGGTTGAATAAACCTTTTCTTTTTACATTCAAAAATCTGAGCTCAACATCTTTGCCCAGTAAGCGATCAATCGCATCTGAATACGCTTGTCCTGCATCACTATCTACGTCGTGTACAACAGGTGTGCCCAAGTTTGAAGCTTTTAATACCGCTTGTGACTCAGGGATAACTCCGAGCAGTTTTAACGCGAGGATATCATGAATGTCCTCAACACTTAGCATCTCACCTTCGTCCACTCTTTTAGGATTGTAGCGGGTAATTAATAAGTGTTCTTTAATTGGGTCTAGCCCTAGTTCTGCCCGCTGAGATTTGCTTTGCAATATGCCTAGAATACGATCGGAGTCACGTACTGATGATATTTCTGGATTGGTGGTGACTATCGCTTCATCGGCAAAATATAGCGCCATCATCGCGCCAGCTTCAATGCCTGCTGGTGAGTCGCAAATGATGAACTCAAACTCTTCACGCAGTTGTCTGATAACTTCTTCAACGCCCTCTTTAGTCAGCGCATCTTTGTCTCTAGTTTGAGAGGCGGGGAGGATGTACAGTCCATCTACTCTTTTATCTTTGATCAGCGTCTGAGTTAAATTCGACTCACCATTGATCAAGTTTACAAAATCATAAACAACGCGGCGCTCGCACCCCATAATTAAGTCTAAATTTCTTAGACCAATATCAAAATCAATGACGACCGTTTTGTGGCCACGTAACGCAAGACCTGTGGCAATTGCTGCGCTGGAAGTGGTTTTACCCACTCCTCCTTTTCCCGATGTAACAACGATTACTTTGGACATTTATTATTTCCTTATTAAATTTTCCCTACAGAGCTTATAGGCTCTGCAGATAACTGTTCTGATTGATATTTAAATAACACGCTCTGGCTCCAGGTGTCTGATGGGAACTGATCACTGAGCCAATAATTTCCGGCAATTGATATTAATTCGGCTTCCATTGAGCGGCAGATTATGACTGATTGCGTAGCACCGGCTGCCCCTGCTAATGCCCGGCCTCTAAGATGTCCATAGATATGGATGTTGCCATCGGCGATAACTTCAGCGCCGTTACCCACAGAGCCAATCACTATCAAATCAGCGCCTTTTGCGTAGATTTGTTGCCCTGATCGAACATTGCGTCTAATGATCATCGCAGGCTCTACAAGAGGTTCTACCGGTGGCTTATTGGGCTTTTTGCTAGATTGATTACTAGGCTCTTTCTCTAGGTCATCAGTTGGAGGTTCAGCAGGTGAAGTAACCGCTTGTGGCGCTTTAGATCTGGGCTGCTTCAAAGTGGCTAAGCCAGCAGCTAGAGCGGCAGTTTCCTGCTCTAAAGTGGCATTGCAAACCCCGACACAGACAAAGTCATGTTCTTCTATCAGTTGTTTGAGATGCGTAAAATTGATTAACGCTCCCTGGATTTTTTCAATGTTAATAACCAGTGGTGCGCGATAGAAAAAATCTTTGCTCTGCTGCAACTTGCTGGTCAGTTGCTCTGCGAGAATAGATAGGTCGGTCGCGTCCAGTTGTAAAATCGACAGTGGAAAAAGACTGCCCTTAAATTCTGCCTCTTTTGAGAAGGCGTTTTTTTGCACCATTAAACGATTAGCTCCAAACGTCTATTGTTAAGACAAAATGTCTTTGTGGTTGTTACTGCTGTTTAAGCGTATTTAACCAAAGCTCCACCCATAGATAAATTTATCTGTGGCATCGACTGGATTAATAAATAAACCTATTTAACAATCTGTTAAATCGGTGGCAGGTATGCTTAGCCATTGGGTGAAAGCGGCGCAGTATAATATAGCTATCCGAAAAAAAACAATCATTAGGGTGGTGATAAGCAGTTTGTTTCGCTTCCATTCATTAGGGTAATAGTAGCGTTTACGCTTAATTTCACTGCTATCAAGACAGTGCCTTTCTCGGTAAGTTTCTCTATGGAGAGTAAGTGCATGAATTTATGATGAATGTAGCAACAAAGAGCGACAAAAAAAATGAATATTTAGATTAACTCCCTGGAATCAATGGCAATTTGTTGGATCTAAGCGAATGAGTTAAACTTCTCCTTTTGTATGAGTTAAAGGATTGTTTGATGGGCACTCTAGAAAGTATCATTATTATATCGGTGTTGTTAAGTTTTGTTTTTTTATGGATGCAAAGCAGAAAACGTCGTAAATCTGTGGTGAATATTAACAACATCAACAAGACAAAGAAGCCTACTCCTGTTGTACGGCCGGCGGAAAATATTGATAAACCGGCGAGTATTAATGCTGAAATAGCAACTTACGCCAATCAAGGGTTAGAAATACCACAGCATTTTGTTGATTTTAAATTGCAGCCATTATCTGCACTGCCAACAACTAAAGTCACTGAAGTCACTAGTTGTATGCGCAAACCCAATCCACTGTTACTTAAATTAACACGTCGTGATTACGAGGCAAAAGAGTTATATCAGTTAATCAAAACAGACCCAGAAATGAGCGCATTAATTCTCAAAGAAGTGAATTCACCACTGTTTTCATTAGATAAAGCGATCACTAGTGTCAATCATGCAATTGTGTTTCTGGGCGCTTCCAAAGTTAAAGATATCGTGATTCAGTGCTGTGTTAAAAATAGTGAATTTAGCGATCCAATTCAACGTCAGGCTTACGATAGGTTGTGGGCTGCCAGTCATATGGCGAGTTCTATTGCCTTTATCATTGCCAAACAGTTAGGGCAGGAAGCACCGGCGAACATGTCGACAATTTGCCTGTTATCTTATCTAGGTGATCAGGCCATTATTTCTGCATTACCTGAGGCAGCGTCTATTTATTTAGACGAAGAGATGAGCTTCTTTGAACGTGTTTATAATATTCAACAACAATATGCGGTAAACAAGGTCGTGATAGCACAAGCCTTAGTAACTCAGTGGGGTTTACCGGCAGAGCTAATCGCCAACGTCGAAAACTTTTTATTATTGATGCCACATAATGATGATGAGCTCGCACTTGAGTCTGAGTTTATGTTGCAAAATCTCATCTGTTATTTAGCTTGTGCCTATGCTGAGGCGATCGTTTATCAAAAAGTTGATGGGATTGAAACGCTTTTACCCCAAGAGCTTGCAGCAAACCAAGCATTGGCGTTTATCAATGTGCAAGCAGCTATCAAGCATTGCTCTGGGGATAAACTAAATGAATTATTGTCTTCAGCTGCTTTTATAAAGCAGGTCAATAAATTGATAACGCATTAACACCGATACTTTTAGTTGGCCCTACTCCTTGGGTTATTATTTAACGTCATCATTAGTTGAGTCTTTTAAGGGATGAAAATTGGTACGTGATTAAATTTATCAAAGTATTACTTATTTCGCAGCTGTGGTTATTTTTTATTAACAGCGCAGCGGCAGCTGATCACCAAATTAGGATGCTCAATGCCGGCGCCAATGGCAATATGGTATTTGAGCCCGCCGTGTTAAAAGTCGCTGTTGGCGATACAGTCACATTTATAGCCACGCAGCCTGAGCATGACTCAATATCGGTAGTAACCCCTGAAGGCGCTAACCAATGGCATGGAAAACGTGGTGAAACAGTCACTGTCACCATCAATAAGGAAGGCGTATATCTCTATAAATGTGCCCCGCATTTCTATTTTGCAATGGTGGGAATTATCCAGGCAGGTAAGGCAAATAATCTCTTAGCGCTCAAAGCTGAGGCTGACACTATGAGTGCTAAGTTTGTGGTTAATCAAGATAGACTAAACCAGTATTTAGCACACATAGAGTAATACAGATCGAGAAAAGGCTTAAGGCCTTGTTACTTCTCGGTCATTTCACCAGTAGAGCTGTTAAGTAGTGAAACTATCTTTGCTTAACATGTTACGTGTTTTCTAGCTGACTAATCTTGGCTCTAAAGCTCTCATTACCCGTTATTAGATCGTCGATAACAGAATTTATCGCCCAGTACTTCTCGGTGAGATTAAATTGATTAACCCTTGAATGAATAGACGAAAAGTTGCCTAGGCGCTGGTGGTAGAGCTTAGCAAAGCTTGGGTAACCATAAGCTTCAGTGAGGGCTGCTAGGGATAAAAATACCGCTAATTCATCGGCTAGTTTTTTGTGCTCCGCACTTACTTCTGTATATTGATTGGCCACTTTTAACAGCCAAGCATAAAGGTCGGGGTGGTAATTATTTGATATACCGCAAAAACCAGGGGCACCTGCTCGCATAGCAGGCCATGCCCATGCCGCATTGGCATTTAGTACTGAAAGTGTCGAGTTTTCAGCCATTTTAAGGCGGCTTTTGATGCAATCAAGATCGCAGCTAACGTCTTTGAGGGTGACAAATCTACCACTATCCACACAACGTTTAAATTCATCATCAGCTAATAAACGCCTAAAAGGTGCCGGGCACTCATAAAAGCCTAATGAAATGTCTGAATTTAATTGGGAAATTATTTTGTCAAAATTATGGTTAAATGCAGCCGTACCCTGCTGATTGATATCCAGACGATTAGTGACCATGATCAACGCGTCTATGCCGGTTTCAGACATGGCATTTAGCTCAGTTAACTGCTCGTCGATTCGCTCAGAGATATGCCCTGATGCGACCACTGGCACGCGGCCGTTTACTACTTTAACAGTGAACTTGGCAAGCTCGATGCGCTCACTCAGGCTTAAAAACTGCATCTCGCTGGATTGGCAGACGGCAAACAATGCATCCGCGCCGTTAGCTATGTACCACTCAATGAGTATTTCATTGCTGTCCCAATCAATGTTGTTATCGGTGTCAAATGCCGTTAAATTGGTCGGCACAATACCTTTAATTGTATTAGTCATAGTCCATTACGCTTAAGTTATTGATAAGGAGCCTGTCGGGCTTAATACTAATCTGCTGCGAAAAATCAGAATTTGGCCATATTCCCCGCTCTTCCTCGTTAAATAGCCCGCTATTCGCCTCAAAAGACCAAGAAATCTGTCTTAAATATGTTCCTTCTCGCTAAGATCAGTCAAGTCAGAAAGGCTCCTAGGTGATTAACCCGGCCGTTCTTGGCAGCCATAAAACAAGTTCAGGCACGTACGTTATTAACATCAGCAGGGCGATTAATACCCCGACAAAAATCCATATCTCGCTGATCATTTCCCCTAGTGGAATACCATTTAATGCTTTGATAATAAAAAGTAATATGCCATAGGGAGGGGTGATTAGACCTATCATCATATTGAACACGACCACGATGCCAAAGTGATGTAGATCAATACCCATCGCCGCGGCAGCGGGTATAAACAAAGGGGTGATGACTAACATGATGGTGGATACATCTAAAAAGCAGCCCATCACTAAATACAAAGCATTGATCGCTAGAAAGAACGTGACAGTGGTCAGTTCAAATTGATTAATAAAATCAAAGGTTGCCTGTGGGATTTGTTCAATTGTGACGACGTAGTTAAAGATAAAAGCGCCGCACAAAACCAGTGTGACAACAGCTGTGGTTTTTACCGTCCCGATCACCAGATTTAAAAAGTCTTTAAAACCTATCGCTTTGTAGGCGAACACTGATAACAGTAGTGCATAGAATGCCGATACCGCTGCGGCTTCAGTAGGGGTAAAAGCACCTGAGTATATGCCTCCTAGTAATAGGATAGGCATCATCAGGGGCGGAATAGCTCGCAGAAAAATTAATGGAAAAGCCCTGAGAGGGATAGCCTCTTCAACGGGGAAACCGCGTAATTTTGCAATAACCATAACCACTATCGATAAGACAATAACGATGAGTAGTGCAGGTACCACACCGCCTAAAAATAAAGCACCCACCGAGGTTGAGGAAATAAGCGCATAAAAAACCATCGGAATAGAAGGCGGGAAAATAGGCCCGACTACCGATGAAGTGGCGGTAATAGCACCGGCAAAACCGCGAGGGTAGCGGTTCTCGCTGATCATCATGTTGGTGAGGATTTTACCAACACCGGCTACATCAGAAACTGCGCTACCGCTCATGCCGGAGAATATAAGGCTAGTTAAAATATTAACTTGGGCAAGGCCGCCGGGTAATCTGCCGACTAACGCGAGTGAGAATTTTAATAGCCTGTCAGATATTTGGCCCGCGTTCATTATATTGGCGGCAAATATAAACAGCGGTACTGCGAGTGCGACAAAGTTGCCAAACACTCCATTTAATACCATCTCCGAGGCGAGACCAACATCGCGACCTGCCATCAGTAAATAAAAAATGCTGGAGACAATCATGGCGATACCCATCGGGAGGCCGGCAATTGTCGAGCTAATAAGTATCACCAGCATAATGGCGAATGCATAGGTTTCTAACATTATTGATTAATCCTAACTATTAATTCTAGCTACAAATGCGCACGCCACTTTGCGCCGCATAAATGATAGAGTCGCCAGCTGGCTTGCAAGGTGAAAGCGCCGATAAATAACGCGTAGCAGCAATAGACCCAGACCATTTGGATACGTAAAACTGGCGTTTTTTTACGGAATAAAAAATCCAAATAATCGAAGGTGTACGGCAGTAAAATAGCAAAAGCGACGATTAACAAACTCATGGTAAAGATCGACATTACTCTTTGTACTTTTACTGAGACAATGTCGTAGACAACATCAAAAGTGACATGATCTTTGATAGGCACCATAAAAGCCGCCGCCCAAAAAACCGTCCAGATAAAAGCGATCATAGTGGCCTCTTCAGACCAAGCTAAAGGCTGATTGAGTACATATCTAAAAAATATCTGGACGATAAAACCGGTGAATGCCGATAAAAAAAGCAGGATGCCGATAATATCGGCAGCCTTTTTTGCATAGCTAAGTTTAGGCATTGTTGAGGCCAGTATGTAGGTGGTCAGTGGATTCAGCAGACATAGAGACCTAAACCTAGTTACTTTTTAGCGAGATCATTAATGCGTTTGATCCAACCTTTAGGCCATAATTTTGCGCGGTCAGAGTTTAAGTACTGACTTTGTACATGGCTGCGAAAAGCATCTACATCCGGCGTTGAGACCTTTAATCCCTTAGAGATGAAGAAATCAGCTAAACGGTTTTCATCGGCGATGCGTCGTTTATTGTTCCAGTTGCAAGCGACTTCAGCGGCGCTTGTCATTGAAGCTTTCGCTTTGGTGTTAAGTTGATCCCAAGTCTGGTTATTGACGGTGACCAAAATGCCATCTACCAAGTGGTTTGTTAATACGATTTGCTTAGTGACCTCGTAGAATTTTGCGGCATCGACAGTCGGTAGCGGGTTGTCTTGCGCATCGACAGTACCTGTTTGCAGCCCTAGGTAAACTTCAGAAAAAGGGAGTGGAGTAGGGTTGGCACCCAGCGCCTTGCC
Source organism: Oceanospirillaceae bacterium (assembly GCA_013215375.1). Lineage (GTDB taxonomy): Bacteria > Pseudomonadota > Gammaproteobacteria > Pseudomonadales > Balneatricaceae > Rs1. The sequence continues at coordinate 36,886 of JABSRB010000036.1, read as the reverse complement.
TAAAAACAGCCAAGCATCGGATCCCGGCATACGCAACTTTAAACCCGCGAGATCACTGGGCGTTTTAACCACTCGATCATCACGTAGGTTGAGTTGGCGGGTACCTAGATAACAAACATCCAGTAGCTGAACACCCATTTCGTCAGAGACGGTTTTTTTGAATTCTGCACCTAAATCGCTGTTCAATACCTGGCGGTGATGCTCTGGATTTTGGAACAAATAACCTGCGGTAAATAAGCCAAACTTAGGGATAGCGTCGGCGATTAATTGGAATGACAAATAGGTCATTTCAGCATTGCCGCGCTGTAAAGCGTCTAAGTCACTATTTTGGCCAAATAGTGAGCCTGAGTTATACAGCTGAATATCAAATAGACCCGGTTCTAACTCATTGAGTTTATCTGAAAATACCTTCATTGCTTTGGTGTGAAGATCAGAGGGCACTGAGACACTGGTAAATTTTAATTCTATGGGATCTTTTGCCATCACTGTTGCTGTACTGGCGGCGAGTAAAGCGACGGTTGAAAGTGCTGCGATAGCACAACGTTTAAACGTTTTCATGCTCCTTCTCCTTGGACTTTTATATTTATTATCGTTGTAAGCAATTTGATCCCAAGTGTTAAAGGTCAAAAAACGTACAAGCAAATAAACATTAGAGCATCTTAACGAAAATGTAAATACTGATCTGTTAAAAGATAGTATGACTTATAGTATAAGATGGTAAGTAATTGAAAATATTATATTTAATATTGTTTGTTTTTTTTTATTGAGCATTTTTGATTTTATTTTTATTGATTTAGTTAAATATTATGCACACAATGAAAGTAATTAAGGTCAATTTTTGAGCGATTGTTTTCATCGTCAGACCTAACAATTGACGGCGTTTTTAGAAGGAAATACATGATACAAAAAATTAAAACGGAAGATGGCTCACCTGCTAGGCGCAATATCAATACCGTGCAAAAAGCGGCCTATGAGCTGTTTCAGCAAGCGCTGTTAAAGGGGCACTTACGCGCGGGCCAAGTGGTGTCTCAGCGCGATTTAATCGACCTGCTGGGCTTGTCGATTAGTGCGTTAAGAGAGTTATTACCGCGTTTACAAGCGGAGGGATTACTAACGGTTATGCCCCAGCGCGGTATACAAATCACTGCTATTGATTTACCGATGATTCGGGACGCTTTTCAAATGCGTTTATGTTTAGAGCGCGAGGCTGTCATTGTTGCTGTTAACAGTTTGTCTGATCAAGCGATCCAGCAGCAAAAGGATTACCATCTGGATATTTTGAGCCGCTTGAGTGAAAAATCGAGTAGCGAGTTACTGGATGAAGGCCAAGTGATTGACAGTAATTTCCATGAGTTACTGATCAATAACACTAAAAATGAGTTAATTATCCAAGCCTACAACGTTAACTCGATCAGAATTAAATTGATAAAAATGGAGAAAATTAGACTATCAGAAAGCGTACTTCCCGCGGCATTTGCCGATCATCTAGCGATTATTGATGCATTGGCGTTGCGCGATCAAGCGGGAGCTGTCAGTGCCATGCAAGCTCATATCCAAAATGCCCGTAATCGCGCTATCGAGTTCTAATGAAAAGCCTGCTGCGACCTATCCGTTTAAAATGTGAGAACCTGACCAATCCCAAAGGGCTCAATAACTATGTACCGCGTTTTAGTTGGGCGTTAACCGCTGCAGATAAGAGCTACAACAAAAGGCAAACAGCCTATCGTATTGTGGTGGGCGATCATAAAAACTTACTAGCAGCTGATACTTTTCTCAATTGGGACAGCGGTAAAGTTGTATCAGATCAAAGTTTGTATGTCCGTTATCAAGGAGAGTCATTGCGCTCTGATCAGCACTTGTATTGGGCTGTACTTGTCTGGGATGAACATGATGAAATTGCGGATTTAAGTCAAGTGCAAACCTTTTCAACGGGGCTAATCGAGCAGTCGGCATGGTCTGCAAAGTGGATTGCGCGGTATTTTGTATTGCCAGCAGGTCGAGAATTACCGGCAGATAATATCTATGATAATCCATGGCAAGCGCGCCCAGCTGACTATTTGCGCCGCGAACTTAATATTACCCAGCCAATATACCGTGCTACTGCCTATATCACAGCACTGGGGTTGTATGAGTTTTTCATCAATGGCGTTAGAGTTGGTGAAGATGTGATGGCACCTGGTTGGACTGATTACCATCAGCGCGTTGAGTATCAAACACATGATATCAGTGAGTTTTTGATTGTGGGTGACAACGCCATCGGGGCTATTATTGGTGAGGGCTGGTACAGCGGCCGAGTCGGGCACAATCAGCGTCGGGCCGGTAATCACTACGGTGGCAGGCCGGCATTTCTCTGTCAGATACACATAGAATATAGCGATGGATCGGTCCAAAAAATAGTCACTGATCAGCATTGGAAAACCAGCCAAGGTGCCATTTGTTACAGTGATTTTCTGATGGGTGAGCTATATGACGCTAGGTTAGAGTTAGCGCAATGGCATGTGTCAGGTTGCGATGAGAGTGCCTGGCAACCGGTAGAAGTGTTTATTCCTGAGCCTGCTGCTCCAAAGTTACATGCCTCAAGAAGTGATGCCGCCCGCGAGGTCTCTGAGCACTGCGCCACCTTGCTTCATAGGTCTGATTCCGGCGGTTATGTTTTTGATATCGGGCAGAATTTAGCGGGCTATGTAAAACTAACACTCAGCGCCGCTAGAGATACTAAATTCAGTCTAAAACACGCCGAAATACTCGATGAAAATGGCGAGTTGTACACCAAGAATTTACGCCATGCGGTGAGTACAGATCACTACATTGCCAAAGGGGAGGGCGTCGAAGTATTTAAACCGCACTTCACCTTTCACGGTTTTCGCTACATAGAATTAACCACTGCTGCAGCATTTGATATTGCCAATATAGAACTCACCGGGATCGCTATATGCACCGCTATGCCGGAGACTGGGCAACTATCAACAGGCCATCCAATGGTTAATCAGTTGATCTCAAACATTCGCTGGAGTCAAAAAGGTAATTTTTTGTCGGTGCCCACGGATTGCCCGCAGCGGGATGAGCGCCTAGGCTGGAGCGCTGATGCCCAAGTATTTTGGCGTACCGCGGGTTATAACATGGACGTGTCTGCATTTTTGGATAAATGGTTTGAAGATATAGTCGATGCGCAGCTGGCCGATGGTGCCTTTACCGACATAGCGCCTTCACGGCCGTTAAACCCCTATAAACAATCCGCCCAACCAGGCGCTCCCGGCTGGGGTGATGCACCGATTATCTTGGCGTGGCAGCACTATTTGCGCTACGCAGATCTAGATTTAGTAAAAAAACACTACCCAGCACTGCAGCGTTGGATGGAGCATATCGCCACCGACAACCGCGATTTTATTCGCACTGAGCATGTTTATAATAATTACGGTGATTGGTTGAGCGTTGGTCCCCACTCAGACAGAACGGTAGTGGCGACGGCTTATTGGATTCATGTGGCAGACATCATGGCAAAGATTGCCAGCGTATTAAAAAAGCAAGCAGATCATCTGCAATTTAGCCGCTTAGCGGCCAATATCCGCAGCGCATTTGTGACACGCTTCGTCGCTGCTGATGGAGCCATTACCGGTAATACGCAAACAGCTTATTTACTGGCGTTAGACTTTAAAATATTACCTTGCTCTTTAAGAGAAAAAGCCAAGCAACAATTAATACAATCGTTAAAGGATGCAGATGATCACCTGCAAACAGGATTTTTAGGGGTTAAACATTTGTGTCCGGTATTATCGGATATAGGTAGGCAGCAACACGCCTACCAGTTGTTGCTCAATGAGACTTATCCTAGCTGGGGTTTCTCCATTGCCCAAGGAGCGACTACTATTTGGGAGCGGTGGGATGGTTGGACGCAGCAGCAAGGTTTTCAAAGTGCTGCAATGAACTCTTTTAACCATTATGCCTATGGCTCGGTTGGAGAGTGGTTATATGCGCGCATGGCGGGAATTGATTGGGATGAAGCGCAACCGGGATTTAAAATCATTGTATTTAATCCCGCTTTTAATCGTAATATCGGCTGGCTAGATGCCCAGTATAAAGCGGCCACAGGCACTGTTAAAAGCCACTGGCGCTTTTGTGATGAACAGCTCCATTGGAGTATATCTATTCCGCCTAATTGTCAGGGGAAAGTTGTTGTTAGCCCAGAGCTAAGATTGACCTACCACGCAGCACCACTATCCGTGCTAGAGCAAGATAATCAAATCACTTATCTGTATGGTTCGGGTGAGTATTATTTCAGTGCAGATGCAAACAATATCGCTATCTAGCAGTAGTGGTTCTTGATTGCGAATTGGCAAGGGCAGTGATTATTTGCTCTAGGTTAGATAGCTTTGGCGCCAGTTATTTTGTCGATCAACATTTGTTGAAACGCATCAAATATTTTTTGCATCTGCGCTTTTTTGTAGGGGAAGGTGATTTCACAATCCATGGCGTGGATGTTGAGGGCGGCGCAGGTTTCAAAAATGAGTAATTTTCCATCGGCTGTCTCGGCGCAATCTATGCCAAAATAGTCCAGTCCTACTGCAGCGGTTAACTGCTTAAAAGCGCGTTGGTGCCTTTTGCCAAAATCATATTCAAAATTACCCATTACCTGAGCTTCAGTAAAACGTTTCGCAGCGCTATCTAACATGCCGGCGTTTAAATAGTGGATCATCCAGTGCTCTGATATCGCCATATGCGCGATGAACGCTTCGCCGTTAACAAACATGATCCGGTATTTCTTATACAGACCATCAGCACATTTGTAATCAACGAAAGGGGCGGTAAAAAACTGTGTCGCAGCGCAGTGTGATAAATAGGATTGCAGCTGCTGTGCATCTTCAATTTTCGCTAAATCAACCCCGGCATGGGAATCGATAGGGCGAATAATGAGTGGGAAACACCAAGTGTTTTCACTGAGTAATTGCTGGCGTGATTGCCGGTTTGTCGGGGGGATTTCGATGCCATCTAAGTTCTGCAATGTCTGGCTGATTTGATCTCGAGCCAAACCTTTGATCTTAGCAGGCATATTAAGAATAGGTTGGTTTAATCGTGGTAAAAGCTGCTCAACCAGCGCGAGCGCCTCGAGATTTCGATCAAGCTCGCTCAGTGCAATAATGGCAATATCGTGCTCTGGTATCTGGGTTATTACCGGTAAGTCTTTGGCGATATAGAGCATCTGTAAACTAAAGCCTGCCCCTTCTGCGACAAACTCTAAGGGAGTGTTAGTCATCAAATCACCGCTGGTATAGATCGCCAGTAATTTAATCGGGTTATCGATTTTATCGCTAGTTAGACTGAAGATTTGCTGTTGTTGTAAAGCTTCGTTTTGCAGTGCCAGAGCGGTCACTTTTTGGTGCTGTAGCTGTAAAAGTATCGATAGATCTAATAACGCGTGTGGGTCATTTTGATGAGAGCGAGCCAATAAATCTTTGCCGGTGACGGTTAAATTTTCACCTTTAAATACACGGGTCATTAATTCGGCAAGACCGATTAATGGTGTTGAATGATGAGATCCTTTCTCAGCAACTAGCGGTGGGCTCATTGATATCCTTGTCAGAGAGGTAATACTGGAACATGCAGATAATATGGCAAAAGTATAACAGGTCGTTGGGTAATAAACAGTCGTATTATCATCAGACCTTTGGCGTAACTATCACAGTTTTAAAGTGTTTTTGGTCATAAATGGTTCAGCTTAGGCAGTGGTCAATAAATTTTATGTAATCCGTGCTGGCGAGGACGCGATGCTAATCGCGTGCTAAAAGCTGCGGATATTTTTTTAAATATGCTCTTAGCTGGTGGTAGGTTAACCCCAATGCTGACGCAGTATTTCTTTGATGATAATGGTTTTCGCGCAAACTGAGGGTTAGTTGCCTACATTCAAATTCAATAATTTGCTGTTTTAAATTTCGGCTAGTCTCTTGGCTTTCTACGATGGGATCGCTATTGACTGCTTTATCACTAGCTGCTGGGTTGGTAGCAGCGCTCTCAATATCGGTTGGCCAAGTCGTAGCAAAGGGATTTAAAATAATGTTGGCAACAGGCGCGCTGGCATCTTGTTGACGATAAACGCTGCGCTGTACTACATTTTTTAGCTCTCTTATATTACCGGGCCAAGGGTGCTCTAATAGAGTTCTTTCGGCATTGGCGCTAAAACCCATGAAAATTTCCCGTGATAGTTCGCGGCTCATCGATATTGCAAAATGCTCGGCAAGAATCAGAATGTCTTCAGGTCGGTAGCGCAGTGGCGGTAAATTGATCACATCAAAAGCGAGCCTGTCTAATAAGTCGGCTCTAAACTTGCCGCTTTTTGCCATCTCGATTAAATCGGCATTGGTCGCTGCGACAATACGCACATCGGTACTGATGCTCTGCTGCCCGCCTAAACGCTCAAACTCCCCGTATTCGATAACACGCAGTAACTTTTCTTGCACTTGGCTGGAAACGGTTCCCAACTCATCTAAAAAGAGTGTGCCCTCGTGAGCGCGCTCAAATAAACCGCGGCTATTCTTAATGGCTCCGGTGAAGGCGCCGGCCTCGTGACCAAATAAAGTGGACTCTAATAGGTTCTCGTTCAGCGCCGCGCAGTTGATTTTAAGGAAGGGCTTTTGCCAGCGGCTAGAGAGGAAGTGCAACCGCTCGGCAATCAGTTCTTTGCCGGTACCGCGCTCACCGACAATTAACACCGGCTTATTGAGCGGGGCAATTAAGCTGAGCTGTTCTAGTGCTTGGGTGAGTAAATAAGATTCACCGAGTATGATTTGTTTTTCCATGGTGGTTAATATAACCATAAATGGTGTGTCTGGCTATTTATTGGCTATTATTATTTATGACTAAATTGGCCTGATAGATTTTTGTTTTACAAAGAACAATGAAAACAGATAGTTACGTTTTATTAAAAGTTGGCATCATATTCGCTTTATAGATATTCAAGAACATCATTATTAACAAAGGAAGGATAAAAATCATGGGTATATTTTCACGCTTTCAGGACATCGTAAACGCGAATCTCACTTCTATTTTGGATCGCGCTGAAGATCCAAAAAAGATGATACGTTTAATGATTCAGGAAATGGAAGACACATTAGTAGAAGTTAGAACCAGCTCAGCCAAAATCATTGCCGATAAAAAAGAGTTACAGCGTAGAGTCAAAGCGTTGGAGAGCGAAGCGGCTAACTGGTTGCAAAAAACAGAATTGGCGATTAGCAAGGGCCGCGAAGATCTCGCTAAAGGGGCGCTTATTGAAAAACGTCGTGCAGAGGAAGCTGTGCAAGCAGGTACTGCTGAACTGAATTTTATTGAGGAGCAAATAACACTTCTCAGTGATGAAATAGGTCAGTTACAATCTAAGTTAGATGCGGCTCGTGCCAAGCAAAAAGAGTTACTAGTACGCGAGCAAACTGGACGCTCTCGTTTAGAGGTACGTAAGCGCACTAACAGAGAAACCTTAAACAGCGCCTTTGATAAATTTGAGCAGTACGAGAAGCGTTTAGAGGAACTTGAAGCTGAGGTTGAGTCTTACGACATGGGCAAAGGTAACCACTCGCTATCAGAAGAGATCGCCGATTTAGCGATCAATGACGAGATAGAACAAGAGCTGGCGGCTTTGAAATCTAAAATGCAAAATAAATAACAGGAGTTTTTATGTCGGGGATGGTGTTTATATTTGTGCCGCTGGTGGTTTTTTTAGTCATAGTGGCACCACTGTGGCTGATCTTGCACTACTGGAGCAAAATCAAAGAAAAAAAGGGACTGTCTGAACAAGACCAAGACGTGATTGAAGAAGTATCTGTGACGCTCGAAAAGCTCTCCGAGCGCATCGTCAATCTAGAGGCGATCTTAGATGACAAACACAGTGGTTGGCGTATTCATAGCCAATAGGCTCAAGTAAAAGGAGATAGATGATGGGATGTAGCAACAGGAATCGCGATCCAAACAGGCCAAACAAAAGTAATGGCTATCAGCGAAATTTATACCGCAATACTCGCAACGGTAAAATTGCCGGAGTGTGTGCAGGCTTCGCCGATTACTTTGATGTACCCAACTGGCTGGCAAGGTTGGTGTTTATCAGTTTAGTGATCTTTACCTTTCAAATAGCCATTATTGGTTACGTAGTAGCGATCTTTTTAATTGATAAACGCAGCTATCAAGAAAGCACCAGTCGCTCAGAGAAGCGGGAGCATAAAGTGTTCAACTACCACCAGCCAGCGAGCAGTAAATTGCAGGATATACGGGATAGATTGCAGCGCTTAAATGATAAAGTGGGATCAATGGAAGGTTATGTGACCTCTAAAAAATACCATACCACCAACGAAATAAATGATTTATAGAGTCGTAACGTGAACAGTAAAAATATTCAAAAACAGCAAGATTACACATTATTAGTCAAGCAAGCTGAGGCATTATTATCCGGTGAGTCGGATCATATTGCCAACGCTGCCAATATAAGCGCTTTGATTTATCACAATTGCCAGCAGTTAAACTGGGCTGGTTTTTATTTCTGTAAAGGTGAAGAGTTAGTATTGGGTCCTTTTCAAGGACAAGTAGCTTGCGTGCGAATCCCTTTGGGAAAAGGTGTTTGCGGCACCGCAGCCGCCACTGGCGAGCTACAGCACATTGACGATGTGCATCAATTCCCAGGTCATATTGCCTGTGATGCCGCTTCTAACTCTGAAATTGTAATCCCTATCATGCAGGGGAAAAAGGTTGTTGCAGTATTAGATGTTGATAGTCCAGAGCTCGCCCGATTTGATGAGTTAGATGTACAGTATTTGACAGAAATAGCCGCGCTTTATCAACAATACTCAGATTTAAGTGGGCTGTAGAACATGGAATACCGTTTTACCCGCAATGATTTAGACCAACCAGTAGCGCGTTTAAATATGGAGGCAGAAGCTTTCAGCCACTGGTTAAATATAGAGATGGGCAGCAGCAACTTAGTTGCATTAAAAAAATTAGCTACCGCTATTAGCGAGTTATTAGCGGGCAAGCTCTGGCAGTACGATCTAGAGGGGCGCGAGTTCTATTTAGAGCTCAGCCGAGTACAGGCTACAGTGAGCGCCAACAGCGTACTGCAACAGCGTGCACAAGCTGAAGGCGAGCCTGACGAACAAAGTGACGTTGACGAATACGATGAGTACGAGTCAGAGTTCAGCGATGAATTTGACGAAGGCGGTTATCAAGAAACGGATTCAGGGTTAGTGGCTAGTTGTGGTTTGGAAGATTTTGAAACCTTGATATTGGCTTGGATTGTCTATCTAGAAAATTAAATAAATAGAGCATTAAAATATGGAGGGTGGTATGCAAAAAGTAATAATAGATCAACACAGCTCCAAATTTCTCTCTAGAGCTTGGCAATGGTTGCGTCCGGCCACCCCTTTTTTGTTACTTGGTTTTTTTCTATTGGGTTCGTTTTTTGAGCTGAGTTATTGGCAGCATTTTTTGTCGGTATTGGTGTATTGAAGCTATAGCTGGGTGAATACAACACTAGATCACCTGTTTTCCAGTCATTGTTCACGCGTTTATTACTCTTAAAATAACCTTCCATTTAATAGCGATGAATTATGCGTAGCCTAAATCATCAGGGGTATGATTCCTCGCCCCTTGGCGCGTCAACTTGTAAGAACCAAAAGTAACTAGGAATACCCCGCATCCGTAAGTGAATGCTCGCGACGCTAGAGGGCTTTCCCCGGAGATCTTTATTCAACCATTCCAATTACATTGGTCAGATTTATTACATCTTTACTGATTATTTTTTTAAAGCTAGCAAGTAGTCATACATATACTATGTGCAAATCATTGAATTTCTATGTACAATCTATTGAATATTTAATGGCATGAAATGATGTGAAATAGGGTTCCAATTATGACGGTTTATCAACAAGCGGAAGAATATATCAAGCATCGGCCTTTTGGCGCGATATTTAGTTTCGGTCAAATTGTAGCAAAGTTGAATGTCTCAAAAGATTCACTGTCGCATGCACTTGCTAAACTCGAAGCTAAGAGTCATGTTAGCAGGCTTGAACGAGGTCTTTGGCATCGTCCTAAAGTTACTCGTTTTGGTGTGATTGGCCCTAAACCAGAAACAGTGACGGCTATTATAGTAAAAGAGCGTGAAGCCTTTATCGTTCCAGCTGGGGCTGGCGCAGTCCATGCACTTGGCTGGTCAACACAAATGAGTATGGTATATAACTATATTTCGACGAAACGAATTTCCCCGCTCACTGTAGGCAAGCATCAAATTAACTTTCGTTATAGCCGTGCGTTTGAAGATGCAATAAAAAAGCTAGAAGGACTTAATTCTAAAGAGAAAAAGCGTGCTTCAATACTGTGGGCAGCTTTGGAGCACTTAGGGGAGAATGAAGCACTGGGGAAATCAAAGCTGATTAAACAATCATTTTCTCAGTTATCTACCCGTACCCAAAAGAAGTTTATTACCACGCTTAACGGTAAGCTTTCTTGGGTTGCTGGAATTCTGGAGCAGTAATCAATGCGCCAACCTTTTCTGTTCACACTCAATGATAGTGAAAAAAGTGATATGTTCGAAGTAGCAGCAACTAATACAGGATTGCCAGCCTATGTTGTTGAAAAAGATTATCACGTTACCTTGGTGCTAAAGCTGTTATTTGAAGAGCTGAAACCTTTATGCCAGCAAGAGGTTACTACTCCTTTTTTATTCAAAGGAGGAACGACACTCAGTAAAGTATTCGGCTGCATAGATAGGATGTCGGAAGACATCGATCTTTCATTACACATGGACTATCTTGGTCATCCAGTTCCTGAAGAGGGAGATCGCTCAAATTCTGCTAGAAAGAAGAGGATAAGCCAGTTAGAAGAGGCTGCCAAACGAAAAATCAGAGATGAAATTTGTCCTTTTTTAGTAGGTAAGCTTAGTCAGTACCACTCTCAGTATTCAGTCAAAATAGCAGCTAATAATTTGGATATTGAAATCAACTACCCACGATTTCTCAGCGATGATTCATACGGGGATTCTTACGTGAAGCCTCGCGTATTGTTAGAATGCGGCAGTAAAGCTGGCTTTGATCCTAATAGCAGCCACACAATTGCTCCTATTGTGTTAGAGGCCACAAATATTGAAGCAACAGAAGATCAATGCGTGGTTGACGTGCTCGGATGTGATCGTACTTTTTTCGAAAAATTAACCCTCATGCACGAGCTTAATAACCGTGGTCTAGCAGCTCTTGGCGAACGACAGTCACGCCACATTTACGATATCGTCCAAATATATTCAAAGTTTCCAGAATATATAGCAGATACCATCTTGTTAGCATCTGTGGTCGATCACAAGCGCAAGTACTTTAATCGTGGCACTGCAAAATGGGATGAAGCAATACCCGGTGCGTTAAAAATTGTACCTCTGGGAGAGGTGGCTATTCAGCTTGAAGAAGATTGGGGAAAAATGAATGATATGTTCCCTTCTGATTTACCTTTTACTTTCACTCAGCTTGTTGAAATATTGAAGCAAATAAGTACAAAGATTAATTCGATTTAAGATGTATAAAATAGTATTGGGTTAATTTCAAAACTGGGCATTACTACTTCTTAAGCTCCTCAAAGTAACATTACTTTCTTAGGGGTGATAGATAGTGCTCGGTACGACAGGGCTTTTGATGGATTAGACAGGAGTTTTTATTACTATATACCTATCATTGGCTATTTTTTTTGTTTTTAACCTTTCAAACATATTAATAATATTTTATCTCATTCCATAATGTTTTGCATAATCAAGGACGCTAAAGAGATCCATATGACTGTTAATGGTCAGTTCCAGGCTTTCAGGCTCTGATTAGATATGAGTCTAGTATCGGCGAAAGCTGGTTATTTCCGTTTTTGATACTGACTTTTTTGATAAAGCCTCGTTCATCTATATTTAACTTTACTATATCCATACAGCTGAATATTACTGTAACTTTATTTGCACTATTTGTGGCAATAGTTACAGTCCGTAAATTATTTTAATGCAGCTAAATATGGTACGTTCTGCGATCAAATGCTAGTCTATTAATTTAAATATTTCAATTGTTTACGGGTCTTTAATTAGAACGATTCGTAAAACCAATTTGTCAAAATTGGTTTGCTACTAAGCCAACGTGTTAGTTGTATAAAAAATTGTGACGTAGTAATTAACTCAGCTTCACTGGATATAAAATACGCATCTCTGCAGACCTAGAACGGTGCAAAACCTTCAAAGTTATTCTAGTGGTGAAATTAAGCAGGAAAACAAGGAAAGTAAAATGAAGCTAAATCAAGTCCTGTCCATAGTTAACCAAGTTGAAAAGTCTAAGTTCATTACCAATCTAGATAAGCTCTGCCTTGATGCAGCAAAGAGTAACAAGAAGTTAGCGAAGACTATAGACAATATTGATGGACAAATAAAAAATGCATCTGGTAGTGAAATAACACAGTTGTATTTTGCAGTAAGAGATTTTTTTAAGGTCGCTGTAAAAGAACAAATACTAATGAACTCAGCACAGATTAATCTACTCATTAATATTCTAAGTAGAGATGGTAACTGTGTTGCTCGTATCAGCTGGATTGAGAATCTCTATGTCAAGGAATGGAATGCGTTACAGGTACTAGCTAAGGAACTTCAAGCCGAAATAAGAGCTAATAAAAGTAGCACTGTAACTGATAGGGCAAAGGCGCTGTCGATTTATCACGCTTGCATGAATGAAGCCTACGTGAACGATAAGCGAGTTAATAGAGACTCAAAGGTCACTGATGATGAGCGTGGCATACTCAATGTACTTAGCTTTCAGTTGGGGCTAACGACTGATGAGTGTGCAGCGATTGAACATCTAGTTGATACCACTCCTAAAGATGGAGTATTTGAAGCGCTCAATATATTGAGGGATATGGGTGTAGTTTTTATTAGCAAGAAAAGACAAGAAGTATTTGTTCCTGATGAAATCGTTGAGTTACTTAATGATATTCAAGGTAAAGATTTAGCAGATAAGCACAGGTTAAGATTGTTACGTACTTTCTCTGATGCCGAGCTATCCAATGTACTTAAAGCTCATGGCAGAAGGACTAGAAGCGTGTCTAGAGCAGAAAAGATACATACGATTATTCATTCTGGGCTTAACGCACAAGATCTACTTGCAGCTGATATGTACTTACCTGAAGACAACCAGAATCAACGTAAAGAGAGACTAAAGCAGCTTATAGCTGATCTTGAAATTAATACGGATAAACTTGGTACAACACTGGATGAGCGCATTCAGTTAATAGTATCTTCTCTTTCTAACGCTACAGAAAAAGAATTTGATTCATTGAGTGCTAGTGGCTTCAAGGAGTTGCTGAAAACATTGGAAGAACATTTCCCAGCAATCATCAAACTAATTAAATCTCAGTTTGAATTAGAAGAGAATGAAGTAGTAGATACGGATAAGCTCAGGTCGCTCAGTATAACTCCTTATGACATCCTGTACCTTTTATCAAATGATGAAATTAAGGCTATTCGTGACAGCATGTCGTTGCCTAAGAGAGGTAATCCAAGGTTTGCTATTCTTGAGTGCTTTGCCAACGCTACAGATAAACTTATAGATAACTACGAATTATTAGCTAGACGAGACGTTAATATGTTGCGTGAGTTTGGTGCGGAGGTCGCTGAAGCTGATATTGGCGTTAAGTTTGAGGAGGTTACGAAGGCTATCTTTGAACTACTAGACTTGAATGTTGATGAGGATGTACGAAAAGAAATCAATACGAGTAAAGACAAAGCCGACATCATTATTTCGCTCAGTGATGATGACATTATTATTGGTGAAGCTAAGACATGCAAAAGCGGCGACTTCGCTAAGTACTCCTCAACTTCGAGACAAGTTAAAGCTTATGTTAATAGAGCTGAGAACTTGGGTAAGCGAGTAGCGCAGGTATTGATAATAGCGCCTAGCTTTTCAGATGATTTCATTGAGTCTGCTGAGATGGATACGGAAATAAATATCTCATTGCTAGAAGCGAGAGGACTAAAGCTTATACTGGATGCATTCAAATCCAAGAGGAACCCTAAATTTAGCGCTAAACTCCTGACAAAGGGGGGATTGTTGAAAGCAGAGTTAATTGCAAAGACCATTTAGAATTTCTTGGCATAGATATTTCGGGTCAGATCGAGCTAAATAAACGCTGCTTTTGGGGCTTGCAAGCTATCCTTGGTGTGGCCAATATTCAAATCGGCAGGGCGCACTAAGAGTGCAGATTAGTTTATTAAATTCAAATATCCTTTGTAGATTCTAAAAGTGTACAATTTTAGAATCTACAGTGTGGTTAGAGCTGCATGCATCATAGTTGTTTTTGGAGGAGATATATCCATTTGGCAGTGAACTGTGATTTAGAAGGCATAAAGTCAGGCTGTTATAAACACACCAAAACAATCATGAAAAATACTGTCCTGGTGTCTTTCCCAATGCCTTCTTAAACATACTAATAAACGCACTCTGACTCTGATACCCCAACTCTTGGGCAATATTAACCACCGCTTCTCCCTGCGCCAGTCGCTGTAATGCATTGAGCAATTTAGCCTGCTGTCGCCACTGACTATAAGTCATGTTTGTCTCGGCGTTGAACCTGCGTGCTAACGTCCGGCTACTCATCCCCAGCTGTTGCTCCCAATACTGCATATTATAATGCTGTTCGGGATGCTCGATGATGGTGTTGGCAATGCGTAGTAAGGTTTTGCTACTGGGCATTGGCAAGTGCAAGGGTGCTTCTTTGGATGCGTGTAACTGATCGAGAAATACATCCACTAGTCTGCCGTCAGCGCCTTGCTCATCGTAAAGCTGCTCCATTTTAGAGAGGCTGATAATCAGCTCGCGTAGCAGGGAGGACAAGTTCATAACTTGGCAGTGTTTAGGTAGGTGTTGAGCGGCTTCTGCAGAGATATAGACATTGCGCATCTCCACCGAGTGTATCACTTTGATTTGATGTTCTACGAGGGAGGGGAGCCAGAGGGCACGCTGTGGTGGGACTATCCAAGTCCCAGAATCTAAAGCGCGCGCCTCTACTAAGCCTTCTGTGAGGAATAATAATTGCCCTCTAGAGTGAGAATGCATAGGGACATATTGCCCGGAGTTGCATATTGTGGTGCGCATGACGATACGTCTAGGTACCTCAGCAACGGGCTGTCGTGGTTTGCCTTCGATGCTGCTCCAGTGGTCGCCTATTGCAACGATGTTTGTCTGCTTCTCGATATTTTTTGTCATACTAGTGTATATACGCCAGTTCGCCGTTAAATTAAAGTACTGTTTTACCAAGCTACATTAAAAAATGCTCAAAACTAAAGCACTAGGTGTCGATAATAGAGAGGGAGCTAAAATGGAAAAAATTACACTAAACGGATACATCATTGTTCCTGATTCACAGCTTGAAGTAGTGGAGCCTGCATTGGATGTTCATATTAAACTTACCCGAGCTGAAAGCGGCTGTATTGTTTTCGAGGTCTTACAAGACAGTATCGATAAAAATAAATTTAATGTTTATGAGGAGTTTGTTGATAGTGTTTCTTTTCTTGCGCACCAAGCGCGAGTGGCAAGCTCGCAATGGGGCGAGGTCAGTAAGGATTTGGTGCGGGAATATGAAGTAACAGGGTTGGATGAGAAATAACTCGCCGGTAAATTTAGTCATAAAGCTTGATTAAGAATTTTGGATAGAAGCATGCAAACGTTTAAAAGACCCGATATTTTATTATATGTAATGGCCGCGGCAGTGCCGATCGCCTTTGGTGTATGGCGCTCACTGCTGAATAACTTCAGCATTGAATCAGCCAATTTTACTGGAGTCGAAATAGGTATTTTGCAATCACTGCGAGAAGTGCCGGGATTTTTGGCTTTCACGGTAGTGTTTGTGCTGTTAATGGTGCGCGAGCAGACCTTGGCGTTAGTAGCGCTGTTGGTGATGGGGCTCGGCACTGCAATGACGGGCTATTTCCCTACGGAGGTAGGCCTTTACTGTACGACAGTGCTGATGTCGTTGGGTTTTCATTATTATGAGACGGTGAATCAATCACTGTCACTGCAGTTTTTTAGCCGTGAAGAAGCGCCTTTTATGCTCGGTAAGATGGTTGCGATTGGCTCTGGTGCCAGTTTGTTTGCCTTTTCTATTGTCTGGGTATTGTTAGAAGTAGTGCATTTACCGATGAAGGGTATTTATTTGATTGGTGGCGTATCGACGATGCTGATCGCGCTGTTTTGCTGGTTTTACTTTCCCAAGTTTGAGGGGAAGGTTGAACAGCATAAAAAATTAAAGCTGCACAAACGTTACTGGCTCTATTACGCATTAACCTTTATGGGCGGTGCTAGGCGGCAGATCTTTGTGGTGTTCTCTGGCTTTTTGATGGTTGAGAAATTTGGTTTCTCTGCGGCGGATATCGCGTTGATGTTTATCGCCAATGGCGTGCTCAATATGATTTTTGCGCCGTTAATCGGCCAGCTGATTAGTACAATAGGCGAGCGTAAAACCCTGACAATTGAATACCTAGGTTTGATTGTTATCTTCTGTGGTTATGCGGTGGTGTCTGATCCGAGGATTGCGGTGGCCTTATACATCATTGATCACATTTTGTTTTCGATGGCGATCGCACAGAAAACCTATTTTCAAAAAATTGCCGATCCCAAAGACATGGCGCAAACGGCAGGCGTGGCGTTTTCCATCAATCACTGTGCGGCAATAGTGCTGCCCGCTCTCTATGGTTTGTTGTGGATTAGCTCGCCTGCGCTAGTATTTTTTACCGGGGCAGCCATGGCGGGGGTGTCATTAATACTGGCAAGGTTAGTCCCTGAGAAGCCTGCACCAGGCAGCGAGGTACAATGGCGATCACCAGCATTGCTTTCTTTACAGAGAAAGCCTTAGAATAGCGCCAAATTATTATTGGAATCTCTAAGATCTCAATCACATTCTTTGGAGTAGTATGGCCTATTTATTGTTGGTATTAACGGTCTTGTTTTGGGCGGGAAACTTTGTCTTAGCTAGATCGCTGGTGGACATTCTGCCGCCTTTTAGTATGGCGGGAATGCGCTGGACTCTGGCCTTTTTGATTCTGTTGCCGTTTGTGTTTAACCACGTAAAACGTGACTGGCGATTATTACTCAAGCACTGGAAAATAGTTTCTATACTCTCTTTGTTTGGGGTCGCGGCGTTCAATTGTCTGATCTATTTAGGGGTGCAGAAGACCACTGCTACCAATGCGACGTTATTGCAATCGGCGATACCTATTATGGTGTTGCTGGTGTGTGTATTTGTCTATCGCGAGAGGCTCTCTAAAAGGCAGTTAATGGGGGTGTTCAGCTCGTTTGTCGGGGTGTTATTCATTATCAGTGAGGGCAAGTTCAGTACCATGTTGAGTTTGCAGCTCAATATCGGTGATTTATGGATACTGGCCGCAGTGACTTGTTGGACTATCTATTCGATACTACTGCGCTATAAGCCGGTGCAAATATCGGGCTTAAGCTTGCTTGCTGCCAATATCTTTATTGGGAATTTGCTGATTTATCCTTTTGTCTACCTAGAGCTGTTTTACTGGGAAGGACAAACTTTTTCGCTGGCACAGTTTACGCTGACACAAGACATAGTGATCGCCACGCTCTATCTGGCGGTATTCCCCTCTTTGCTCTCTTACCTGTTCTGGAATAGGGCGGTAGCAGAAGTAGGTGCGGCCAAGGCGAGTTTGTTTATTCATTTATTACCAGTGTTCGGCACTATATTAGCCGCGATATTTTTAGATGAGCAACCACAGAATTTCCATTTTATCGGCATCGGGCTTATATTTAGCGGTATCTATTTAGCGATTATTGCCGATTTGGTAAGAGGGTTAAGAAAACCTAAATTGGCGGTAAAATAATCCGCGAGGGAGCCACTATCCAACTATTGTATAAAGAGGCAACAGGCAGTGATTCTGCGCAATTATCAGCGATAATTGTTAAGGCAAAAGGCTATTGGCAGTACCCGCCGCAGTGGATGGATGCCTGGTGTGAGTTGCTTACCATCAGTGCCGATTATATCGATAACAATGCTGTGGTTATGTTAGTTGATAAGGATGTGGTTATTGGTTTTTATGCCATTGAATATTCAGCAGATCAAGGACCAGCGCGTCTTGATAACCTATGGATAGATCCTGTTTTTATTGGCAAGGGGTATGGACGTCAGTTGTTTGAGCACGCCTGCAATATCGCCTTCAAAAATGGCTGTCAAACGCTGCAATGGGATGCAGATCCTAACGCCGAGGGGTTTTATAGTCAGTTAGGGGCATTGAAAATTGGAGAAGTTCAAGCCGATGTATTAGGCGTCCCTAGAGTATTACCTACAATGGAAATCTCATTGATATAAAACTTTAGTCGTTAATATTCCGGTTAAAAACTAATCATGCTCCTATCGCTATCCGCTTATTTGTTGCTATCGAGTAAGTTTTTAATCACGCTTATTAAATGATCGATACCCGCCAATGTTTTATCATTTAGCGGCGGCATAATGATTAAACGTAAATACTGTTTAAAATGCCCTTGGATACTAAACAGTTCCCCACAGAGAAAGTCTATTTTCTGCACATCGATTTTATCGTGTAGCTGCTGCGCATTTATCCCCTGTGGTAACTTTAACCAGAGTGCGTAACTGCCACTAGGAGCTGTTATTTGAATATTTTCCCCAAGCCCTTTTTCTAGACGCAGGCACACCGCGTTAGTCGCCACTTTTATATCGCGGCACCAAGCACGCAATTGGGACTGATACAGCGAGCCCTGATAATAGCGGGTCAGTGCCTGCTGTAAGTAGTAAGAGTTGCTGATTTGGCTAACGGCAAACTGGGTCATATATTGATTTTTAAAACGTCCAGGGCAACACCAGCCAATACGCTCAGTATCACCAATCACTTTTGAAATTGAACTCACTATTAGGCACCAGCCCTGTGTGTCAAAGCTGGCGATTAACTTAGCGCTGGGGCCGATAAAATTGAGCTGTGCGCTAATATCATCTTCTATTACGGGTAATTGATTCTCTTGTGCCCAAGCTGCAATCTGTTTTTTATAAGCATCACTGAGGCTAATGCCCGTGGGGTTATGACAATTTGGCTGGATGATTAACGCTTTCACTTCAGGATTTTTCATCGCCTGTTCTAGTAGCTCTGGGTCAGGGCCCTGCGGTGACATGGGTATTTCTAAGGCCTTTAATCCCAGTACACCTAACAACGCGAAGTATCCCGGAAATGCCGGCACCGGCACAGCAACCGTGTCTCCCGCTTTACAAAGTACTCGCAGGGCATGTTCTAAGGCATGTTGACAACCGTTGGTAATTTGGATGTTGGCGGCGTTGATGTGAGTCTGTCGATCGGCCAAATGTTGGCTAATGCAGTGCCGTAAACTACTGATGCCACAAGCGCTATCGGCATCGCGTTGCAGGTTTTGCAAGATGATTTGATGGTATTGGCGCTGGAAACTCTTAAACATCTTACTACTAGTAGGCACAGCCATATGAAAAAAGGGATGGCTAGTGCGATTGCCTTGCACCATGGTACTGAGCCAGCGCTGGGAGGAGGGGGCTAAGCGGGTGTCGGGGATGAAACTTTCAAAAGGCGCATCGTTGGTCGCTGCACGTTTATAACTCACTACAAAACCGATGCGCGGTAGACTCGTTAGCAGAGCGCTATCGATCAATGAATCAAGCGCGGCGCGGATAGTATTAATACTCACAGACTCTTGTTTGGCGAGTGTTCTGATTGAGCCCAATTTGTGACCATTTAATAACTTGCCTTGCAAGATATCGTTTTCAATACGATTGGCAATCAATAGGTAATTAGGTGTTTTCTTTTGCTCTGTACCCATTAAACAATCCAGTTATTGTGTCTGTGTTGAGTTTCAGGTTAAGCCTATACTGACGGCAAGTAAAGTTAAATGTGAATGTATAAAAAAGAGGTATTTGATGGGAACGATAGAACTGCTCAGTCCATTTGTATTGGTGGCTTACACAATGTGGGCTACACCTGGGCCCAATAATATGATGTTGGTGTACTCTGGTGCCAATTTTGGTTTCAGGCGCACTGTGCCCCATATACTGGGAATTATTTTTGGCACTTGTCTGCTCAATTCCCTGGCCGTTTTAGGGCTAAAACCTTTGATAGATCAGTGGCCGCAGTTGATGTTGGTATTAAAGATTAGCGGCTCGGTGTGGTTAGTGATCATTGGTTGGAAAATGGCCAATGCCAGTAATACTCAAGCGGATAGAGAGCAGGCCAAGCCGATGCGGTTTATCCCCGCAGCACTGTTTCAATTTGCCAATCCTAAGGCGATTACCGCGACGTTAGCACTAGTGAGTTTGATCTTAGTGGCGATAGAGACAGATGCGAGTTTAATGTGGTTGATCATCGTGATTATCCCACCGTTGAGCCTCTGCTCAATCATGCCTTGGGTATTAGCGGGTAAGGCGATTAGACGTTTCTTATCAACGGATCTTCGCTGGAAGATATTTACCAGAGGGACGGGGTTATTAACAGCGTCTTGCGCGCTGTTCTTGTGGATATAATTTAACCGTTAAGGGCTGTCTAAATTAGAATATAAAAGCTATCGAGGTTGAGTTCTCAACCTCGATAACCCTCAACGTTATTTCTTGTTAATTTTCTACTTTACTGCCTGTGGCATAAGCGTAAATGCTGTGACTGCCATCTTTATTGACTTGGTAAATTGGGTAGCGCATGGTTTTGTTACCCACTTCCATTCCCGGACTACCAATTGGCATACCTGGCACTGCTAACCCTAGTGCTGCTTTCGGTGGGCTGGCCAAAAATGATTTTATCGCCTGATTGGGGATATGTCCTTCAAAGAAAAATCCGCTGTCACTGATCGCCGTGTGACAAGAGCGCAAGCGGTTGGGGACTTTCACTTTGTCTTTAATCGCACTGACGTTACTGGTGTTGTGCACTGAGCTAGAAAAAGTTTTAGGCAGTTGACTAACCCAAGCTTTACAACAACCGCAATTTGGATCTTTGTGTATGTTTAAATGAATCTTCTTAGAAGTACTTGCTGGCTGCTCAAGTTTTACAGTGTCAGTTGTGGTGGTTGCCGCAATGCTTTGTGCAGTGACGGGAGCGAAGTGAAGTATGGCCAGAGCGGTGATGATTGTCTTGCTTAAAGTAGGGCGTTTTGTCATTTGAATAGTTCTCGTAAAATTTAAAAGTACTGAATGAGACCTCTGCATAACTACTACACTCGATAATACGGCGTTAAAAACCGACTCACTATGCTCATTTACACTAGTAATACCCAACTACAGGGGCACACTGACTCAGCTATTTCGTCGTTTTTTGCCTTGTCTTATCATCGTTCGTAACGTTATGCAGAGGTCTCTAATAAATCAGTGTGTTGAGCCTTTGATCAGCTCTTTGGTGCTGCTTTTTAATTCGACGTTTTAATTCAGCCAGCTGCAGTACAGAGAATGCCGCCTGGGAAAGTTTAATAGATGACCTTGGCGCATTTTTTCGCGTGAGAAATAGTGATTTTGACGCAGTAGTTGACCGCTGGTGGTTAATGGACTGGCGAACAGTGCGATAAAGAGGGTCAGTGCACTAAAACTGAGAATGAGGCCTAAGCTTGCCTGTTGCTTGCAACTGTCATTCACTTTGCAATGGCTATTATCCATCGCCGTCTGTTGTAGGTTGAGGGTGTTGAATTGGTCTGTGATTGTAGAGTTGTTGGACATGGTGCTGTGCAAAATTGCGCAGCTAAACACAAACAGTAGTAGTGCTAATGTCAGCGGGAATTTATATGTTCGCAATGGCTGTAACAATGCAGCTACCTAGTTATGTGTAAAAACGTATTTGCTGTCGATCTTGACAGGTTTTGTGTGGATATGACAGCCGCTAAAGAACACAAGTTCCCTGAGGATTTTATAATAGTATGGGATATTTGAGTTTATTCTGTATTGGTGACTCTGACACGACTTGGAGACACTTGAAAAAATTGGCTGAAACAATAGCTAAAATGATTGCCGCTGACAAAACCACTGGCAATGGCGATATTTGTGATGGAGGCGCTGGTTTGTAATAGTAATCTCCTAGCGTAGGTGAGACGAATTTCCAAGTAGTGGCGCGAGGGCGAGGTATGCAAATGTTGTTTAAATAACCGTTCTAATTGACGCCGGTTGCTGTTTAGTAGCTTGGTTATTTCCAAGATAGGTAACGGCTCTTCTATATTGGCGTTCATCAACTCTATGGCGCCGAGTAACAATTCTGGTAGTGGTACGCTTTCATCGTACTGCATTATATTTTGCGTGGTTTCAGGCCCAGACCTACTGGCATTCAAAATAGCCTGCACTGCTCTTGATAGCGCTGGGCTGTGTTTGATTTCTAGCAGTTTCAACATCATCCCCAAGGCCCCTTGAGCATCACTACAACTTATCAGCGTTTCGCTCAGTGAGTATTGATTAGGTGAGAGGTCGATACTGGGGTATTGCTCTTGCAGTAGTGCGTGATTATCAATGTGCAATGCGCAAAGCTGATCGGTGATAACGTTGGCCTGAGCCAGTGCGATAATGCCATTCCAGATACTGCCAAGCATGATGCGTTGAGATTGCGCTTGTTTGATGATCTTGGTTAGTGCAGCATTGGCTGTTAGCGAAGTACGCAAACCACCGCAGATAATAAGGATATCTAACTCGGCCAATTTTTTTGCATCAAGCGTACTAATACTGCCCGCAGTGGCAATATCAATGCCTAAATCACTAGTGACATTACCTTCTTTAAGGGCATAGCTATTCACTTCAAATACGCTTTTATCACGGATTAAATTTGCGGTGATAAGGACATCGACAGCGACGGTAAAAGACGTCATTGAAAAGTGCTCTAACAAAATAAATGCCACATTAAGGCGCTGCTCGTCACAAGTTACGCTGGGTAAGTACAAGCTGTTAATATCTTGCATAACGCTGCTGAAGGCGCGTTTGTTTTGCATTGCTAAGGTTCCATATTATCGAGGTTGCTAATCTAGCCGTAAATCATAAAAAAGTAAAACTTTCATAACCAAGGTCGCATTGCCTTTGGGTACACTTTGCATTTACACTCAGGAAAAACAAGCCCGTCTTTTCATAGAGCACCAGTGAGGTAGTCCAGATGTCGAATTTTGAAAATATCATCTTAGAGCAACTGCAAGATAGTATTTATTGCCTAACCATAAACCGCCCTAAAGTTTTGAATGCGTTAAATAAACAAACTATCACGGAGATGGCTGCTGCGATCGACATAGTCGCTGAGGATGGCAGTGCTCGGGTGCTGTTAATTACCGGAAGCGGTGAAAAGTCGTTTGTGGCAGGTGCGGATATTTCACAGATGCAGACACTGACAGCCCTTGAGGCAAAAAGCTTTAGTGAACAGGCACTGGCTACTTTTAGACGTTTAGAATTACTTGATATCCCGGTAATAGGATTAGTCAACGGCTTTGCTTTAGGTGGCGGCTGTGAACTGGCGATGAGTTGCGATTTTATCTTCGCTGCCCAGAACGCTAAGTTTGGTCAACCCGAGGTTGGCTTGGGAGTAACTGCAGGTTTTGGTGGCTCTCAGCGTTTACCAAGACTAGTGGGGCGTGCGATGGCGATGGAAATGTTAGTCAGTGGTCGCATGATAGATGCGCAGGAGGCTTTGCAGCGCGGTTTAGTGAACCATGTTTATCCACAGGCGCAGTTGCTGGAGGAGGGGCTAAATATGGCGAAAAAGATCGTGAAAAATGGTCCTGTCGCCGTGAAGTTGACTAAGGAATTAGTACAGCGCGGTCAAGATTTAGATTTGGAAAATGCCTGCGCAATGGAGAGCAGTTTGTTTGGCTTATGCTTTGCCAGCGATGAGCAAAAAGAGGGCATGAGTGCTTTTTTAGAGAAGCGTCCCGCTAAATTTTAAAATATGTCACTGATCACTAGCCTGATCAGTGATCTCTGCTATTTACTTATAAATAGTAGAGGCAGACGCTTTTGCCGTGAATCTGCTCAACCTTTAACGGCATATCGTAAATATTACTCAAAACTTCGTTGGTCATGATGTTTTCAGGCGTATCTTGATGGATGATTTCCCCGTGTTTCATCGCTATGATTTCATCACTGTAGCTGGCTGCGAAATTAATGTCGTGCATCACTAAAATCACACTTTTTTTCATTTCACTGGCAGCTTTGCGCAAGGTCTTCATGATATTGACGCTGTGTTTCATATCTAAGTTATTCAGCGGCTCATCTAGAAACAGGTAATCAGTTTGTTGCGCGAGTACCATGGCAATGTAGGCGCGCTGGCGCTGACCTCCAGAGAGTTCATTGATGTAACGCTGTTTAAACTCCTCTAGTTCCATCAGTTCGATCGCCCAGTTTATCTGCTCAAAATCGGCAGCGCTGGGCCTGCCTTGATGGTAGGGAAAGCGCCCAAAACAGACTAAATCTTCAACGGTTAAGCGCGAGACGATATGGTTCTCTTGACGCAAAATAGCCAGCTGTTTAGCCAGCTTGGCATTGTCTAACTGAAGAATGTTGCTGCCATGCAAGGTGACCGAGCCACTGCTGGGTTTTTGCAAGCGACAAACCAGCGATAATAGACTGGATTTACCTGCGCCGTTGGGACCGATGATCGAGGTGACACCCGATTCTTTAAAGGTCAAATTGATGTCTTTTAATATCTGGCTACTACCGTAATTAAGGCATAGCTGGTGAGTTTGTATCATTAGATTTTCTTTCGCAAAATTAAACCGAGGAAAAATACACCACCGATAAACTCGATGATAATACTCAGTTTGGTGTTGTAGTGTAAAACGTGTTGTAGCAACACATCGCTGCCAACTAGGCAGATAATGGCAGTCAGTATCGACATCGGTATTAAGTAGCGATGTAAATGCGTACCGCACACTATGTATGCAACGTTGACTACCAGTAAGCCAAAAAAGGTCACGGGGCCAACCAAGGAGGTCGATAGACCAATCAGCACGGTAATAATGACGATAGATGCACGGGTGAGGTCCGCGTGGTTAATACCTAAATTAGTGGCGATAGGTTTACCGAGTGCCATCACATCAAATTGATGGTGGTAGCGGAAAATAAAGCCGCTGATGAGGCATACCACCACGCCAGATATGGTTAATAAATAACTGTCGGCGGCGTTGAAACTGGCAAACAGAGAATCTTGCAATACACCGAATTCAGTGGGGTCGATCATGCGCATCATCAGTGATGAAAAACTGCGAAACAATACGCCAAAGACCACCCCGATCAATATCAGTAAATACAAGTTAAACTGCTTTTTGATAAACAGCCACTGAAACAGAAAGCTACTGGCGACTACCAGTATTGAAATTTCTATCGCCCATTTGAAATAGTTGTTGAGTGCCGCGTATTGGATGGCGCCTAAAGTGAACACTAAGCTGGTTTGGATTAACATGTACAAAGCGTCAAAACCCATAATGGCCGGGGTGATGATGCGATTATTACTCATTGATTGGAACAGCAAGGTGGCGGTGCTGATGCAGAAGGCGACAATTAAAAATGTCAGCAATTTTTTGCCGCGAAACATTAAGGTGAATTCCCAGCTCGCTTTAACATTGAAACTCATAAACAAAGTAATGGTGAGCAGTGCCAGTGCCGCGGCAATCAGTAATCTCATTTTAGGGGTTAACAGCAACCGGTTAGTTTGCATGAGAGTCCTCCCGTAACAGTAAGTAGAGGAAAATGACACTGCCGATAATGCCCATTACTGTGGCGATGGGTATTTCGTAAGGGTAGTTAATAACCCGGGCCAATATATCGCATAACAACACTAAACCTGCACCAGAGATAGCGATCAATGGTAACGAGCGGCGTAAGTTATCACCCACTAACAGACTGATAATATTAGGAACGACTAAGCCTAAAAAGGGGATCACGCCAGAGTTGACCACAGTGACGCCGGTAATTAGCGATACCACCACTAAGCCCCAGACAAAAACTAAAGTGTAATTGAGGCCTAAATTGATGCTTACTTGTTTGCCAAGGCCTGCCAAAGTGAGTTTGTCGGCTGTAAAATAAGCGATTAAACTTAAGCCGCCTGCGAGCCACAATAGCTCGTAACGACCGCGTAAAATCATCGAGAAATCGCCTTGTACCCACACCCATATGGACTGTAATAGCTCAGCCCGATAGGCGACAAAAGTGATAATGGCACCTATAACTCCCGCGTACATAATGCCAATAAGCGGCACCACATAACCTGAGCGCAACGGCACTTTTCGTAGGATCAATAAAAATAAGGCGGTGCCTATCACTGAGCTAATGCAGGCGACTAACAATTTGTAAAAGACACTGGCCTCGGGGAAAAATATTAACATCATCAACATGCCAAATGTCGCTGACTCCACAGTGCCGGTGGTGCTGGGTTCAACAAATTTATTGCGTGCCAATTGCTGCATAATGACACCCGCCACTGAGAGCGAAACCCCCGCCAGTATCAGTGCCAGTGTTCTTGGAATGCGGGATATCATTAATATATCCCAGGACTCTGCGTTAAATTGTAAGCTGTGATTGCCCACTAAAAGGCTAATGATAGCCAGAGCTATCACTAGTGGTAGTGCCGCGTAAATATATTTATGCATTGATATTTCTTTATATGGTTATTTTTCTAAAGCGCTTAAAACTTCTTGCACGCTGGCATCTAAAGCGGTTATGCCGCCGGCTAATATGTACCAGTTCATGCCATTGAGGTAGACAATTTGCTGGTTTTTAGCCGCGGTTGATTTGTTGATTAACTCGTTATCTAACAGTGCTTTAGCGGCGCCGGTACTCTTGCCGATAACGGCGTCGCGATCTAACACAAAGATCCAATCAGGGTTGGTATCAAGAATAAATTCAAACGAGATAGGGTCGCCGTGAGTCGCTTCTTTAATGTCTTTAATAGCCGGTGTAAGGCCCAATTCAGAGTGTAACCAGCCAAAGCGAGATCCTAGGCCATAAGCGCTGATCTTGCCACCGTTGGTTAAGATAAACAGTGCATTACCGGATGTTTTTGCCAGCGTTTGTACTTGCGCTATCTTGCTATCAATCTTCGCTAGCTTTTCTTTGAGCAATGCTTCTTTGCCAAAGATACGGGCTATTTTGCCACTGTTTGCCTTCACTTGTTTTAAAGGGTTCCCCGCAACAATGGATAAGTCGATAGTGGGCGCTAGCTTCGCTAAGTTTTTGTAAACTTTAGAGGAGCGGTTGGCAACAATGATTAAATCCGCTTGCTCAGCGGCCACTATTTCATAATCGGGCTCAAATAATGAACCTATATTTTGATATTTGTCGCTGGTGTATTTGGCTAAGTGACCTTTGGCGAATTCTTGCGGCAAACCTCTTACTGGAATACCTAGTGCATCGAAGGTGTCTAAGCTTGCCAAGTCAAAGGTGAGTACTTTTTGCGGTACTTGGCTAAAGCTTTGTGTGCCTTGACTGTGCTCTATATGGAATTCAGCGAAGGCATTAAATGCCAACAGTGACAGGCCAAGGCTACTGATAATACGGTTAACGCTGTGCATAGATTTACCCTTTAAATATTAAAAGAAAGTGAAAGTGAAAGTGCTAGTACTTACCTATTACTAGGTCGCGGCGGTTGTAAGGAAGCAGCGAACAAGTCCCAGACGCCCCTGGCGCACAGGATTGTTTGTGATTGAGGCAATGGCTACAGGCGGGCTGGTTGCCCGGCGAAAGCCATTAACAAAGAGCACGAATCATCCTGTACGCCCCGTAGGGTGGATCTCTAAGCGGTCAACTCCTTTGTCAGAACGCTTGTAAAGGACTAGCCATTCTCTTCGCGTTCTTCCGCGGATTTAACCGCTTAGTTATCCACAGGGAAAATCTGTGACTTATTCGCTACTTCCCTAATCCTCCTCAAAGTGCAAGAGAGGCTGCGTAAAAAGTTATTGGAGCCCTTATTATTGGAAACCAAAGGCGCGCAATTACTGGCCTAAATTCTTTAGGCTTTACGCGCAATTGAAGTCTTGGGGATCACTAATTACTCGTTGTATCTATCAAGAAATTTACTGCGCAATCCTAGGAGAAATTGAGAAGTACTGTGCAGTTTGAGTTTGCGAGAGCACTCCTAAATAACATCTTAAGGGACATTTTTCTGACGCCCGTTAAGAGACAAGATTGCAGTATTATTCTATCTAGTTATAAAAGAGCTAATGATAATGATTTGTATTAGTAGTGTCTAATTAGAAAGGCATGAATAGGTATCAACTTTACAATCTTTACAATTGAAAAGGGCTGCGTTACTACCAATGACAGTAGTGGCAATAGCGCAGCACATAGAGATTAATTAATTTTAGCTAAAATTTCCTGTAAACGAGTTTTGTTCATTACGAACTTAGTACTGTAATTTTCTGCTTGCTCTTTTATCTGAGCAAGATTAGTCGCTTTACCGGCAACAATAACAGAGACCATTGCCATCATTGAGTGTGGGTTACACTGCACCACATAAACCCCTTCCTTTTCTATCTTGATGATGATTTCTGCACTGATATCACCTTTGAAGGAGGCGGCGCCTACAGGCATTAGCCCTTCAATACTTTCAGCATTGTGGCCCATATCTTTGGGGATGAATTTAACGGTATCACCAACAGCGACATTTAATAGTGCCGGTTCAAAAGCCATGATACCGCTAGCGTTAGTATTGAGCATAAGCACTTCGTGCTCCGCGGCATATGCCAAGGTACTAAAACTTGCGCTTAGTGCAATACCGAACATCGCACCGAATAAAGTGTTTCTCATTTGAATATATCTCCGAGATAATTAGAAATTAAGTTGTTGATAATGATTATCAATTATACTAGCGTAATTAAGTCCGTCTTTCTTTGATCTAAATCTAAATTAGATCAAAAAATTAGTATTTATAAAAAATAAATCATTCGGTTTAGTAATACTATCTCGTCTGAATAAAAGGCATTGTTGGTTAGGAGGAAGTTGATTGAGAGTAACGGGTTAAGTGATCCAATTCGTGGTTACAAGATGTAGATTTATCCTGTTACGAATTTTTTCATAGAGATAAAATAGCGCGCGGGGTGTTGGTTGAAACTGTAGCACAGGACTTTAAGCTCGGCTGGTCACCCTATCAAAGAATGGAACAAATAATAGCGCCAGGGTTGTGGCCTGGCTTTTATAGGTTAGCTAAAACTCGCTCTGACGAGTGATTGATGAACGCAGCTTAATTAGCCAAGTAGGCTGCCCAGCCCATCCTTCACTTTAGATAATTGAAATAGCGACTAGCGAGACGATCAAGTCGGAAATTATTCAAACTCTCTACACTGAGGATACAGAGCCACAATGGGGGATTTAGAAAGAAAATGTTTACCGCAGCTGCTGCAATTGTTTATACCATTGTTAGCAGGGCAGCGAGGTGAAGAGTTAGCTAAGGCGGAAATATATACGCTTATTGTGGCGAAATTAAAAGCTGTGTAACTACCTCCTTTACCTACTACCTTTATAGAGGTAATAGGTATGGGGAAGAGCTTAATGAGATATCTACCAAGGTAGGTTTTGGCCATTAGAGTGAGTAAAAGATCCAGTGTTGGACATGTTTTGTTCAATAATTAAATCACAAAGTTTTACCGCCGCATCAGTGGCGCTAATATCCCCACTGTGATTAACCATATCGGTTTGTACCCAGCCTGGGTGATAGATACCGACACTGATTTGCAGGCTAGCTAAATCTTTCGCCAGCGACATGCCAGCAGCATTTAATGCTGATTTTGACATCCTATAGCCATAAGCGCCTCCCGAGCTGTTATCACTAATAGATCCCATTCTGGAGCTGATTAAAGCGATCTTTGCTGGCGTTGCCAGTTGTGACTTTAATTGATCAACGACCAGTAATGGAGCCATGGCATTGACTTTGAATTGTTCTAAAATAGTCTCTGGATTAAGCTCGCTGAGCGTATTGGAGCGTAAAATGCCGGCATTGTTGATCAGTATGTCGATAGACAGATCTTGTAAATTTACTTTCATTGCAAGCAAGCCTTGCTCGCTAGTGACATCGATCTCAGTAATAACCTTCGCCTTTGTGGCGTCGAGCTCAGTACTAGAACGGCGGCATAGTGCATAAACATTAAAATCTTTTGCTATAAAAGCATTGACGAGAGCCAAACCAATGCCCCTGTTAGCACCAGTGATAACAACATTATTCAAAATAAAGCTCCTTGTTAATAATTTGTGAACTTGCATGCAGAGACCTCTACATAACCTGTAGATGAACCATCATAACCTAGAGCTGCTTACTTTAGTTGCAAAGGAAATCAAAATTGAAAGCAAATAATAGTCTCAAAAATCCTGTCGATGTGCTTGGGGAACTAGATTTTAGTCGCCGTGAAATATTGCATGTTGATGAGGAGGGGCATGCACAAGTTGCAGAAATTTCCCCAGCCTATGAGATAGGCAGCGATCCACGCGATAGGGTTGCTCAAATAATAGCAGAGGATTTATGGGTTGATTTTTTTACCTTAGCGCAGAAAAAATCGGATCAATGGTTAATGGATATTGCAGCACTATTGGCAGAGGAGGAGGCATGTGCTTTGCATCGCTTGCTAAATTTAGTGAGTATCGCATGCAGTGGTACCGCTAAAGCTAACATCTACCGCTACAGTTACTCAAGGCAGTGGGGAGAAGCTGAATTAGCCTATGTGCCTGCATTATTAGCGGATTTCGGCCAGTTTTTCCAAGAGGAGCAGGCAGTCGTTGAAGTCGATGACTTTTTCCCTGAGTTAAGTGAATATTCGCAAATTATTGTAGAGCTGCAGTCTTTGAAAAGAGCAGGTTAGAGAATAGTTTGTTCGCCGTTGCATACCGATATATTCAACTGCCGAATTTAGGCTTAACAACTTACAAGTTAGCTTTATCGGAGATTACTGCGCAAGCTGCTCTTTGATTTAATTGTGATGCCTTGAGATTGAGCTCCAGCGGATACTTTAGTCTCAATTCATTTAACTGGATTTGGTACCGATTAAATACTTGCCAATTGATCGGGATCGGCCAATAACAGCCTTGCAAGAGGGGCAATGAACTCTTTAACTTGTCGATCTTTAACCTGAATCAACACTATAATCTTCAACGATATCAAAGGTGTTATCCTCCGCTACGCTCCAGTGTTTTCTGAGCGGCATCTAAGAAGTAAAAGCGGTCGAAGCTACTGTATAACTGTGATTAACTGATCTGGTGCTCTCCTTTGACGTCTATTTTTTGCAGGTTGATGTGTATACCTAAGGGTATTTATCTAAATATTTTTCATAAATGAAACGCTTAGCGAACAGGCAGCAACTGTTATCCAAGGTGTATTAGATGAGGAAAAATGAAAGGTTGCAGTTATTAGCTGACTAGGAGTACGGGGCATTTTCATTGGCAAAATGTAAAATGCAAGTTAGGGATTAAAGATCGCTCGGATATACAAGTGTAGCACCAGCTGTATTTACAGAGCTTATGATCAACGGTTGAGCTACCTAGCCCTGCAGAATTTTTCTGAGATAAAGTGCTTAACCAATAATTCCTTGGCTGAGTAGCTTGTTGAAAATAGACGAACTCATCTGTAGGTCTTCCAGCAAAATTTTCTGAGTATGCTGGCCCAGTGCTGGTGGTGCGCTATGATATTCAACCGGAGTGTCGGATAAATTTATCGGCGAGGCAATGGTATCAAACATATTATCTTCCCCGTCGGGTACTTGCCGCACCATCTGCCGATGTTTGATTTGCGGATGAGCAAAGACCTGCTCTAAAGTGTTAACAGGCCCACAGGGCACTGCCACCTTTTCCAGCGCCTCAATCCAAAGATGGCTAGGCTGTGTCGCCATTACAGCACTGATCAACGGTACTAGCTCATCTCGATTAACGACTCGTTGAGCATTAGTGGCAAAGAGTGGGCTGTCGGCGATATCTGGATGGCCAATGACCTGGCAAAACTTGGCGAACTGACTATCATTGCCGACCGCCAAGATAATGCTGCCATCACTAGTGGCGAATGTTTGATAAGGAACAATATTTGGGTGAGCATTGCCGAGTCTAGTGGGGTTTTTACCGCAGGCTAAGTAGTTCATGCCCTGATTAGCCAGCGTCGCCATTTGCACGTCAAGCAAAGCAATATCGATATATTGTCCTTTTTGGCTTTGCTGGCGAGACATCAGTGCCGCCAATATTGCATTGCAGGCATAGAGGCCGGTCATGATATCAACCAGCGCCACGCCGACCTTCATCGGCTTACCCTCAGGTTCTCCAGTGATGCTCATTAGCCCGCCTTCACCTTGGATCATTGCATCATAACCGGCTTTATTGGCACAGGGTCCTGTCTGACCAAAGCCGGTGATAGAGCAGTAAACTAGCTTGGGGTTTAGGCGGCTAAGGCTGATATAATCCAGACCATATTTGGCTAATCCCCCGACTTTATAATTTTCGATCAACACATCGGCATCTTTAATCAGATCGCAAATGATTTGTTGGCCATCGGCATGAGTAATGTCGATAGCGATGGATTGCTTATTGCGATTAACACAGTGAAAATAAGCCGCCTGTGGTGGTTGCTCATCGCAGGCTTCCTTTATAAACGGGGGGCCCCAATAACGGGTATCGTCGCCTTTTTTAGGTCGCTCAACCTTAATCACTTGTGCACCGAAATCCGCCAGCATCTGCGAGGCCCAGGGGCCAGCTAAAATGCGGCTGAGGTCGACTACCTTAATTCCCGTTAAAGCGCCGGACATTAGCAGAACGCCGCAATGCCAGTGATCGCACGGCCCAAAATTAACGCATGCACATCATGAGTTCCCTCATAAGTATTTACCGCCTCAAGATTCATTACATGGCGAATTACCCCAAATTCATCGCTGATGCCATTGCCACCGTGCATATCTCGAGAGACTCGCGCAATGTCTAAAGACTTGCCGCAGTTATTGCGTTTTAACAGCGAAATAAGTTCTACAGGGCACTGATCGTTATCCATTAGGCGGCCCATCTGCAAACAACCTTGTAAGCCTAAGCTAATTTCGGTTTGCATATCTGCCAGCTTCTTTTGAATTAATTGATTGGCCGCCAGTGGGCGATTAAATTGTTTTCGCTCTAAAGTGTAAGTACGGGCAGCTTCAAAACAGAATTCTGCTGCACCTAAACAGCCCCAAGCAATACCATATCGGGCTTTATTTAAACAACCAAAAGGTCCTGCAAGCCCCTTGATCTCGGGAAACATGTTAGCAGTGGGGACAAAAACATTATCCATCACAATCTCGCCGGTAACCGATGCCCGCAGCGCAAACTTACCTTCAATCTTAGGAGCGGATAGCCCCTCCATGCCTTTCTCAAGCACAAAACCACGAATAACTCCGTCCAGCTTCGCCCATACTACAAAGACATCGGCAATCGGTGAGTTTGTGATCCACATCTTGGCACCGTTTAAACGATAACCGCCATCCACCATAGTGGCACGGGTGATCATCGACCCCGGATCGCTGCCAGAATCAGGCTCGGTTAAACCAAAACAGCCGACCCATTCACCACTGGCAAGCTTAGGTAAATATTTGCGCCGCTGCGCTTCAGTGCCATAATTGTAAATGGGATGAATCACTAGTGATGCTTGCACGCTCATGGCGCTGCGGTAGCTGCTATCAACCCGCTCAACTTCACGGGCGACTAGACCGTAGCTAACATAATTGACCTCGCTGCCGCCATATTCAGCAGGGAGAGTCGCGCCTAACAGCCCTAATTCACCCAGCTCCGTCATAATTTCGCGATCGAATCTTTCAGTACGGTTGGCTAATAATATTCTCGGTAACAGTTTATCTTGGCAATAGGCACGGGCAGTATCGCGGATCATCCGTTCGTCTTCGCTTAATTGACTGTCGAGTAACATCGGGTCTTGCCAGTTGAAGGGGGTGCGTTTGCTCATGGTGACTCCAAAATTTAAGCAGCGATTATTAATCATTGGGATGACTTTACGCCTAAAAATATGATAAATATAATATATTGAAGTTATATTTTTGATAAATAAATTATATGAATCTACAGCAATTAGAATATTTTAAACAATTGGCAGATACCGGTAATTTCACCCGAGCAGCCAAGAAAATAGGCATAGCCCAGCCGGCCCTTAGCATTGCGATTAAAAAGCTTGAGCAGCGCTTGGGATTAAACTTAATCAATCGCAGTGATAAAAATGACTTGCTGACTGCCGAGGGGAAGGTGCTCTATAAGTCTGCAGTACAGTTGTTAGCTAATGCTGAGCAGGTCGCGTTGCAGATGCAAGAGCTTAAAGACCTGAATAGCGGCGTAGTGAGATTTGGCATATCGGCGATGATGGGGTCTTATTATTTTCCGCAAGTTTTAGTCGCCTTTAAACAGCAATATCCAAACATCAACGTGCAATTGTATGAGCAGGGCACCGCGGCACTGGAAACGATGTTGCTCAATGGAGAAGTGGATATCGCGCTTGTTCGTGCTGAACAACAATCCGCACAACTGCGCTATGTCGATTTTATTGAAGAGCCGATGATGGTTGGCATGCCGACAAGCCATCCACTGGCCGCTAGCCAATCAATGACACTCGCGACTTTCTGCCAGCAACCGCTAATACTATTTCGTGAAGGTTATTTTTTACGCGAAGCGATTAGCCGGTATTCACAGCAGCATGATGTGTTATTAGATATCAAGATGGAAACCAACCTGATTGAATTGCAAAAATCCCTAGTGAAAAATAATCTGGGGATCACTAACTGTTTAGGTGGCATTATGCAGGACGAACGGGATTTAATCTGCCTGCCATTCTCACCACCGATAGTGTTAAAACTTGGGCTGGCGTGGAAGAAAAATCACTACTTGTCTAACGCCAGCAAGACCTTTATGGAGTTTATGCAGGAACATTACAGGGGCGAGTGATTGGTTTATCTGCATGGGATTTTTAGGTAAAGTTTTGGTAATAGTACTTTTAGTAAATGAACAGAGCAGGCTTACTCGATATTCTGGATCTGCTCGCGCATTTGCTCAATCAATACTTTAAGCTCAACGGCACTATTAGTGGTATCCACCACAATAGACTTAGAGGAGAGGGTATTTGCTTCACGATTGAGCTCTTGCATTAAGAAATCTAGTCTGCGGCCAATAGCGCCTTTTTGCTGCAAAATACGCCGAACTTCCTGTACGTGGGTATCTAATCGGTCAATTTCCTCTGCAACATCAGCCTTTTGCGCTAGCAGCGCAATTTCTTGTTCGATACGGACCCCGTCAATTTCTAAGCCTAAATCAGCAACACGCTTCAGCAGCAGTTCACGCTGCTTATCTAAAATTAACGGCATTTTATCTCTGACGTCTGCAACTACTTGGGTGATTGAATCCAAACGGGTAGCAATTAGCAGAGCAAGCTGTTCTCCCTCGCGAGCTCTTCCCTGGTTTAAGTCTTGGATGGCAGCAGCGAATAAATTGACGGCGTGTTTTTTACAGGCTTCCATATCCAATTCTGCGTCGAGCATAACGCCGGGCCAGCGCAATACTTCCAAAGTGTCGATTGGTAGTGCTGAACTGGTTAAACTGCCGATTTTTTCAGCCGCCTTTATCAGTTGCTGGGCAAGTTTTTCATTAACTTGCATGCTCTGCTGTGCTTTAGAGACTTCAAAGCGCAATGTGCAATCAATTTTACCGCGACTTAAATGTTTTCTCAGTTGTTCGCGCATCAGCGGTTCTATCTCTCTGAAACTATCGGGTATGCGAATATGCGGTTCGAGAAAGCGTTGATTTACAGATCTCAACTCCCAGACTAAATTTCCCCAGCTGTGCTGAGATTCTTGTCGGGCAAATGCGGTCATACTGCGTGTCATATGCATCAATCTCTATTAGAATAGGCGCCATCGTTTAGTTGTCGGCTTTAAGCGCTCTATGCTATATCTAAAAAAGCTGATAAACACCACATTTGTTGAATAATTTAAAGGTTAAATTCATGAGTAAATCTATGTCTGATCAATTGCAGTCTCTAGGCGTGGTATCGCATCGTCCAAGTGGGCGTGAGCTTGATCAGTTACGTGAAATTAAATTCACTCGAAATTTCACCAAACACGCGGAAGGTTCTGTGTTAGTTGAGTTCGGTGATACTAAAGTAATTTGTACAGCAACAGTTGAGCGCGGAGTGCCGCGTTTTTTAAGGGGTTCAGGTACCGGCTGGGTAACCGCTGAATACGGCATGTTACCGCGTTCAACCAATACTCGTAATGGGCGTGAAGCAAGTCGCGGCAAACAAACGGGTCGCACTGTTGAAATTCAGCGTTTAATAGGGCGCTCCTTACGCGCGGCATTAGATTTAAAAAAGCTGGGTGAAAACACCATAACTATAGATTGCGATGTATTACAGGCAGATGGTGGTACGCGTACTGCATCTATAACAGGCGCTTGTGTTGCATTAGTGGATGCGATTAACTTTTTAAAGAAAGATAAACACGGCGCTTTAAAAGGCGATCCTTTAAAAGTGATGATTGGTGCCATCTCTGTGGGTATCTATAAAGGTGAAGCGGTACTTGACCTTGATTACGCAGAAGATTCGGATGCTGAAACCGATATGAATGTGATCATGACAGAAAAAGGCGGTTTCATTGAAATTCAAGGTACAGCAGAAGGCAAGCCGTATACTGAAGAAGAGCTAGGTAAAATGCTCAAGCTGGCACGTCAAGGTATTCAAGTTATTATCGAAAAGCAAAAAGAAGCGCTAGCGGTATAAAGAAGCTAAGGTTGTGACAAGGAAAGGCTGCAATTGCAGCCTTTTTAGTACCTGATAGGTGCTGCAGACAGAAACTATAAGTTATCTTAAATAAGTAGTTGACACAATTTCAAATCTGTATAGAATGCGCCTCCACAGACAAGGCAGCAAGCGAGCAACAAGCTTACTACTCAG
>JABSRB010000035.1 GCA_013215375.1 Oceanospirillaceae bacterium | reverse complement strand
TGGTCGTTGGTCGTAGGTCGTTGGTCGTTGGTCGTTTGTCAGTTCACGCCAAGTGAATCCGATAAACAAGATGTTTGTTAATAAATGGTCCTATCGGCGAGAGCACCCTCAGCAAAGCTATACTAGTCTTTGCTCTTCTCTGTGTAGCGCAGCGCCTCTGTATCCTCTGTAGTACAAAAGTCTTTAGTCTTTTAACTCACGACTTAAGACTAGAGACCCATGCCCCCTCCCTAAACCACCCACTAAAACAATTTTCTATGTGCACAGTGCCACATTTAGGTACAATGCCAGCCTACTTTCGCCATCTGAGATAATCGACAACAATGCACCAGAATAAAATTAAAAAAGCGGTAATACCGGTTGCAGGTCTTGGCACTAGAATGTTACCTGCTACTAAAGCTATCCCCAAAGAAATGCTACCCATTGTTGATAAACCACTGATTCAATACATTGTTAATGAATGTGTCGCAGCGGGAATTACCGAGATAGTGTTAGTTACTCACTCCTCAAAAAACGCCATCGAAAACCATTTTGATAAATCCTTTGAGTTGGAGACAACTCTTGAAAACAGGGTTAAACGCCAGCTATTAGAGCAGCTGCGTAGCATCGTTCCTAAAGGCACTACTATTATGCATGTGCGTCAGGGCGAGACTAAAGGTTTGGGCCATGCGGTATTGAAAGCCCGACCTATTATCGGCGATGAGCCTTTTGTAGTGGTATTGCCCGATGTGATTTTAGATGAGTATTATGCTGATCTTAAAAAAGATAATTTGGCACAAATGATTGAGCGCTATAACAGCTGCGGCCACAGCCAGATAATGGTTGAAGCGGTAGAAGAGTCAAAGGTTAGCAGCTACGGCATTGCCGATTGCAATGGCCATGCACTTGAGCCCGGACAATCGAGTAAAATCACCGCAGTGATCGAGAAACCTACTATTGAAGAAGCTCCTTCTAATTTAGCCGTGGTTGGCCGCTATGTATTGTCTGAAAAAATCTGGGAGCTGCTTGAGCTCACCAGGCCAGGTGCCGGTGATGAAATCCAACTGACAGATGCGATTGCTGAGCTGATGCAGAGCGAGACGGTAGAAGCCTATTGCATGGTCGGCAAATCTCACGATTGCGGTAGCAAAATAGGTTATATGAATGCCTTTGCTGAGTATGGCTTAAGAGATAAAACCCGCGGCGCCGATTTTAGAGCGAATTTGGTGAAGTTGTTAGAGCAGTATCCAGCTTAGTATTACCATCGTATAGCTATTAAAAGGCTGATTCTAGTGTCCGATGAATCAGCCTTTTATTGATTTTAAAATCCAGCTATTCCATTTCTGTTGTCGTTATATTCTTTGTTAATTGTCTCTTATCAACATCCACTTCCACTTCCACTTCCACTTCCACCAAATCATACCAATCAATATTACGGGTGCATATCATCACAAGAGCCAGTGTAATAAAGGTTAATACTGCCCCCATCAACAAGGCAAAATCTTCTGCGCTAATAATCACATACAGCACCGCAAATAAAATACCGAGCAGGGCTGAAAAGAACAGCGCATCTTTATAGCCACGCAATATGTAACTTAAGTAATAGAACAGCAAACCGATACAGCTTAAAGTTGCTATAAAATAAGCGAGGGCAAAAGCGATATGCTCCGACAATGAAATAAGCAAGAGATAGAAAATCGCGATAGAGCTGCCCACCAAGGTATATTGAATGGCGTGAATCGCCAGCTTATTAATAATCTCAAAGATAAAGAAAGCGATAAAACTCAAACCAATAAATAACACCCCGTATTTTACCGAGCGTTCTGCCTGCACGTAAATACTCACAGGTTCAATTTGCTTAACACCAAAATTAGCACTGACTAGTGCTGCGCATTCTCCTTGCGCACATTGATTAAGCTTCTGAGCAATATTATTGGCAAAAGACGATATTATCCACTGTGCGGTATAACCTTCATCACTTACCTCCCTTTGTACGGGTAAGAACTCACCGACAAAGGAAGGATGTGCCCAGTTTGAATGTAATTTTACTTCGCTCTGTGCGGCGATAGGCACAAAATCTAGCCGCTCCATCCCTCTCAAATCTAACTGGTAGGAAAAGTTAATGGATTTATTATTCCCTGAGCTAAGTGTTAAGAAAGACAGCGCGGCATGCAAACCTTCACCACTCAATTTCAAGCGACTACCTGGTACAAAATTGATTGATTGTTTATCCCATTTAAGCGTCGGTATATTACTGATACCGCGAGAGTCTGAAACAACGGTTGATAAATAAGGCGTTGAGAAGTGTTTAAACCCTGGAAGATTACGAATGGAAGCTAACGTTTTTTGGATTTCCTGGCGCTCAAAACTGCCGCTAACAGCAATACTGGCATTGTAAACAGGCACCTTATAAATACCTTTGTAACGCACTTGAGTATTTAAACTGGCATCAATTTTCAGGTTAGTGGCGGTAAAAAGTTTAACGACAGATTTTGTGCTCTTCTTGATACTCGATGTATTATTTTCTTTATTTACAAAACGAATACTTCGCTCTGTAATATAAGGCACCACCAAGATGGGAGTGATGAGGCGCTGATGGCCTGTCCAGTTTTGTGCAACTGTTTGTTTAGCTTGCGCTAAATAGCCCTGTCGTTCAGCTATTTTATCATCGATCATCATCAACGGGATTAACAGTATTAAGCCGATGACGAAGATCACTACTATTTTTAAAATCAGTTTCTTTTGCATAGCAACCCCTATTAGATTTTGCACTTATTCATTAAAGTAGCCGTTAGTCTATAGCGCTTCAATGGTACTAATATGAGTGTTATGTGTTAGTTATGTGAGCAAAAAGTTTAATGTGGTAGCGTCAATAGCGCCGTCACTCCGCCCTCACTGTGATTTTCAAGCTTGATGCTACCTTGGTGCAACAGGCAAATTTGCTGTACAAAGCACAGTCCCAAACCGCTACTTTTTGCAGCACCATCAGATCTGGGAAGCGAATAGAAACGCTCGAATATTTTATTGAGCGCGTATGCTGGAATACCTTGGCCCCAATCTTTAATCTCTATTTCAATGGCGCTCTTTATTGTCACTTGAATA
Source organism: Oceanospirillaceae bacterium (assembly GCA_013215375.1). GTDB lineage: Bacteria > Pseudomonadota > Gammaproteobacteria > Pseudomonadales > Balneatricaceae > Rs1. The sequence continues at coordinate 57,014 of JABSRB010000035.1, read as the reverse complement.
TGAATTTCACTGCTAAAAGCACTAAAATCCAACGCGTTTTGCAGCAGATTATCAAGCGCCTGCGTGAGTAAAAACGGATCGACCAGCACCATAACATTTTCTTTAATATCCCACTTAACAGCAATAGATTTTTTATCTAATTGCAGCGCTTTACTGGCAAGCACTTGCGCTATTATTTGAGCGAGATCAGCCTCTTCTCGCTGCGATAACATCTCACATTTTTCAAGCTTCGCTAGCGCCAGCATTTTGTTAATCATCACATTAATGCGCTCAACTTCGCGGCGAATATTAGCGACAAACCGAGCGCGATCTGCAACAGGCATATCATCACTAATAATTTCAGCAGCACCTTTAATCGCCGAGACCGGGCTTTTCAGCTCGTGAGTGAGTGCATGAATATACTTTTCTACATATTCCTTGCCCGCCAACTTATGCCGCATATTCTCTATTGAGTTCGCTAACTTGCGTAACTCAGGTTCACCTAAGTGAGGCACCACCACCGGCTTTGCAGCCGCGACATTATCAGCGTATTTAGCCAGTTTACGAATCGAAGCCGTTAGCCAATAAGCGAAGATCAGCGCCGTGAGCAGCGAAAACAAAATCAATAATATACCGCGCTGCTCGATTTTCTGCTGTGCCATGTCGATAAATGGCTGCAGCGATAAATTGGCCTTAGCCACAGTAATCGAGCCTATTATTTCCCCTTGATCGACGATAGCAGCCGCCACATGCATCACACTAGTGTCACTTTCACTCTTTGAGGTGGGAGAAGATCTAGCTCCATACTTACCTCGCAAAGTAAGATAGACATCGTTCCACTGCGAGTAATCTTTACCTAAGCCATAATCCGCAGAATCAAATTGCACAATACCTTGGGCATCAGTGATATAGATGCGCATGGCGCTAGAGACCTTATCAACTTGGAATATTTTAGCGCGATAACTGCGCTGTAAAAAAAGCGCTACCTGATTTTTAAACTCACTCGTTTGCAACCGCTGCTCGACTAAGTCATCTTTGAGCACCTCTGCCAGCAGATTAGACATGTCCACCAAAGTATCTTCCGTTGATTGGCGTACTCCAGGTTTAATTTCAGACATAAATACGCTGAGTATCAGGTAGATTGCCACGGCTAAAATGGCAAAATACGCCAGAAAAATTCGAGAGGTCAAATTCATTTATCGCACCCATAGGCTTATATATTTTTTATGCTATATCCAACGCCGCGATGGGTAACCAGCGGTTGCTGACAAGCGTCTATCGATTTCATTTTAGCGCGTAGTTGTTTGACGGTCGTATCAACTGAGCGATCAAAACTCACTTGCTGAGGCGACCAGATAGCATCCATCAACTGTTCGCGACTAAAAACCCTCTCAGGCTGACTGAGCAGTAGTTGCAGCACACCAAATTGATAAGCACTCAGCGGCATGACTTGATCACAAAAAGTGATGACTCTCTTATCAACATCGACACTAAACACACTATTCTTGACACTAGCAGTCTTATTAACGACTAAATGAACATTGGTATTTTGCCGCCGCAATATTGCTTTAACACGCGCTACTAATTCTCGGGGGCTAAAAGGTTTAACCACGTAATCATCAGCGCCTAGTTCCAACCCAACCACTTTGTCTATCTCGCTGTCTCGCGCGGTTAAAAATATTAAGGGGACATCGCTGTATTGACGGATTTTTTTACAGAGTTCGAAGCCATTGATATCGGGGAGACCGACATCCAGTATCACTAAATCGACGCTATTATTAAGTAAATAATTTAGCCCCTCCTCACCTAAACTAAACCATTGCACCCGAAAATGATCAGATCGCAGCGCATACACCACATTGTCTGCAATGGCTGCTTCATCTTCAATTAGTAATATTGTTTCATCCATTGAAATATCAAATCCAAAGTATTTATTGTTTGGGTGGTTTCAGAAAATCGGAGGACTCAAGTTTACCTGCTTTATGTTCTGCTTCGCCATACTAACGTCTTTAGCGATGAGTTCATTAGCAAGTTGTATACGATTGATTGCCGTGGTTGAGCTGCGTTTATTGTAATGACTGGCAGCTATTGTGGCAAATAGTCACTTGGTTTGATGTTGTATTAGTAGCCTATGTCTAGTGAGATATATTGGTATATATATTTACCGATAGTTTTATTGCCAGCAAGCACAGAATATAACACTAACAAGACAAGGTTTTGTTACCGACAAATCATAGGGGCTTCCATGCTGGTAATATCAATAGGCTGTAATTTTTAAAATCAAAAGAATAAAGAGGTATTTCGAAGTTGAGTTCATTCCTGTTAATCCGAAACTCAACTATATTGGCGGCCGCTCGCTGATAACGCTCCCCCCAACCATTGCTTGCCTTTGTTTTAGACCGCAGCTCTTTCGTAACCAGACACTTAAACCTAGAAACAGCAGTTAACCGCTAAAACAAGCCTTAAGCGCATGAATAAATTAAACATATTACACAAACAACGCTCGCCCAGGATGCTCACAACCCAGACATTGCTATCACACTCTCTTTAAGTCCCATAGAGGAGACAAGTATCGGGTTGCCTTTTAAGAGACCTTCGCCCTGTAAAAAAGGCGCTGTCCAACCACCCGCTTCATTGACCATAATTAAGCCTGCCAAACAATCCCATGAATTGATATGGGGTTCGTAATAACCAATTAAACGCCCTGATGCAACGTAAGCAAGCATTAATGCACCTGAGCCATTACGTATAAACATCCCGCCCTGATCCAATAATTGCTCGAGGAAACCTGTACACATTGCTGTCTCAACTCGGTGTGAAGTGCCTACTCCCATCACTCCATCGGCCACTGTTTTAGCAGATAAAGTGTACACTTGTTTGTTATTAACAAAGCAGCCTCGGCCGGCAATGGCACTAAAAAGCTCATTGCTATTAGGATCGAGTATTAAACCAAACGCAATTTCATCACCAATCATGAGGGCAATAGAGATACACCAAGAATGCATACCGTTAAGGAAACAGGCAGTGCCGTCAATTGGATCTATAACCCACAAAAATTTATTTGAGCCTTGAATGCCACCTTGTTCTTCCCCTAAAAACCCATCGTCTGAAAATTGCGCTTGTAGTCCTTCAACAATAGTCGTTTCAACATTTCTGTCGGCAATGCTCACCACATCTTGTGGATCCATTTTGGTTTCTACGATTAAGTGGTCACGGTTTTTAAAGTATTCGAGTGCCTGTTCACCTGCAAGCTTAATAATGCTGTTAGCTTGTTCAAAGCGCGCCAAGATATTGCCATCTACTAATTTTGGATCTAAATACATAATAACTACTCTTTCGTTTTAGTCAGTATCGACGAGTGCTAAACCGCGATCGGAAAAGGATATTGATACATCAGAGCCAATAGGAATTGCTTGATCTACTCTAAAGTCCACCACAAAAAGACAGCCTAATTCGCAGTCCACTTCATATTGCATCTGACTACCCAAGTAGGTGGCACGTCGCACATTGCCCTTAAGCCCCTGTGAACCTTCACAAATTAGAGATAAACGTATCGCACTGGGATGAACAGCGAGCTTTACTCGCCCTATTTTAAAATCACGCAATGCCAAAGAGTAGCGTAAAGTACTGACAGCAACTTCAGCTCGGTTTTCACTCGTACTGATAATATCGGCATCAACAAGATTAGCATCGCCGATAAAGTCAGCTATAAAAGTAGAAGCCGGTTGCTCATACAGCTCTCTAGGACTCCCCTCTTGGGAAATAACAGCGCGATTCATCACAATAATGCGATCGGACACCGCCAGCGCTTCTTCTTGATCATGTGTGACATACACAGCGGTTAGACCAATTTTTTGTTGCAGTTCGCGGATTTCCTCTCGTACACGACGGCGCAATTTAGCATCTAGATTAGACAGCGGCTCATCAAGTAACAAGACTTCTGGCTCAAGTACCAGAGCACGGGCGACAGCAACGCGCTGCTGCTGACCACCTGATAGCTCACTAGGCAACCGATGCCCGTATCCTGCAAGGCCAACCAAATCCAGACCATCTGCGCTTTTTTCCATCGCCTCATTTTTTTTCATACCGCTGGCCTTCAACCCGTAAGCAACGTTCTCAGCAACACTCATATGCGGAAATAAGGCATAAGATTGAAAAACCATACTCACGTCTCTATCCGTTGCCGGTAAAGATGTGACGTCCTTTCCACCAATCATAATTCGACCAGATGCTGGATGTTCTAGCCCTGCTATCATTCTTAAGGTGGTGGTTTTTCCGCACCCACTCGGGCCTAATAAAGTCACTAAGTGACCAGGTTCAATAGTGAATGAAATGTTGTCGATAGCTTTAACATCACCAAATATTTTAGTGACATTTTCAAAACAGACAGAGCCCGCTCTATGTTTAAGACTCATGCTTGGTTCTCCTTTAAAGTAGAGGAGGAAAAGGAAGTTTTTCTCGGTGACGGCGTGTTTGAGGGAGTGCGGCGTAAACGGCGTTGGCCAACTAGCAGATTAATGCAAATGATGGCAGTGAGCATGACCAAAATCAGTACGCTACAGTAGGCAATAGCAATGCCAAACTCACCATTTTCGACTAAGCCAATAATGTATGAGGTAGCCATATTGTGATCTGCGCTAACCAGGAAGATAACCGCGCTGACAGAGGTAATAGCCCGCACAAAACTGTAGACCAAGGCTGCTATTATCGCAGGTCTTAACAGAGGTAATATAACGCGGCGAAAGGTCGTTAAACTATTAGCACCTAATGTTAAAGAGGCTTCATCAAGGCTTTTATCTAATTGGCTCATTGCCGCAATGCCCCCACGAACACCCACCGGCATATTGCGAAAAACAAAACAAATAATCAAAATAATACCTGTGCCAGTCAATTCAAAGGGTGGCACATTAAAAGCTAATATATAACTGATACCGATTACCGTACCGGGAATTGCAAAGCTCAACATCGTGCCGAACTCAAAGACTTCTTTGTATTTAAATTGCTGTCTTACCAGCAGGTAAGCCGTTAGCAAACCGACAAGAGCGGTAAACGGTGCTGCTATAGCAGAGATAGTCAAAGTCGTCCATAAGGAGTCCCAAGCAGCCCCTTCCCAAATAATCCCTACATCTCCCCAACTCATGGCAAATGCAGCGCTATAATGTTGTAGCGTAAAGCTATTATCATAGCCCCAGCTTTTCACAAAACCGCCAAACATGATCATGCCATAAATCACTACGGTTAATGCAGCCCAAGGGATAACAGTGCTATAACAAAGTCTACGCATCCCAGGGTTCAGCCCCATATAGGTCCCAGAATCGGCCTTACCCGTCACTGTAATATAAGATTTTTTACCTAGCCAACGCCGCTGAATAAAGAAGGCACTGAGCGTAAAAGCAAGTAACAAAATGGCCAACACCGCCGCATAACTTTGGTCATTCTGTGCTCCCACTATGGCAAAGAAAATCTCCGTCGATAGCACTTCAAAATCTCCGCCTAACACCATCGGATTACCAAAATCAGCAAGACTTTCAATAAACGATAATAAGAAGGCATTGGCTAAACCCGGGCGCATTAGCGGCAGTGATATATTGATGAATGTTTTCCAACGATTTGCCCTTAAAGTCTGAGACGCCTCCTCCATTGATGGGCTAACACCTTCGACCACGCCAATAAGCACTAGGAAAGAGATGGGGGTAAAGGATAATACTTGCGCGAACAAAACACCGGGAAAGCCATACAGCCAACGCCCAGGTTCAATATTTAGAAGATCAGCAACAAAAGTAGTTATTACTCCCGAGCGGCCAAATAATAATATGAGCGCTAAACCAATCACAAAGGGTGGCGTTATAATAGGTAATACGGTCAACAAGCGCAGCGATTTTTTCCAGCGAAAGCCAGTACGAGTGATCACCAGCGCAAAAGCCAATCCTAATAATGTCGTGAGCACAGCCGTACTGATAGCGAGTGCTAAAGAGTTCCAGGCAATACCGCAAGCATAGCCACTGTTCAAACAAGACAGCGACCAAATATTGTTACTCGATAATTTTTCGACAAACAGCATGGGTGTAAACAAGTCATCTGGGCTGATAAAAGCACTGAGTAAGATTTGGCTGACGGGGAAAAAAACAAAAAGCCCTACCAGCGCTATGACTAACCCGATACTGCTAGTGACAAATACATCGCCTTTGAGAAAACCAGAGGCTGCTAATCCCGTCGTTAATAACACCAAAAAAGATAAACCACACAAAGCTGCGCCGTATCCCATACCATACTGCTGTAATTCAAGTTCCCCAAATAGACTGGTCAGGCCCATGAATTGCCAACCCGATACACCAATGGCAAAACCTTGTACTAACAAATAAGAAAGCCCACAGGCCCCAGCTATAATTAGATAGCGGCTGTATCGGGGATCGCTTTTAGTCAGAGAGAGCAGACGTAACGGAATGAGTAACGGAAAAATCAAAGGCAATAACCAAGTGCGCTCCCCCACTAATCCTTGCAAGATAGCAGGCGCGTAATCCATGTCACTGGCATAGCCATCTGTTACCCAAATAAAAGACCAGAATCCATCTTCTAGTAAATACCAAGGAAGCAATAAGAAGCCGACCCAACCTAGCAATAGCCACGGGATAAAGGAATGTCTCAAAAATAGTACTCCAAATAGAAAGTTGCCTTTGCCGAGTCATAACCTCAGCAAAGCCCACATAGACATCAATAGATTGGATGAGATTCAGGGGCCTGACCGATACATTAGCTGAAACAGCCAAGCCCTCGCTACGATCGCTATTCTCAGATAAACTCTTAGCGCGGTAGCGATTTAATGTCAGCATCCCAACGTTGTAATAAATGCTTACGTGTGGCCGCTGATCCATATTTCGCAAAATCATAATCAATCAATTTTATTTTAGAGAAATCAGGCGCGCCTTCAGGTGTGGTCGCCGATTTGTTGGAGGGTACTTGAAAGGCCTTAGCTTGTGCAGCCATCGTTTGAATATCTGGGCGCAACGCAAAGTCAGCCCACATTTTTGCCTCTTTCAAGTGGCGAGCACCTTTGACAATACTCATCGAACCTACTTCATAGCCAGTGCCTTCACACGGCGCTACAGCCTTAACGGGATATCCCTTTTTCACTTGCTTGACGATATCGTGAATAAAAGTGATGCCAATTGCGGTCTCACCATTAGCAGCCGCTTTTATCGGCGCAGATCCAGATTTGGTGTATTGGTTAATATTTTTATGAAGTTTCGAGAGGAAATCAAATGCTTGATCTTCACCCATCATCTGTACAAAAGTGGCCAGTGCCGTATAAGAGGTGCCAGATGAATTAGGGTTAGCTACTTGGACTTCGCCTTTATATTTCGGGTCTGCCAAATCTTTCCAACACTTAGGAGCGGCTAGTCCCTTGGCGCTCAATAATTTTTCATTGTAGCCAAAGCCTAAAGCTCCTGCATAAATCCCCACTGTTCGATAGCCAGATACTTTCGCTTGATTTTGAGCCCAATCGCGTAACTCTGATAATGCTTTAGGCTTATATACTTGCGTTAATTCCTCAGCCGCCGCCTGCAAATGGGGATCACCCGTTCCGCCCCACCAAATATCGATTTTAGGATTTTTAGCTTCTGCACGTAATTGAGCATAAGATTCCCCCGAGCTTTTTCTGATCAGCGAAACTTTAATACCCGTTTCTTTTTCAAAGGTTGTTTCCATCAAACTACACCAATCTGTATCAGTGGAGCAAAGAACATTTAATTTACCTTTTGCCATTACAGGGGCTGATAAAACGGCAAGAGTGGCTAAGGTAACACTCAATAAATACGGAGAGTTTTTCATTTTTATACTGACTCCTTGTCTAATTATTAAACTGTGCATACGTATGAACAGAAATAAAAGTATACGCCTGCTTACTCCTTTGTCAAAGCTTAAAACAAATAACTGCTTAAATATCGATCAACTTATTGATTGGATTTAACTAATTAAAGACTCAATGCAAGCCCAGCTACCCCATAATATTTTAAAAACAATATGATTAAGCTTATCCCATTCAATCAGGAGTTTCATAATAATGGTTTAATCTAGGGATTATTAATTAATGATTGGGTACAAAAGAATGACGAAATATCACAGCAGCGCCAATTTTCTGCTGGATTGGAGGCGCGCTAGGATGATCAAGCCGAGCTTGTAGCGCAGATACTGCCGAGCTTGCCATCTCTTTAGCTGATTGGCGTATGGTTGTCAGAGCGTATGCTTGATATCTTGCAATGGTAATATCATCGCAGCCAATGATAGCGACATCTCGAGGGATAGAATAAACACCTGAATGTTTTATAGCATCAATAAATCCACAGGCAATATAGTCCATGCAAAAGAAAATGCCGTCAGGCATACCACCACTGGCGATTAATTCTTTACCAAAAATAATCCCGGAGTCATAATCACCCAGCTCGCAAAATCGCTCTTCGACCTGAATTGAAGAATCCCGCATAGGCTCAAGCAATGCACCTTTAAAACCGTTACTACGCATAACGCTACTGTAGCTAGACACTTTAGAGCGCACAACCATCACCTTGTGTTTACCAGCAGCAACGAATTCTTGTGCGGCGAGCCTACCAGCGGCTTCATTATCAAAATTGATAATATCTGCCTCACTAGAATGATCCGCTCTATTGACTAATACAACAGGGGTACCCCGCGCAATAAAGGCATTGGCAACTGCCTCACTAGGGGTTCCCGAAGTAATGATAACGCCACTTAGCTGATATTGAAGAAGTGTTTGTAATTGTTGATCTAGCATCTGCTCATCTGTCACATCAATGATCATAGGTCTAAGACCTTTTTCTTGTACTGCAAGCACTAAAGAGTTTAAAAATTCAGAGCGAAAAGGATCTCCAAGGCCAGCAGTCACCAAACCAACGAGATCACTGCGTTTGTTGATCATAGTCTGTGCAGCTTTATTTACTTGATAATGCAATTTTTCAGCGGCAGCGAAAACTTTTTGACGGGTGCTTTTCGATATGCGGCTATTAGGATCATAACTACGTGAAACAGTCGATTGAGAAACACCCGCTAATTGTGCGACATCGGCTGAAGTAGCATTTGCTTTATTCATGAGCTCTCAAAAGTATGATTCATTAAATAGACTGTAAAGTGACAAATTTCACTTTCATCTATAAATCAGTATAACAATATTTTTAAGTTATTCATGAACCCATATTAAAAAACACCAAAAGGTCATTCACTTTCTGTATTAATAATCAGCCTTAAATATATATTAGCAACAAAAGGATATAGTTTTTTATCATTACAAACTTGCCACTCACTGACCTGTTCTCAAGACAGTGACAGCTATCAAAAACGAAATTTTATCACTCTACTCTTAACCCCTGACTCTTGTACTTTGTCTCTAAACCTCAAATACTGATAAGTTAAGTTTGCCACTATAGGCCCCAGTGCACCACCATTCCACTGACAGCCGAAGGGGGCTAATTGCAGGTAATCTCGATTTATTCCACAGATGGCCTCTGCGACTAAAGTACCGCAGACACTGCCTGTATTTAAGCCGTGACCACCAAAAGCCGAACACAGCCACTGTCCGGGTTGTGTCTGTGTGACTATGGGCATTTTATGCCCCGCATAAGCCATTAACCCAGACCAAGATTTATCGACCTTAACACTGGCAAGCTCTGGGTACACCGAACACAAATCCTTGCGCAATATCGCGGCTAAACACTGCTCGTCGGTTTGATTACGCGTAGTAATCCTAGAACCCCAAAGCAGCCTATCACCTTCTACTAGACGATAATAATCGGCGGCGCGTCTATCATCCATGATGCTAATAGGCCGGGTAATTAACTGCTGGGCTAGATCCCCAAGGGGCTCTGTCAGTAACATATAAGTGGCAATTGGTAAGAATGAACGTTTTAAACTTGGCGCCTCATCACCGGTATAACCACCGCCACAAAACACTATTTGTTCACAGTCTATATGCCCGTGAGTAGTCACCGCTCTATGATTGATACCATCACTGGTCACTTTATCGACGCCACTGTTTTCAAAAATCAGCACGCCTTTTTTCTCTAGTACTTTCGCTAGCCCCAGACAGTAATTTAGGGGATGAAAATGAAAGGCATTAGCGGAGTAAAGACCTTCAAAGTAGCGCTTTGTACGGCAAATTTCACGCACTTGCTCTGTCTCTAAAAAATCTAGGGAGTATTGATATTTATCGGCCATTTGCCTTTGTTGCGCCTGTAATTTTTCCCGCTGAGGATAACGCGTCGCCTGTAATTGCCCCCCTTTTACATCACAGTGACTCAAAGAATATTGATCTATATTGTCACGTATTAGTTCAACACCGCGCGACGAAAGCGAAAACAGCTGTTGCGCCTGAGCTAAACCAAGTTGTTTTTCAATCTCAGCGATGCCCTTTGCCCACCCCGCCATCACCAAACCGCCATTTCGCCCAGAAGCACCCCAAGCGACAGCCTCACGTTCCAATATTGCCACGCTTTTTCCCTGCTCTATCAATGCAAGTGCACAACTTAACCCGGCAATGCCCGCACCGATAATACAGACATCAACTTTCACATCCCCTGTCAGGGCTTCTCTGGGTGAATTGGCAATTGCCGTACTTGCATAATAAGTATTGGGGTATAACATAGAACCTCACAAATATTGAGCGGTTTATCATCCTAAATTCGGCAGTCGAATCACGAAAGTCTGCACAAGCTCTTGATGCACCTATAAATCCAGAAAATATTCTCATCAAGCTCTTATGCGTCCATGCATTCGCTAAATAAATGCATCCATGCATAAAACCAATAAGGTGACCACTAAATTTTCTGATTTCCTATGCACACCAATTTCTTACACAGCTTTTTCGCGCCTAACTGTCGAATCTAGGATCTTTTAGTTATTGATGTTTTTCCCCAATCTACCGTTACTGAGCGCCGTTGAATAGTAGAATAAATCTAGAGCCTCTATACACAGAAACTATAGCCAATTTAATGAGCACGCTAACTGGGACTTTAGCCCTTTAAGCAATAATCCACCGCCTATGAAGAACAACGTTTAATTCGAAAAACAAACGTTTTGTTATCGTCCACTTTATTTGAAAAGCATCTCTGGGAAGACCTCACAACTGTAAGTACTGGGCGACATCGCCCGATATAGATTTTATATACAAGGTGTGCGGTATAACACAGTGGCATAGATACCAAGGAACAAATATGTTCAGGATGCACTGTCAATATATTGTACCCAGCAAAAACTAAGTACTTACAACATTGTAAGCAATTTGGCGGTTCCATGGACAGTTTAATTAAACCTCCTCTTCGGGGGGTATGCCAAAGGGCTTAGTGGCTCCTTCGTTATAATTATGTTCAACGGTGATTGATTACGATAACAACAGCGGTTGATGATAAAAATTCTGCCTTGAGTGACATTTTTTAAGTAAAACCGCCATCCTTGGCAAGACTATTTAGCCCAGCATCCGTGCTGAACTGCGAGTAATACACATGGACACCTAACACGCGCTGCTAGCCCCCTTAAGGGTTAACATTCTGGTAATTAAGGCACACTGGATTAAACGAAATCCGCTGTTGTTGTTACGCCTATTTGCTTGCCTCCTGTTACGGGAAGAACAGCGCAGCCTATTGGTATTGTTGTTCCAACAACCGCCGCGCAACACAGCTTTCGTTTAGGTATCACCCTTTTTTAAAGATAACCTGCCTGAATAGTTTTGTCACTAAGCCCTTCGTTTGCGCATGTTGTGCATGGCCTAACCAACTGGCAACTCTAGGCTTTATTTCTGCCATGCTCAAACGCCCATTTCGATAGCTGTGCGCCATTTTCTTAAACCTTCAATTAAAGCGATGACCGTTGTCATTGCGCAGCCAGCGCCGACCTCTAGAAACTTTATAACCAAGAATATCTAAGCGCTCCGTCACTCGCATCACTTGTGCTTTACGTGGATGTAAATTCAAATGCAGGCACTGTAAATTCGCACTCAAACTCGCTTTGAGCTGCCATAAACTCTCTTTATCGCGCCCTAATACAATAAAATAATCCACGTAGCGTAAGTAACGAATATTAGATTGCGCTGCTAAAAAGTGGTCTATTTGATTGAGGTATAAATTGGCAAATATCTGACTGGTTAAATTACCAATTGGCATACCGATAGGTCGCTCGCTTAAATCATCTTCTGGGTAGGAGTCGACAATGTTGGCTAAGCAGTACAGTAAATCCACGTCTTGGATGTAAAGACGCAGCTGCTTTTTCAATAATAGATGATCTACTTGTGGGAAATAGCGCTGAATATCCAGCTTCATACAATAGTTATAGTGCTGCGCCCAGCGTTGATACTGATCTACCGCTCGATGCACGCCTTTACCTTTGCGGCACGCATAACTATGGGTAATAAAACACTGCTCTAAGTGGGGTTCCAGCACCAACATGATGGAATGTTGCACCACCCTATCACGAAAAGCAGCCGCCGCTATTTCACGCCGCTTGCGCTCTTTAATCACAAATAACCGATAGGGCCTTGGCTGGTAATTACCGCTACGTAACTCACGCTCCAATGCAAATAGCTCAGCTTCTAAGTTCAGCTCGAATTGAATCACATCTTTGCGCTGTCGCTTACCCTTACGCGCTTTACGATACGCCTGATATAAATTAGCAAAGCTACTGATTTGCGGCCAAACATCCACTAATCTTTGCATGTTATTTGGCCGACTTTAGCCAGCCACCGACTTGCGCGCCCAGCTCATTAAACAAACGCGCCCCGTGTTCATAAGCCTTCATAGCAATGGCCTTTAGCTCAAAAGCCAAGCGCCACAAGTGGCGCAGCACTTCAAGTTTGCGATTCGCCAGCGTTAAACTCGCCCGCTTTTGTGCACTAAAAGCCGCATCAACCAGTGCCTCTAAAATCGTCAGTAAGGTTTTCTCGATTTTATCGCCTAAAGTAAAACGTCTATTTCGCGGAAACTTATCAAGCTGCGGAATAACATACAACAGCACATTATGACAATCTAATACCGCTTTGGGCTGTTTATCTTGGTGCATATCAACTCCTTAAAACAAAGGGTAAAAGATCAAAGGATAAAGGTAAATTAGTCCTGGATTAAACGAAATCCGCAGCTGCTGCCACGCCTATCCGCCCGCCTCCCGCCACGGGAAGAGCAGCGCAGCCAAATGGTATAGTTGCCCCAACAGCCGCCGCGCAACACAGCTTCCGTATCATTTGTCATTTCTGAATTTGGTAAATCAATATCGATTTCGTATTCACTAGTATAACCATCATCTGTATATTGAGTTTTACACCACTCCATCACATTACCAGATACATCTGCAATCGGTGCAGCCCAATGCCCTGAGATGAGATGTGCTTGCGCTGCATTAGAATACATCCCAACAGCACTAGTAGAGCCTATCGAGCGCATACCATTTCGCATCATTGGATCATCATCGCTACCCCAAGGGTATTCATGCCTATCGGGGCCTGCTGCCATATACTCCCATTGCGCTTCGCTCGGCAAGCTATAGGTTTTGTTGTGTTTGTGGCTTAACCAAGCGGCATAAACGATAGCATCAAAAAAACTGACACCGACGATGGGATGCTTGGATATATTATATTTATAGAACAATTTGTTACCGTCTTGAAACTCGCCTTGAGCGCGAAACGCCTTTTTGATTTTTTCACTAAAACTATGCTTAAACCAATCAGGCTCATTATCATTACTTATTTGCAATAAAAAATTATAACCTTCTTCATCATCGGCGAAAGCTTTGAACTCTTCGTAACACACTGGTTTGACGGCAACTTTATAAGGTTTAAGCTCTATACCCTCATCGCGTTTCCATTTTTCATCGCCGTTATCTGGATTTTCACTACCTAACAACACTAGCTGCTTCGGTGTAACTTGCACCCAGTCATCGTCGTTATAAGTTGGTAGCGGGTACTTTTCTTCAAAAAGAGATTCTATTCGATAGATCAACCTAAGCATCTTCGCTCTAATCTTAAAGCCTTTTTCTGAGCAGTTACTTTCTCCTCTTTCAAAACATTGATTTTTAAAGTTTAAAAATTCTTTTAATACCGATGCGTTTGGATAATAATCAGAGAAATAAAAAGCATCTAAAAAGTCCCGCTTTTGACTACTTGAGTTTTGTATTATATCAATACTATTTTCAATCCGATCTAGATAAACACGAATAGAAAGCCCAGTATCGGTGTATGCAATTTCTTTTTCGAAATCGTTTTCAATCGAATCCATAAATAGTCGATTGATTCTTTGAATATATATCCCCACTAACTGCTTAAACCAGTCCGGATTAGGTTTATGGATAAGAAGTTCAATGATAAAAATATATATTTTTTCATCCTTTTTAACACTAGGGCTATCTTGTTGAAGATGCCTCTCATAAAAAGTTCGGAAATCATCCGCGCGACAGCAATAGCATGCTAACAAGTACTCCATAAATGTATTATGAAGAAAAGCATAGGTTTTAGGTTTCCCATTCTCCCATTCCCTCTCTCCTAGAATACCGCAATGGTCACCCAAATATTGTTCATGCTGGATTGGAATTTTAGAGATGAGACTAACAATATTGGCTATTTCTTTTTCAGTCTTTTTAACAAGATCTGCCGGTATCGATTGATAGCCAGCACCGCCTATAAATGATGTATGCGCAAGAGCGCACATTTCATTGAATACTTTAGGGTAATTTGTTTTTAATATTTCACTTAGTTTATTTCGTTGTAACTGTTTTTCTACCTTTTTGACACTCCAATTAATCAGCATTAACTTTAACATTTGCTCATACAACGCTGTCGTAGTATCAAGTAACCCTGAATGACTTTCGCCAGATTCAACTAATTCACACATCATACTAAGAAGTAATGGTGTCTTAGCCATGATTGAGAGGTTTTCGCTTTGCTCTACACTCAACTTTGTTTGCAATGCTTTCAAAGCACTGACTTTATCGCTGCAACCTGAAACTTTACCAAATGAAATTTGTTTAACGCGCTTTTCGATATAGCTATTGATTTGATCTGGAATAAAAGGAGCAATGAATGCCTGCTCAACATACTGCTTATCTCGCCATTCTAATAAAAAATTATCAATGTTTTTAAAAGCATTAGGCCTGCCGCTAATCACTATTTTTTCAATATTTGGATTCGAGAAATACCATTTTTTTAAAGATTCTAACAATTTTTCTCTGTAAAGGTCTTCTGTTTCATCTAGACCATCTAAATATAAATGGATGACAGCTGATTCAATATATTCAACAAACTTATCAACGCCTTTTCCTTCATCATTATCATAGTTTAGGCGTACTAAATAACGCTTAATGTGGGCAAAAAAGTCTAAATCACCTTCATCATAAATTTTAGTAAAATCTTGAATTCGAATAAATAACAAAATAGGTTGATTAGCTTTCGTAGATGCTTTTAACTCGATAATTGCTTTGGCAAAGCAATATTCTAAGAATGTACTTTTTCCCATACCGGCATTGCCTTTAATAAACACCAAGGGTTTGCCGATAAGCCAATCGCTTAAAAGTATTGGTTCTTTACCTCTTTTATTACCATTCAATGTATCCTGCTCGTAATAGGCATCGACATAGTGATCTATAAAATCGAGCGCGCTTTTATGCAAGTTTTCATCTAACGCGGCATTAGTAACCGCGCTAAGCCTTAACGCTTTATAATACTTACCCATAAAAGTAGATGCTAACTGTTGTGCTTCACGGTGTGGCTTTTGCAACTCTTTAATTTCAGATTGCATTTCAACAATTTGTTTAGACAGATTAGGCAAGTCAGGTAATAACTTTAAGAGTTCTTTATATTCATCCATTTCTCTAATCGTATTTTCAATATCATTACACCTCTCATAAATAGGTAGTAGATCTAATGCTGTGGTTGGTATATATCCCAGTATTTCATTGAGAGTAGCCCGTACTGAATGTTGTAATTCTCCACTAAGGTCTTCATTTAAATATTGAGCTGTTAACTCCTTTACTGAATCATCTATAGAGGTGAATGACTCTAGGTCAATACCTTCACCCGTTAAGTAGCTTAATAAATTATTAGAAACAGCATCCAAAATAAACGATTTTTTGTCGACCACCCCATTAATATTAAGATGCTTTGCAAGAACCTTTTTTACATGTTTTTCAGGGTTCTTTTGGCTAATTAATAAGTTAACACCTTTCAAAACACCGGGAAATAACGCTAATGCAGGAGAAACACAACCGCATGCTATCGTTAAGAAGATCACACCGGCTTCTGCTGCATATTCAATAGGGGCTTTAAAATCGTTTTTTCCATTTATACTAGGCACTATATTTTTAACCTCAAAAATCCATTTGTTAAGATACTGCACGATTACTACAATCGATTCAATAATTTAAAGCTTACTAAAAGGTATTCCATACAGAAATGTTCTCAACATTTTTATAATTCAAAAAAAAGTAAAAGAAATAGTGGGGCTCTACAAGATGGGTTTTATACAACTGAAATACTATAGACAAAAAACTGGCTTCGGAGCCACAAATCCCCTTGGATTACCGCCGGAGCTATTGTCTAAATTGACGAAGCGGAACGACAGGATGTCGTGGAGAGCGAAGCTAGGCCATGGACGGCCTATCTGAGCGGCCGGCAATTTAGATAATAGCGGAGGAGGCTTTCGGTAATCGTACGGGCGAAATTTTCTTTGGTTCCGTTTCTTTTTTTCGCAAAAAGAAATGAACTCGACGCAGTCGAAACTACTAAGAATCTGAGGTTTAAAAGAAGTGTAATATTTGGGTAAATACCAGCACTAACATCGTTAGTGCTGGGGATATTCTAATCCTGCTGTTGGCGCTTCACTGACTTTTTTAATACCTTCTTCGCTTTACGCTTCTTAGCCCGATTAGAAACCCCTTTGCTGCCCTTGTTCAGAGCTGCCACTTCACGCTCTGCTGCCGACATATGCACTTTAACGCCATCACCCACTGCCTTATTCTTCACTTTCTTAGGCTTGCGCTTAGGTCTTGGAGTTGCCGGTGCTTCATCGACATTGAGCTCGGCTTCACGCTCAGGCTTTGCTGCCGCTTTGAGCTGGGCGGTACTGTAAGTATCTTCAGCGTATTCTGATTTCTTTGCTTTGCGCTTAGAGGGCGCTGCTTTGTCTGTAGTGCTTTCTTTCACTTTTTTACCTTTAACTTTACTGCTTTTAACGGATTTAGCTTTTTTGGCACTGGCAATAGTAGCTACCAGCTCAAAATCAATTTTTCGATCATCGAGATTAACCGAGACAACTTTCACTTTTAACTGATCGCCTAAACGGAACACTTTATGGGTGCGCTCGCCAACCATGCGCTGTTTAGCCGCTTCAAAGTGATAGTAGTCTTTAGGCAGCGCAGTAATATGTACCAGCCCTTCGACATAAACATCTTTAATTTCAACAAACAGGCCAAAGCCGGTAACGGCAGTGACCACACCTTCAAAATCGTTGCCCACTTCTTCCTGCATATACTCGCATTTGAGCCATGCCATTACATCACGAGTGGCATCATCGGCGCGACGTTCAGTCATAGAACAATGTTCGCCCAATTGCAGCACTTGCTCTATTGAGTAATTGTATTGGTAGATTGGGTTAGCCGTGAAACCCTCAGGGCGCACGATGGAGCTTAATGGGCTGTCTGAGTGAATTAACGAGCGTATAGCACGATGTATCAGTAGATCAGGGTAACGTCTGATAGGCGAGGTAAAGTGAGTGTACGCTGGATACGCCAAACCAAAGTGTCCGCTCTCTTCTGGGCTGTAAACCGCTTGCGACATGGACCGCAACATCATCACTTGAATGACTTGTTTGTCGGCTCTATCGCTAATCAGTGCGGCTAGCTTTTGGTAATCGCCTGGTTGTGGATCATCGTGGCCAGTGAGCTCTAATCCAAGCTCCGCTAAATAGCTGCGCAAGTTTCCTAAGCGCTCTTTTTTTGGCGGCTCGTGCACACGGTACAAGCTTGGCATTTTAGCACTCATAATAAAGCGCGCTGTAGCGACGTTGGCGCACAACATGCACTCTTCAATGAGCTTGTGCGCATCGTTGCGCACTACCGGTATAATTTTGTCGATCTTGCGATCTTCTGCAAATATGACGCGGGTCTCAACGGTATCAAAATCCATCGCGCCACGTTTTTCACGTGCTGCTCGTAACGCGGTGTAGAGTTTTTTCAAGCTGCGTAAGTGCGGTAATACTGCTTTGTACTCTTCTCTGAGTGCATCACCGGTACTGTCATCTTCCAGCATAGTGCCGACTTTGTTATACGTCAGGCGCGCATGAGAGTTAATCACCGCCTCGTAAAACTTGTAGCCAGACATGCGCCCTGCTGCACTAATGGTCATCTCGCAAACCATGGCCAGTCTGTCAACTTTAGGTTTGAGTGAGCACAATCCATTTGAGAGAATTTCTGGCAGCATAGGTACTACAAAATCAGGGAAATATACTGAGTTACCACGACGGTGCGCTTCTATATCTAATTCTGTATTGGGAATAACGTAGTGCGAAACATCTGCTATTGCTACCCATAAACGCCAACCACCAGATTTTTTAGGCTCGGCATACACCGCATCATCAAAGTCACGTGCATCTTCACCATCGATAGTGACTAGTGGCAAGTGACGTAAATCAATACGGCCTTTTTTAGAGGCTTCTGTTACCTCAGGGGATAGTGAATCAATCTGCTCTAGTACTTCTTGCGGCCATACATCAGGGATATCATAGTTGTGGATAGCCACTTGAATTTCCATGCCCGGCGCCATGTGATCGCCTAGCACTTCAATCACTTTGGCCTGGGCCAAATTGCGTTTGCTCGGCTGCTGGGTCACTTCAACGACTACTAACTGGTTGTTTTCGTATTTAAGTGGCGAGTCGGGATCACCAATCACGATGATCTCTTGAGTAATACGCTGATTCTCACTGCGCAAATGACCAAAGCCATCTTGGCCGCTAAAGCGCCCTACTAGCTTAGATGTGTTGTGCTCTAGCACTTCGACAATTTTACCTTCACGGCGCCCGCGGGAATCCTTACCCATTGGCTGAATCAGCACTTTATCGCCATCAAATACCTGACGCATTTGTCTGGCAGATAAAAACAGATCACTGCCCTTTTCCGGGCTGGCAAAACCAAAGCCGTCTCTGTGACCGATGATTCTACAAGTCACTAAATCCATCTGTTTTAAAATGCCAAACTCATTTTTGCGATTGCTCATTAGCTGGCCATCGCGGCACATCGCCTTTAAGCGATACATCACAGCGTTGAAAGAATCTTCATCAGTGACTTTTAACTGCTCACACAAATCTGGGTGTGAAATAGGAGCACCAAAACCGGCCATGAATTCCAAAATGTATTCACGACTCGGTACGGGGTTGTCATATTTTGCCGCTTCTGATTTTGCAGAAGGGTCTTTTTTAGTCCAATCTTGACTCATTTATTCTATTTCCTTGTGCCACATTTTGTGGCTATGACTAAGGAACATGCGGGCAAGCTCTGAAATGGTTGTGAGTTTGTTCGCATATTCCCTTAGTTTAATTTTTTGTTCTCTATTTTGAGAGCTTAGCAATTATAACAAGCTTAACCACTTTTTATATTTCAAAACGATAAAAGCCGAGTAAAAACTCGGCTTTTAGATAAAAACTTAAGATTTAGTCAGCGATTTAAGGCTTAACTTCAGACTCTTCGACTTCGTCACTAGGATGTCCATCGGGCTCGAACCCCTCACCTTCAACAAACTCATGTGTCTCTTTAGGTGGGATAATCAGATCTTCTTTACAAATACCCATCGCTAACAGAGCGTTGGCGGCGACATAGATAGATGAATAAGTACCGACAACCACACCAACTAACAGAGCCACTGCAAAACCGAAGATCATTTGGCCACCAAAAATTGCCAGTATCACTAACACTAACAAAGTGGTTAACGAGGTCACTATGGTACGTGATAAGGTCTGAGTCAGTGAGATATTCATCACTTCTATGGCCGTTTCAGTGCGCAGCTTTCTAAAGTTTTCACGGATTCGATCCGAGACTACAATAGTATCGTTTAACGAGTAACCGATAACCGCCAGAATTGCCGCCAATACTGTCAAATCAAATTCAAGCTGTAACAGCGCAAAAAAGCCCAACACAATAATCACATCGTGTACTAACGCGATAACCGCGCCCACGGAGAATTTGAGCTGGAAGCGAAAGGTAACGTATACCATGATCATAAACAAGGCCAGCAGCATGCCTAAGCCACCCTGTTCACGTAGTTCATCACCCACCTGCGCGCCGACAAACTCGTTGCGACGTAAATCAATGTGCTGATCTGTATTGGCTTTAAGTACCGCCAAAACTTTGTTACCCAGCTTAGGATCGTGATCGGCTTGCAATCTGATCAATATATCTCTGGATGAGCCAAAGGTTTGCACCACCACATTGCTGAAACCAGCCGCTTCTAAATCATCGCGAATCTGGTTACTGTCAGCTTCGTTTTCATAACTTACTTCAACTAAGCTACCGCCGGTAAAATCTAAGCCCAATTTAAGGCCGTTTACGGTCATTGCACCGATAGAGACGATCAATAGCAACGCTGAAAAAGCGAGGGCAATTTTACGCGCCCCCATAAAATTAATAATTTTTGTTTGTACACTCATAGTCTTTGCCTTTTATATCGACAGTTTCTTAAGCTGGCGACCGCCATAGCTAAGATTAACTAACGCTCGAGTTACCATAATTGCAGTAAACATCGAAGTCACAATTCCCACCGATAGAGTAATCGCAAAACCTTTAACAGGCCCTGTGCCCATAGAGAACAAGATCACAGCGGCGATTAAGGTGGTGATGTTAGCATCAAATATGGTGGTGAAAGCGCGATCAAAACCGGCACTAATCGCCGACTGAGGCGGTAAGCCATTGGCTAACTCCTCTTTTATTCGTGCAAATATCAACACGTTGGCATCGACAGCCATACCCACCGTTAATACGATTCCGGCGATACCAGGTAGTGTTAACGTCGCCGAAAGCAGCGACATAACAGCGCTTAACAATACCAAGTTTATCAGCAGTGCAACGTTGGCAATTAAGCCAAACACGCGGTAATAAAGCGCCATAAACAGCAGCACTAACGCAAAACCTATTTGCACTGACATCATGCCCTGCTCAATGTTTTCAGCACCAAGACTTGGGCCAACTGTGCGCTCTTCTACAAAGTAGATAGGCGCAGCAAGAGCACCCGCACGTAGTAGTAGCGCCAGCTCCGTTGACTCACCCGGACCGTCAAGGCCGGTGATTCTGAACGAGTTACCTAATACCGACTGGATGGTTGCCAGTGAGATAATTTTCTTTTCTACGTAGGGAATACGCTTGGCAACTTTTTCACCGTCGACCGTTTCGTAGACAATACGTGCCTTGTATTCGATAAACAGCACCGCCATGCGCCGCTGAATAGCATCGCGGGTAGTACGGGACATCAACTGCCCACCTTTTGAATCTAAGGTAATATTAACCTGCGGTGAGCCATTTTCATCAAAAGAGGCCTGTGCATTAGAGACACTAGCACCGGTGACAATGATGTCTTTTTCAATAGTCGCACTGCGACCAGGCTCTGAGCGAAAGGTAAAGACTTCTGTTGCAGCACGACTGGCACCAGGAGCGGCCTCTAAACGAAACTGCAAGTTAGCCGTTTTACCGATAATACGTTTAGCGGCTGCGGCATCTTGAATACCCGGCAGCTGTACCACTATACGGTTACGCCCTTGGCGCTGTACTAGTGGTTCTGCGACACCCAACTCATTAACACGGTTACGGAGCGTGGTTAGGTTTTGCTTGATGGCGTAATCTTCGATATCGCGGATGGTCGACTCGGTAAGGTTAATCACCACATAGAAATTACCACCGCGCTCTTCAGCCGTGACTAAAAACTCTGGGTACTCTTTGCGAATAAAGCTCTGAGCGGTATCGCGTACATCTTCTTTAACAAATTTAACCGCTAACGAGCCATCTTTAGCACGCTCTACTGCACGATAGCGCAGTACTTCAGTACGTAATTTGGTTTTAATTTCAGAGACGTAAACTTCTAAACGCTGGGCAACGGCTGATGCCATGTCTACTTCTAACAAGAAGTGCACACCACCGCGCAAATCGAGACCTAATTTCATTGGCCCGGCGCCAATGTCAGTCAACCACTGTGGTGTAGTAGGCGCTAAGTTTAGCGCAACTATATAATCATCACCGAGTAATTCAGAGATCGCTTGCTTAGCTTTAAGCTGCGTATCACCGTCAGAAAACCTGATCAAACCGCCTTTATCAGTCAACTCGCCTGATTTAAAAGCAATCTGTTCTCTTTTTAATTTCTTTTCAACACGCGCTAATAGCGCATCGTCAGTCTGGTAAATATTACGCGAGCCAGAGACTTGAATAGCATAGTCATCGGGATACAAATTGGGAGCCGCGTAGATAACACCTAAAACCAGCACCAACATAATCAGCAGGTTTTTCCACAGAGGATAACGGTTGAGCATTGTGCTCGCTTCCTTTTCAAATACTAAAACGCCATTTCACAATGGCGTTTGGGGAGGCATCTTGCCAATGTTTGCAGTGACATCAACTGCCGCTGCGAGCAGATGCCGAAGCTTTAGATATTTTTCATAGTGCCTTTAGGCAGTGCCGCTGAAATGTGCACTTTTTGGAAGCTCAGTTGAGTTCCCTCGCTCACTTCTAGAGTCACGTAATCATCGTTAAGCTTAACGACTTTGCCAATGATGCCGCCAGACGTCATCACTTCATCACCTTTACCAATAGCAGCCACTAGGTTTTTGTGATCTTTGGCACGTTTTGCCTGTGGGCGCCACATGAAGAAGTAAAAGATAAGACCAAAACCAACCAAGAAAATGATGTTAAAAATGCCGCCGTCAGGCCCTGCTAGTCCAGCGCCTTCAGCATGTGCTGGAGAAATAAAGAAGCTCATTGCTACTCCCAATAGTTATTGTAAAAAAATAAGCCGGCTAAGCAGCCGACATTCGTAACGCAGTAAAGATTTATTCCTTTAAATCAGGAACATCCATGCCACGCTTGCGGTAAAATTCAACCACGAAGTCGCTCAATTTACCTTGATCTAGCGCATCGCGCAATCCCTGCATTAAACGTTGGTAAAAACGCAAGTTGTGTATTGTATTGAGTTGTGAGCCCAATATCTCCTTACACTTGTCTAAATGATGCAAATAAGCCCTTGAAAAATTACGACATGTATAACAATCGCAAGTTTCATCTAAGGGGCGAGTATCTGTTTTATTGGAGGCGTTTCTGAGTTTTACAACCCCAGTATCGACAAACAGATGGCCGTTACGGGCATTGCGTGTCGGCATCACGCAGTCGAACATATCCACTCCGCGGCGCACGCCTTCCACTAAATCTTCAGGCTTGCCAACACCCATTAAGTATCTAGGCTTATCTTCTGGTAACTGGTGTGCAATGTGATCAAGTACTTTGACCATTTCATCTTTAGGCTCACCCACTGACAACCCGCCAATCGCATAGCCATCAAAGCCAACATCGGTTAAACCTTTTAAAGATTCATCGCGTAAGTGGTCGTACATACCGCCCTGCACAATCGCAAACAAAGCAGACTCGCTATCGCCATGCTCTTTCTTCGAGCGATCAGCCCAGCGCAGTGACCGACGCATAGAATCAGCCGCTTCTTGCTCGGTTGCTGGGTATGGCGTGCACTCGTCAAAGATCATCACGACATCTGAGCCTAAGTCACGTTGTACTTGCATTGATTCTTCAGGTCCGACAAAAACTTTATCGCCATTAACCGGCGACTGGAAGGTCACGCCCTCTTCAGTAATTTTGCGCATTTTGCCCAAGCTAAACACCTGAAACCCACCGGAATCCGTCAGGATAGGTCCCTGCCACTGCATAAAGTCGTGCAAGTCACCGTGCTGTTTAATCACTTCGGTACCCGGACGTAGCATTAGATGAAAGGTATTACCTAAGATCATATGAGCGCCTGTCTCTACAATATCTCTCGGTAACATGCCCTTAACAGTGCCGTAAGTACCTACTGGCATGAAGGCTGGGGTTTCAACCACACCGCGGGGAAAAGTCAATCGACCGCGACGCGCTTTACCTTCCTGCGCTAATTTTTCAAACTTCATAAAACATTTTCTAGACACAAACATTCCTCTTTTTATCGGCAAAACAGGCCAATTTCTCGCTGTGTTACAGCTTATATACTTAAATTTATTGATTGAGCACTCTGCATAACTGCTTTGTTATGCACAAGGCTCTGTTTAGCTTTGAGCTTTTAGCTTTTAGCTTTTAGCTTTTAGCTTTTAGCTTTTAGCTTCTAGCTTCTAGCGTTAAAACCTTTGCACAGCGTAGCGAACGCAGATGAGATAAGGCAAAAACAGACGAAAAAACGGAGCTTATATTTATAAGTGAGGCTTTTGAATCTGTTTTTAACGCAATATAATCAAGTGCAGTAGTTGTGCTAAGGTTTTGTAGTAGGGGTGATAAACATGGCATCCCCATAACTAAAGAATCTATATTTCTCAGCCACCGCTTGATCGTAGGCACTAATGGTATTATCAAAGCCTGCAAAGGCACTCACTAGCATCAACAGCGTTGATTCTGGTAAGTGAAAATTGGTCACTAATCTATCTACTACTCGGTATTTATAACCCGGATAAATAAAGATACTGGTATCGCCTGAGTAAGGTGTTATTTCACCTTTTGCAGATGCTGACTCTAAACAGCGCACACTGGTAGTGCCTACCGCAATCACTCGGCCACCAGCAGCCTTAGTGGCTTTTACTTGATCGCAAACTTCTTGACTGACTTCAATGTACTCAGCATGCATCACATGTTCAGTGACAGTTTCAACCTTTACCGGCTGAAAAGTCCCTGCACCGACGTGCAAAGTAACAAACGCAGTATCGATTCCCTTGGCTTTGATTTTTTCAAACATGCCATCATCAAAGTGCAATCCAGCCGTAGGTGCCGCTACTGCTCCGGGCGTTTTGTTATATACCGTCTGGTAGCGCTCACGATCCTCTAACTGATCTTCACGATTCATATAGGGCGGTAGCGGCATGTGCCCATGTTGCTCTAACGCATCAATCAAAGTGCCTTCAATCTGAAACGACAACTCAAACAAATTGCCCTGACGACCTTCAACAGTGGCCTGAATATCGCCTTCAAAGAACAATTTGGCACCGGGCTTTGGCGAGCGCGAAGAGCGCACGTGCGCCAATGCAGTATTATCGGAGGTGACACGTTCAATCAGCAACTCTACTTTACCGCCGCTCTCTTTTTGACCGAACAGCCTAGCGGGGATAACACGGGTGTTATTAAACACCAGCAAATCACCGGGTGCTAACAGATCCACTAAATCGGTAAACTGGCGGTGTACCACCTCACCACTGTTGCCGTCTAAACAGAGCAAACGACTGGCGCTGCGCTGTTCAAGTGGGAAACTGGCGATTAATTCATCGGGTAATTCAAAACTAAAATCAGATACTTGCATTAATAACTTCTTAATAAATTAATTCTCTGCGCACATCGATCAAAACATACACAAAAGATATTGAGGCGCGGGATTATACAGTAAATTTGTCGTTATTTAAGAAAAAATGAATTAATTGATTGACGCATTTAAATAGCACCCTATAATACGCCGCATCTACTAAGCAGCAATGCACTAGCAGATACTTAAAGGCCGATGCCAGTGTGATGGAATTGGTAGACATAGGGGATTCAAAATCCCCCGCTTAATAGGCGTGCCGGTTCGAGTCCGGCTACTGGTACCATTTGTCTTTAAGAATATTTAAGCCTCGTTCATTCGGGGCTTTTTTATGTCTGAAGGAAAAAACAAAGTGGATTCCTATTTATAAGCCCAGCCCACTTCATAGTCATACCAGTTAGAGCCCGGCTACTGGTACCATTTGTCTTTAAGAATAATTCAGCCTCGCCTTCTTGTATAAAGAGCCGGGGCTTTTTTATGCCTGCAATTCAAAGAAAAAACAAAGTGGATTCCTTTCTATAACCACGGCCCACTTAATAGACATACCAGCTAGAATCCGGCTACTGGTACCATTTGTCTTTAAGAATAATTCAGCCTCGTTACTCATATATAAAGAGCCGAGGCTTTTTTATGCCTGAAATTCAAAGAAAAATATATAGAATCACCTTCTATAAGCCCAACCCGCTTAATAGGCGTACCGGTTCTGTAGTGGCATAAACAGAGAGTGCTACTGGTACTATTTGTCTTTAGCCTCGTCTAAAAAAAATATGGGACATATACTTTTCACATCACTGCTCATAGCTCATAGCTTCTAGATTTTTTAACTGACGACTAGCGCCCTTATCCCTCCCCCATCACTGATGCTAAAAACAACGTAAACGGCTTAATATCACCTTTTACGCTTGCAGCTTCCAGTGCTTGCATATATTCCTCTCGTCTCTCGATAGGGACGATCAGCCAAGGATAACCACCAGCTGCTAACATCAGATTCATAACAAAGCGGCCCATGCGGCCGTTACCGTCAAAGTAAGGGTGGATGTATACAAAGATAAAATGGCCTAAGACAACTCTTACTGCTGAATTATCTTCCTCCATTAATAAATCAAAAAGTGTTGGCATCATTTCTCTAACGGCTTCACGGCTAGGAGGTGTGTACTTTGATTTTCTAATAAAAACAGATCCAGTCCTATAGCCGGCTAAATCTTCTGGCTTAACGATGCCTGCAGCGACACTTGAGCCGAACAAAGCCAAATACCAATCGGCGTGCTCTTGCTCTAAAACGTCTCCTGGATCTTCTCCATTGAGTACGCGCGTCATTGAAACCTTCACTTTAACAAAAGCATCCCAATAGCCTTTTGCGGCCATAGCATCTACATGCTGCTGATTTGCAGTTGATTGCTCTGCACTCCATTGCCCACTGCGTACTAACTCTATTAGTTCATGAGTGACTTTGTACCCTTCGATCGATAAAGAATGATAAGCATCAGCGACATAATTTTCTTCAACTGTTTGTAGATATTGTTCGACGTTAACATGGCCATCGAGTGCTGCCGGGAAGTTTTCTATGACTACTGGTCTCATTTGCAACCAGATTAAACGTATCCTATTCACGTAAGATGACAACTCTCTACGTTTAAATATCATTGTAGACTCACCTTCAAAGGGGTCGAATTCTTTCACTTTAAGGTCAACTGCACTCATGCCTTTTATGATGTTATCTGCAATGAGGTTGCGACCGATGTTCCTAAAACCACCCGCAAGTCGCCCAGCGGCGGCGCTATATTGCCCTTTTATTAAAATAGCCAGTATGTCAGAGGCATCAGCTATCATCGATAATGCTGTGCGTACCGCTATTGGCTGTTTTAGAAAATGGCTTTTTGCACAGTGAACTAGCGCAGCCGGTAAACTATATAAATTTAAGCCATCGATTTTAGTGAGATAATTCACATCAGGCAGCGCTAAACGAACATCAAACACCGAGGTATCGTGAATAAAATGAGTCGGTTGATTGCGCCCTTTTGGAGAGCGTACCAGAAGCTGTGCCGGCACCATTTTTTCACCAATATGTAGATTTAGTGATTGCTCTGCAGATAGACACCATTGTTCCCCCAGTCTTTGGTTTAAATATGCTGCGCAGAACTTCCAGTATGATGTATACCAAAGCGTACTATCACCTGGTTGCTCGTCAGGCGCGCTTAAAACATACCAGCCACGTAGTACTTCTTTTATAAATCCATGCTTAATTAATCGTTCTCGGTCTGCGCGCTCAAGCATTGCACTCTGGATAGCGACAACCCCTTGATCTTGATGCTGTTTTATAACTAGCAAAGATTTTGCTAGTTTCTCGGAGATACCCATTACTTTCAAGCTCCTACACAATCACATTAATTAGCTTTTAAAGTATCACAAAATTAGCTTTTACTGTTTTTTATTTTTAGCTTTTAGTGTTTTTATTCTTTAGCTTTTAATGAAAAATCTGGTTTTTAACAGTAAAAATATGGAGGAAAATATGGGACATCCACTTTTTACATCCTGCCCACTTAATAGGCATACCAATCAAAGCCCAGCTACTTGCACCATTTGTCTTTAAGATCATTTAACCCGCGTCTAACACAACGGGGCTTTTTTGTGGGTGAAGGAAAAACAAAGTGAATTCCTTTCTATAACCACTGCCCCATGCCATTGTTAATAAAACCGGCCTTATAAAACAAAAGCCAATTCACTATCAAAGGTGTTCATATATGGCTATTTTCTTAGCTTAATAGATCAACCCAAAGCATACACTCCCGTTTAGATGTGCTTAATTTTTGGAGAGGATCTACGCAGCGCTGAGAATGATTTAAAGTTGAAGTTTAAAGCTGTTTGCAGGTTTGTGGACAATAAGGATTCTCATACGCGACCTGCCAGAAGATAATATGACAGTCCGCTTAATATCGGCAAGGCCAGCCACTAAACACGAGATACGTGACGACCAACAAGGGTGAGTAACTGAAAAAAGAATATGATTTCTCTAAAGGCACAGGTGGTAAATTTTACAACCCGAATGCAAAAAAACCTACCCGTCTATCTTGAATCAGATGTACTAGACTATTTTACTGCTAAAGCTGACGCTAAAGGTATTGATCTTAGCGCTATGCTGAATCAGCTATTGAAAAACGATATTACTTTGATTGTGAGTGTCAAATAAAACACTTCCATAATGCATTGATAAGACTGGATGTACTTTATTTTGTCCAGTCACTGGTACCAGTAGTCTTGATAAAATCAGCCTAGTCACTCTTTTAATAAGCAGCTGGGCTTTGTTGTACCTGTCGATTTGAAGAGATAACACTATTTAAGACCGAGCACAGTGGGCATCTGAGGGCTTGCTTAGCAACTTCCGTTGCAATGCTCGGCCTGCCATTTTTTTTAAATTATAGCTCCCTTCATCACCAAAAGCCCTACTAACTAACTAGTTCTCATCCAGGAACAGGGACGTAGCGAGGGTGGTCCAATAGCTCAAGCTTAGCGACACTAGATATGGGCGTTTGGTTGTTCCAAATAACTATATCTAGTGGTGATTAGATTGGATGAGTGGGACTACCGCAGTAGTCCCATCGTTTCAGGATGGGAACTAACTAGAAAATGCCGCTAATCTTTCGTTGATGATAGCCTTGGCATCGTTAGCAATGCCTTTTACCAATTCTTCACAAGTAGGAATTTCATTCACTAGGCCGCCACTCATACCAAACGTTAACATGCCCGCATTAATGTCACCGGTGCTCCAGGCTTTCTCCTGGTTTTTACCTGACACGTACGAGTGAACATCTGCAAAGGCACCACCCTCTTGCTCAATTTCTTGTACTTTGAGAGCGATCTCATTTTTAAATACCCGAGCAGTATTCTTATACGAGCGGAAAATCAGAGCGGAATCCGTTTCCTTCATATTAACAATCGCACGCTTGACATTGTCGTGAACTGGCGCCTCTTGAGTTGCAACAAAGCGTGTCCCCATATTGATGCCATCAGCCCCTAAGGCTAAAGCTGCCACTAGGCCTCGACCGTCTGCAATGCCACCGGATGCAAGGATCGGAATGCTCAACTTATCCGCTGCTGCAGGAATCAATATCAGCCCGGGGATATCATCCTCACCGGGGTGACCAGCGCATTCAAAGCCATCGATACTGACCACAGCCACTCCCAACTTTTCAGCTTTCAAAGCATGGCGCACTGTCACGCACTTATGGATAACTTTAATGTTGTGGGCGTTAAACATTTCCATAAACGGCTCGGGACTACGCCCCGCTGTCTCAACTATTTTTACACCACTGTCACAGATCACTTTAACGTAATCAGCATAGTTAATCTGTGTGGCAATCACACCTACGGTCAGATTGACCGCAAATGGCTTGTCAGTGAGTGACTGACACTTTTCTATTTCAGCTTTTAGCAACTCAAGAGTGGGTAGCGATAAGGCTGTCATAATACCCAGGCCACCAGCATTGGAGACCGCTGCTGCTAGTTCGGCGGTGCCGACACGCATCATGCCACCACAAATAATAGGATATTCAATACCGAGTAATTCTGTTATACGTGTTTTCATTATTTTCCCTTAAAGACTTGTTCGTTGATCATTATCAAATGCAGTAGTTATGCTGAGGTCTCTACTTAATTAACGGCCTTTGAATACCGCTACTTGCTTACTAAAAAAAGCGGCTACCGCATGTTTGAAGTCTTCGGAGGTAGAGGTAGTATTTTGTAACTTAGACTCTAAATCTATCACCTCTCCCAGATTGCCACTTAACGCTAGCTGCATACATTGCTTGCCAAATTTTTGCGACAGAGGAGAACCTTTGGCCAGTTGCTCAGCCCAAGCTTGGGTTTCCTCTAATAAGTTATCAGCAGCCACGACCTTGTTGGTCAAACCTGTTTCAAGACAAAGCGCAGCGCTCAGACGCTTTGATTCAACGAACGTCTGCATGGCCCGCTTGTATCCTAACGCTTGCACCAATTGGTAGCTGACACCCCCATCAGGCACTAGGCCAATACCGGCAAAAGGAATATAGAAACAAGCATCATCAGCCATTACCGCTAAATCACACACTAGCGCTATCCCGGTACTGACGCCCGCACTCACACCATTGATTGCTGCAATGTATAGTTTCGAAGAATTCTCAATCGCACTAATCAACGGTTTATATTCTTCATGCAGCTGCTGCTCAATCGTTGCGTACCCCGTCAAGCCTTCGCTCAGATCAGTGCCCGAGGAAAAGCCACGCCCCGCCCCCGTTAATACAACAATACGCACATCGTCGTCATCGGCAGCGCGCACCATCGCGTCAAGCAGTTCACGACGCATTTGCTGGCTCATCGCATTCATCGTCTTGGGGTTATTTAGAGTAAGGGTGGCCACTCTATTTTTGACACTATAATCAATAACTTGATAGTCTTTCATAATTTATTCCTCGATGAACGGTCTTTTAATAGTGCTTCGCACAGCCTAAAAAACCTCTGTTTCTATTCGCTTATATGCCTATTATAGGCAGCAAAAGCCAATAGCGGAATGACCGAGATATACAGTCTGATTGATACTTTATAACAATCGTAGTCCATTTCAGGCCATGTTATAGTGCCGCAAAGAACGGTAAATATGACGAAACAATGGGCAGAGATGCACGATTATGCTAAAAACCGATAAAAAGGCGCTGTCTTTCAATATTTCCTTTATTAATAGGGCCATTTCCAAGAGTTCGCTAGAGCCAGCAGTGATTGATACCTTGTTAGATGAGTGTCGTATTCCAAAGCATTTATTACAGGTACCTAGCGCCAGAGTGCCACTCGTACAACTGGCTAGAGTGACCAGTCGGCTGATAAATGCCTCTGGGGATGAGTTACTCGGCCACGGCAGAGAACCCCTACCACTGGGGAGTCTCTCTTTACTGATCCACTGGCTGATAAGTGCCAAAACAATCGCTGAAGTGCTGCTGCGTCTGGTACGCTTTTATCAGATATTGGATAAGGGCACGCTCATTGTTACCCACATTGAAGAAGAACAAGTTCACTTGGTGTTAGAGCCCAGTGACGATATCGATGCCGGTACTGACCGATATCTAGTAGAAAATTATTTTTTTGTGATTCACCGTATACTCAGTTGGTTGTGCCGAGAAATAATCACCATTGGTCAGCTTGAGTTCAATTTCCCCAAGCCTATTTATGCGCAAGACTACAGAGCGGTGTATTACGGTGCGCCGATGTTGTTTAACTGTGTCCATTCAAGAATGAGCTTTTCAAGTTCGCTGTTACAAAAGCCGGTTAGACAAGACCTTGCCAGTATGGATATACTGCTCAAAGATCTCTTCTTTGAACTCTATTTACTCGATTTCAAAACGGACACTTGGGCGGCGAAAGTGGCAAACGAAATCATCCATAAACTCGATGCTCTGCCAACGCTGCCAGCGTTGGCCAAGATAATAAAGGTTAAACCTTACACATTACAGCGCAGATTGGCGGATGAAGGCACCAGTTATCTGACCATCAAAAATCAGCTTAAACGCGATTCAGCCATTGAATTATTGATCAATACGCAACTGACTATCGAAGACATTAGTGCCAGGCTAGGATTTTCAGAAACAAGCCCGTTCACTCGAACCTTTAAACAGTGGACCGGGGTCCCTCCCAGCGCCTATCGAAAATATCAAACAGCGCTTAATCCACCAGAGCTTGCCTGACTTTTCTCAGCCCTGCGGATATCATGTATATCACTCATCCATAATAGAGGCTGCTAACAAGTCCTTAATGTAAAATAATAACGATTTGACTTTGATAAGGTAATGATCGAAAAGCGAGGATAGTCAAGGTTAAAACTCTATCGAAGTAACGCACATATGCATGAGAATGCAGGACACAAAACAAATTATTATGCGCTGTTGGTTACTTTTAAGTTTAAAGACAGATCTTCTGCCTCCTGCCAAACGACCTGGTTTTTGCCGTTTCTCTTGGCTTTATATAAGTATTGATCGGCGATCTTTAGCGCCGCTGTCACATCGCTAAACTGCTGTGGGATGCAGCAACTTCCACCAATACTGACCGTCAATACTGAACTGTTTTCTGATTTCAAGTGTTCAATCCCTAAACCTTCCACGGCTTTACAGCATGCCTCTAATACAGCTTGTGCGCCGTTCTGGTCGGTTTTAGCAAGGATCACAACAAACTCTTCCCCACCGTATCGGGCCACAAAATCTCCGCTGCGCTGTAGCTGCTCAGAGAGCACTTGTGCGACGCTGCGTAAGGCTTTATCCCCGGCATCGTGACCGTAGTGATCATTGTAAGGTTTGAAAAAATCGATATCGATCATAGCGACTGAAAGTACGCTCTGTTCTTTTCTTGCATTGAGATATTCAACATTGAGAACTTCATCGTAACGACGCCTATTGGCAATGGATGTCAGAGGATCAAAATTAACCATGTGTTCCAATAGATGTCGCTGTCTAGCTAGTTCTAGATGCAGCACAACTCGCGCTTTTAAACTGACGGCGTGAAAAGGTTTTTGGATGTAATCACAAGCGCCGAGTTCAAAGCCACGCTCTTCCTTGTTTATATCCAGCTCGCCGGTGACAAAAATGACGGGTATCGCACTGCTTTGCGGATTATTTTTTAGTTGTATGATGGTTTCAAAACCATCCATGCCCGGCATAGTTATATCTAACAATATTAAATCTGGCTTTAACTCAATGGCTTTACGAATGCCCTGCTCACCGCTTTTGGCCATTATGACATCGACGTCATCTTTAAGAATGTCACTAAAAATTTTTAGATTCACCTTTTCATCATCAATGCACAACACTTTCTGTCTGGTACTCATAGTTGCACTTCCTTTAGCTCTTTGAGTAATTTTATCGCCACTAAAGCTGCATGCTCATATTCTATATCTTCAACACTTTCGCATATTTGCGCAATCACTGATCCATATTCGGTATCCATACAACTTTTATGTACCGAGGCCAGAGATGCTTCGACAGAGAAATCAGAAGACTCAAGTAGCGGAATTAACTCTACGAGTTCTGACTTTAGCCAATCGATTGAAAAGTCAATATTTTCAACATGCTCCTCTCCAGTGATGAATATTGGCAAAAGTGCGCTAATAATCTGTTCTAATTCAGTGATCACTTGCGATAGCAATCTAGCATTCCAATCCCCCTGTGCTAGTGACTTCTCCAACTGCGTGCTTAATACCGATAAATCAAAGGCGCCAATGTAAGCGGCGTTAGATTTTAAGGAGTGCGCCAGCCGGTATAACGTCTGCTGGTCTTGCGCCGTAAATGACTGCTGCATTTTCGCACCAAGCAATTGTTGTTCTAGGCAAAAGTTTTGTATCAATTCCAGATAGAGCGTTTCACGTCCCTGCATTTGTACAATGGCTTTATTGCAATCAAGCAGGCTTATTTGATTAAGCTTGGTCAATACTACTGATTTATCATTGCCCGTATTATTGCTGCTTAGTACATTAGGCTGTTGCTCTGAGGGTACGGGTAATACGATATCCGTCGTAACTACACTGACAGCTGGCGTCAGATAAGTGAGTATCGATTCAATTAACAAATCAGGATCAATGGGTTTACATATATGTAGATTCATTCCCGCAGCGAGACTTTTTTCAACATCGCTCTGCATGGCGTGAGCCGTCATGGCAATAATGGGTAAACCCAGCATATTAAGATCTTTTCTAATATATTGAGTGGCACTCAAACCATCCAAATTAGGCATTTGAATATCCATTAATACTAGGTCATATTGATAGGCTTTTATTTTTTCGATCGCTAAGAGCCCATCCTCAGCGATATCTACTTTAATCTTAGTATCTTGCAAATAGCCAAGCGCAACTTGACGGTTTATTGCGTTGTCTTCCACTAGCAAAATATGAAACGAAGACAAATTTGGTATAGATTGATCAGTGTCGGCTACGACCCTATTACTGTCTTGATCCACCCCAAAGCGATTGAGCAGGATGTGTCGCAGCGACACTTCATTAACGGGCTTTTCTAAAAACTGTTGAATAACACTCTCATCTAAATGCGCCCGCGCCTCGTCTTTATCATAGGCAGACACCATTAATATATGCGGTGAATTATCCAGATGCGCCTCGTGGATTTTATTAGAGGTCTCTATGCCATCCATCTCAGGCATACGCCAATCCATTAATACTAAGTCAAAAGGTACGCCTTCAAGCTGAGCTTCTTTTATCATTTCAATACATTGGGCGCCATTATCGGTCTGCTCAGCTTTAATGCCTAAACCTGCCAATAAATCCACTAATACTGCTCTGGCCATTTTTATATCGTCGACTATTAGTACTTTTAATTTTTCCAGTGCGCAGTTACTCGCCTTCAGCGAAGTTTCTGGCTGCAAAGTCTTACCTAAGGAGACGGTAAAGTGAAAGCTTGAGCCTACTCCTACCTCGCTATCGAGCCATATTTTACCACCCATCAACTCACACAGTTGCTTGGAAATAGATAAACCCAAGCCTGTACCACCAAATTTACGAGTGACTGATTCATCGGCTTGGCTAAAAGATTGAAACATCTTAGACTGCTGCTTTTCACTTATTCCCATACCGGTATCGACCACACTAAAGCGCAATACCAAACGTTTTTCACTTTCTTCCATCATTGCGATGTTGATGCAAACACAGCCTTTTTCGGTGAATTTAACCGCATTATTCACCAAGTTCACAATCACCTGCTGTAATCTTAGTGAGTCCCCGTTCAGTACTAAAGGTAGATTTTTATCAACATTGACCACTAATTCCAAACCTTTAGCATGGGCATTCATCGCACTTAAGTTCACCGACCTTTGCAGCAATTTACTTAAATTGAAATCGTGGTTTTCTATGCTGAGCTTGCCCGCCTCTATTTTAGAGAAATCCAAAATATCATTGATTAAACCTAGTAGCGCCTCCCCTGAATCTAATACCTTTTCAATATAATCCCGCTGCTGATGCTGTAATGGTGTTTTTAAGACCAAGCGACTCAGGCCTATTACCGCATTCATTGGTGTACGTATTTCATGGCTCATTTTTGCCAAAAAGTCTGATTTAGCTTTGGTGGCATCTTCAGCATCAATCTTGGCTTGCTGTAGTTCCACCTGAGTTGCCTCTCGCTGTTCGACCTCCTGAGTCAGCAGCTTATTAGCGTGCGTGGTTTTTGTGGCACTTTTTTCTAATTCTCGTTGGTGAAGCTGTTGCAGCTCTTCCCGTTTGGAACTTTGCTCTATTTCAGATTGCAGCTTCAACGCTGTCTCGTTGGTATCTAATAATCTCTTTAAGTTGTCTTTAGTTTCATTTAACGCTTCTTCCATCCAAGCTATTTCATCTTTTCGCGCGCTACTTTTTCTATCTAGAATAAGTTTATGTTCTAAGTTATCAAAGGAGATATCCCGAGAAAATACAGACATTACAATTAAATGACGAGTAACTAAGTAGTAGAACATCCAGAGAATAAATAATGAGACGATAAAGGTTTTAACGCCCTGTAATAAAACAATCACGATAAATTTATCAATCAATGACTGATATAAACCGCTCAAGCTGACATAAAGTACTAACTCGCCTATTTCTGTCTGCTGATTTTTATTGGCATAGGTTAAAGGTACCCTTTTTATAATATCACTTTCATTTTTCATTTCCCCAATCAACATAACGGTCTCATTAACTTTCACGTCATCAATCAGCTGAGTTTCTATAATCACCACTTTTTCAATATTCGGTAACTTTGCGATACCCTCTACGATCAACGTTAATTGATCCATATCAACTTGCCATAAGCTATTGCTAATACTGGTTATATTGTTAATAGAGATTTGTTGTATTTGAGAGTCTATCTCTGAAATCCCATAATTATAATCAATAATAATTTGTACAATAGCGATCAGCAACGTAAATAAACCGCTAATCATCATTACATAAATTAATAATTTCCGACCTATTGAGGATGTATAGCTACTCTTAATTTTTGATAACTTATTATTATTATTCATTGGTAATAACTCTGTCGCTAAAAATAAACAACTTATATTTAAATAAAAATAAATTACAGGAAAATATTCATATTAAACAATAACAAGCAGTAAAATAAATTCTATATTAAAGTATATGTTATCTTTTAAAATATGCAACTTGGTTAAAATATATAATTAATAACAAGTTATTAAGCATTGATTATGTTTTGTAGCTATTGCTTAAGTTTTACTGTCTGCGTTCTCTATCAATTTTTTATATTAAAATAGAGAGAGATGATTAATAAAAAAATTAAACAGCCCAAGATCAGAGCTGTTTTTTCGGTGACAGCAGACTATGTTGGATAGGGAATAAATTCTTGATCGTCATCGGGAATCGAGGGGAAACGTCGAGCTTTCCAGTCCTCTTTGGCTTGCTCTATACGTGATTTACGACTGGAGGCAAAATTCCAATCAAGATAACGGGTACCCATTTTGGCGCCGCCAATAATAGCGATGCGAGTATTTTGTAACGCCAGTAAGCTGATTTCAGCTTTATCGGTCAATATGGCCATCGAGTGTTCAGGCACTAACTCTCCGTCAATTTTTACGCTGCCTGATGCAACGTAAACGGCCCTTTCTTCAGCATGTGGCAACATTAATATCTGCCCACTTTTCAACCTAGCCTCGGCATAGAGAGTATCGGCAAACGTTTTTACCGGTGAGGTTACGCCAAAAGCACTGCCTATCATCACCCGCACAGGTATATCATTGCTAATAGTGGCGGGAATATCTGTTGCGCGATAATGATAAAACATAGGCTGTGTTTCTTCATCTTCTTCAGGAAGCCCCATCCAGAGTTGTAAACCATGTAATTTACGTTCAGTATTACGTATTTCTGGTCGCTCTCTTTCGGAGTGCGCGATGCCACTGCCGGCGACCATCATATTAATATCCCCAGGCTGGATGACTTGCACATAACCCGCGGAATCGCGATGTAATATTTCCCCCTCAAACAGGTATGTCACAGTGGCGATATTAATATGCGGGTGCGGTCTAACATTCACGCCTTGCCCTGCGGTAAATGTAGCGGGCCCCATGTGATCGAAGAAGATCCAAGGGCCCACTTTTTTCTGACCAATAACCGGCAGAGACCTGCGCACTGAAAATCCACCTAAGTCTTTTTCTTTGGATTTAATTAGTAATGCAATCGCGGGACAAGGTTGTGTGATACAAATTGATTCTTGATCTGTCGTGTCTATCAATGTACTCATAGGATTGCTCCTTCATAAAAAATACAAAATTGCTTTAAATAGCATATACCTTCTAGCTCATAGCTCATAGCTCATAGCTCATAGCTCATAGCTCATAGCTCATGAAAAACCTTTTCTCTTGACCTGTCTACAAGTGTAGGCCTTAGATTAACAGTCCAGCTCTCATTTATAGGCTTTTAACGATGAAACAATCTACCCGTTTAACTGATGATCAATTTCTACAGCAATTTGAAAACCACCGCTTAGATCCTGCATCTTTTAACCATCTAGGACATCTGAGATTAGCTTGGTTATATTTAACCAAATATCAATATGCTGTAGCAGTGGATAAAATTTGCACTGGGATTCAAACCTATGCGCTAAGTTTAGGCGCGAGTGATAAGTTTAATAAAACAATCACCATTGCTATCCTGCAAATGATCTATATCCGCCAGCAGCAGTTCACTTATAAATCTTGGCCAAGTTTTGTGACAAATAACCCTGATATTATCGAAGATGTGCTAAGTTTATTACTTGCTCATTATTCAAAAGAGCGACTCTGCAGTAACCTTGCTAAAGCAACGTTTGTAAAACCGGATATAAAACCGATTGAGCTACACTAAATTTAGGAGCCTTTGATGTTAAGCGTCTCAGAGCTTGCCAACAGTTGCGGGTTATCTCGCACTAGCGTCTTATACTATGAACGAGCGGGACTACTTGCGCCTCGCTTTCGATCTAGTAATGGCTATAGGTGGTACGGCAATGAAGAAATAGAGTGTTTAAAGCGTATCATGGCCTACCGCTCTTTTGGCGTGTCTGTGGCTGATATCGCTGAATTACTCAACAACAAAGATCAACAATCTCAATCTGCATTATTAATGGCACAGTTTTATAATTTAGAAAAAGAGGTGGTAAAATTTAAGAAACAGCAGCAGGCGATAGTGGTTATGTTACAAGAGCCTAAGCTGTTAAACGACCACGGCCTTAATAAGGAACAATGGGTTGAGCTGATGATTTCCCTCGGCTTTGATGAAGATGATATGATCGCCTGGCATCAAAGTTTTGAAGCGCTAAAACCTAAAGCACATTTAGAATTCTTACAGTCTTTAGGCATAGATGAACAAGAAATATCAAGAATACAGCAACTGTAACTTTTAGCTTCCCTCTTGCTACCTCACCACTTCCCACTCTTTATATTATTTTCATCGATCAGCGGGGTGATGTTCGCCATCATAAGTGTGAACTTGCGGTATTTTCAATGGATTTATTCCCTCTAAACAAGCCACATTAAAAGCAAATTGAGCAGGATTAGATCGACGTTGATGGTGCGTGTAAATACCGCATTTAGTACAAAAGTAATGCTTGGCGGTTTTTGTATTAAATTGATACAAACCCAGCACATCACCACCTTTGATGATTGTTATCCCAGCTAAAGGTACTGAGGCAACAATAGCGCCCCGTCTACGGCACAGTGAACAATCACAGCGGCGCACATCCACCAGCCCGACAGGTAGGTCCAATTCAAGTTGTACACTGGCACAATGACAAGTCGCTAGGTGTTTACGTTTAATGCCAACACCTGCGACTTCTGTTAGGTTTAACATCATGACTGCTCCTTAAGCCAAATAATCCGACTTTGTTAGTTGATAAACAACATTGTCACTGCCACTGGCATTTTCTCGCATGCCAATCGGCTTAGCGCCCAATTTTAGTACAGCTCGTTGCGAGCGCATATTTTGCGCGCCAACCACAAAAAGCACTGCATTTACAAAAGTGAAGGCATGACGCAGCATCAGTTGTTTCATCTCTTTATTATAAGCACCGCCCCAATGTGAGCGAGCTAAAAATGTCCAGCCTATTTCCAGCGACCCCTGCTCAGGGAGATAGTCATTATAACGAGAAGAGCCAATCACTTTGCCACTTTCAGTATCTATGACAATCAATGCACCTTGTGATTTGATAGCTTCATTAAAATAAAGCTCGAATTGTGGTTGCTGATATCGATTGCTTGTTGGGTGTTGCTGCCAAATCAGTGGATCACTGGCCGCTGCATATAATTGATCAAAATCCGTGGCTAGAAGAGGCCTAAGTTGTAACCGCTTACCTTGTAAGTGTGGCTGTAAATCAGGCTGATTCATATTGACTGTTTTCCTTAATTAGACTGTTTTCCTAACGGTACTTATGCTCTCGCACATCACTCAGTGCCTTGGATAAAAGTGGCTTTATACGTTTGGCTTGCGCTGATCTTAGATAAGCACCCGAGATAAAAGTGCCGACTAACACCACCGGCACCAGCCAGAGTGTACTTGGCAAGATGGTTAAAATAAGTAGTGAAATAGTGATTAAAATAAAAACCACGCAAATCATCAGCCTTAAATACGCCATATCTCTATACCATTGATAGCGGCTATTGGCCAAATGTAGCACCTGCTTTTTTTCATTGAGAGAGGCACCTTGCAGTTCAGGGAATTCAATATCATTTAGCTGTTTCATCACTTCGTCTCAAGTTTTTCTGCATATTCCAACCAGTAGACATCTCGCCTATTGGCTGAAATAAGTGGCGCTAGATAATAGGCTTTTTTAACACATACAATATTGAAACCCGCTCTTTGAAAAGCCTTCAGCGCTGCTTCGTGCTCAACATCGGTAAAGGACACAACGGTCAAAACCTCAGGCATAGCAGCATAATATTGTGCGGCGAGGTTAAGCGCCTCACTGGCCACACCATTCCCCCACCACTGCTGCAGAATGCCTATATGCAATTCAATGTTACCGCCTTGCTGAACTATGGTTAGCTGCCCGACAGGCTCCTGACTGTCTTTCAGAACTATCATCAAAATAGACTTAGCGTTATCACTCAGGCTGCCCTGATAGGATAGCGTTTTCAGTACTTTTTCGGTTTGTTCAACACAGCGGTGTGGCGCCCTAGCGAGATACAAAGACGCCTCAAAATCACTGCAATACTGATAAATCGGTACTTCATCACCCGCCTTAAAATACCTTAAACTGATTTTTTGACTACAGATAATCAAGTCAGACATGATCGCAACTCAACAAAAAAATGAGTATCATAATCCCGCACAACAAAGCCCAGAACAATGACAATCCAGAAGATAATGATTGCAGGATATTATTTAGAAAAAATTCCTAAGTTTGATCAAGTAAAATGCTAACTTCAGTAATTACTGATCGAGTAAATTCGCTCCCTGGCCTTCATGCCATCGCGTTATACCAAACATCCCCTACATCAAAAAGCGCCTATTAAAGACGCTTTACGTTCACCTAGCTATACCTAAACTTTCGATGACTAAACACTGCGATTACCAAACAAAAGCGCACCACCAAAAGCGATAAAGGCACTGTTATACACCTTGGAAAAATGCTCTTTAATGCGAGATTGTCCCAGCCTATTTTTAATATTCTTCGACAGGTATGAATACAACAAATGAATAGTAGTGACAGTGAAGCAGATAGACATGAACATGACTGAAAATTGCAGTGCGACAGACTCACCGGCGACAATAAACTGCGGTAGGAAAGCGGAGAGAAATATTACCGTTTTAGGATTACTTGCAGAGACCAAAAAACCCTTCTTATAAATAGCAAAGCCACTGGGTTTCGTGACTCCTTGCTCTATGACAGATTTTGCAACGGTTTTTTTCTTAGCTAATAGCCCGCTTACCCCTAAGTAAATAAGGTAGCAGCCACCCACAATTTTCAACGCAAAGAAAACCGCGGGTGATTGCGCTAATAACACCCCAGCGCCTGCGGCAACTAACACCACAATTAATAACTGGCAAGATAGATTGCCAAAAATTGAAAACAGCGCCTCACGATAACCGTGGCGCAGTGCATTTTTCACCACAAAAAGCACATTAGGCCCCGGTGCTAAAGTGATCACTAGATAGGCAACAAAAAATAACGACCAAGTTTCAATGTTCAAAATTCATTCCTTTTTTTAGCAGAGATGTAGATTGCTGTGTAATACAAATAAAATAGGCAATAACAATACCCACTGTATTGATGTTTACAAGTAACTTATTTTCCATCTAAATACCGACTCTCATGATCAGGACTAGGTAGCGTACAGTAATCGTATTTCCCAAACAGGACATATCTATTTAGTGCAATGCGATCATATAACCAATCGCGTAAGACTCTGGGAATAAATTGAAAAATAGTGAGTAATCGCCAAGGATAACCTAGTGTCTTCATCACATAAAAGAAGGCAGAACTTTTTGTTAAGGCATAATTATTTTCGATCACTAACATCGTCTCAAAGTTAACTAAGGGATAGTTAAAGTATTTTAGAATAGCTTGACCTTCATCCGACTGTACACTTGCTAGCTTAAATTGAAGGCCCTTATCATGATGAATAATAAAGTTGCTCCAGCCATTACACAACTTACAGACGCCATCAAATAAGATCACTTTATCTGTTGATCTTAGGTGCGGTACTAAGTTATTTGTAGCCCCTGACATGCACATAATCCCCTATCAATATCTTTTATCGACTTGCCTTAATTACCTGCAAGATTAACTTTTTCTATCGACTAACAACCCGACACCCATAGCTCCGATAACCACAGCACAACCACGATTAAACAAGCTTCTCATTGCTGGTTGGCTGAACCAGTGGCGCAGATAAACACCAAAACCAGCATAAATAGCAACGGCCAAACATTCTAAACACAAAAACACAGCGCCTAAAATAAAAAATTGATAATTAACTGCTTGGGAAGCATCAATAAATTGTGGCAAAAATGCGGTAAATATCAAAATTGCTTTGGGGTTGCCTGCAGCCAATAGAAACTCTTGCCTGGCTAGCTGATAGAGAGACTTCTTGCCCTCCTTTGACGCCACTGATTGCTCAACCTTAGCATTGTATAACTGGTATGCGATCCAAAAAAGATATAATGCACCTATAATTTTAACCACCAAAAAGAGCGTTTTAGAGGCATACAATAAAGCTGCTAACCCGGTGGCCGCCAAAACAATCATAATCACAAAAGCCATTATCCTGCCAGCTCCCGCGCCAATAGCATGTGTAAAACCATAGCGCTGTGCATTACTCATGCACAGCAAGTTGTTAGGCCCAGGCACCATGTTTAAGGCAAAACATGCTGGGATGAATAAAGCTAAGATCATAAAACTCATGGGGGTTACTCCTATAAACGGGTACTACTCGCCGTTGATTGTGACCAACAATGACCTTCGTCCGCCATGATTTCGATGTTCACACAGATATATGCCCTGCCATAAGCCCAGGTTTAACGCCCCATTGGTAATAGGCAGGTTCAAACTACTACCGAGCAAACTGCTTTTAATGTGCGCCGGCAAATCATCGCTGCCCTCAAAAG
Source organism: Oceanospirillaceae bacterium (assembly GCA_013215375.1). Taxonomy (GTDB): domain Bacteria; phylum Pseudomonadota; class Gammaproteobacteria; order Pseudomonadales; family Balneatricaceae; genus Rs1. Next base: position 13,908 of record JABSRB010000035.1, on the reverse strand, counting down.
TATGAGTATACTCTGACTGATCTTCCGGTATTAATCGATTGAAAACAGTTTCAAAGTCATGCCTCACTGAAGGATCTGCATTTTCATTGATAGTCAGAGATGCCGAGGTATGTTTGATGAGCACATTCATCATGCCTATTTTCACATTTTGCAGTTCGGGTAACTGCGATATTATTTCATCACTGATTAGATGAAAACCTCGGGTACGGGCTGTTAACAACAACTCTTTTTGAAACCACATATCAATCCTGTATTACTATGTTTTACAAATGGAAATCACATACTAAAACCGAGTGAAATATTTTTCAACAGATGATCATTTAACTGCGATAAATTAATAGCAGTGAACATAGTTATTCTGCACCTCCCTATAGCAATTGATGAATCCTGTATTCCATTCTTGCTCTAATATTCCACTCCTAAGAGGCTATCTCTGAACTTAAAATTTATACATATTTACATTCCAATAAAACTGTTTGCAACTGCGAACAATTACTTTTTTTCAGCTGTTTATAGCCAAACTTACAAGCTTTGTTGGCAATTTTTAGCTATAACGTTAAGAAGGAAATAAATAATAAAGACATTAATAGTGCCAACTATCCGCCCAACCCCTTTACTGGGTAAAGCCATATATAAAGCCAATAGTCATAATACTAATGTCTAAATAACAAGGATTCACCAGTGCCTACCAAAGATTATACCGCCAACAGTATTTTGTTAGTCGACGATGAAGCGTCTATTTTACGCTCGCTAAAACGTTTGTTTATGCCTCTTAAATGCCAAATCTATTTAGCCTCATCAGCCGATGAAGCAATCAATATTCTTAGAGAAAACCCAGTAGATCTTATTATCACTGATATGCGTATGCCCGGCACCAGTGGCGATCAATTTTTGGCACAAGCAGCGGTTCAATGGCCAGAGACAGAACGCATTATGCTCAGCGGCTACTCGGACGCAGAAACGACTATTAGCGCCATTAATAACGGTGCTGTCAGCCGTTTTATTTTAAAACCTTGGGATGATCAAGAACTGTTAAAAACGGTGTGTAAATACTTCAATTTGGCGCAATTAAAACAACGCAATGAAGCACTTGAAAAAATTTCCGATCAAAAAAGTGTCCAGCTGGAAGAGCTTAATAAATCTTTAGAGTTAAAAGTTGCCCAGCGAACTACCGCGTTAGAAAAATCCAACAACGAGTTGCGAGACAGCTATCGCAGTATCATCAAGATGTTTTCCTCACTTATTTCCAGTCGCTTAGTCGGACAAAACAACGCAGATGCACACTCCCTTGATCCAATGCTGCTTAAAATAGCTGATCAATTTGAGTTTTCAGAGATAGAGTCAAAACAATTGCACTACGCTTGGCAGCTAAGGTTTTTAGGAAAACTCAGCTTTAGCGATGAAATATTGCAAACGCCTTATTTAGAGATGAGCGCAGAGCAACAACGTCAATTCCAGCGCCACCCATTGCTATCTCATGCCGCTTGTCTGAGCGTAAAACCACTCTATCTTTCCGGTTTATTATTACTACAGCACAAAGAATATTTAGATGGCAGTGGTTATCCACGTGGATTAACAGCAAAAAACATTGATATGCGTGCACAAATTATTTCAGTACTGAGCGATTATCGAGCACTCATCACCGGTATGTACAGCCAGCGCTGTTTCAGCTCTGAGCAAGCATTTGAATACCTCTCAGAAACAGCAGCTGAGCGCTATAACCAAAAAATCGTCTTACTACTGCGTGAATTAGTGGCCCAAACAGCCGAGCCTCTAGAAGTGCAACACGACAGGCTACAAAGTAGCAGCGAGCTCGTCAGCGGCATGAAGCTAAGCCGCGACATAGTGACAGCAACAGGCTGCCTACTGTTAAGTGCCGGACTAGAATTAGATGACACTTTCATCAGCCGCGTTTGTGAAATGGAGAAAAACCTAGAAGAGCAACTCAATATTTATATCAACGTATAAACTTGGTTTAGTTTTCAGATCTGCTAACGCAGCATAGTAAGGTTCATATAAGCTTCGTGCTGCCTTAGCGTTAGCAGATTCACTGCGCTGTTCAATCACATGTTTTTATAAACAAACACACGCCAACATTAATACAGAGCGATCATTGTGAAAACATGTTTTCTACTATGGGCGTTAAGGCGTTGGCCAGTAATTTATGTTGCTCCACAGGCCAGTGAATCCCCTCACGTTTGCACGAGCTAACGACAGATCCCGCATCAAAGAATGAGCAACCTAAAGCTTTAGAAAACTGCGCGTAATGCTTCGCTAACTGTTGTGACTTAAGCGCTGCGTCTTCGAACATATCAGCAAAAAATCCCACTTCATAGACGGGTGGTGGCGCAATCAATAACACTTTTGGCGGTGATTTTTTCGCCATGCTATTGAATACTAAAACCTCTTGCGCCAGCTTAGCAGCGCCCTGTGCAATATCGTACGCAGATAGTCCAAAGCGATGTTTTAAATCATTGGTGCCAAGCATGATTAATACTAGATCCGGCACATGAGATTCGAGACAAGGTTTTAAATAACGAAGACCGTTTTTTTCACCCTCAAAAGGATCGTCATGCACCGTAGTACGCCCAGGTTGCCCCTCCTCTATCACCTCAAAATCATGAGGTAATGCCGCTCTCAATAATGCAGGCCAGCGTTCACTGATATTATAACGGCGAAGTTTATTGGGGACAGATCCCCAAGTATTAGAATCTCCAAAACAAACAATTGTTGGCATAGTTAATCTCTTTATAGGTAGTTTCCAACCAGAAACAGATACCTACTGCGACTGTCCCAACCATTCGATCTGCACACCACTAGATATAGTTATTTGGAACAACCAAACGCCCATATCTAGTGTTGCACATCTCGAACGATTGGATCAGCCTCGCTACGGCCCCGTTTCAGGATGAAAACTAGGTAGTTAAAGCTTAAGTTAATTGATATTAATCAATTTTTTATTGACATAAAGCTCAGGAATTTTAAAGATTCTCCGGAGTGATGATTTCAAAAGGTATGGTTTTTTGCATGGTAAACTCTTGTGCGTCCATCTTAATAAGATCAATCATAGTCTTAACTAATAAATCTGACATAGGCGCTATCGGATGACTGAGGGTGGCGGTGATTAACCCCTCCGACAATCCTGTTATGGTCTCTGGACTGGCATCTCTACAGATGAGACGAATTTTTTTTCTTCTCTGTTCTGGTATTTCTCTAAGGGCTTGCAGTATGCCTGAAAGCCCCCCGCCGACCACTAACACCCCCACTAAATCTTCAGAGGCAAGCAGTAGTTCTCGCATCATTTTATAGGCGAGTTTTGGCTGTTCATAAGTCGGACGACTATCTTCTACCACTAAATGGGGCGCGTGTTCGCGAATATAAGAGCGAAAGCTAGCATCTGATACATCTTGGCACTGATAGCGGTGATGGCCAATAAACACCGCAATACGCCCAGGCTGCTGTGCCATATTCGCCATCAAATAAGCGGCAGTACGCCCCAGCTTCCAGTTATCTGTGCCGACAAAAGCAGAGCGCTCAGGTGTCGATTGATCGGTGATATAGGAGACCACAGGCACACCATTTTTTTCTAAATCGCTGATGGCATGACTGATCACTGGGTGGTCTGGGGCAATCAGCGAGACCGCATCACAACTATTACCCAGCTCCTTGAGCCCAGCGGCGATGTTTTCAGGGGTAAGTTCATCGACAAAATCAACCACTGGCTCAATAATTTCATTTTGCCTTCTATGACAAGCCTTGACTATTTCTTGGTTGAATAGCTGATACAGAGGCCGCGTGGATTGCTGTAACAAAAAACCTAAGCGGTAGATAGGCGCCGCTTCGCGCACTCGGTAATCAATAACCCCCAAGCCATAAAAACCAATTTTCTCAGCGGCACTTTGCACTCGTTGCATGGTGGAGTTTCGTACATTCCCTTGCCCGCCAAGTAATCTGTTCACGGTAGAGATTGAAACACCCGCCTCTGCAGCTAAGTCGGTGATTGTAGGCCTATTCACAGCGATAACTCCTCAACTATTAATATCATTATGAATGATACAAAATGAAACAAAAGCACTTATATATTGCTTTGAGTATTTCATATTCCGTTTCAATTGTGTATGTTTTTTAAACGCGCAGTAACAAACTCAATTTCGTTGGATAAGTTTTTAAGTGTCTCAGCGTTTATTGATGACTGCGCATATTTCCTAATAGAGAGGTACACAACAATGAAAAAAACATATCATTCCCTATTAAAATCAGCGGTTGCAGTAGCCACGATCTGTGCGGCAACCTCTGTTATGTCAGCAAATATTTTTGTCATCGGTGGCAAGCCAGATGATCCGTTTTGGTCGGTGGTCAAACGCGGTGCTGAAGCGGCGGGCATAGTGGCAGAGGCGCAAGGTGGCTCGGTCACTTGGCTGGCGCCACAAAACTACGACAACTTAGGTGTTGATGCCGCTGAGCTAATTCGTCAGGCCATCTCTCAGGGGGCCGATGCTATCGTCGGGCCAAACTGGGTTCCCGATGCCATGGACCCTGCTTTTAAAGCGGTAGTTGCGGCGGGTATTCCACTGGTCATCTACAACGCTGGCGGCCTACGAGCAGCTAATAATCTAGGTGCTATGAACTATGTCGGTAGTGATGATTACAGGGCCGGCGTTGCCGCGGGTGAATATTTTGCCAAACACGGCGAAAACAACCTTGTGTGTATCAATACTCTACCTGGAGCCGCCAATATTGAGGCTAACTGTAAAGGCATGGTCGACGGGATAGCAGCAGTGGGTGGCGAAGGTGCAATACTGCCTTTACCGGCTACCTCTTTTGGTAGTTCAACCGCGGTTGCTCAAGCGGTGAAGGCTTATCTGTTGCGTCACCCCAAAGTCTCCGGCGTTTACACTATTGGTAATGTGGATGCCAACGCTTCCATTAATGGCATTATGCAGGCGGGTAAGGCCGGCAAAGTCCAAGTCGGTGGTTTGAACATGGACACCACTATTCTCAAGAACATCAAGTCAGGTAAGCAGCTTTTTGCTATTGATCAACAGGGCTACCAGCAAGGTTTTCTCGCGGTATCTATCCTCAATAGCTTCGTCAATTACGGTTTAACTGTTCCCACTCGAGAAATTTTGACCGGCCCCGGTATCATCGATAAAAGTAATGTTGAGACCACCATGGCAGGCGTCAAAAAAGGCGTTCGTTAGTAGACGCTAGGCAACCTATCTCGTCAGCCTGGTATTTTTCAATAAGTGATCATGGCTGATTGATAGGCTCTCAAGGCGCGCTGTTTAAGGCAGTATTAGCGCGCTTAAATGCATTGAGTTGAAGCTTACCCCCGCTCAATGCAGCATTTTTCGAGGATAATTCATGACTTCTCAAAGTTCTGCGACAGAAAGTAGCCGTTCACTACCCGCCTTAGGGCGAATGATCCGACGCCCGGAAATGGGTTCGTTTGTTGGCATGTTGGCTGTTTTTCTGTTTTTTTGGGTGGCTGCGGGGGGACTTTTTGTCTCCAGTGCAGGTTTTTCTAGCTGGTTGAATATTGCCGCTGAAATTGGCATCGTCGCTCTGCCTATCGGTTTATTAATGATAGCCGGGGAGCTAGACCTATCCATTGGTGCGATTATTCCCGCCTCCTCTTTAACCCTCGCCACTATTTCTGGCTACTTCGGTATGCCCGAGGCTGTTGGCATTTTGGCGGCATTGGGTATGGGCTTATTGGTTGGTTTTATCAATGGCTGGCTAGTACTTCGCACCGGTCTGCCATCGCTGATCGTCACTATTGGCATGATGTTTGTGGTGATGGGGCTAACGCTAGGTTTCTCGGTGATGTTGACGGGCTCCACCAGTGCCACGATCGAGCCAAGCGAACTGTCTCAGATGCTGCTCGGCCAGTTTGTTGGCGGTATGTTTCAGGTCACTATCTTTTGGTGGTTAGGCGCGATAGTGGTGTTTTTTTACATCTTACATGTATCCCGTATTGGCAACTGGATTTTCGCTTTGGGCGGAGATCGCATCGCCGCAAGAAATGCCGGTATTCCCACTGAAAAACTCACCATATCGCTGTTTATGATGAGCAGCTTTGCCGCGGCTTTTGTCGGGATTTCACAGGCGATGGTTTATCAAAGTGCGCAAGTCGCTGGTGGTCAAGCGTTCATCTTTAACTCCATTATGTGTGTGGTGATAGGCGGAGTATTACTGACCGGTGGCTTTGGCTCTGTGGTGGGTGTGGTCTTTGGCACCATTACTTTTGCGATGGTCAATCAGGGCATCTACTTCACTGATTTCGATCCTAATTTGGGCAGCATCATTATCGGTGCTCTGTTATTGCTGGCGGTGATCATGAATGACTCTTTCCGCAAGATGGCCCTAAATTACACAACTAAAAAGAACAGCTGAGGCGGCGCCATGAAACGACTAAATATTACCTATTTAATACAGCAACCTGCCATGGGCGCAATGATTAGCTTCGTGGCAGTTATTCTCTTTTATGTCCTGCTAGGCGGCGTTGAGCTAAGTAACTTATTTGGCGCGGCCAGCTGGGTAAACTTTGCTGCCAACCTAGGCATTATCGCCTTACCCGTCGGCTTACTGATGATTTCAGGTGAATTGGATATCTCTATCGGGGCGATGATTCCCGCGGGATCTATGACCATCGCAGTGGTCTCCGGTCACTATGGCTTGCCCATTGAAGTGGGCATTCTTGCGACACTGGCGGTGGGGGTCAGTGTTGGTTTGATCAATGGTATTTTAACCGTGCGCACCACGGTACCTTCGCTGATCGTCACGTTGGGCACCTTGGTCGCGATGCAGGGCATTGTATTGAGTGCCTCGGTGTTATTGACCGGCAATGCCAGCGTCTCGCTAACATCGCCAGAGTGGGCAAAAGCGATCTTTGGCCAACTGCTGGGCGGCAGCTATCAAATAATCATTCTCTGGTGGTTGGGATTTTCGCTGCTTTATTACGTGGTGATGCATCACACCCATATTGGCAATTGGATTTTCGCCATGGGTGGCGATAAAGAAAGTGCTCGAAATGCGGGGATACCCACGCAAAAATTAACTATTTGGTTATTTGTGCTGTCTTCCACCAGTGCTACTTTTGTCGGGATGTGTGGCGCAATTTTGTTCAACTCAGCGCAAGTGTCTGGCGGCATGCTCTACATTTTCAACACCATAGTGTCGGTAGTGGTCGGCGGCGTTATTCTCACTGGCGGATTTGGCTCGGTGCTGGGTATTTTCTTCGGCATCCTTACCTTTGCCATCGTCAGTCAGGGGATTTACTTCACTGATATCGATAGAAATTGGTCGAGTTTGATCATCGGGGTGATGTTATTAGCCGCGGTAATGATGAATAACTTGTTTAGAAAAATGGCGCTGTTAGGCGCACCAAAAATAAAAACTACCCGCGAGGCTAAATCATGACCACTCCTGTTTTGGAATTACGCAACGTCAATAAATCTTTTGGTCCTATTGATGTCTTGCACGACATCTCTCTCAAAGTGCACGCCGGTGAAGTGTTGTGTTTACTGGGAGATAACGGTGCCGGTAAATCGACGCTGATCAAAACATTGGCTGGGGTGCACAAGCAAACCTCCGGGCAGATATTAATGGACGGTGAAGAGCTGATGTTTGAGCGCCCTAAAGATGCCGCCGATCGCGGTATTTCTACGGTGCATCAATTTGGCGGTACTTTCCCGTTGATGAGCATCGGCCGCTCCTTTTTTGTCGGTGTTGAACCGGTGATAAAATGGGGACCCTTCTCCTTTTTTGATCGTAAAACCGCCAATGAAACTGCCGTGAAAGCGGTTCGAGAATTCGGCATCACCCGTATTGATGATGGCGATCGTTTAATCGGTGGGTTGTCGGGAGGCGAGCGTCAAGCGCTGGCGATTGCCCGTGCGGTGCACTTTGGGGCCCGCGTATTAATTCTCGATGAACCGACCGCGGCGCTGGGGGTAAAAGAAGCCGCTCACGTGCTGCGTATTGTTTTTGAAGCGCGTAAACGCGGACTGGCGATTATCTTTATCACCCATCAAGTCATGCATGCGATGACGGTAGGTGATCACTTTGCGGTGCTGATCCGCGGGGCGCTGGCGGCAGACTTTCGCAAGGGCGAGAAAACCCGTGAAGAGATCACTGATCTGATGGCCGGTGGCGAGGCGATGGCAGAGTTAGAGAGTGAGATTGAAAGCTACGCCCAGAGCGATTCTGAGACGAGTAGTGCGGCCCAGTAACTTATCTAAATTTAAAACAGAAACAATGGACACTGATTATGAAAATATCCCTAGATCCCTACATGCACCGTCATTTATCCCTAGAGCAGCTCCCAGATAAGGTCGCTGAATTAGGTTATGACTGGATAGAACTCAGCCCGCGCGGTGATTTTTTAGAATGGTTTAAAGCACCTCGGGTGTTTCCCGATCGGATCAAAAAATTTAAAAAGGCACTGTCAGATGCCAATGTCGGCATCTCGAGCTTACTACCGATGTACCGCTGGGCTTCCAATGATGAGGAAGAGCGTGTTGCAGCGGTAAAACACTGGAAACGCGCCATTCAAATTGCCGTTGAACTGGGCGTAGATACCCTGAACTCAGAATTTGGCCGCGGCCCTCATCCGGATAAAGGCGGTTGCTATTGCTGCCATACCGGCTCATTGATAGAGACTTGTGAAGATGCTTGGTGGCGCTCGATGGATGAGCTGGTACCCATCTTAGAGCGAGAGGGGATCAATTTGCACATTGAACCGCACCCGGAAGATTGGGTAGAGACGCTGAACCCTTCGGTGGATTTGATTCGCACCGTCAACTCCAACAACGTTAAGTTTCTCTACTGTACCCCCCATACCTTTTATTTTGGTGATGACACCGTGGCTATGCTGCGCGAGTGTGCCGATGTGCTGGCGCATGTACATATCGCCGACACATTCAATCACAAGGGCAGCTCTGGTTTGCGTTACATCGTCAACCCACCTGGCTCCACCGCGCGGGTACACCAACACTTGAATATGGGGCAAGGTGAAGTGCCTTGGGACGATTTCTATCGCACTTTAGCGGAAATCGGTTTTGACGGCATCATGACCGCCTGTGTGTTTGCCTGGGAAGAAAAAGCCGATGAAAGCGGCATTTTCATGCGCAACGAAATGCAGCGCTATATTGATAAGCATTTTAAATAAGGGCGATAAGATGACTCTACGCGTTGGTGTTATAGGCACGGGGATGATCGGTAAAGATCATATTCGTCGTCTCACTCAAGTATTAAACGGTGTCGAGATTACCGCCGTCAATGATATCGATCAATCCTCGGCAGAGGATGCCGCCCCGATGGGCGCGACAGTGTTTGAGACTGCCGAGCAGCTGATCCAATCAGAGCAAGTTGAAGCGGTGGTTATCTGCTCGTGGGGAGGTGCCCATGAGGAGCAGTTGCTTGCGTGTATAAAAGCAGGCAAACCGGTGTTCTGTGAAAAGCCAATGGTGATCTCAGCAGAGGCGGCGATTAAAGTAATGAACGCAGAAGTCGCTTATGGCAAGCGTCTAGTGCAAGTTGGTTTTATGCGTCGCTTCGATGCAGATTATAGGCGTCTAAAAAAGGTGATTGATGAGGGCAGTTTAGGCGCGCCTTTGATGTACCACTCAGTGCACCGCAATGGGCAGGTGCCCGAGGGTTTGTATACCTCGGATATGCCATTAAATGACACATTAGTACACGATGCCGATATCTCTCGCTGGCTACTGTCCGATGAAATCAGTGGCGTAGAAGTGCGAGTGCCGCGCAGATCAACACAGGGCGGCGAGCTGCGCGATCCTGTCATCGTGTTGTTGCACATGGACAGTGGTGTGATTGTCGATGTGGAAATTTCCGTCAATATTAGCTATGGCTACGATATCCGCGGCGAAGTGAGTTGTGAGCGAGGAATTGCCGCGCTACCGAATCGTCCCGCGACTATCATCACCGATCAGCACGGCATCCGTCAGGCGATCCCCGAAGATTGGCGCGAGCGTTTTATCGAAGCTTACGATCAAGAATTTAGAGAGTGGATCAGTGCTGCCGCTGATGGTGGCGCTATTGGTCCTAGCGTCTGGGATGGTTACGTCTCTACACTCACGGCTGATGCGGCATTGCGCGCCGTTGAAAAAGGAACATTAGAGACTCTTGATCTCATCGATAAGCCCGCTCTTTATCAACAACATTAACCAATAAAGATCCCCGGGGCAAGACCTCTCGCGTCGCGAGCCTTCACTTACGGAAGCGGGGTATTCCTAGTGACTTTTGGTTCGTACAAGCTCACGCCCCAAGGGGCGGGGAATTAAACCCTTGATGATTTAGGCTCCGCCTAATTCATCTCTATTAAATAGCACCTTAAAGCCGGGAGCCTGTCAATCAGAGCTCTGCGGCTTAGTGCTGCTCAAAATACTACTTATAAGGATTAATACAATGAAATTGTCTATTTGTACGGATGTTTTCGCGGACCTTTCATTTACCCAAATGCTGGATAAATGTGTCGATCTGGGCGTGGAAGGCTTAGAAATGACTGGCGGTGGCTGGTCCAGTGCACCGCATTTTCGTGCCGATGAATTACTCGCCGATAAAGGGTTGCTTACGCGTAAACTCAAAGAAATCGAGTCTAGAGGCCTGCAAATAGCTGCGCTTAATTGCTCGGCCAATCCGTTAGATCCAGGCGATATGGGCAAGCGTCACCGTAAAGAAATGGAAGAGACAATTCGTTTAGCCGGTGAAATTGGCATTACAAAAATCGTCGCGATGTCTGGTTTACCTGAAGCGGCACCGGGGGATATGGTGCCTAACTGGCTAACATATACCAAAAGTTGGCCCGAGGAAATGCCGGAGCGTGACCGCTATCAATGGGAGGATCGTGCCTTTCCACTGTGGCATGACTTAGTCAAACTTGCGCGCGAAGTGGGTGTTGAAAAATACGCACTGGAGAACTTCTCGGCGATGTTGGTATGGAATCCAGAGACTTTGTTTAGATTGCGCGATGAAGTGGGTCCGATGGTGGGCATGAACTTAGACCCCAGCCACCTATTTTGGAAAGGTGCTTGTCCTATTGCAGTGGCGCGTGCGCTCGGCGATGCCATCCACCATGTGCACGGCAAGGACACCCGTATCGAGCGAGGGCTAGTAGAAATCAACGGATTGCTAGAGCTGCGCAGTGTCACTGATGTTAAAAATCGCAGTTGGAACTATGTTGCGGTGGGCGCAGGACACGATTTGCAGTGGTGGAAGGAGTTCTTCTCGGTAGTTGGCATGATGGGCTATGACGACTGGGTCTCGCTGGAAATGGAAGACTTTACCATGTCGACTGAAGCGGGCGTTCAATCTTCTATTGATGCATTGCAGGCGAGTATTATTCGCTGATAGCCGTTGCGTAAAACTTACAAAGGATATGCATTATGCGTTTAGGATTAGTGGGTTACGGTGTCGGTGGCAGGTGCTTTCACGCACCCTTTATTATGGCAGCAACAGGTGTAGAGCTGGTGGGGATAGTGGCGAGAGCCGACAAAACCATAGCGGCTATTAAAGCCGACTTCCCCGCTATTCCTATCTATGCCAGTTTAACGCAGATGTTGGCAGCGGGGGTGGATATCGTGACGATCACCACCCCACCGCAAACACGTGAAGCGTTGGTGTTAGAGGCAGCCAATGCGGGTGTGCATGTGATTGCCGATAAACCTTTTGCTCCCGATGCGCAGGGGGCGCGTGTGTTACAAAAGGCCGCGCTGGATAATGGTATTACCCTCGGCGTCTTTCATAATCGCCGTTACGACACTGACCTGCAAACCCTAAAAAAGCTCATAGACAGTGATCGTCTAGGAAAAATCTGGCGAGTGCATTCGTGCATGGATTTTAACGATCCAATCACCATTGAAGCGGGTGAGTCAGGGGGAGTATTAAGGGATCTTGGCAGCCATTTAATCGATCAGATGCTCTGGTTGCTCGGGCCGGTCACCTCCGTCAATGCGCAACTTGATTATGTAAAGCTAGCGGCGGGCAATACTGTGGCAGGCTTTACACTGACGCTCATACACAGCAATGGCGTACATTCACACCTATCGGCGAGTAAGCTCAATTGCATAGAGCAGCGAGAGCTCAGGGTTTACGCGCAAAAAGGTTACTACGTCTCCAACTACACCGATGTACAAGCTCAGGCGATATTTTCTGGTAAAAAACCTGCGATGGATTTAGATAACTGGGGCATAGAGCTTGAAGAAAATTGGGGGACATTAAGCACCGCTACTGGCATGCAAAAAATACCCTCGGAACAAGGTCGCTATCACGACTACTACAGCCAGTTTGCAGAGGCAGTAATGAGTGGCGGGCAGCCGCCTGTCAGCGCAGAGGAGGCTATTGCAACGCTCGAGGTGATCGATGCCGCCTACCGCAGCGCAAAAACTGCTGAAACAATCAAACTTTAATAAAAATAAGAGAGCTAAAATATGTTGAATGGTGAACGTAAAATAATTCGTCCTCTGCGCTGGGGCATGATCGGCGGCGGACGTACCGGCCAGGTAGGCTACAAGCACAGAACCGGTGCACTGCGTGACAATACCGCTTATAAGCTAGTTGCCGGCGCCTTTGATTTAGATGCACAGCGCGGCAGAGAGTTTGGTATAGAGCTGGGCATGAACAGTGAACGTCTCTACGATGATTATCAAAGCTTGCTCAGTGCAGAGGGAAAACGCGACGATGGTGTTGAAGTTATCTCCATCGCCACACCCAATTTCAGTCACTTTGAAATCACCATGGCGGCACTGCATGCTGGTATTCATGTTATCTGTGAGAAACCTTTATTCTTCACCGTGGCAGAGTGTGTCACAGTGGAAAAGTTAGCGGAAGAGAAGGGACTGATCGTGGGGGTTACTTATGGGTTCTCCGGTCACCCTTTAGTGCATCAAATGGCGGCGATGGTTAAAAAAGGCTTGCTGGGCGAAATACGTATTGTCGATTTGCAATACACCCACGGCTTTAACGCGGGCGACGATGTCGATGCACCAGATGCGATGAAGTGGCGTACCAATCCTGCGACTTCAGGGCCAACTTTTGTGCTCGGTGATATAGGCACACATTTGTATTACCTATCTGAGTTAGTGGTGCCGCAGCTGAAAGTTAAAAAGTTGCTGTGTGATCGTCAGTCTTTTATTAAGTCGCGTTTCCCGTTAGAGGACAACGCATACGTACTATCACATTACGATAACGGTGCGGTCAGTCGCCTTTGGGTCTCCTCGGTTAACGCTGGCAACATGGGCAGTCAGCGCTATCGCTTTGTCGGCAGCAAGGCATCGGTTGAGTGGTCAGATTCACACCCAGATCAACTCACTTACGAAATCCAAGGCCAACCAGTGCAAATACTACACCACGGTATGCCTTACCTCGAAGAGCAGAGCCTTGCCTGTGATCGGATGGGCGCATTGCACACCGAAGGCTTAGGAGATAGTTGGGCCAATATGTACCTGTGGATAGCGCAGGCTATCGATGCCAAAATTCGTGGCAATGAGACTTTTCTTAAAAACCATCACTACCCGGGTATTAAAGCGGGTACTGAGGGAGTTCGCTGGTTGGAAAACTGCGTACGCTCAGCGGATAACGGCTCTGCCTGGGTTGAGTTTCAATAATACCTACTGTTCAATCGACATTCTGCCGTCCTAGTGGCGGCAGCTTTTTAAAGATGAGAACAACTGCGCGCGCTCAGCGGATCATGGCTCCGTCTGAGTTGAGTTTCAATAACATTGTACTGTTCAATCGACATTCTGCCGTCCTAGCGGCGGCAGCTTTTTAAACCTAGATTCGGCGATTGAGCGCGGAAAAGAAGCGCAAAATATTGGTGTGCATAGGAAATTAGAAAATTTTGTGGTCACCTTATTGGTGATGAAAATATTTTCTGGTTTTCTAGGT
>JABSRB010000034.1 GCA_013215375.1 Oceanospirillaceae bacterium | reverse complement strand
GTGCATCTGGACGCTTTAAAAGTTTAAAAGAAAAAGCTTTAGAGATGAGCTTTTTTATCTCGTTATTGGAGAAGGATATAGTCGGTAGTCGGTAGTCGGTAGTCGGTAGGCGGTAGCATGAGATTCTACAAGAAAATCATTGCACATACATATGGCACTTATTCTAGAATTATAACGCCTCAGTTCTAGCACCACTTAATTACCTGCTGAACAACTAAAGAGTCTACAATTTATCATGATAAACACAGATAAAGTGTAGACCTGTTGAATTGCACGTAACCTGTCCAAGGTATACAATACCTCTCATAATAAGCAATATTGTGTAGACCAAATGACTAAAAAAGAGAAATTGTTATCCGTATTTTCAAGTGCCTCTAAAGCTGGTGGTGGCATCCACACTGCTGCTGAATTAGCTTATATGCTCAATGAGAAAAACACTGCGACATTTACAAACTTTCTCTCTAACTGTGTAAAATCTGGAGTCATTCGCAGAGTCGCATCAGGGATTTTCGAAAGTACACTTACTCCCCCCTCCCGCTCCACTGCCATTTATAAAGTAGCTAAAAAAATCCGCTCTGGAGTACTTAGCTACATAAGCTTAGAGAGCCAACTAAGCCACACAGGCGATATTTCTCAAATACTCATAGATAGACTTACAATTATAACGAAAGGCCGAAACGGCACGTTTACAACGCCCTACGGTGTTATTGAATTTACACATACCAAAAAGCCACTACGAAAAATTGCCCCCAACCTCTATTTCGATGAAGAAATAAACATGTATCGCGCAAAAAAAGAGCAGGCAATTACCGACCTAAAAAACTGCAATAGAAACACACAAATGCTTGAGAACTAAGATGTTAAATGAATACATACGACATATCCTTGCAGCTAATCCTGAATATGCTGCCCTCACACCCGTTATTGAAAAAGAGATTCTTCATCACGACATAATGGATGTCATGGTAAAACAAGGCGCCTTGCACTCTCTGGCATTCATCGGCGGCACATCACTGCGGATGTGCTTCAACAGCGCTAGACTCTCTGAGGATCTAGACTTTAATGGTGGGTATAACTTTAAGCCCTCGGACTTTAATGGTTTAGAAATTGATATCCAAGAGTACTTACAAAACAAGTATGAAACACAAGTGTGGGTGCACAAGCCGAGCGCCGATAAACAGGGAAATACATCCTCATGGAATATAAGCATAGAAAAAGAAGCTAATAGACCCGACCTACCGCGCCAGAAAATGCATATAGACGTTTGCGCCATCCCCTCATTTGATACCCAAAAGAGACCATTGATAAATCACTATAACGTAGTGGTACCAACAGAAGGTTTAATAGTCCCAGTACAATCCCTAGAGGAAACCCTTGCCGATAAATTTATTGCCTTAGCCTACCGTGCAAGGCGAATTAAACCGCGTGATCTCTGGGATATCGTCTGGATCAGACAACGAGGTATTGATGTTTCAACAACACTAATCGTGCAAAAGTTAGAAGCGCGCAAGAAAACCAAAGTAAACTTTAGCCAAGCGCTTGGCACCCAAGTTGACAAGTTATTGCATGAAGAAATAGTCCGCAAAGACTTTAATATGGAGATGAGTCGTTTCATCCCAAGCCAGATTAAAACCAGAACACTGGATAACCCTGATTATTGGGCTTACGTGCAATCAGAAATAAAGGGCATGTCAGATTTAATTATTGAAGGAGATAAACCTAGGAGCCGGTTTGATATGGGGATTTGAAATTTGAAGTCATTAGTCATTAGTCATTAGTCATTAGTCATTAGTCGGTAGTACAACATTTTGGCGCACTATTTTTAGCTAGGAGCTTGACCGGGAATAGCGATCGTAGCGAGAGCAAGATTATTTGAGGAAAAATTAACGGTAATTTGAGGCGAATAGCGTGCTATTTAACGAAATTTAGCGTTACTTTTAACCATATAGGCTTGGTCGCAGTAAATCAGTCTGTTCTTGGTCAAGCTCCTTACAAAGATAAACACTATATTTAATTCTCTATTGCTCTATAACAGCGTAGAATTAGCGCCCTTCGCAAAACAAGGTCTGCACTGCGGTGCACTAACAGAAAAAATTATGAAACTAACAGAAAGAGCCTCACGGACTAACGCTTTACTTATTTCTATTTGTACGCCTGAGCTTAACGGTGACGAGGCTGTCGAATCTCTCGCAGAACTTGCGCGTTTGGTGACCACACTTGGCTTTAAAGTGGTTGGCAGTCAAATGCAAAAATTGAGCTCGACTAACAGAGTCAATGTACTAGGCTCTGGAAAGCTGGCTGATATAGCGCAGTTGACGGGCAACCAGGGCGAAGTTCAAGGTAGCCAAGAAAACGAACTGACTGCTGATGAAATAGATATAGCATCGTTACCTGAAAACATCTCCTCAGAAAACCTGCCCTATGGCTGTGCAGATGTAGTGGTATTTGATTGCGATTTAACCCCCTCTCAGCTACGTAATGTCGAGAACCAACTAGGCGTAGAAGTGTTTGACCGCACCGGCATTATTATTGAAATATTTAGCCGTCATGCCCGTACTAAAACAGCCAAAGTACAAGTTGAAATAGCGCGCCTTAACTATGTCGCTCCGCGACTGCGTGAGGCATCTACAGGCGATAAAGAACGTGAAATGGGTAAAGGCGCAGGTGAGACCGCACTTGAGCTAAACCGTCGTAAAGTACGCGACCAACTAGCCGCACTCAAGCACGAGCTGGCTAGCCTGCAAGATGAGATGAAAGGTCGACGCACACTGCGTTCTGATAAATTTTGTGTCGCTTTAGTGGGTTATACCAATGCGGGCAAGTCTTCGTTGATGCGCGCGATTACCGGTAGCGTTGTCGAGGGCGAAAACAAACTTTTTGCCACGCTGGATACCACCGTTCGCGCTTTGTACCCTGAGACTCAACCGCGGATTTTAGTCTCTGACACGGTCGGTTTTATTAAAAAACTACCCCATGACCTAGTCGCCTCATTCCACTCAACCTTAGCTGAAGCACAAGATGCATCACTGTTGTTATATGTGGTTGATGCCTCTGATCCTTCGTTTCGTGCGCAATTAGATGTAGTGCACCAAGTACTGGAAGAGGTAGGTGTAGAGGACAGCGAAAAATTACTGGTATTGAATAAGTCAGATCTACTCAGTACTGAGCAGCAACAAGCATTGCTGGAAGAGTTTCCGGATGCGATGATGACCTCCGCGCGCGATGCTGATGATATCAGTAAATTGCACAAATACATCAAGAGCACTTCTCTGGATGGAATGATTGAAGAAGAGATCATTGTTCCCTATACCGCCAAAGGTATCATCGGTGAAATTCGATCAGTGATGAGCGTGACTAAAGAAGAATATGAATACGAACACATTAAACTTACAGTGCGATCTAGCGCGATTAATTTAGCGAAATTGAAAAAGCGCATGGATGCCCTAGCGGGGAAGAAAGACTCAAAGGCGAGAGATAAGTGGCAACTTAGAAGCTAACTGTCATTTTTTAGGAAATTTCGCTGTAGTAAGCAGATAACGGCCGGTAAAATAATTTTATCGGCCTTTTTTATGCACAGTGTTTTGCGGTAATCTGGATATCACAGTATTCATTTTTACGAAAAGCTACGGCGTCCTGATCTCACGCCTTACCTATATCATACTTGCCCTACTCTGTAGCTCGGTAAAGCAGTACATACGCTGCACTGAATATAGCCATAAGTACGCGAGCTCTTACAAGGTACATACCCTGATCACAACTACGCACTGCTAATACAGGATCAGCTATCCTCTTACAAAGGGCTCTTAAACCTCCTGCCGATACGCTACACCGATTAAATAGATATCTAAGGCTGCAATCAAAGGACTAGTGACTTAGTCGTTAAGCCGTGCACGATAATGCTTTTAGCTACATTATTCCGATGTTTCAGTGACAAAAAGATCCGGTCCTATATTAGTGCTTGGCACTGGATAATTACTCAGGCTAACGAGATTAATTAAAGAGAACGACACTTAATTTTTGAACCGGAAATATCTACTGGATACCCCACAACCCCTTCTAAGCCATCTTCTTACTTAACAAAGTTAAGCTTAGGCTGAAAGTATGTAGTTAGGTGTTGGGGGTAGTAGTAGCCTGAAAGATTTTTGCTGCATTGATCCCAGACAATTGAATAACCTGTCCCGTGCCCTAACTAGCATTCGCTGGAAGGCCATAAAAAAGGACCAAAGATCTAAAGCTAATAAGTACTTAAGCCAGAATCTTTACACTTGTACTTCCAAAAAAGTAATGATAACCTACCGCCTGAAATGATATTGATTATCATTAACACCAGCGTTCTCATTAAAGGATCTAATAGGGAATTATATGAAAAATTTGAAATTAGTAGCACTCTCAGCACTGATGGCTTCATCAATTGTTACTCAAGTACAAGCGCATGCTATCTGGATTGCAGAACGTCACGATAATTTAGCCATCATCTATGGTGATTTATCTGACCAAGGCTATGAGACTAAATATGTAGAAAATTTAGTTGCCAAAAAATCCAATCTCTCTAGTGGAGAGATCAACATCAATATACAGGAAGATCACATATTATTTACTGTTGGTGAAGATGTAACTTATGCTAGTGCAGAGTACGTTCGCGGCTATTCTACCAAAGATAAAGAAGGCAAGCGTTTTAGCCTGCCTAAAAATGAAGTCGAAAATGCAGTTAGCTCTGGTTATTATGTTAAATACGCGAGTCATATCGCTGCGACGCTAACCGGAAAGCCAAAACAGCAAGGCATTAAGCTTGAGATTTTACCACTTGAAAATCCCACAAAACTGCTGCCAGGTTCTGAATTACCTATCCAAGTATTATTTGATGGGCAGCCATTAGCTGGAGTTAAGGTTTATGGGGACTACGTTACAGATCATATAAATACTTACACTACGGATTCTGAGGGTAAAGTAACCATTACCGTTAGAAATAACGGTCTTAATGTCATAGCAGCTAAGTATAGTTTAGAGCTTAAAGATGATCCAACAAAAGACAAGTTTGGATATTATTCAACAGTATCTTTTAAATCTGCCGCAAAAGAACACTAGCCCTTTCAATGAATGGTGAATAGAGAGCTTATATTTATCACTCATCTGTTTGTAGATATTTACAGCTGTCAGCTTTTCTCAAAAGAACACTAGCAGCTGTCATTATAGCGCTGATGCGATCAGCTCTCAGCAAACATTGCCTTTTGCTTTGCCACTATCAAGCATAGCGAATGCAATTTTATTGAGAGTTTTTCTTGATCGAAGTTTTAGACCCCCTACCGATCTATCAACACAACTTATGTAAGACTCCTTAATATCGCCAAAATAATTATTGTTAATTTCTTTCATGAGGGATTTATGAAGTTTCTTATTTCTATCATTTTATATTTAGCATTTAGTAACCATGCATTTGCACATGGTATGTCTGAAGCCGACAAACATCTAGTCAACGAAGGCAGTAATATGCAGTTTTTCGAACTGGGGGCTAGTCATATGCTCACAGGTTATGACCATTTATTATTTTTGTTTGGCGTGATTTTTTTCCTCACTAAATTTAAAGACATTTTTCTAATAATTACGGCCTTTACCATTGGTCACTCTATATCGCTCATATTTGCAACGCTATGGTCAATTACTGCTGATTATTATCTGATCGACGCTGTTATTGCGTTAACCGTTTGTTATAAAGGTTTTGAAAATATAAACGGTTTTGAAAAACACTTTAATATTAAAGTGCCCAATATTAATTGGATGGTTTTCTTATTTGGTTTGATTCACGGCTTTGGCCTATCGACACGATTACAACAAATCCCCTTAAACGAACAAGGACTTTTACTAAAAATAATCAGCTTTAACCTAGGCGTAGAAATTGGACAAGTAGTAGCCTTGAGCCTAATGTTTGTCATGTTAATAGCCATTCGAAAAACCAATATGTACGTGACATTCTGTAAATTAGCAAATGTTAGCTTAATCATCATTGGCTTGGTATTTTTCTCAATGCAATTACACGGCTACCAACACACTCATTATCTTGACGATTTTCCCTTTAATAAACACGAACACAACCATCTACATCAAGTTCAAGCAGCAACAACTGAGACAAAAACGACCAAGAAAAGGGACATATCCGCGTATGAGATTAAAGATGGTACATGGCATACACATGATGATGGAGATGCGCATTTTCATTAAGCTGTTAGAACCATCGCAGAGCAGCTCTCTAAAGCAAGGCATAATGTTGGTCGCTACACAGCGGCTGGGTTAATGAAAGAGGCTAATCTACCAAGCAAACAGCCCAATAAGCATGAATATAAGGTAGCAGAAGATGAATCTAAAATTGCACCTAGTCTATTGAGTAGAGAGTTTGATGTAACTGCGCCAAACCAAGTATGGTGTGCTGATGTGACCTATATTTGGGCTGGCACACAATGACTATATCTAGCGGTTGTTACAGATTTTTTTACAAGTGAAGTTTGTTGGTTGAGCTTTCTCTGATAGCCCAAACAGTTATAAATTTTACCTAGAGGCCGCGAGAGATGCATTAAAATATGCCAGAAGCCCCCCCTTAATATCCATTTATTTCTTTATCGAATAGTCATATTTATTGATGATAGCTTGAATAACCTTCTCTTTTTTAAGCTTCTTGACGGCTGCTATCAACGTGGTCATTTTTTTCTGATCTGCTGTTTTTTTAGAATAAACCAGATAGATTTCTAACTTTTTAACTAATAGTGGCTCCCCCAGTTCATCGGGGGGATAGTTCAGCTCTTTTAACGCCCAATAAATGTTGGCCTTGGGGGCAATTAAGAAATCAATCCGGCCCAAAATCAACATTTTAAGCATACTACTATACTGCCCCCCTTCGCTTTTTTGTATATCTAGCCCTTCCATAATTTGCGAAACTATTACCGTTTTGCGAAGGTATCCCACTCTTTTTCCTGCTATTTCATTCAATTTTTTAATGCGGGTTCCTTTTCTTCCAATAACAATAAAATTAACACTCTGGACACTAATCAGAGGGATAGAAATTTCGTTAACTCTCTTATTTGGAACCAATAAAGCGATGTCCGTTTTTCCCGACTTAAGGGTCCGAACAAGCCTATGGAAAGGTACAAGACTGTTGTTATAAGTTAATCCTGCTTCTTCAGCAATTCGATTTACAATCTCATACGAGCTTCCCACAATCACACCCTGCTCATCCACAAACCCTCTGGGATTAACACCTACAGTTGTGATTGTGACATCAATTGCAAATACTTTAGTACACATGAATAAGGCAGCTAGCGTTACCCAAAAAAACAGTATTATTGTCCTTTTATTTCGCTTTCTCATCGGCGCTCTCCATAAATAAGATCATGATATTTAGCTGTAGTCACATCATAAATCATGCCAATTAGCCCCTTTATAACAGCTGACTATACATTCAAAAAACATTTAGCCGGTTGTTATATAACGATTACCCCTTACTCAGGACTTCTCTAATTCTATTGAATAGCAAGCACCAGTTTTAGCATCAAAAGAAAACTTCATTGGCTATCGAGCTGCGATTACATAACTGTAGAATTATCCATAATTATAGCTAAAATGTTTAGTACAGCACCTTAATTTTGGACTAAATTTCAAACGTTAAAGAACCCTTGAACACGCAACATAATGAAACTTTACAGCCGGGCACTGTGTTGATTGTTACTTAGAGATTACAACCAGCCTAGATTTGTACATGGTGGGCGCAAAGCTTTATAACGGTTAAAAAACAAACGCCACCAAAGATCTTTAAATTATAATGACTCAGATTCACGGCTCTCATTCACCTTACTAGCACCTTGCCACATCCCTAAACACAAGTTACGCATATCAGCTAGCCAAAACCACTTGATAAGCGTACACTTATCAACTTTCCTTCTTACCTCCTCCTGCAAAGCGAATAAAAATGCCCGATAAGTTTAATGATGGCTGCTGTGATCACGGCGGCAAGCGCAACGGTTGCGGCCGCAAGCCAGGTGTAAAAACTCAGCCCATTCGCCTGCCTGCTTGGTTGCTTGAGCAGCTAAGTCAACAAGGTGACGCGCGCGCGCTTATTATCGAGGCCTGCCTTGCTTCTCATCCATCTATAAAACATCCGCCTAAGCACTATTCACCTAAAGACTATTCACCTAAAGACCAGGAGAACTCGGACAGTAATGACTAAATCAAAATTTATCATTCACTATTTGATGTTGAACAAAACTTCGTATTTGTTGGCGATTATTTGTATTTTTGTGGTCAATTTCTTACAGGTAGAAATTCCGCGCTACATCCAGCTTGCCGTTGATTTACTGAATGAATCAACACTTGAGTCAAAAGCGGATTTACTTGAAAACGTACAGTGGGTGATTGGGCTATCGGTGATCATGGTGATTGTTCGTATTCTGTCGCGGATGTACGCGTTAAACCCTGGGCGAATTACCGAAGCTACTTTAAAAAATGATCTTTTTCATCGTCTGAATCGTCTGCCTGCCACTTTTCATCAGCGATATGCCTCAGGCAAACTTATCTCCATTATCAATAATGACCTCACCGGCATTCGGCTGTTTTATGGCATTGGTTTTTTACAGTTGTTTAATATCTTGTTTGCCTTAACACTGACCCCTATTTGGATGTGGAGAATCTCTCCGCAACTAACCCTGTACTCGGTGATCCCGATCGCTATTGCCTCTGTTATTTTCTGGATGGGTTTTAGAAAATTGCGCGCCTTTCAAACACAGCGCTTGATAGATTTGCAGGATTTATCCGAGCAGTTGATGAACTATTTATCGGGCATCGACTTAATTAAAAATCAGCAAATGGGTGATTGGGCAACCGGCGAGGTGGCCAAGATCAATCAGCGTCTGTTGGATTGCACGCTGAAAATTGCCAAAATCCAAACCTTCTTTATGCCTATTTTGGATTACGCCAACCAATTCATGAAAGTACTGATTTTAGGTCTCGGTGGTTACTATCTTTTGCAGTCACAGTTGTCGATTGGCGAGATTACCGCGTTTTTATCCTACTCGGTACTCCTAGCGCTGCCGCTAATGCACTTAGTGCGCATAGCCACCGTTTATCAAATGGGCATGATTAGTATTGATAGTGTGCAGAGTATTCTCAATAGCGAAGTACCCAGCACCGATAGCTTGAGAATGGAAGACGCTGAAAAATCCAGCTTACGAGGGTCAACCTTGTTGGTAAAAAATCTCAGTTACGCCTACCCAAGCTCTAAAAACAAATCCAGTGAACCGGTGTTAAAAAACCTAAACTTCAGCATTGCAGCCGGCGAAAAAGTAGGCGTTTTGGGCAGCATTGGTTCAGGTAAAAGTACCTTAGTGAATTGTTTAAATCATCATTTGTCCCTTGATACAGGGCAGATCTTTTGGGGTGGCAAAGATATTACGCAAATGTCACGCAACGATTGGCGCAGCTATGTGCGCACTATTACTCAAGAGCCTTTTCTGTTTTCCGATACCGTTGCTCAGAATGTTAAATTTGGCGCTAACCAAGCCAATGATCTCGACGTAGCGCAAGTACTTAAACTCAGTCAGTTAAGTGAAGATGTGCAACGTTTTAACGCTGGCGATCAAACGCTAGTGGGTGAAAAAGGCATTATGTTATCGGGGGGGCAAAAGCAACGTTTGAGCATCGCCCGCGCCCTGCTCACCCCCTGCGACCTTATCATCATGGACAATGTATTATCAGCGGTCGATTACGACACTGAGCGATCTATCTTAAAAGGCGTTTTCAAGCGTATGCAGGGGCAAAGTTTGTTGGTAGTTTCGCACCGCGTTAGCGCACTGGAATACATGGACAACATTTTAGTGTTGCAAGAAGGTGAAATCATCGCCCGTGGTACTCACGCCCAACTACTTGAATCCTCCAGCTATTACCGCGAGACATGGGAGTTACAGCAACATGAATCGGAGGCCGTCACATGATTAAATCCCTAGATGTGCTACACCTCAAACATTTCTTTCACTATGCTAAACGCTACAAAAAAACCGCCGTGATTGGTTTGCTGATGATGCCGATATCAGTGCTGGCCAACTTGTTATTTCCCTGGCTAGTTATTCAAGTCATTGATGAACACCTCACCCCCGGTAAATACGATGGCCTGATGTTGCTGATTGCCAGCATGTTGGTGGTATTAGTCGTCAACTACATTGCTGATGCTATCTACACCTACTGCTTACGCATCACTGGGCAGAAGGCTGTTTTTGATATTCGTATGGCCTTATTTAAGCGCATCTTAAAACTGCCCAGAAGCTATTATGACAAAACGCCCACAGGCGTCACCTTGTCGCGATTAACCAGCGATTTAGAAGTCATCGGGGATTCGTTTGTGCTCGGCGTGCTGAGCTTGGTGAAGGACTCCATCAATACGTTGGCAGTGCTAACCTTCATGTTTTTCATTAACTGGCAGTTAGCCTTGTTAGTATTACTGGTGTTTCCGCCAGTGCTGATGCTGACCCAGTATGTGCGTAATCGCCTGCGAGAAATGTACACCATCACCCGCTCGTCTTTGGCCAAAAGCACCGGCTTTTTACAAGAGTGTTTGCTCGGCGTTAAAACCGTGCAATTATATGGCGCCGAGGCAGAGGTTGAAGCTAAGTATCATAATTACACGCAAGATTTTTTACGCGCACAACTAAAAACCAATAAATACGATGCCAGCTTATTTTCGGTGATAACGGGTATCACCTCCATCACCATCGGACTGATTATTTGGTATGGCTCCGGCACAGTACTGGCAGGTTTCGTCAGCCTCGGTGTATTGATAGCCTTCATCAATACGTTAGAAAAAGTGTTTGTACCGCTGCGCGACTTCACCTCACAAATAGCCTCCATACAACGCTCTTTTGCCGCCTTTGAACACATCGAAGAACTGTTTGTAGAAAAGCTCGAAGAACAAGGGCTAACATTGTTACCCGCAGAGTCGCTGATAGAAAGTTTAGCTAATTTCAAAACCCTTGAATTTAAAAATGTACGTTTTCGCTATAACAATGCCGGCCCCTACGTTTTAGATGATGTGTCCTTCACCCTTACCAAAGGTGAGCAACTAGCCTTAGTCGGTACTACCGGCTCAGGCAAATCGACCATCATTCGCATCATGAATAAAACCTACCTGGATTACCAGGGCAGCATTCTTCTGAACGGCATTGAACTGTCCAGCATCCCCAAAGATTCAATGCTGCATTTATTCTCCCTAATGCAACAAGACGTATTTTTGTTTGAAAAGGATATCCATTTTAATATATCCCTAGGTGCCCAAGAAATAACAGATGAAGCTGTGATCGACGCCGCTGAATACGTGTATGCCCACGACTTTATTTTGGATCTGGCGGATCAGTACCAGTTTGAGCTAAAAAATAATGGCAGTAATTTATCCGCCGGCCAAGCTCAGCTGATCTCCTTTGCCCGGTCAGTGGCCCAGGGCGGACAAGTGATGATGTTGGATGAAGCCACCAGCTCAGTGGACTCTATTACCGAAAACCTCATCCAGAAAGCCATTGGCCGTCTGTTCGAGGAAAAGACCGTGATCGCCATTGCTCACCGCCTGAGTACTATTAAACACTCCGATCAAATCTTGGTGCTCAACCAAGGCAAGATTGTCGAACGAGGTAACCATCAGGATTTACTGGCAATGGGCGGCGTATATGCGAGTTTGTTAACGGATAACACTAATATTGAGGACGATGAAGGGGTATTGGCGTAATAATCATAAACAATGAAACAGTCCTGCCCTTGGGAACTAGCGAATAAGTCCAATACGGCCCTAGCGAACAAGGTTTTTCGTGATAGCCCCAATGCCTACAGGCGGGCGGGCTGCCCGGCGAAAAGCATTAACAAAGAGCACGGATTATCCTGTTCGTCCCGCTTAGGTGGATACCTAAGCGACCAACTGCAGATTTATCGCAACTTCCTGAGATAAGAAATAAATGAAACTGCCCGATAGCTCCCATATTTTCAGACCTAAAAAGAGGGATCATGGCAGGAAAAAACATGTGTACAAGTCAAATACACCGCAGGAGTACCGAGCATTTAAAAAGCTAAGAATCAATGATAGGTGCGCTGGGCTTCCGGCTAGATTCGATCAAGCTATTATCAAGATGCCAATTAACACTTCTCAAACCGCTTTTCATCAAACTGTCACCAAAGCCTAACAGTCTGTTTCGATTCACTTATTTAGGTTAAATCAAACAAATAAAAATTTTATGGTAAGCATAGTAAATTGCTTTTTTTTGTGGCAGGATCAATTTAACTTCTTTTATATCAATTCGTTATTTATGTATTTAAGTAAATCTTAGTCTGTGTTTCCTTATATAGAGGTGCTTAAGAGTGAGCTTGATTCATTACAAGAAATCCCCGATAGAATATTTTTTTGCTGCATTGGTACTCTGGCTTAGTGTTAGCACTTGTGCTGTTGCTGAAGAAGAATTAAGCGATCTAGTACCGGTAATACAGAAAATCAAACATTTAAACTGGATCACAGAAGAGTATCCGCCGTTTAATTACCTCGATCCAAAAACAGGTAAAACAACAGGCTTCTCGGTGGAGCTTTTACTGCAAATATTCACTAAACTTGGAATTTCAGACCAAGATATAAATATAAAGATGAACCCTTGGGCGCGTGGCTATTACAAGGTTTTAAACGAACCCGGAACAGCTTTGTTTTCAACAACTTATACAGAAGACCGGTTACAGAAAATGAAATTTATCGGGCCGATAGCCCCTAATATCATTGCTGTTATAGCCGCTAAATCTAGCCAATTATCGATCAAATCTCCCAGTGAATTAAATAACCTGAATATAGGCGTCGTTAGAGAAGACATAGGAGAGCAATTATTAATAAAACAAGGGATAAACCCAGAATCTTTGGATAGATTAAACTCTGGCTTGAGCATGGTTAAAAAGCTTGCCTCAGGTAGAATTGATGCCGTGGGATATGCCCACGCTACCACACAGCTTTTATTTAGAAAGGCAAAGATTAACCCTGATAATTTTGAAATCATTTATGTTTTGAAACATTCAGCAATGGGCTACACCTTTCACAATTCAACCGATGCGAAGATTCTTGAAACGCTTAGCAAGGCTTTGGGTGAGTTATCGGTGGATGGTACCTTAGCCAGACTTCAAGCAAAATACGGCTTAGCTGCTGCGCATGAATAAATTTAAAGACGGTATTGGCCTACGCTTACTACGCTACGTATTTGGATGTTACCTGATTGTTACCATATTGGTGACAAGTGTGCAGCTGATCACTGAATACCGCCACGCGAAAAGTAATATTTTTAATCAGACTTATGAGCTCGAAGCGTCATTTAAAGACAGCTTTATAAGCTCTATGTGGTCATTCGACACACCCCAACTCGAAGTGACACTTGCTGGAATAACAAAAATCGATATCGTAGCCGGTATCAAAATCATGACCGAAAAAAACCAAATACTAGCTTATAGTGGAAATGTAGTCACTGCGCAGAGCCAAATTTTATCAAGTTCAAACCTGTCAGAACCAGGGATTAAAAAAATTAAATTGATTCAAGCAGATTCTGCGGAACGTCAAACTCTCTTTGAATACAAATTCCCCTTAAAACACCGCCAAAGCAAGAGCGATCCATTAAAGTTAATTGGCTACGGTTATATTTACACTGATGTTAATACAATCATTGCTCGCGTTAAGTACAGTTTTATACTTATTATTATCAACTCTCTAATAAAGACTGCTGCACTATGGTTGTTCTTTTTGTATTTTATCAACCGGTTTATTGCCAAACCATTAGAGGCACTGGCCAATGCAGCCGAGGCTTTAAACCCAGAAAAACTAGAGACACTCAGTAGCTCCAAAGAACTCGATAATGTCGTGCAAACCAAGCATAACGACGAGCTCTATTTACTAGCCACAAACTTTGACCAGATGCGCATCGCTATTCTTGATAAAATGACAGTCATTGAGTCGCAGAAAAGTCAGCTCGAAGAGCGTGTGCTAGATCGAACAAAATCACTCTCAAAAGCCAATGATGAACTCAGACACTTAGCATTGCATGATGCTTTGACTTCTCTGCCCAACCGAACATTATTTAAAGATCGCCTCGAGCAGTTTATTGAAATTGGCAAACGTAACAATACTCGGTTTATTGTGGCGAGCATCGACCTCTCTGGATTTAAGTCCATCAACGATAATTATGGCCACCAAATAGGCGATTTGATACTCGTTGAAGTGGCTAGACGACTCTCTAGTGTTTTTCGCAGCACCGATACCGTAGCTCGCATGGGAGGCGATGAGTTCTACGCTTTGTTGGCTCTAGAGCGTGGTGATGATAATGATGTAGAGACACTAGCTCAAAAATTTATCAAGGTGCTTGAAAGCCCAATCCTTTGCGACGAAAAGAGCATCCCGAGCATACTTATCAGTGCAAATATAGGCACAGCTATCTACCCTCTACATGGAGAAGACTCAGCATCATTGATTAAAAATGCCGATATGGCGATGTATCACGCAAAAAATTCTGGTATTCATCACTTCCACTACAGTGCTGAAGAAGATTTCAGGTTAAAACGACAATCTCAATTGGCACAGGATTTCAACATAGCGATAGAAAACAATGAATTATTCTTAGTATACCAACCGATATTGAACCTAGCGTCTAAGCGAGTTACAAAGATAGAAGTATTGGTGCGCTGGCAACATCCGACGCTTGGAATAATCTCGCCCGTTGAATTTATCCCTATTTGCGAGCGCACAGGTAGCATTCATCAATTAACACAATGGGTTTTTCAACAAGCCTGCAGACAATGCAAACCCTATTGTGACGTTGATGGGTCACTTTCAATATCTATCAACCTATCAGGGCGAGTATTTAGCCAGCCTCAAATCCCCCTAATACTGGAAAACATATGTAAACAGTCTAATATCTCGCCTTTTAATATAAATCTTGAGGTTACCGAGACGACAGCGATGGAAAAACCCGACCAAGCGATTGATATTATGAATCAATTAACCGGTAAAGGTTTTACCATGTCTATAGATGACTTCGGTACTGGCTATTCATCGCTTTCTTATCTAATAATGCTACCGGTCAAAGAGCTAAAAATTGATAAAAGCTTCCTGCTAAACTTAGGCAAAAACAGTGAAAAAGTAATCAAGGCAATGATTAATTTAGCACATTCGTTAAATCTAAAAGTGGTTGGGGAAGGCGTTGAAACAAAAGAACTGCTGGATATGTTAACTGAAATGGAGTGCGATTATGCGCAGGGTTATTACATTTCTATGCCATTATCTGCCGATGAACTCCACACTTTCCTTATACCCACAAATCCTGCTCAAAACACACTCAATACAGCTCCCATATTTACTGAGTCACAACCAATATAATCGCTATTTTATCTTAGCTGAATCAATTTCACTTCGCACAAACTCCAGTCGCTGCGATGCCAATACGAAGGTCTTAACTAGATGGTGATGACTTCTACTCTGCGCTTACCCGCACATCAGCCCACCAGCATGAGTTAAATGCTCACAATATAGATTCAAGCCTTTAAATATTACCTAAGGAAAGCTAGCTCCTGCGATGGAGGTTGGACGCAACAGTGAATGAGCTTTGCAATAACAAGCGTGCTATCACCGTAGAAACAGCCCTGGTACTCGCTAAAGCTCTTAGCACTACATCTGAATTTTGGATTAATTTACAAACCCTAATAATCTTGGAAATACGCACATAATGAAGTATTGCAGCACACGCTTGAGAAGGCCTCGGTGTTGATTGCTGCTTAGGGAAGTAATATCGATATCAAACGTTGATTATTTAAAATCTAAGACCCATTTTATGTGCAGTTTCGCTGCAGCGAGTTCATTTCTTTTTACGAAAAGCCTCCACATCCTATAAGCAAAAAAGAACACTGCCATTTCCCCACTGTTTTACAGCATTTCCACCAAATAACAAAATTGCTATTACAATAGCAATTAAGTACAATAATGGACATTATTAGCTACTATAATAGCAATTAAATTTACAAGGTATGACTATGCTATCACTACTCACCCCTTTTGATATACAGTTAGAATTCAGCCTTTTTTGCAAAAAAATGCGTAAAGAAAAAGGTTACAGTACCAAAGCATTATCTGAAAAAACAGGTGTACCCGACAGCACTATCCGTAAATTTGAAAAAACCGGTGAAATATCTTTTCGCCAGTTCCTAATGCTATACGCAGAAACAGCAAAACTCACTGAACTACAACAACTCACTCAGCAGCCTGATACGCCCAAAAACTTAGACGAAGTATTAAAAAATGCTCGATCATAAACTTGTTGTTAAAAGAAAGCTCGCTAATGGTAATACCATTAAAGTAGGTGAGCTTGCAGAAAACAAAAGTGGCATATACTTTCAATACAATGAGCAATACTTAAATCAATATGGCAATATTTCCCCTTTTGCTCTAGAGGAGTCCGCACAAGCCCAGCTCGGCCCACAAACACCGCATAAAAGGCTTCAAGGTGTATTTGCGGATAGCCTTCCTGACGGCTGGGGACTTTATCTAATGGATAAGGTCTTTAGAAAAAACGACGTAAATCCAAGTACTATCACCCAGCTTGAGCGTCTCGCTTTCATTGGTGATAATTGCTTAGGCGCATTATATTATGAACCCTGCACGGCCTTTTCCACAGCCCCCTCACTAAGCCACTCTATTCAAGAGCTGGGCAAGCAGGCAGTCGACGAATTTGAAGGTACAGAAAGCCAACTGATTGACAGTTTAATGAATACAGCGGGATCGGGAGGCGCCAGACCAAAGCTGAATGTCACTCTTTTAGCCGACGGTACTTATAGCACCAACAGATACATAAGCGGAACGCCGAGCATAATTAAGCTCACCTCAGAAAAATTCGACCTCGCCCACCAAGAAAGTTTAGTTGAGTACTGTTGTATGACACTTGCTAGGCAATGCAACATAGATACGGCTAACTTTGATTTACTCAAAGTCGCAGAGGATAGATTTTGGTTAAGGCAAGATAGATTTGATTGTGTTGGCAATAATGGCCGCCTACATATGATTTCGGCAAGCGGCCTGCTTGATGCATCCTATCGTGAGCCATCTCTGGACTATATAGACCTCATCAAGGCCACGCGTATGATGTGCGGTGTTAATGAAGCCAAAAAAATGATTAGCAGAGCGCTTTTCAACTTTTTGATTTGCAATCAAGATGATCATGCTAAAAACTTCGCCTTCCTATGTGACGACCAAAACAACTGGCGCTTATCCCCTTTTTACGATGTGCTTTACTCACCTTCTCCCTATCGAGAACATATGACCTCATTTGCCGGAGAAGGCGAAGCACCCAGTAAAAAGTCACTGGAGTTAATGGCTAAACAAGCCGGCATTAAGCCGAATAACATCAGACCCATTGCTCAAAATCTGATGGATAATATGCAAAATTTCCATGAGATATTAAAGAATACTGGCGTATCTTCCAGCAGCAGTAAAACCATCATTAAAACAGTAGAGCAAAAATTAATGCTGTTAAATAAAATAATATAAGGCTAGATTCGATGATCCACTGCAGATTTCAATCCAAGTGGCAAAGGCCAACATCACCCGGTTGCGATGATAGAAGAACTGATCACTCGAGGATGCTTCAACAGGGGGGAAGATTTAACTGTGATATAAAGAGGCTGTCCCATACTTTTCGTTAACCTGAGTAGCGACACAACCTCTAAACCAGACCGGTCCGGGTCGCACTTCCCGCTCACGCCCCTTACCTACAATCCCTGTAGGCAAAGCTTCCGCGTCCTGCTCACGCCCCTTACCTACAATCCCTGTAGGCAAAAAGAAACCGAACCAAAGAGGATTTTTGCCATTGCCTGCAGGGATGCAGGTACTTAGAATTTGCAGGAGCAAAAAGTCTGTGCCTGCAGGGATGCAGGTACTTAGAATTTGTCGGGAACAAAATTCTGCCATGTCACCGCGTTATACCGTACATCCTGTACATATACGCTCTTCCTAAAACTGTCCGCTTATCGACTTGGTCCATTTTTATTGTTTCCATTAGCCAACTTAATAGCGATCACTAATAGTGCAGGCGATATGTCGTCAGCTCCCTCTTTAAGTAATCTGCTCACGTCACCTGATGAAAACAGTCCACGCACTGACTTAATACCTAATCCGCGCACAAAATCTTTCGTTTTACCCGTACTGCCTGTTTCAATATACTTTAAAACAATTCTTTCATTGTCACTGGTAGGAGGTGTTTTTAGCACCTCAATTTCTTCATTTAGTAACAAAACTTGATCTTCTAAAATTTGGATTCGTTCTTCAATGCTGCTATATGCTTTCATAGTTAAGTTGTCTTACTTCAATGGAGTTAAATGAGTGTCGAATTAAATAATAAATTCTTGTCAATGCTTCGCGAGCATAACTGCTCCTTAGTCTAGCAGACTTAACAACGCCACCTTAGCCAAAGTTAGGGTTTGAAGGTAACTCTTCACTGCGCTGCTTTGCCGACAGGGATGTAGGTACTTAGACTTTGCCGGGAGCATAAAGTCTGTGCCGATAGCTAGGCTTTTTTACGTCGATGCTTTTATCTACAGCAATCATAATCACTAGTAATTCCAGCTGGTTTATTAGCGATATGGCAGTGATGAAAATAGCCCATATTTTGCTCCAGAAATACCTACTAGGCTATCCGCATACAGCAGAGGTTAAAAGAACTTCATCCATAAAATAATTTAAAATATCTTTGATTTTTTTGTTTACGCTAAAGCTTGAATAACAGCACTTGGATTTTTAGATAGCACTGTCAGTAAAACTAAAGCAGGCCCTCTAGGCGTCCTATCACCACGCTCCCAGTGTCGAAGTGTACCTAAACTAATACCAAAATTTGCAGCAAATTCTCTTTGTGTCATATGTACATTTGATCGTATTGCTTTGACATCAACAGGATCAAATTTATGAACTGTGGCATGCTTAACGTTACCTTCACTGTAATCTACTGCTTCAGTTAGGCCCTGCTTAATACTTTCAAAGAAATTACTCATTCTCGCCTCTATAGTTCTTAGCTTTTTCATTTTTACCGAAGAGCCTGACCCATATTTTCCAGTCCTGCAGAAGAGCTTACCTCCGCTGCGCTAAATCTTACCCTGCAGCCCTGTGAAGCAGTTCATCAGCCGCTTTAGGATCGGCATTAAACATTGCTAAAAGCACTCGTGCAGGTCCTACTGGGTGACGCTTACCTTGCTCCCAGCTGCGAACGGCTGATACCGATGCACCTATCATCTGTGCAAAAGATTCTTGAGTCCTACCAGTCGCTTCGCGAATTGCTTTAACATCGACAGCACAGTATTCAAATTCACGAGAAGCGACTTTTTCTTCGCGGCGAATAGCACCTGCGTGCTCAACACTGCTAACCAGTTGATCAAATAAATTATCATCCATTGTCTTTCTCCTGTAATTCTCTGTGCACTAACGCTTTCAACACTTTCTTCTGAGTGGCGGTTAAATTATCTTGTTTACTTTTGGGATAAGCGAGCAGCATGTAAATTTGGTGATCTTCGGTTATCCAATAATAGATAATTCGAACCCCGCCACTTTTACCACCACCTTTCGCTGCCCATCGCACTTTCCTAAGACCGCCTGTGCCTTCAATCACAGCACCCACATCAGGTCTTTCAATCAAATGCTCTTGAAGCTCTTTATACTCATCATCAGATAACAGCTGAGTAATAAGTTTAGTAAATATATCAGTCTCTTTGAAAACAAGATTCATGAACGCTCCAAACTAATACAATGTATTAGATACTAACACATTGTATTAGTTACTAACTAGCTATTCCAATCCATAATTTTCTCCGCAATAACAGAAATTGCACCCTGTATCGATACAGGCTACAATTTATGCATGATCGAATCTTTTAAAGATAAATGGCTGGCTGATTATTATTGGCAAGGCACTAAGCATCGGCTAATACCGTCAACGCTAGAAAGCAGCTTGCAGCGCAAGCTTGATCTCATTCATGTTGCCAGCGCTGAATGTGATCTTAGGTCGCCACCAGGGAACAGGTTTGAGCATTTAACCGGAAAGCTGGCACATTGGTGCTCTATTCGTGTCAACAAACAATATAGACTAATATTTAAGTGGGATAGTGGTAAAGCAATAGAGCTTTATTTAGATCCCCATAAGTACTAACGAGGTGATTTATGACTTCTACTCTACGTTTACCTGCACATCAACCCACCAGTATTGGTGAAATGCTTACTCTAGAATTTCTAGAGCCTTTGGATATCACCCAAGGCAATCTCGCAACTGCGATGGGGGTTGGACGTAAAACAGTA
The DNA here is from genome assembly GCA_013215375.1 of Oceanospirillaceae bacterium. Taxonomy (GTDB): domain Bacteria; phylum Pseudomonadota; class Gammaproteobacteria; order Pseudomonadales; family Balneatricaceae; genus Rs1. The sequence goes on along the minus strand of JABSRB010000034.1, from coordinate 41,102 downwards.
AATGAACTATGTAATAACAAACGTGCTATCACCGTAGAAACAGCCTTGATACTTGCTAAGGTACTTAGCACTACACCTGAGTTTTGGATTAATTTACAAACCCTAAATAATCTTTGGAATACACAGCATAATGAGGTGTTACTGGATAAGCTTGAGAAGGCTACGGTTTTGAATGCGGCATAGGATCCCTGTAACTTGATCTGATGGCAGGATTTTTGAACTGACACAATCATTGATCTAAGAATTAAAATCTAAGAGCCGTTTCAGGTGCAGTTTCGCTGCAGCGAGTTCATTTCTTTTTACGAAAAAAAGAAACCGAACCAAAGAAAATTTCGCCCCATATTGTCGAAAAACTCCTACGTGATAGACTAAATTGACGGCCGCTCAGATTCGCCATCCATGGCTCAACTTCGCTTTTCGCGACGGCCTGTCGCTCCACTCATCAATTTAGTCAATCACTCCGGCGACAATACCAAAGGGGGGATGGTGGCTTCGTAGCTAGGATTTTGGTACAGCGAAGCATTTTTCTAAATTAATTAATGAATCTAGTAATTTCATCTGACTTATATGTAATTAGCAGTAATTAACACAGCCTGTCCCATATTTCTTTGCTACATATCAGCATTATCCGCTGGATCACATGAAAATAGCAGTGATTAAAAGAGCCTGTCCCATATTATTTTCCATCCCTTTGCCTTATAAAACGACTCCAATAGGATAAACAAGTAGTGTATTTACGGTCAGCTAAAATTGAAGAATTAAGCTTTTTCAAGGCCTTATCAGTTTCTTTTATATTTAACATCTATCTCTGATTATTTATACTTAGTTAGAATCAATTAATTCATATTTACCTAGAGGGAATTGGCAGCTTCGTAACTAGGTTACACTACTGTGATATTTTACTGACCCAGTAATTCCAGCTGGTAAATATTTAAATACTGTCGCTCCACTCATCAATTTAGTAATCGCACTGGCGACAATACAAGGGGGGGCTGCGTAATAAGTCATCTTGTACTGCGATACTTTTATCTTCAGTAATCATCAACACTAGTAATTCCAGCTGGTTTATTAGTAATATGGCAGTGAGAAAATGTGACTGTCCCATATTGTTCTGAAAATTTCATGAGGGATATGCTATGTATCGCGTTTCAACAAACTCCCCGAACATAGCCCTAGGCAAAAGAAAAGACCTGACCCCCGGCCCCTGTCTTCTACCGCTTTGGCTCGGCGCACTGTCATATTGTCACTTTATGCTAACTTAACAAAATCCAAACCAATTCGAGTTAAATCAACTCCCAGCTGGCTTAACAAGTTTAAAGCATACTCATATCTTAATTGCCCAACGACTTTGCAATTTTCAGTCTCATAATGTAATCCTTTATCTGATTTCTCTGGACTTTCATAAACGATTCTTTGAAGTTCACAAATTAAGTTTTTATCAGTATCAACAATAAATCGTCCTTGTTCAGATACAAAAACCTGCTCAATTTCCATGGCTGTACTTGAACTTCCTGTAGGAGTTACTGCCAACAATTTAATATCAGTGCCATCTATAAAAACAATGTGTCCTTTCTTTTCAATCTCTTTTAATTGATTCGCATCATTTTTTAGTGATTGGTGTAGTTTTAATACTTTTATGGGCATAATTGGTGTAAGTTTTTTACTCCATCCCTTTTCACGGCCAGGAACTAAATCGCAGATAGGTGTTAGACATAATAAATATTCTACATCACCACTATTTTCCCATTTTAATATGTGTCCAGTTTCAATGTGTGTACCGGACACTGGTTTCGAGCAGATATAGGCGTTTAAATGTTTATTCACCTTAACTTTATGTTCAGAGATTTCCGGATCAAACTTAGCTTCCAAAACAACAGAGTTTTTATAGCCTTCAATCAAAATATTCTCTTTCAAATTATCGGCATACTCTCGAATTTTTTCTTGCACACTTTTCGACATGACTTCAAAAAGTCTGGTGATTGTAAGTGAGGTTCCGTCAATTTTATCATCAATAAATTGCTGTAACCAACCTGCATTTGTATACTTGCAGTCTAAAATTTGCTCTTCGAATAAAACGCCATTAGCCTCGAGTTCTGCTCGGATTTTTGCTAATAAAAGTCGGTTTGAGGTTGGATACCAATTTTCAAGTGCACTTAACAGGGTCGACGGAATAAGATCTGGTGTAATATCTTTGGATATGACTGTTACGAACATTTGAGATGTTTTTACCGAAAAATATTCATCACCGTCGCTTGTCCAAACAGCAGAACTACCTTGAAAAAGCCCTTGTGCTACTAGATTTTCCATTTTTTTAGTAAAAATGAATTTAAGTATTTCTTTATTTTCGTAACTGGTGAATTCATTTTGATTCAGATATATTTCAAGTGGAGAAAACATAACTATTAATTCAGTGTCAATAAGCTCTGGGCGCGAGTATAACTTACGAAAATCACCAGCACTTAAACAACCGATTAATTCATCGATTACTTGTTCACCAGTAGCCTCTTCCCATTGTTCCAATTGTTGAGTAACTTGAGAGTAGTCAAAATCCCCGAAGGCATGTTTAGATGGGCTCAATATTTCTGCAAGTGTTGTTTGAACCTCTTTAGGGGTTGCGCTAGTGTAAACAACAACTAGATTGAAATGCTCGTTTTTATCTAGCTGCTTTATTATATCCAGTGACTGTGAATTATCTGTCTCATCAGCTCGATTAAGGTGATAATCTACAACCAACAAATCACATTGATGCAAGTGTGATATTGAATCTGAGCTGCCTCCACTTCCATCGTTCATATCTACTAGCCATTTTTTCTGTCTAAAGTTGGCGAGCATGTCTTTTTGAATTCCGCTTGGAGCTTTGACTTGACCTGCAATGTAGTTATCCAAAGATGTAAATTCATCATCAATAGCTAATACTGAACGAATAGGATCAATGTAGACTTTTTTTATTAATTCTCGTCTATCCGTCATATTTAACTCCTTTAAAATTAATGACAAAATTAGCTCCATTTAACAATTGGTACTCAGGGGCTTTCGCATACTCAATAGTATGCCCAGCGGCGGCTAAATTGGATCGACACAAATGTAAGCCAACCCCTCGTCCTCCCCTGACTTTTTTTGTAAAAAATATAGTAAAAAGGCTTTTGATATCGTCTTCATGTACGCCAGTTCCATCATCGGAAATAACCACTTTATCATTAACAATATCAAGTAAGATCTGTTGGGCATTATTATCTTTTTGTTTGACCCAATATTTTGAATTGTTAATTAAATTAATGAATACTGGAAATATTCTTGATTTTTCATCATACACATTTAAGGTTAAAAATTTGGACGAAAACTCTAAATTGATATCATTAATACTATTACCGTAAAATTCTTCTATGTAATCTTTTATCTCATGACCTGAAATCCAATCACGTTCAGCTTCACCCGATAATTTCAAGGGAGAAAGAAATTTCAATTTTTCGTTAAGGGCTCGATATGTACGGACAAGGTTTTCAGTGGTAGATTTATCTTTAATTTGGTCAGTAACTTTTTCTAAAGCTATTTCGGTATCATGCTGCATGTGGTGTAATTCATGACTTATGATTTCAACTGTAATACCAAGTTGAGCCAACGAATTTAAACGGTCGATCTCCTCTCGCATTTCATCAGCTTGATCGATTGAAAAATATGCAAGGCCTGCTAAATCTATACTTTCTTTCAAACTTGATAATGTAGATAAATATGGCGAAAAAATTTGCTCATTTTCAAACTGTATCTCTTCCCTCTTGCGATCAAGTAATTCTAAACATTTCGCGAGAGACATACGATTACTTTCAACTTCAGCAATGTATGGCTGCGCAATTTTATGATATTGCTTGTTCTTCTCATCGATTAAGGCATCGATACGTTGTTGTTCTTTACTTAAAATACCTCTGGCCTCAACTTTCCATGCCCTTAACTGATCTTGAATATACTTAGCATTTCTTTGTAACTGAGAGTAAGCAAGCTCGCCTGGTTCTTTAGGTTTTAACCGTTCTAATTCGCTATTTAGAAAAGTTTGCGTTTCTTTTAAGGTGTTTTGGATAAAAGCAAGATTAGATTTATATTCGCGATAAAGGGTTTCTTGATTTCCTTTTAGTGTTCTTGGCGCATTGGATATTTTTATTGTTAATATTTTTTGTCCAATATCTCCAGCTTTTTTTTGTAGTTTTAATATGTTTTCGGAATTTTTTTCTAATGATTCAACTTCTGATAGATAAAGTTTTGTTTGGGTAAGCAACTCAATTACTTTTGGTGCATAAGATTTTAAGTTATTGTTAAAAGCTTTTTTATCTTTGGCTTTTTGTTCCTTCAAATCTAGCGCTGCTTTTCTTTGTTGATAATCTTCTTCAAGTGGCTTTGTAAACGTCCCACGTATTGACTTTGAACTCCGACCAAAATATCTATTTGCAACTTCAACTAAAAGTAATTCAATTATATCCCTAAACGCCTTAGAGGCTTTATTATCTATAAAACCTTCTCGCCCTGCCTTATCTTTTAAATTTGAATTGTATTTCTTCGTTAGCGAGATCGCACCTATCATGTTACGAAGAGAGTAATGAGCCGCACCAGCATTCTTTGAGCGCCGAGTTTCAACTTCAAAAAAGTCATTACTTTGTTTGCCATAAGGCATGACACGTAATCCATCACGGTATACTTTCAACCCATTATATCGTCGCATTTTTTCATTGATATCGTTCCAAACACCGGGTTCCATAGAACTTCTAACTCCCCCTAATTCTCCCTTGCCTTTTTCTACTTCATAACTTGCTAAAAATATATTTACTTGTCCGACTTTACTTAAATGGTGAAAAGGCATTTTTATCTGTAACGGTATGACTACGTCACCGAGATCATGCCCGAAGGCATGAATTTGACCTTTAAAAATAGCAGAATCATCAATTATGCCAACAACACGGTGTTCCATTTTCTCAAAATCATCATGCGAAAATTCTAAATCAGGTGAAACAAGAGAATTATTATATGAGTCTTTATGCAGCACCACTTTGTAGTCAAATTCAACTGGATTGTTTTTAATAACATGGTCTGTAAATGAGATTAGTGTAGAAAAAAAGTTCACTTTCGCTCGTGCTACCAACGGATCATCTTCATCGCCATATTGAGCTTTTAAATCATCATGAATATTAGATATAAATAGAGCAGTTCCTTTTTCACTAGAACCATTCCAAACAGGCCATTTTTCTAAATGATACTCTTCGTATACTGATGAGATTAGTGTGTTTTCTATTTTTTCTTTAGTAGTAAGCTCATCAGTTAATTTTTTCTGCTTAAATGATTGATGCTCTACCAATGAGTATTGCTGCCAAGCTAATTCGATTCGGTCGCTTCTCTCTTTATCTTCTTCAAGAGGAGAGCCCCAAATATTGGACATCAACTCATCATACATGACTGGCAGCAAATCAATTAAATCTCTCTTGTCTGTAAATTCTTCAACAGGTATTTTAAGATCATCAAGGTATAAGAAGGGATTTTCGAACAAACGCCAATCAATTAAAGCGGCCACAAATTTTGAATTTTTTCTTTTTGAAACGAGTAATAGAAGCGAACCAAGAATAGCACTAGATAGCCGACCAATACCTTTTTGTCCTTGTTTTGGTCTTTCATTTAAACCATCTAAATCGTCTAAGTCTATCTCTCCGCCTGATGCTTTAGATTCAGTCCCAATGACCAGCCACTTCGTTATTAAGTCATGATGGTTCATGCCGTGGCCATCATCAACTATGGCAGCGACACTTTTATCATCATTAAATAGATGTAGTTCGGCACGACGAGCATATGCATCATATGAATTTTTCCATAACTCAGATATAGCAGTCGGACAGTCGGCAATTTGCTCCCTTCCCAAGTGATCAATTGTTCGTGCTTTCGTTTGAAAAGATATTGATGACATTTTCTTTCCTAGCTTATTATCTATAATTTAAATTGCAGCCTTTAACTGTAAAACAGCTTCTATATTTTGTTTAATAGAGTTAATCAATATTTCGCCTAATAAAATCGGCACTGCATTACCTACTTGTTTTGCTTTTTCAGTTGTAGTGCCATTAAACACAAACCAGTCAGGAAAAGTCTGGAATCTAGCGGCGTGCCTTAATGTCATGCCATGGTCTAACCAAGGATGAACAAAACGGCCTTTAGAAGGATTATTGCATCCAGTGGTAATTGTATTACCAGGCAGGTGGAGAATAATTCGACCATAAACATCTTTATGGCCACCATGAGTTTTATGGCAATCCAACGTGATCCCACTATCTAGCCTGCTGCCATTAAGTCTAGTACTCTTGAACCTTTCTGTCAGTAAATCAGTATGTTGCATATGGTAATTACATGGGTCTCTTTTGAGCAGTTTTTTTCCGAACACCAATTTTTTAACTAATTGTTTAGCTTCTTTCTTTGTTATTCCAAACTCTGGCATATAGTATTCAGTAACATACTGCTGTAAAACTGATTGACTTGGCTTTTCAAAAACAGTCGAGCTTGTTGGCCAACTAGGAATACCTTTTTGCGGGTTGAAATGTGTTGGATCTGGTGGAAATAAAAACTTTCCCTTTTTATCTATATCCTTCCTAACTCCATAAATAAAAACACGTTTTCGATTTTGAGGAACCCCGTAATCTTTAGATAACAACGTATTACAAAACTTAACTTGATAATCATTTTCTTTAGCTAATGCAAGAAACTGATCTAGATAATCCTCATGCCTTTTCCATAGTAGGCCCGACACGTTTTCAATTAAAAAAGCCTTTGGCTGAAGCTCTTTAACGAAATCAAAATATCTAATTAAAAGCTGATTACGTGGATCATCAATTCCCGAACCTTTTAATCTGTGCGACGAAAAACCCTGACAAGGAGGACCACCAAGAAGTAGATCCAGTTCACCTTGACCAAGATCCAATTCTGACATCAAATCAGCAATATTTACTAGATTAATGTCTCCAGCAATAAGTTTCGTTTGTGTTTTTAACTTATCAATTAAGTTATCTTGATAAGTTGATGCAGCTGCTTTATCAAATTCAATAGCGGCTTTCACCTTTAGTCCACAATTGTGCGCTGCTAGCGAAAATCCACCAGCACCAGAAAACAGATCAATTGCAGTAAGTTGCTTATACATAAATAACGACACGACCAAAAAAAATTAACCGAATTATAATAGGTGATACGGCATATACCTACATTTTTTTGTTCAGTGAGCGAACAACATTTACTGCCTTTTAAACTATGCATTAAGTATCTCTTCAGGCTCACGTTGTTTAAGCCTTTCTGGGTAACTCTTAAGCATAAAATCCAGAAACTCATTTATTGTTTGATATTCTTCGCTCTCATGCAAAAACTTAGATACCTCTTCTACAATTCTTTTACCGTTGATTAGAATAATAGGGTATTTATCTTCAATGATTTCTCGCTGTACTGCGTCAGAAAAATAGCTAGTAGTCACATAGGCACCTATCCAACCTCTTTTAAGTCGTGCAACCGTTCTGGCAATATGATTACCGCCTGTAGGACTAGTCAGAACTTCACATTTGGCTTGTCCAAGTACAATTAATTCAACTTTGGAGAAATCACTGCCCAAAGTTACCTTTCCTATAAAATCAGCGCCGCCATCACTAGAACCACGTGTTATCCAGCCTTGCTGATAGATCCCTATATCCTTTCCTATAACCCGTTGCGCCACCCATTCTGCCAATGCTTCGAACTTATGTTTTCTTCCATCATAGAAACTGTATATGCTTTGCAGCTGCATTTCCTGCAGAGAGCCAGGTTGAGGTTTTTGCTCTTCACTTTTGACAACCAATAATTTTGAAACTCGTCGTCGAGCTTTACTTAAAGAATTAACCCCTTCTTTTAGCCAAAGATTCCAACTAGCGGGAGCCTTTAAGTTTGTGTCAAGCACTGAGAAGTTCTTATCTCTACGAGCATTAATCCAGTCCCACTCAAAGGTGTCGTGCTCTTTCATCATACACAATACTGTAAAATCAAAAGCATAGTTGGTAAAAGAGCGCTGTAATTTATTGTCCCACTGGGATACCAACTCAATACTATTGATAACTCCTAGCCCTTGAAACATTGGGAAACCTTTTGCTTTACCATCGACGGTTACACGTTTAAAAAACAATATAGGTGGTGTTTGTAATCGCTCTAATGGGTCATGTGAATGTGCGAGCCGAAATGCCGCTAATAACGCTTTATTTCCAGGTGCTTGAGCAGGATCTTTGCTAGGCTCTTTATTATCACCAAAGTATCTAATATGGCCATTATCGCTATCATAATAATCCTGCCAAGGCGTTTCAGCAGTACCTTTTTTGTTAGGGCTTGTGGAGACCAAAATGGCAGGTCTTACTTTTCCACAATCGCTTGTCATAATTGCAGCAGCTGGATTTATTCCTTTTTCCAACTGTAACCGATTAATATCTGTTTTTTGGATCATGAAATGAAAATTAAGGAACCCACCCTCATACCGATTATTATGACACGCTGGTTTTTTATACCTTAAAACATCACCAATTTGTATTTCCATTAACAAACCTCAAGTATGGGGAGGTATGGGACATCCACCTTTTTCACCATCGACAATTACTGCTTTCTAGCTTGTAGCTCATAGCTTCCCAGCTGCACTTTCTCATTCATACTGATCATATTTCTTAGCACTCCCCCTCACCTTATCAGCAGGATATTTAGCTGCATTCTTCACCATCTTTTGCTCAACAGCATCCAATATATTCACATCCAGCTTGGTTGCCAAACGCAATAGATAAACCTGTACGTCAGCAATTTCATCAACCACCGCTGATAATTGCTCTGAGGTTAGGTTTTGTGACTCTTTTTCAGTGAGCCATTGAAAACACTCCACCAGCTCAGATGCTTCAACACTTAATGCCATCGACAGGTTTTTAGGCGAATGGAATTGATCCCAATCACGATCATCGGCAAACTTTTTTAGCTTTATCTTTAAAACTTCGAAATCATCCATCTTTGCAGTCATTCCCTGATTGGCTTTTTGTATTATCAATGTTGTGCACTAACTTATCGTCAGCTCATTTCTAATTCTATGGACGCGGACTCTCGAAAGCCGTAACTACATAAGGAGATGACTTATCCATATCTTTGAGGGCGGTATTTAAATCCAGGTATAAGTCTCATAAAAATATTTTCAAAACAAACCGTTATATATCAAAGAGCACATAAAACACCGCTCATTTAGCTTTTGAATGATAAACATTAACATATCGGTTTTTCAAAATCTTTAATAACTACAGATAGTTATGTTGTTTTTAGGCAACAGTTTTACTGTATGTTTATCTGGATGGAATGTATTGAAAAAGTATCGGGTATCGGGTATCGGGTATCGGGTATCGGGCTCAGTCTTTATGCTTGTAGCCTTTTTTACCGCTACATTTTTTGCCCGCTACCGCCCTTTAGTTTCTGGTTTTAATCTTTTGTTCTTAAACTCGTCACTTTTCACTTAAATCTATTAATCCCTCCTCCGTGATCTCCGTGCCCTCTGTGGTAAAACCAATCTTTTAGGCCCTAATCTTTTAACTAACGACCATGACCCAAGACAAGATTTTTCCACCACAGAGGTCACAGAGGCGCTGCGCTACTCTGAGGAGAAGACAATCTCCTCATAGCTGCTAGCTCATAGCTCTATTGACCCCTCCCCCCCCAAAAAAAAATAGACTCTAATATTGTTATTTTAAATATTCAACGCGGCACGATCTGCATAATACATGTCGTCTTTCGCTAATGTGCTGTGTCATTAAGTCTCATATACTTATTACACCTTCTTAAAAATAGCGAGTAACTAAAATGACGACATCCAATACTGCACTCATTACCGGAGCATCAGGCGGTATAGGCTTGGAACTAGCGCGAATCCACGCAAAAAAAGGCGGCAATTTAGTCCTAGTAGCGCGTTCAAAGGATAAGCTAGAGGCTTTGAAAACTGAGCTTGAAGCGCAGTATGAAATACAAGTAACTGTCATAGTAGAAGATTTATCAAAGGAAGAATCTGCACAGAGAATTTTTCAACAGACAGAAGCTCTGCAGCTAAAAATAAGCACGCTAATCAACAATGCAGGATTTGGTGGTCATGGTCTATTTCATGAAAGAGAACTAGTCGTTGAACAAGCGATGATGCAACTAAACATGCTGACTTTGACTGCTCTCACCCACCTCTATTTAACCGGTATGGTAGAACGCAATCAAGGACGTATATTGAATGTTTCATCAACGGCTTCCTTCATGCCTGGCCCTCTTCAGGCCGTTTATTATGCGACAAAAGCCTACGTCACATCATTTACACAAGCGATAGCCGAAGAAGTAAAAGAATACAATGTGACAGCGACTGTACTTTGTCCCGGCGCTGTTGCCACTGGCTTTGTTACTGCTGGTAATTTAGAAGGTGTGGATGTTTGGAAAAATGCAAAATCCCCTGAGTCAGTTGCTTTGTGTGGTTATCAAGCGATGGAAAAAGGTACGTTGGTCGCGTTCAATCAATCATCACTCAAATTCATGCTGAACTGGATTATCCCATTGATGCCTAGAAAATTAGTATTGAGTATTTCTCGTCAAACCATGGAAAAAAAAGCAAGCGCCTGATATAAATAAGAATAACCCATTGAGACATTGATATGAAAAGAGCGAGCAGGTTTGCTGTATCCCCTAATTGGAAAGTATTGTTCAATGACATGGAATTGGATACTAATGAAATACTCATGCATGCACAGCTGCCTGCAGATCTTTTTAATTTAGAATCTGCCACCCTTTCCTCTAAAGAGTACTTTCAATTATGGGGAGGTATCGATAAAGCCGCAGGAAACCGTCAAGTTCCGCTCCTTATAGCGCGGGTATTGTCTGTAGAATCTTTTGACGTACCCATTTTTGCTGCGCTTTGCAGTGCAAATCTCAATTGCGCTGTTTTACGCATCAGTCAATATAAGCCGTTGATTGGTCCTATGGATTTAGCCGTAACTATTAAAGATGAATATACTCAATTAATAGTGACCTGCTATGGGTATGAAGAACCATTACCGCGTTCACTCTCTCTGACAGAAATGGTTTTCTTTACCCAGCTTTCACGGCTCGCAACAAGGCAGCACATTGAACCTATCAGTGTCGAACTGCCAGAATTACCAATAAACATCGCTGAATATGAAGAGTTCTTTGGCTGCCAGTTAGTACTGGGCGGAAAGACCGCAATTCGGTTTACAGCAACCGATGCAAAAGCTCCTTTTTTAACAAAAAACACGCCTATGTGGAGTTACTTTGAAACGAAACTTGATCAAAAACTAGCAGATTTGGAGACGGCTGCAACGATAGTCGATAGAGTCAAAGCCGTTTTATTAGAAACGCTGCCAGCAGGTGAAAGCACTATTGAACATGTTGCTGAAAAGTTGGCGATGAGCAAGAGAACTTTACAGCGAAAGCTGACAATAGAAACCCACAATTACCAAGCTGTTCTGCAAGCTGTTCGCCATAACCTTGCACAGCACTATTTGAAAAATTCGAAGTTATCACTAGGTGAAATATCATTCCTATTAGGCTTTCAAGAATCAAACTCCTTCGTTCGAGCTTACAGCACTTGGACTGGCTCTCCTCCTGGCGCTTATAGGGAAACCTGCATCATTTAGTACCAATTGAAAGATATGGAACATCCACTTTTTACATCACTGCTTCTAGCTTCTAGCTCATAGCTTTTTTAACTAACTAATTATATGCAGCCTTTTGTTCCCGCCACCTTCTTTATTCTCCGATGTTGGCTACAGGTCAACTCCGTATTAAGCTTATCAAATAATAATTAGAGCCTACTCCTCGAGCATGAACGCACTAACTAAACGCATTTTTAATGATGCTGCTAACAAATATCCTAACGATAAAGCTGCCTTAATTTATAGTTTCTTGTCAGGGACTATCCCTGTCATTTTATGACTTTTAAAATCGTCAATCAGCGCGTCAAGCTCTTCAGAACTTAATATTTGACGAATAATACTACTTTTAAATACCCGTATCACTCTGAAAAATCGCCTAACTCTTTATCTGAGGTAGCAAGCAGACTAGCGCTACTATGTGCAGAAATCTGAGCAAGCCGAGCTTGAGAAGGTCTAAATCGGGAGGTTTTAGATTGAGACTCTATAAGCGCTACCATTTGCTCGTAAAGCTTGGCGCTTATCATATAGCCCGCTGTTTTATTATTAGACAGCACCGCAACCGGCTCATCTAAAAAGTAATCACACGGCTTTTTTCTAAGCTCTGTCACTGATACTGTTTTTTCAGCCAATATTAATTGAATAGACATAAACTCACCTCAACATACAACACAAAAACGTACTTTATTATGTACAAAATTATACTCTTTGTTATAACAAATACAATATACATAAACCAGGTTTCAGGTTTCAGGTTTCAGGTTTCAGGTTTCAAATCATTTGGCTTACAGCTCGCTACTCGAAACCCACAACTCGTCACTTTTCATTTAAATCTTTTAATCCCTCCTCCGTGCTCTCCGTGACCTCTGTGGTAAAACTAGTCTTTTTATCCCTTAATTTTTTAACTAACGACTAACGACTAATGACTTATTAGCTTTTAATCCCTCCTCCGAGCCCTCTGTGGTAAAACTAATGTTTTAATTCTTCATCTTTTAGCTAACGACTAACGACCACTGATCTAAGACAATCTTTTCCCACCACCGAGATCACAGAGGCGCTACGCTACACAGAGGAAATACAAAGCACCATAATTTCAATAGGTATCAGGTTTCGGGCTTAGCATTTCATTTGTACCCTTTTGCACGTTACTGCCTTTTTAACTTCTAATCTTTTGACTCACAGCCAACTACCCGAAACTTTTTTTACCCATAACTTATATTTTTAGCTCATAGCTGAACTAGTGACTGACTATACGCATTGCGTTATACGAAAGACGTTATATAATACCTTTATGATTAAATCATTTTCCGATAAAAATACAGCTCAACTTTTTGCTGGGGGCAATCCACGTCAATTTAAAGCATTCCAAAGACAAGCGGAAAGGAAGCTTCACTTACTTGATATGGCAGCAACAATCGACTTTTTGAGAAGCCCGCCAGGGAATCGGCTAGAACAATTATCAGGAAATAGAAAAGGGCAGCACAGCATTCGCATCAATCAGCAATGGCGCTTATGTTTCCGATGGGAAGATAACAATGCATTTGATGTTGAAATAACCGATTATCATTAAGGCAATAATTATGATTACAAATAATATGAGAGCTATACACCCAGGCGAGATATTAAAAGAAGAATACCTCATTCCTTTGGGCCTATCGGCGAATGCCCTCTCTCTGGCATTGCGAGTACCTTCTAGTCGAATAGGTGAAATACTCAAGGAGCGTAGAGGCATTTCCCCTGATACTGCTTTACGTTTAGCCAAATACTTCAGAACCGATGCCCAAAGCTGGATGAACTTACAAATAGATTACGACTTAAAAATAGCAACAGAGCATAGCGGTAAAATAATTGAGAGAGATGTCCAGCCAATGGCAATGTGATTATGCTTACGGCTAAAGGACACAAAGGCGCTGCGCTACACAGAGGAAACCAACATACTTAAAGCTGTGTTTGTTTTTGACCACCAACTCACGGCCTAGGATCAACAACCTTTATTTAAACCAATACCGTCAGGCCTTTGTGTGCCACTAAATTCAATAATTTTAGAGAAGGGCCATTGGGTTTTTTAACCCCTTGCTCCCATTTCTGGACTGTTGATTTACTGGTATTCAAGTAGGCGGCGAAAACCGCTTGGCTAGCCTTTACTCTTGTGCGAATCCCCTTGATCTGTACAGCAGAATATTGCTCAACCGGTGGCAAGCACAGCGCATCAAACTCGCGCATTGTTGTCTCTTTCATCACCCCAGCATCGAGTAAGTCTTGGGCACTGTCGTGAACCATATCCAATATTGATTTATCCATCGTTTTCTACCTCGATTAACACACCACTTTTAATAGCAACGTTTAATTCTGTGTCACTGTAACCCAATAATTCTTTCGCTAAATACTTTAACGCCTTCAATTCTGTAGCACTAATATTGGCACGGGTATTTTTCGCAAAACCATAGACGAAGAACACTTTACTTCCTGCTTTGTAAGCAATGATAGTTCTTAATCCACCACTCTTTCCTCTGCCATCTACCGCTATACGCTTTTTTACAACATGGCCCCCTAACTCAACATCAATCAGGCCGCGTTCCATCTCATTTACCGCAGCCAATAAAGCCGCGTCGGCTAAATCTTCCTTAATAGCCCACTTATGGAACGCTTTGTTTTTAATTATTAGCATTCTCTGCCTTTAGATTATCGCCAAAACACCATAGCACTTAGTGATACAGATATTAAGCCCTTTTTATCTTCTTGTATATAAATTCGGATAAAAAAGAGGGTTTCGGGTTTCAAATTATTTGACTTACAGATCACAACTTTTCATTTAAATCTATTTATCCCTCCTCCGTGCTCTGTCTGGTAAAACTAATCTTTTAATCCCTTCATCTTTTAGCTAAAAGCTAAAAGCTAAAAGCTAAAAGCTAAAAGCTAAAAGCTAAAAGCTAAAAGCTAAAAGCTAAAAGCTAAAGACAATCTTTTTCCACCACAGAGATCACAGAGGCGCTGCGCTACACAGAGAAAGAGTAAACATATAAGACTCAGGAGTTTTTTATCTATCGACTAATGACTAATGACAATCTTTTTCCACCACCGAGGGCACAGAGGCGCTTCGCTACACAGAGAAAGAGTAAACATTTAAGACTCAGGAGTTTTAAGTAAATCATCTCAGCTACCCTCTGTAATAGTCCGGAGCTGGTGTTCACACTAGCTGGTACTTGTGCCTATTTTCCCAGATAAAATCTTTTAAAGTGCGCACTCTTTTCGATAAACGATTGCCTGAGGCGTAGACCAGATATATCGGTAATTTGGGTAATTGACAGGGGCTGGTAATAGCCTCTAAACGTCCGCTACTGATTTGATCATTACAAAATTGTTTTGGCAGCAGCGCTACTGCTGTACCCGATTGTGCAAAACTACGCGCCAAAGCCATGCTGGTGGTATCTACGGGTGCTGTCGCTGCTGTAAAAGGAATTAATCGCAGTGGGTCTAACACCGCCAGGCGCTGCCAATTAACGGCTTTAATCAGTGCAGCGTGCCTATTGCAGTAACTTGGTGATGCTAGCAGCAACAGCGGGGTTTCTCCCAGCTTCCTGGCGATCAGATCTTGGGCTGTCACAGCGCGCCCGCGAAAGGCGATATCTATCCTGTCTGCCACTAAGTTTAAGGCTTTATCGGTAACCACTATTTGCACTGTGACTTTAGGGTGTAACTGCGAAAAATCAGCCAGTAAACTGACCAGTGACTGCTGAGGAAATTCTACCGGAACGGAAAGCCTGATTTCGCCCTGCAAATAGATGCGCTGCATAAAACGCTCTTCAATGATATTCAGTTCATTAAGCAAACGCTCTGCGACTAAAAAGTATGCTTCCCCCTCCTGTGTTAAAGCGACTTTACGAGTGCTGCGTAAAAAAAGCTGGGTATTAAGACGTTTTTCCAGCGCTTTAATCCTGGCGCTAACAGTCGCTCTGGGCAACGTTAAACGCCGCCCCGCCTCTGAGAAGTTAAGGGTCTTAGCGACCACTAAAAAAGTGTGTAGTTGATCTAACTGAGCCATTGTCAATAATCTTTATACAGTCTGTTATATTTTGCGTAACTTATCAGACAAAGATCCCCTGTGTAAACTGCTGAGCTTAAATTCATCATCACCAAGAGAGATATTTATGGTTAATTTACGGTTAGTTAAAAGCATCTTCAGCACAGTTTCCCTAAGCCTATTAGTCACTAGTCCAGTGATTGTGGCGCAGGAATCTCAACCAAAACTAAGCCTGCAGTGGTTAGGGGGACCCACTGTGTTAATCACGTTTGGACCGCTACAGTTACTCACTGACCCAATGTTAGGAGAGGGAGAGCAGGCATATCAAATGGGCGATCCCAACCAGATGTTTGATTTAGCCAAAGGCCCCAAAGTTGTCGATCATAAAAGGTTAACCGCGCTGCCTGATTTAAATATCAATGATATTGATCTGAGTATTTTAAGTCATACTCACGAAGATCACTTTGACCAAAGCGCGCAAAAACAACTTGATAAGCAACTGGACTTTATTGTACCCGCAGGAGCTACTGAACAATTAGCTGCCCAAGGTTTTTCCAATATCCATGAACTAGACTGGGGCCAGCATTGGCAGCTTTCAGAAAATGGCTACAACATAGAGATCACCGCACTACCGGCTAGTCACAGCACTGACCAAAACATTAGCGCATTGTTAGGTCGCGGTAATGGCTATTGGTTTACTTTTAGCCATGGGAGTTGGGAAAAATCGTTATATTGGACCGGTGATAGTTTCGCGACCACGCAGTTGTTAGAGCGCTTAAAAGCTTATCCCGCCCCCGACATCATGCTGCCACATTTGGGCAGAGTAGGGACTAGCGGACCACTGGGGCAAATCAGCATGGGTGCTGAAGAAGTACTGGATTTGATGGCTGTGATTAAACCGAAAATAACTATACCCATTCATCACTCTACGTATCAGCTATACCTAGAGCCAATTCAAGTATTACTGGATAAACAAAGTACAGTCGCTGGAAAAATACAGCTGCTCAACAGTGGCGAAATTTTTACGGTGAATTAAATAAACAGAGCTGAGTAAAAGTTGCATCAACCTCAGCTGCCACCTTTACCCGAAAAGCAGTTGTCTTTGTTGCCAGTGGGATGGTGAGTTAAACGCCCTACCAAAATTTTTTCCCGCCATTGCAAATTGAAATGCTCATTCCCTCCTCAGTGCCCTCTGTGGTGAAACTAGTCTTTTAAAGATTTATCACCACTGAGGTCACAGAGGCGCTGCGCTACACAGAGAAAGAGTAAACATTTAAGACTCAGGAGTTTTTTACCTATCGACTAGCGACCAATGACCATTGACTAACGACTAACGATGCTAATATCATCGATATCTTATGAGATTAAAGGTTAATACTCGTGTCTAAAATCGGTCGAAATGATCCCTGTCCTTGTGGCAGCGGCAAAAAATATAAAAAATGTTGTGCTGATATATTCAGTCCTGCGCAGCCAGGGGAAAATCTGGCCCGTGAAGCCAACCAAAAGCTCGTCCAAGCCATGGCCGGTCAGCAGTTTCAGTCCGAGCAAGATATGCAGGTTTTCCTCGACCATAAAGTGCGACAGTTAAACGAAGCGCCTCAAGTTGAACTGGGTGGTTTTTCGCCAACGCAAATGCACACTTTGCTCTATGCACCCACTGCGGAACAAACCCTGTTTAAATGGCGATCCCATGCCGGTGAATCAGCCAACGGATCGTTAGAAAGTGCAGCGATCATCGCTATCTTTCATGCGTTTAAAAGCTTTGCACTTAAGTCAAAAATAAAAGCCACGGCGGCCGGTTATTTACCGACAGCATTAGTCAGGCATGTACAGACCCAGGTACAAGATCATATTGATCGCAATAGCTTTCTCTCTCTAGTGCGGACTTTTAAAAAAGAAGATGACTTTAGAGAATTGCATAAAGCCAAAATAATCTTTGAACTCGCAGGATTATTACGTCAGCAAAAAGGCTATTTTCTATTAACCAAGAAAGCATTACAGATTAGCGACTACGATTTATTTCAGCTGTTATTTACCACCTATTTCGAAAAATTCAACTGGGGCTATGAAGATGGTTATCCAGAAGCGTCATTTTTTCAACAAACAATTTGGTACTCGCTGGTTAAACTACAGCGCTTGGATGGCAACCAGGTTAGTTGCGTCAAATTTAGTGAAGAGCTAATCAGCACTTTTGCAGAGGTCGCAGAAGAGTTTGAGGACAGCACATACAGCACTCGCCAATCCTCAGCTGCCGCTGCTTATCATACCCGCATGTTAGAACGCTTTTGGCTGTTTTTTGGCCTGATTGAAATACGCGGTAAATACAACAAACGTATGATGCAAAGCACCCCGCTACTGAAAAAACTATGGGACTTTTCTTAACTTCTGCCACTTTCGTATGTGCGGGTTTCAGGTTTCAAGTCATTTGACTTGCAGCTCGAAACCCACAACTCGCCACTTTTCATTTATATCTTTTAATCCCTCCTCTCGGCACCCTCTGTAGTAAAACTAATCTTTTGACTAACGACCAACGACTTTCTTTTCCACCACAGAGGGCACAGAGGCGCTTCGCTACACAGAGAAAGAGCACACATTAAGACTCAGGAGTTTTTTATCTATCGACTAACGACCAATGACTTTTTTTTAATCTATTATTCTCTCCTCCGTGCTCTCGGTGTCCTCTGTGGTAAAACTAATCTTTGTCTTTTAACTACCCCCCCACTAACTAACAACTAACGACTAAAGACTATCTTTTCCACCACCGAGGCGCTGCGCTACACAGAAGAGAACACAATCCCCTCATCGCTCTGTTGTGGGTACAAGTTCACCGTTCTTAACCTTTTTTTCCCGTCACTTTTCTTGCCCGCGACCAAAGTCAGTCTTTTTTATCAATCGTTATCTCAATAGATTTACTGTTACCCGCAAACCACTTCTGCACATACAAAGATCCAATGATGGGAGCAGTACCTTCATCGGGGACTTCCTTATAGCGAACACTGTTTTTGGTTTCTTTCTCGTATTCAAACTTTACTACTTTCTTAGACATAGAATTTTCCCGCTAACCCATTATTGTTTGGAAGGTATAAACCATCCACTGTTTATTTATCTACAAACTGTAACTGTGTAGCCCACAGCTTTCCACTTCCTTTCGATTTTTAGATTAACACAACATTAAGATTGAGAGTTTAGTATAAACTATTGGATATACAATGAGTTGAATAGCAATCTAACAATCTCTAATTACTTCACAAATTTTCATTTGTCCTATAAACAGGGTATATTTTAATCGATAATAACTATAAAACACGGATGTAGGTTATAGGTAGTTCCCATCCAGAAACAGATGTCTACTACGGATGTCCCACTAGCTCAATCTGCTCACTACTAGGTGTCGTTATTTGGAATGACCAAACGCCCACATCTAGTATTGCGCATCTCGATCAATTGGACCACCCTCGCTACGACCCCGTTTCTGGATGAGAACTAGGTAATTGTTTAATCTATCATTGACCGGCGATTATTAAGGATGTAACTATGCCTGGACAAAACCCCTCTAAAATCAAATCACAAGAGCCATCGCAAACACAAAGCTCTGCCCTTGAACTAGATCAGTTAAGAAATATTGTTTTTGGTGCTGCTAAGACAGACTTAGAAGCGCAGATAAATAAAATGCGCAGTGATATGCAAGCAAACTTTCAGTCAATTGCTAAATCACAACAGCAACAAATAGAAAAGATGCAGGCGGCGTTAGAAGACAATGTCAATAAACTCGATGAACGTATTACCGAGGTGGATAACACCTACGAAAACAAAACATCGCAGTTAACTGATGACACTAACCAACTAACCACCGAACTAGAAACAATTGATATCAATAGCCGGCAACAAGATGATGAGATTCGTAAAAAGCTAGAGGATGAGACAGAGCAACTCACTACCTATTTCACCAAGCAACACCATCAAACTATTGAGTTATTGAATCAAGTAAAGAAAGACCTGAATAGCTCTAAAACTGACAGAAAAACACTGGCTAAACTGCTCGCTACTGTTGTAAGTAATCTTGAAAACGATGAAGACAGCTAGTATTGAAAATGGAATCCAATAACCCATCACCCCTAAGTGAATCCCAAGAGCTAGCAGATTTTAGACAAATCATCTTGGGTAAAAATAATCAACGCATTCGCGATGTCGTTGAAGAAGATGCCCGAAAAATAGTGAGTAAGGTATTAACAGAGGCCCTACACGATCGACAAAATACCGATGGTACCGTCAGCCAAGTGCTTGCTCCTCTTATTGAGAAAGCGGTAGAAAAATCGGTCTTAGAGAAAAAAGACTTATTTATCGGTTATTTATATCCACTTGTCGGAGGTTTAATACGTAAGGCTGTGAGTGCGTTTATCACCGGTTTTATGGAACAAACTAACCTTTTATTAGAAAGTAGCTTTACCATTAAGGGGTTACAGTGGCGCTTTAGAGCATGGCGAACAGGCGTGCCCTATGCTCAGTATGTTATCCGCCAAACCTTTGTTTTTCGGGTTGAGCAAATACTGTTGATCCACAACGAAACCAGTATGTTACTCAATACAGTGGTCAGAGATAAAACCCAAGCCACTGATGGCGATACGGTTTCAGCTATGTTAAGTGCCATTAATGATTTTGTTTCAGACTCTTTTTATTCCGCTAATAAAGATAATAAACAATTCTTAGATGAAATAAAAACGGATGATTTCACTCTGTTAATAAAACAGGGCCCGCAAGCGATGTTAGTCGCTGCCATTACGGGCAATTATCCAGCCGCAATTGGCGAATCTCTACAATTAAGCCTTGAGACTATCCATAAAATATATGGTGCAGAACTCGATCAATTCGATGGTGATGCGCTCCCTTTTGTTAATACAGAACAACAACTCAACGACTGCCTACTTGCGCAACAAAAAGAGTCAATAACTCTTAAGAAGAAAAAACCTTGGATGGCGATAGCGCTCTTCATGGCGTTTTTTTTCGTTATTGGTTATTTTACCTTGCTGCAATGGCAGTTGAATTCAAAAATCCAACGGATAAACTCGCTGGTTAATACCCCAGGTATTGTTTTATTAAACGTGGATGCTTGTAACAATAAAATTTGCATTGAGCTATTAAGGGACCCTCTCGCACAACCTGCTGCAAAATGGATAGAACACGCCAAACTGGCAGGTACTGAAATTAACATCATGGAGCGCCCGTATCGCTCATTGGATCCTGTCTTAATAAAAGAGTCTAAAGTGCATAAAATAAAGGCTCTGCCGGCATCCCCCGGCATTGTTTTATTGGATGCAGAGCTATGTGATGACAAAGTTTGCATTACTATATTACGAGATCCTCTGGCAGAACCCGCCTTATCATGGTTAAAGGGCACTAAATTATCGGCCACCGAGCTGGTGATAAACGAGCGTGTTTACCGCTCGTTAGATGCACAGTTGACACCATTAAGGCTCAGTTTACTCGCGGTGCAGTTTCCTGAGCTAACGTATATCAACCACGTTTTTAGCGGCCAACTTAGCCAGGAAAAATTTAGACAATTAAAACATTTGGTCGCTGCTTTGCCTGATGAAATAAATCTAAAATCAATAATCTCTAAGGTTAAAGTGTTCCCTACTTTATTGCCCTCAAAGGTAAAAATCAATCGCGCTTTATTAACCCAAAGCATTAACAAACTCGAGAACACCGCGATTATATTTAACCAAAATGAAAGTCAGTTAAGCGGCTTTTCACTCAATAAACTAACGCTGGTTAGCCAAAATGTTTTTGAAATACTGAATTTATCTGAGCAACTAAATAGCAATATAAAAATTCTAATACTTGGCGCCAGCAGCCCTAAAGGCAGTAAAGTTCACAATAGACAATTGAGTCTCGCACGCGCTCAATCTGTTAAAACAAATCTAATTAGCAATAAGGTCGATGCTGAGGTCATGGAAGCACTTGGGCTTGGTAGCCTCGATAAAAAAGACCGTCGTGTGATGTTCTCGGTGGTCAATATAAGTGCAGCAAAAACGGCACTAGACCTGGAGCACACTAATCAATGATTCAAAAAAAAGTATGTATTTTTGGCGCTTCCGCCGTCGGTAAAACAAGCTTAGTTAATCGTTATGTGGCAGGCATTTTTAACGATAAGTACTTAACTTCTATTGGCGTGAAAATTGATAAAAAAATAGTTAAATTAAACGACAATAATGTTCAACTAATGTTGTGGGATATTGAAGGTATCGATCGGTATTCTGGATTTAACCGCAAATTTATCAGGGGGGCCTCCGTCGCTATCGTTGTTGTGGATCAATCGCGGATACAATCCTTTCAAGATGGATTAGAAATCACACGTATGCTTAAACAAGAACAAGAGATCCCGGTAATATTAGTTATTAACAAATCGGATTTGCCCCCTGCTGATGCTTGGCACTCTATTTTAGAGAATGAGAGCCCGTCACTGTTTGAGGCACAGTTACAAACAAGTGCCAAACAAAATACCGGGGTTGATAACTTGTTTTTCGATGTTGCCAAAATTTCGCTCAATCACACTTAGTTATTATATAGAGACAAAGAAAATGCTGGCTTCATTACTTCAAGAATTAAACATACTTGATTGCGCCGTGATGGTTAAAAATCAAGATAATAGCTATAGAGCCATCCATTCAAATACAACTTGGTTCTCGGCTATTTTCCCCAGGGGCTTAAACGGTGAAGTAACCCCTGAAAACAACAATTCAGTTTACTTAACTGACTTTTTGTATGATGCCAATAAATTTTGGACAAGTAACCTTGATGGCCGTATTAACTCTGGGATTTGGAGCGAACAAACCAGCGTTGGTCTCTGGCGGTTAGAAGCTTCTGCTATCACTCAGGACGACAAGAAATATCTGGTTATTATCAACTTAGAAAATGAATATAATATTCGCCAAAGCACCCTACAGCTCGCCCGAGAATTGTTAATATCTAACGATAAAGTATTAGAGCAACACGAGTTAATCTATAAACGTATAGAGTCTCTCACTTATAACTTAAGTAATAAAATTGACCTGCATTCACCTATTAAAGAGCTAATGGAACACTGTGAGTTTGGTATTGCCATGATTGATGCAAACATGCAGCCCTTAGCGCAGAACCCAGCCCTTTTTCATATTTTTGATATTAGAGAAAATGACAGCATTGCACCTATCGATATTATTTTAGATCTCTGTCACCGCCAATTCCCTGAATTTCAAAGGGTACTCAATACCCAGAAAAAATGGAATAGTGAAATTTATTGGATAAAGCCAGATACAGTGAGTCGCTGGCTTCACATAACTATTTGCCCTGTAAAAGATATTAATACCAAACTGACTTATTGGTTATTGCTTGTAACGGATATAAGCCGCGTAAAATACTTACAACAAAGTAATGAAAAACTCACCTATTTTGACGTCATGACGGATTTGCCCAATCGACAATTTTTTTGGCAGAGCTTAGAAAACGCAATGACCCGTAACTCTTCACTGTTTGTTTTACAGATCAATATTAAACACATCAAGCGGATCAATGAAGCATACGGCTATGCCGCAGGCGATGAAGTGATTAAAACCGTGGTTGCTCGGTTAAAACCCATTATTGGCGAACAGAGCATTTTAGCCCGTCTTGGTGGTAACGAATTCGCCATTATTTTATACAAATCAAATGAAGAAGAGTGCGAACTCGTCGCTAAGCGTTTGATCAATGCCGCTTGTGAGCCAATCAATATCATCAACCAAAACACTTGTAAAATTGGCTTAAGCATTGGTGCATCCCACTACCAAAATGATGTTATTAGCGCACAAGAGTTAATGCGAAATGCAGATTTGGCCGCTTTTTTTGGACGGGATAAAAAAAATCAGTCTATCCATTTTTACTCTGAGGCACTCAGACTGCAGTCGCTGCGGCGAATTGAATTAGAAGCGGCATTACGTGTGGCAATTGAAGATAAGCAGTTTGAGCTTTTTTTACAGCCTATCTATGACCTTCAATCTGGCAACGTTATCAAAGCTGAAGCACTGATTCGATGGAACAAGCCCAATCAAGGTTTGATTTTACCCGATGAGTTTATCCCTATCGCTGAGCAGACAGGGTTAATCGTGGCCATTGGTCAATGGGTGATTAAGGAATCCATTAAATTACTGGAGATTTTACATAAACAAAACATACCTATTACATTATCAGTTAACTTATCCCCTATCCAAATACGAGACCAACAGCTATTAGGTATTATCACCAATAGCGTTACAAAAAGTGAGATCGACGTTGCCTCCTTTCTTGAATTGGAACTTACAGAAGGCGTGTTAGTCGATGACTTCGAGACTGTGCAAGTATTCTTAACAGCCGTTAGAAAACTGGGTATTACTATTGCTATAGATGATTTTGGCACTGGCTATAGCTCGCTCTCTTATTTACAAAAGCTGCCTATAGATCACTTAAAAATAGATCGCTCTTTTATCCAAGAATTAAGTATTGGGCACAACCAAAACGCCATTGTGCTGGCAATTTTAGCCATGGCAAAAAGTTTAAATTTAGGAGTCATCGCCGAAGGGGTTGAAAATGAAACGCAACAAGAATTTTTAAGGCAAAATAGCTGTCAGTCTGCGCAGGGCTATTTATTCAGCAGGCCATTATCTTTTAAACAATTTATCAATGCATCCGATCATTGGTCCACAGAAAACAAACGGCCATTTAGCACCCTGCTCAATAAAGAAAATAGCGAGTAAGCCATTAGACAGTCATTCTAATATCACTCCCTAACGGCGCCACATTTAAGCACGCGTTCTGCGTGGTAAACCTATCTATTAAAGATTTCTCACCACACAGAACACAGAGGCGCTACGCTACACAGAGATGTAATAAACACATGAAATCCAGTAATCATCTCCCCCTCTAGCTTGAAATCATGCCCTGACCTTGGTCATCGATGGGTCGTACAAAGCTTTGAGGTGAATTTTACAAGGTACTCGCGTTGAGGCGATTTCCAGTTCGTATGTCCCCGCTTGCAAATATTCGCTATCAACTCCTTGGTCATTACGTACATATCCATAGCCTATGTTGGTTTGGATGGTGTAGCCCCAACCGCCACTGGTCAGATAACCGACCCGCTCACCATTGCGATATATCGTTTCACGACCCAATAAAATAATATCCGGATCATCCACCGTAAAACAGGCTAAGCGCTTTTGCAGTGCCTGACCTCTGCGCAGTTCCAGCGCCTTGCGACCTTTAAAGTTAAGCTGGGTATTTAATTTCACCGCCCAGCCCAACCCAGCCTCTTGAGGTGTGCTATCTGGAGTGAGTTCAGCCCCCCAGGCACGGTAGCCTTTTTCTAGACGCAATGATTCAATCGCCCGATAACCGGCGTTGCGAATTTGCAGCTCTGCCCCTGCCGCCATGATTGCTCGATATACATCGGCGCCCGCGTCCCGCGGCATGTGCAGTTCCCAGCCGAGCTCGCCAACGTAAGTAACTCGCAGTGCCTGCAGCAAATGCCCGGCAATTTCTATTTTCTGTACAGTGGCAAAGGAGAAGCCGCTATTACTGACATCTGCTTGGGTAACCTGACTCAATACTTTACGTGCATTAGGGCCCATCAGCGACAAGGTAGTCCATTGTTCGGTGATGTCGACAAACTCAAACTCCGTCAAATGTGCGGGGATGTTATGTTTAATCCAGTGGTAATCATGGGTGCGAAAACCGGTGCCCGTCACTATGTAAAATTCATCTTGTGAAATTTTTGCCACTGTTAAGTCACATTCAATACCTCCTCGATCATTGAGCAGCTGGGTATAGACCAGCTTCCCCACTTCTGCATCCACGTGGTTGGCACATATCCAGCTTAGCGCCTGCCCTGCATCTGGGCCTTTAAAGCTGAATTTAGCAAAGGAACTCTGATCAAAAACCACCACTGATTCACGGGTTGCCCTGTGCTCCTCGCCTACCGCTGCAAACCAATTTTGCCGCCCGTAAGAGTAGCGATCAACGGCTTGCATGCCCTCTTGAGCAAACCAGTTGGGGCGCTCCCAACCGTTTTTGCTGCCAAAACAGGCACCTTGCGCTTTTAGTTCTGGATAGAGCAGCGAAGTCAGTACACCGCGGGCGCTACTATATTCTTCGTGAGGCCAGCTCATGGTGTAGTGCTTGGCGTATGCCTCCAATGTGCGGGTGCAGACAAAATCATCATCGCGGTGCACTTTACTAAAGCGGCGAATATCTACCGGCCACAGATCCATCGGCGGCTCGCCCGCTATCACCCACTGTGCCAAAGCCTGCCCCGCGCCGCCACCTGAGGCAATACCAAAGGCGTTAAAGCCCGCGCCGACAAAGAAGTTTTTCACCTCTGGGGCCTCGCCAAGTATAAAGTTACCGTCTGGAGTAAATGATTCGGGGCCGTTGGTTAAGGTTCTTATGCCGGCAGTCTCTAGTGCTGGCACCCTAAACAACGCCTGCTCCATCAACGGTTCAAAGTGTTGCCAGTTTTCATTTAACAGCGAGAAATGGAATTTGTCGGGGATGCCTTTTCGCGCCCAGGCAATGGGGTTGGGCTCATAACCGCCCATAATTAGCCCGCCCACTTCCTCCTTAAAATAGATCAGCCGATCCGGATCGCGCAAGGTTGGTAAATCACCGGGCACTGGCTGGCCTTTTAACGGCTCTGTAACCATGTACTGATGCTCAACGCTCTGTAAAGGCACATTGACACCGGCCATACGACCCACTTCTCTGGACCATAAACCACAGCAATTCACTACCTTTTCACATTTAATCTCACCTTGGTCAGTGGTGACCGACACCACTGTGCCTGCCACAACTTTGATGCCGGTCACCCGCGTATTTTGGTAGAACTTAACCCCGCGCATGCGCGCACCTTTCGCCAGTGACTGGGTAATATCTGAGGGATTGGCCTGTCCATCGGTGGGCAAAAATGCCGCCCCGACAATATCGGACACATCCATTAGCGGCCAGAGCTGTTGCGCTTCACTGGCACTGAGCAATTCCATCGGCAGCCCAAAACTGTGCGCGGTGGTCGCCTGACGCCGCACTTCTATCCAGCGATCTTTATTGCAGGCGAGGCGCAGCCCACCATTCATTTTCCAGCCAGTTGCCAAGCCCGTTTCAGCCTGCAGATTTTTGTAGATATCCACCGAATTTTTTAACAATTGAGTAATATTTGCCGAGCTGCGCAATTGACCGACAAGCCCAGCGGCGTGCCATGTTGAGCCGTTGGTGAGCTCTCCGCTCTCCAGCACTATCACTTCCTTGGCGCCCTCTTTCGCTAAGTGATAGGCGGTACTGCAGCCAATAATACCACCGCCTATGACAATTATTTGTGCCTGTGTTGGAAAGGTCATCGCTATTATGCTCCTGCTATTGCTACATATTTTGAGTAGGCGCGCTCAAAGCGCCGCAAATTTTTAAAGGTGTATTGCGTGTAATCAATATCCAGTTGAGTGTATTTCTCAGAGACCATGCTCCACATTGCCTCACGCAACAGCGAGGCACATTTCATCGCGCTGTAGCTACGCCACAACTTTTCGTTGAGCGGTCGCTGGTAATAATTTTCCAGCAGCCAGCGCTCCAACGGTTCACTCAAATCGCTGTTGCTGGCCAAATTAGCCAAATCAAACAACGGGCTGTTAAACCCCGCGTAATCCCAGTCAATCAGCCAGAGCTTTTCACCGCCATCAATAAAATTTGCCGCCAGCATATCGTTGTGACAGAAGCTAATATTGACTCTGCCGACCGCCGTTTCTAACTGTGCGTTTATCTCTATTAGCCGACTGAGTTCGGCACTGCTGCGACTTTGAATGTCACTTAAGGTACTCGCATAAGTGCGATTAACTTGGAACACCCAAAA
Source organism: Oceanospirillaceae bacterium (assembly GCA_013215375.1). Lineage (GTDB taxonomy): Bacteria > Pseudomonadota > Gammaproteobacteria > Pseudomonadales > Balneatricaceae > Rs1. Next base: position 13,516 of record JABSRB010000034.1, on the reverse strand, counting down.
GCTCATGCAACCCGCTTTTAAATAGCGGGGTACTTGCTGGTGACAGCTTTTTAATAACACTAAAATGCGCGCTAACATCTGCTCGCAGCGTATATCCGCTGCAGCTAATGTGTTGCCCTCTATAAAACGAATCACTAACACACCTTTTTCACTGTGAGTTATCTGCGGTGAAATTCCGGCTTGATATGCCGCTTGGCTGGCGTTTAACTCATTAAAACGCATGATGCCGTGCTCGGGGATGTCCTCGCCAATTCTGATCACGTAATCATCATTTCTATAACGTACTTTAAAATTGGTATTGGTCAGCCCACCACTTAGAGGCACTGCCAATACTGGCTCTTGCCAGCAGCTGAGATTTTCGGCGGTATTTTTTGCCACACTTAACATAGGCACTGCCTCTAAGTTATTAAGTTAATTCTCGGTTGCCCACTTTTAGCAACGGCACCGATAAATATTCAATTCAATCCCAACCGCTGCCGGGTATGTTTGGCACTAGTGGCAATTAGCCGGTCGGCAATAATCGCGATAGCCGCAATAGACAGGCCGGCGATCATCCCCTGGCCGGTATCTGCCCTGGTTAGCGCTATGTATACTTCCTGTCCTAAATCACGGGTACCGACCAGCGCGGTGATGACTAACATTGACAGCGCCAGCATGATGGTCTGATTAATACCCAGCAAAATATCAGGCATCGCCATTGGCAGGCGAATCTTCCACAATAGCTGACTCTTAGTACAACCAGAGACAATACCCGCCTCTATCAACTGCGCATCTACGCTGCGAATTCCGTGAGCGGTATAACGAATCGCCGGGGTAATCGCGTAGAGCACGACGGCGATCATCGCCGAAAAATCTCCCACCCTGAACAACATCACCACCGGGATAAGATAGACAAAAGAGGGTAGAGTTTGCAATGTGTCGATGATTATTTGGCTGATGCGCCAAGCCCGCTCGCTAGTGGCGGAAACGATACCTAAGGGGATGCCAATCAGCGCCGCTATCACCACCGAGATACCACAGAGATAAACGGTGATCATGGCTTTTTGCCACTGCCCAGTGAGCAAAATAAACAGCGCTAAGCCCACTACTAACAAACACAATTTCCAGCGCCCTAACTGCCAGCCCAAAATAGCCAGCAGGCCAATCACCCAACCCCAAGGCAGCGAGATCAGAAAACGCTTCAGCGGAATTAATACATTTAGCAGTAGTGCGGATTTAACCGCTTCAAAATAGTCAAACATATTAATATTTAGCCATTTCACTGCCTCGCTCAAACTTGAGCCGGTGGTCAATTGCAGTGATTCTGGGTAGCTTTGCACTAGGGGAATAAAAAAACCTAGTAAATAAGTCACTGTTATTATTAACGTTGTGCCTAACAGCCAGGCGTGGCGCGCCACAAAACTTGGGGCCTTTTTCAATCGGGTGACCTGCGTTTTAACCGCAAGTGCCTGACTCAACCGGTCAAGCGCGACCGCCAGCACCACAATCGCCAATCCGGATTCTAACCCGGCGCCAATATCTAGGCGGCGTAGTGAGGTAAGTACATCATAGCCCAAGCCCCCCGCGCCAATCATCGAGGCAATAATAACCATATTGAGCGACAACATGATCACTTGATTAACCCCTATCATCAGACCTGGGCGAGCACTGGGGATCAGCACTTTCCAGAGTAATTGGCGCGGTACACACCCCGCCATACGGCCAAATTCCACCAGCTCAGGGGGCACGCTCTGCAGTGCATGCAAAGTAATACGCACCATGGGAGGCATTGCGTAGATAATAGTGCCCACCATGGCTGCCACGGGACCAAAGCCAAACAAAAATAAAATAGGGACTAGGTAGGCAAAGATAGGAATGGTCTGCATCAAATCTAAAAAGGGCGATATTAATTTTTCGAGCCAATGGTGACGATAACTAATGATTCCCAGCAACAGGCCCCCGGCGACACCAATAGGCACAGTAATCAAGATAGAGGCCAAGGTATCCATCGCGCTCTGCCACTGACCAAACACGGCTAAATATGCAAAACAGCCAGCCACCAGTAATGCTAATTTAAAGTCTTTGGCGCAGTAACCAATCGCCGCCACCACCGCAATCACCCCCAACCAAGGCAGAGGAGGCAATAATTGCACGGCATCGGAGCCGACGCCCTTCATCAAACCGGTTGAGAAAATACTGCGGGCTATTTGCAGCGGGATGTCCAACAGCCAGGCAATGCCGCGGGTAAACTCGCGAAAGCTAAAAAAACCTAAGCTGGCGTCTTCCACTAACCAGTTCATGAAAGTAGAAATTTCATGGCGCAGTGGTAACTCCCACTGACGCGGAAACTTTAGCGACCAGCGCGGCAGCCACTGCCGTCCATATAAATTGAGATACAGCGATATCAACAGCGCACAGAACCAAAAATACTTCCAGTGGCCCCTGTGCAACCAGTGATTAGGCATTGGCTGGGCCCACCAGTAAATCAACCACATCTGCCCGGTCAATTTGACCGATGATTTCACCAGCTTCATTAATAACAGCATGGGGCAGCTGCGCCTGTGCCGTTATTTGATCGATAACCGCTTCGATACGCTGTTTAAAATGCACTTTTGCCACAAAATATTTAGCGCTGACAGGTTTCATCACGGCTGCAACACTAAGTACTTTGCCCCTGGGAATGTAGCGGGTAAATTCAGCCACATAATCATTGGCCGGTGCTAAGACTAACTCTTCGGGAGTTCCCAGTTGAATCACTTGGCCGTCTTTCATAATCGCGATGCGATCGGCGAGACGGATTGCCTCATCAAAATCGTGGGTAATAAAGACAATGGTTTTGTTTAATGCCTGCTGTAAGCGCAAAAACTCATCTTGCATCTCGCGGCGAATCAGCGGGTCAAGTGCCGAGAAAGGTTCATCGAGAAACCACAGTTCAGGTTCCACTGCCAGCGATCGGGCAATACCCACCCGCTGCTGTTGCCCCCCAGATAATTCGCGCGGATAGTTATCGGCGCGATCACTGAGCCCTACAAGCTCTATCATCTCACGGGCGCGAGGCTCCCTAGCCTCTTTAGCCACACCTTGTACTTCCAGTGGGAAAGCCACATTGCCCAGCACCGTCAAATGTGGCAGCAGCGCAAAATGCTGAAATACCATGCCCATTTTATGACGGCGGATCTCCACCATTTGCGGCTCGGGCATGCGCAGTAAATCTTCACCATTAAATAATATCTGCCCAGCGTTGGGCTCTATTAAACGTGACAGGCAGCGTACTAAGGTCGATTTACCGGAGCCCGAAAGCCCCATGATGACAAAAATTTCTCCCTCATAGATATCAATATTGACATCCCTTACCGCCCCCACCAGCGACGCTTGGATCAGCGCGCTATCATCACTAGCAGCTATCCCCTGTTTGAGGAATTGCTCGGCATTATCACCGAACAACTTCCACACTCCCCGACAGGAGAGTTTCACAGTATTAGACATAATTAGGCCTTTAAAATATCAGCCGATGACTTTGAATCTCATCGGCCAAACACTTCATTTAATCCACTGCTGCCAGCGAGCTGAATTGGTGTTCATCCAAGCTGAGACAATCTTCTCTAGTTTTTCACCCTCTAAATCAACGTTGGAGATCATCGCGCCCATCTCTGCGTTATCAACCTTAAAGGCGCGGATGATTTTGTGGGCACCGGGCCACTTATCTTTTAGCCCAGACCAAGAGACTTTCCAGATAGGCCCAGTCGGCTTGCCACAATCGTAGGCCATATCAGGGTTTAAGCCCCAGCTCGGGTCGCTATAACACTCTTGGTTATAATCGGGAAACTTAACCCACTCGCCCTTATATTTGATCGGTGCCCAGTGAGGCGCATAGACCCACAACAGTACCGGAGCCTTGCGTTGATAGGCTGATTCTAACTCGGCAAATAGCGCCGCATCCGTGCCGGCATGCACCACTTCAAAAGGTAAATCCAGCGCCTCTACCCGCTCATCATCAAAGCCGCCCCAAGTCACTGGCGCGCCCAGATAACGGCCCATCGGTGCTGTTTCAGGGGTGCTAAATTGTTTGGCGCAATTTTTCAGTGCTTTCCAATCGGGTAGCCCCGGACAGAGGTCATTCATATAATCTGGGTACCACCACTCTTCGGTGGCCAGCATCCCGGATTCTCCGAGGTTCTCTACTTTACCGGTAGCGGTGGCTTCATCCATCGCCTCTCGACCTGTGGTTTCCCAAATTTCCATGGCGACGTGCAAGTCACCTGTTTTCAATCCGGCGAACTGGGCAATATAATCAGCTTGAACATATTGAATGTTATAGCCCGCTTTTTTCAGAACTTCACCCATGATTTGGGTGCTAATTAACTGCCCCGTCCAATCGTGTAAAGTCAGTTTAATCGGGTCTTTTGATTCCACAGCAGCTTGCACAGTCGCAGCGCAAGCAAGGCTTAACCCGAGCATAAGCAGTGTGTTTTTCCAACTATTGAGCTTGTTCATGATACCTCCAGAATTAATTATTGTTTTTCTAATCCTTAAAGCCCCGGGGCAAGCCCTCTCGCATCGCCAGCCTTCTCTAATAGGGAAGCGGAGCCTAATTCGTTCCCATCCAGAAACGATGGACTACTGCGGCAGCCCCACTAATCCAATCTAATCACCACTAGATAGAGTTATTTGGAACAACCAAACGCCCCTATCTAGTACCACTCATCTTGGACTATTGGATCTCCCTCGCTACGCCCCTGTTTCAGGGTGAGAACTAATTCATTGCGGTTGAACTGAAAATAAGCCGCTAAAGCTAGCTTAAATTTGTCGATGCTAGGTGCGGTATCAACGCAGCAAGATGTTAACTTTTCGCAGAACAACCACATAAAGTCAACACATTTACACATTTCATATTGAAATATTTGGATATGTGTTGATTTGATTGGATGTTATACTGCAACCCTTTAGCCATTATGATTCAAACGAGAAGTATCTATGAAGCAACACCAACGACAAGATGCCATCCTAAGCCTGCTTCAAGCCCGAGGTTCATGTTCTATTGTTGAATTAGCAGAGATGTTGGAAGTATCAGATGAAACCATCAGACGCAATGTGCGACCTCTGATTGAAAAAAAGTATCTGCAAAAAGTCCATGGTGGGGTGATATTGGCCCCTAAAGGGGAAGATGAACAACCTTTTGTGCGACGCATGCAAGCTAATGCCGCTGATAAGGAGAAAATAGCCAATTTACTCGCCGCTATTATTGTCGACGGTGATTCTCTGATGATAGACACCGGCTCAACCACTGCCTATGTCGCCCGTGCTCTACGTGGTCACAAAGCACTTAATGTGGTCACTAACTGTACCGAAATTGCCCGTACTTTAGTGGTGGCTATGGATAATCAAGTACATTTGGCCGGTGGGCAACTACGCAGGGATGACTCCGCTGTCTTTGGCCACTCGGCCTTAACCTTTGTCAGCCAGTTTCATGTTAAATACGCGATACTTTCAATCGCCGCGATCTCTTTGCAAGGTGAGTTTATGGATCATCATATGTTGGAGGCAGAATTCTCCAAGGCGATGATCAAACAGGCGCAACAAGTCATAGTGGTCGCCGATAGCAGCAAGTTTAGCAGCCGGGCGTTAATTCAGGTCTGCTCTTTACAACAGGTTGATATGCTCATTTGTAATCAGGCGCCGCCTGCTGAGCTATGCGCGTTGTTAGAGGAATATAAAGTAACACTGATTTTACCTTAGTACCTGTTACTAGCAGCTGACTGGATGGGGCTTGATTTAGCCACTGCACTACAATTCTAATACTGTTATTTTCTCACTGAGTAAAAAAATATGTGACATATATTTTTTTGCTCGCTACCGACTTTCGTCACGAACTAAAACCTTTAACTTTTTATCGCCACCGAGTGTACAGAGGAAGAATAGACATTAAAAACGCTGTGATTTTTTACCCAATGACTAACAACACTATCTCGTACCTATAAATCCCTCCTGGGTACCCTCGGTGGTAAAACTAGTCTTTCATATTGTAGACCTTAGCCTTTTAACTAACGAGCTGTGGCCCCGCCCAAAGACCTTATGTATTCTCCACCGGGTATACAGAGGCGCTGCTCTACACAGTGGAAATATAAATCTATTAAGACCTTTAAATTAAGTTATATTTTCACTAACAGCTTTTTAGCTTCTAGCCCTCCCTCCTCCACCGAGCATCCTTTAAAAATACGCTACTTTTACCTATTTTTGCAATTGACTCATTTGCTTATTCACATTTACACCTATTCGGGATTATTCTCTGTCTTGTACTGATTGATGCCTGCATAATAAAAAGGCAGCTAAGACATAAAAATGACAATATTTGATAGACAAAACTGTGACAATTAAGTCATATTAATGTCACCAAACTGACATTAATACCCGTTAGGCTTCATTTGGCTCGGCTAGCCCGATTCAAAATACCTAATGTGCATGGATAAACAATATTTTTATTTTGCACTGAAATTTAAAACGTCAAAAGAATTACGCACAATTTGGAGCAATGCAGTTGAATATTTTGTTTATCACCGCCGATCAATGGCGTGGCGACTGTTTAGGCGTCGCGGGACACCCACAGTTGAAAACCCCTCACTTAGATACACTGGCGGCCGACGGATGTTATTTCAAGCAGCACTTTGCCCAAGCAGTGCCCTGTGGTCCCTCACGTACTTGTCTCTATACAGGAATGTATTTAAACAATCATCGCTCTCTGCTCAATGGCACCCCACTAGATTCCCGACATACTAACGTCGCATTAGAAGCGCGAAAAGTGGGTTATTCCCCCGCCCTATTCGGCTATACGGATGTCGGCTTAGATCCCAGACAATTTCACCCGGGAGACCCTAACACCCGTAATTACGAAGGTGTACTGCCGGGGATGGACCCTATCGCGCACGTCAATGGACAAGGTTTGCCCTGGCTGGCTTTCCTTAAAGAGAAAGGCTATCAAGTACCTGAAAGTGCGAACGACATGCTTAATCCAGCAGCGGAAGATACACATCCAGATAAAGGTAAAACTTTTGCGCCTGCACGTTTTAAAGCCGAGCACAGCCGCAGCGCTTTTTTGGTCGATGAAGCAATACGCTACTTATCAGTAAGAGAGAAAGAATCTTGGTTTATTCACTTATCATTCCTCTCTCCACATCCACCTTTTATCGCTCCAGAGCCCTATAACAGCCAATATCAGGCCGAAGATATGCCTCTGCCTGTCCGCCGCGATACCATGGAAGAAGAGGCGAGCCAGCACCCTTGGCTCAAACACTACCTGTACAATCAAAAAGGGACGCCCTACACCGCTGGCGCGAATCCAGCAGATGTGCCTAAACTCTCCGATCTAGAATTGCGCCAGACTAAGGCGACTTATCTGGGAATGATGTCTGAAATAGACGATCAGTTGGGCAGGTTATTTCAACATTTAAAAGAGCGACAGCTGTACGACGATACCCTCATCATCTTTACCTCAGATCACGGCGATTTAATGGGTGAGCACTGGATGTTTTCAAAGGCCAGTTACTATGAACAAGCATTTCACGTGCCGCTGATTGTACGCCACCCAAAAGCTGAACAGCGCGGCGCCGTGGTAGACGCTTTCACCGAGAGTGTCGATATTATGCCGACTATATTAAAGAGTATTGACCTACCCATACCCCGACAATGCGTTGGCGGCTCCCTGCTACCCTTTATACACGGCAAAAGCCCTCAAAACTGGCGTGAAGAATACCACGCAGAGTTTGACTTGCGCTGCCCAGACGAGCTCGGAGATGCTCCGCCCCTCGGACTTAAGGTAAAGCAGTGCGGGGCCAACATTATTCGGGGAAAACGTTACAAGTATGTGCATTTCAGCGGCCTACCAGCACTGTTCTTTGACTTGCAGGAAGACCCAAACGAGCAGCAAGATCTGTCTAAGGACCCAAATTACCAGGGGCTTATGCTCGAATATACACACAAATTAATCAATTGGCGTATGGAGCACGATGAGCCCAGCCTCACACATTTGTACCTCCATGACGATGGAGTGGTAGAGATAGCCCAAGAAGAACATGCTGATGATGTTGAAACTCTGGCTAAAGTAATCTAACCAACACTAACTTCTATCGGCAACACAACAGCGAGTCGTCAAACAGCATGGCACTGGATGACGCACTCGCTAATATTTAAGTAGAATAGGACATATCGAAACTTCGGCGGCGCTATAGACAACATTACTATCAACCGTTTTTTCACTACTTATTTTTCTCTCTGCTAACACCGATACCCACTTTGTCTAAAAGCTCTCATTACCTTTTGCAAGCTGAATTTCAGCAATCCATGAGCATTGTTGGCCTCAAATAAACCCCGAGGTAAGCTCTCTCGCTTCGCAAGCCTTCACTGCTTGAAGCGCAGTATTTCTAGTTACTTTGAGTACAAAAAGCTCAAGCCCCAAGACACAGGAAATCTAGCCTTGCTGATTTAGGCTCCGCCTAATTCATCTCTATTGATGAAGTTTGTCGATCTGTTTTATTTACCTACTTTTTACAACAGCATTTTAGCGAGAGAAGGCGCCAAAATTTCACTCGATACAGCAGCGGAGGCACCTAGTGCCACGGTAATCGGACCGGATGCTGCGGTAAAGACATTGTCAAAACTGTCCTTGGCCACCAGCACTGACCCACTTTGACGAATGCAACTCTGCAAGATGGCATCCACTAATTCGGCGGAAACCACTCCGCCGATAAAAATCATTTCTGCATCTAAGGTGCTCTTGACTATATCTATGACACGCTCTAAATAAATTGCGTTAGCTTCTATCCAAGCTAAAACTCTGGCGTCATTAGCCTTAAACAATTGTTCAATTTTATCGATAGAGCTGGCATCTCGTGGGGACAATTGCAGAGCTTCGCAAAGCGCGCAAATAGACAAGTAGCGCTCTAAACACCCCTGTTTACCACAGTGGCACTGCCTGCCGCCGTGTTCAATGACGATGTGCCCCAATTCACCAGCATTGCTGTTGACACCTCGATACAAATTTCCATCTAACATAAATCCTGCGCCAAACCCCAGGCCAAAGTGCAGCAAGACAAAGCTGTTTAACCCCTTGCCTTTACCGTAAAAATACTCGCCCAAGGCCGCCGCAGTCGCATCGTTTTCCAAAGTGACTGGCAGCCCGGTTTTGTCACTGAGCATTGCGATGTTGTCACTGCAGCCGAATTCAGAAAAAGCGGTAGCTTCCGTCTTGCCACTCACTTGCTCACCAAAGGGACCTGGCGCGGCGACACCTATACCCAGCACTTTGTCAGCACTGTCTGGGCAACAGTGTCGAAATTTTTCCACCAGCGTTAATACATGTAAATTAGCATCCTCGACACTACGTTGTTCGAGGCGCCTCGAATCCGTCCAAATTTGTTTTCCAGAGAGATCACAAGCCACGGCAGTGACGTTAAACTGGTCAACCTGAATACCGATACTAAACGCCTTACCCGGGCACCATTGCACTAACATTCCGGGGTTGCCGCGGCCCTTTTTCTCACCGGCCGACAAACTAACTATGCCATCCTCTATTAATTCTGCGACAATATTTTGCACTGTCTGTCTCGACAACTCAGTTTGGCTGGAAATGGCCGTTCGGGATACAGGCCCCTGCAGACGTATGATTTCCAGCACAACACTGTGATTATGGGTTTTAGCACGGAGTAAATTTGTACCTTTGGTACGAAACATGGTTTAAAGCCTATTAACAAATTATGAAGATTAGCGCTGCGCCAAGATATTATTTTTTAAAACTCAGCTAGCTGTAATATTAGAAAAAACTACTCGCTGGTTTTTGTGATTTCCCAATTTTTTTTGCTGTATCACCCAAACTTGCCCATATGGTACTCAATAGAATCAGACCTTTTAAAAAGAATAACAGCGCTAACATCGCCGCGCCGTATGCAATATCCGCACGAGTTACTTATGGTTTTACCAAGTTCACGTCCCAAGGGCGAGGAATCAATCCTTGATGAACTAGGCTGCGCCTAATTCGCCTTTATTAAACTGCATTTTGCCACTCAATACAGAATTTTCACTACAAATTAAGATGTTCTTTACATTCTTTCCCCTGCCTTTACCAGGCTAGCCAATAGCTCTGTAATACAGCTAGCAAACGACAGGATTAATCAATCTTAGCCGAAAGACAGCATAAATGTAGCTATTTTATTTATTAAATCAAATTGACATAATAAATAATTTAAGCATAATGAGTGCGTACTGTACAAAAAATAGTAAAAAAACTTTACACCACAAGGAGAATTAAAAGTCATGAAACTAAAAAAATTATTAGTGGCTTCTACACTAGTTGCGCTAACTAGCGCTATGCAGGCAGCTACGGCAGCAGAGACCACCATCAAGGCACTGTTTATGAGTCAAGCGGCATACAGTGAAGACAACGTTAAATCGATGACCGCCGCCTTTGAAAAATCCAACCCCGAGATTAAAGTGAACTTAGAATTTGTTCCCTATGATGCCCTGCACAGCAAAATTGTGGCGGCCTCTGGTGCGGGAGCCCAAGGCTATGACGTCGTACTGTTTGATGTTATCTGGCCCGCCGAATTTGCCAAGCGCGGTTTTTTGTTGGATGTCACTGAGCGCATTCCCACAGATTACAGTAGCCAAATTTTTCCAGGCGCATGGACCACGGTTGAGTTCGCAGGTAAGCGCTACGGTATGCCCTGGATCTTAGATACCAAATACCTTTTCTATAACACAGCTATGCTGGCTAAAGCCGGAATAGATACACCGCCAACCACTTGGGATGAGCTGCTGGTACAAGCGAAGATCATCAAAGATAAAGGCATCGTTAAATACCCGCTAGTGTGGAACTGGTCTCAGTCCGAGGGAATGATTTGTGACTACACCACGATTATGTCGGCGATGGGTGGCGAGTTTTTTGTCGATGGCAAGCCCGCTTTCAACAAAGGCGGCGCTGTTAAAGCCCTTAACTATATGCGCGGCTCTTTAGACTCTGGACTCACTAACCCCAGTTCTCGTGAGTTTTCCGAGGAAGATGTACGCAGGGTATTCTCTAACGGTGAAGCGGCATTCGCCCTCAACTGGACCTACATGAATGCCTTGGCTAACGATCCTAAGGAGAGCAAAATTGCCGGTAAAGTGGGCATAGTAGCAGCCCCTGGCAGCAAGGGAATTTCTACTGCATCAGCGGTCAATGGCTCCATGGGCCTAGGAATTCCCAGTGGCAGCGCCCATCCCGATCAAGCTTGGGCTTTTATCAGCCACTTGACCAAAGCCAGCACCCAGGAGAAGTTCGCCAAACTGAGCTTGCCTATCTGGAAGGACTCTTACAGTACTGCAGCCGTCACCGAAGGTCAGCAAAGTTTAGTCGCAGCGGCTAACAATGCCATAGCAGTCATGTATCCCCGCCCACTGGTGCAGTCTTACGCTGAAATTTCCGACATTTTACAAGTGCGTATTCACGAGGTTTTACTGGGGCAAAACGATGCCCAGTCGGCACTGGATGCCGCCAGCAAAAAAGTCGCGCGGATTCGTTAACCCCCTCCCCCCGCAGCACAGAGGCTGTCGCAAAAGGTAGCGAACGATGATAAGGCAAGGCAAAAACTGGCGAAATAGCGGAGTTTATAGTTATAAATGAGCATTTTGAGCCAGTTTTTAACGCCGAATTATCGAGTGCAGTACTTTTGCGACACCCTCCACAGTGCGGGGAATTAACTGATACAGAATCAGCCCGCTGCTGACTCTCAATAAAACAACAATAAAGGAGATTTAAATGGGGTCATTTTTTGGCGCAAAACAGCAAAAGTGGTTATTGTTAGCGCCAGCGATTTTGGTACTCTCACTGATCTCTTTTGTACCTTTTTTAAAAACACTCTGGTTGAGTTTTACCGACAGTGAAATTTCAGCACTGCCAACTGTTGTTTCTTTTATCGGATTAGAAAACTACCACTACGCCCTCACCGATCCCGATTTTGTCCACTCGCTGGGCCGCACTTTGTATTTTACTTTTAGCTCAGTGGCCGCCGAAGTTGTTTTAGGTGTCGGTGTTGCACTACTGCTCAATCAGCAGTTTAAAGGCCGTACTTTAATACGCGCACTGATCATTTTGCCCTGGGCTATTCCCACCATCGTCAACGCAGTTACCTGGCGTCTGATTTACAACCCAGATTACGGCGCCCTAAATGCACTGCTGTTGCAAATTGGCCTTATCAGTGAATATCGCAGTTGGTTGGGTGACCCCGCGGTAGCCATGAACATGGTGATTCTAGCCGATGTTTGGAAAAACTTCCCACTGGTAGCTTACGTCGCTTTAGCGGCGCTGCAAACCGTGCCAATGGACATGTTAAATGCCGCGCGTTTAGAGGGAGCAGGAGCTTGGCGACGTTTCTATAAAATCACCTTGCCCTGGATCATCGGCCCGCTGCTAGTGATTATTGTACTGCGCTCAGTAGAGGCGTTCAGGGTCTTTGACATCATCTATGTGATGACCCGTGGCGGCCCTGCCAATCAGACCAAAACCGCCAGTTTCTATGTTTATCAAGAGTATTTTAGCTACTTGCGATCAGGCAGTGGCTCCTCTTACGCCATCATAGTCGCGTTAATCTCCATCATACTTATCTTTGGCTATTACAAGGCAGCCAAGCGCCAAAACGGAACACTTTAGCATGCAAAACACCCTAAAAAGATCGCCAGCGATGAGTTTATTACTCTACCTAACCTTGACAGTATTAAGTTTTTTTGTGCTGGCACCGGTGGTTTGGCTAGTGTTAATGAGCTTAAGTAGTCCCACGGACTTAACCAATGTGCCACTTAAATGGATTCCCTCGCAATGGGATTTCAGCCGCTACGCCACCTTGCTGGATTGGCACAATGGCTCAGGTAAGCGCTTCCTGGCCGCGATGTTTAACAGTTTAATCATCGCCATCAGCGCTAGCGCCATTGCGTTATTTGCCGGGGTATTAGCCGCCTATGCATTTTCACGGCGCAATGCCTCGCTGCCGTTAATGTTTGCTTTTTTGGCCACCATCATGATGCCGCCTATCACTTATATACTGCCGCTGTATTCAGTATTTAGCGATTTAGGCATCTTGAATACCAAACTCGCACTGATTATCAGCTACTGCGCCATGCTAATTCCCTTCGCCATTTGGCTGATGAAAACCAACATAGATGTATTGCCTGTAGAAATAGAACAAGCGGCTTTAGTTGAGGGAGCTGGCACCCTCTATACCTTGCGAAAAGTTGTATTGCCGATTGTCTTACCGGCTATAGGGGCTACTGCGATGCTATCTTTTCTAACCGCTTGGGATGAGTTTTTTTATGCATTGATCTTCAGCAGCGACTTGAGTTCTAAAACGATTCCCGTCGCCATTGCTGATTTTTCAGCAGGTCGAGTAACCGATTTCGGCGTGATAGCTGCGGTGGGTGTATTAGCCTCAATCCCACCGGTGTTAATCGCAGTGTTCTTCCAGCGATTTATTGTCTCAGGCTTAGTAGGAGGCAGCGTCAAAGGCTAATTTAATAT
>JABSRB010000033.1 GCA_013215375.1 Oceanospirillaceae bacterium | reverse complement strand
TGTGTAGGATCGGGGTTCGCCACTATTGCTATATCCACATCTAAGGCCTGTTGCTGGCTAATCTGCTCGATGGGCAGTACTGTTTCACCCGGCAGCAGTTCTTTAAAACGTGCCAGCCACTGCTGTTGCTCTGCATTGGAAAGGGAGTGTAAAAAAGCGATAGTAGCCATCAATCAAATACCTTAGCTAAATCGGCAAATCCTTTCAGCTCTATAGGGTTACCAAAAGGATCAAAGAAAAACATGGTGTGCTGCTCGCCGCTTTCACCCGCAAAGCGCACTCGCGGAGTAATCACAAACTCTAGCTCAGTGGCACTCAACTTATCGGCTAATAACTGCCAATCACGCAGCGCCAATACAGCACCAAAATGCGGCATAGGCACCGCAATACCCTCCACTATGCCGGTGTTAGCCACGGCAAAAGGTTCTCCTAAATGTAGCGATAACTGATGACCAAAAAAATTGTAATCAACCCAAGTATCGGCACTGCGACCTTTCTCACACCCCAGTACATTAGAGTAAAAATCGCAAGCGACTGCTAAATCTGTGACATTAAACGCAAAATGAAATCTAGACTCCATCAATTATACTCCCACTGACCATTAATTTTCTCAAGGTTAGCAATATCCTACCGATAGAGATACTATCTTTATTTTACCTTCAGCATAAGAAATATTGATGGATAGCAGATTTTTACAAAGTTTAATTGCCGTGATCGAAACGGGCTCAATTGCCGCGGCTGCCAGAGAGCAAAATCTTACCGCTGCCGCTGTTAGCCAACGCATTAAAGCACTCGAAAACACTCTACAAACAACTTTGTTATTACGCTCAGGGCACAGTGCTATCCCAAGTGATGCCTGTCTGCGCCTATTGCCGCGCGCTAAAAGCATCGTCGCACAAGTATCTTTGCTGCGTGGAGATTTGGATCCTACAGGCCTTACTGGGGAGATAAAAGTGGGGGTTATTTCCAGCTTATTAAGCAGTGTAATGCCCAATTGCGTGCGACAGTTATCGACACAAGCTCCTGGGTTGTTATTGCAAATTGTACCGGGCACTTCAAAAGATTGTTATCGGCAACTGTTGGCGCAAGAAATCGACATCGCCATTGTAGTAGAACCCCCTTTTACTGTGCCAAAAGCCATTGAGCAACAACATTTACTAAGCCAGCCACTGTGTTTTATTAGCGCGCAACAATGCAGCGATATACCAGCAGCTCTCAGTTCACAAGCGTTTATCCAATACGATCAACAGGCCTGGGGTGGGGCTATTGCAAAACGCTATTTAGTAGATCATCAGCTGCAAGTACAAACGCTTTGTGAGATAGATGCCTTAGAAACTATTAGCCTTATGGTGGCATCTAACATGGGCGTGTCATTAATCCCGCATTGGCAAGGTATGTCACAAATCGCCGCTAACTTGCAAGTACTTCCCATTAAGGATAAACGCTACCAGCGTAATATAAGCATGCTCTCGCATAAGCTTAGCGAAAAGAAGTTATTAGTCAGTGCGTTACAAGACACACTAATGCAGTTGTCACAGATGCGTTAACCAATAATTGAGCTTCCACCACCACAGCTGGATAAAATCTAAATAACTAATGACGCCTAATAGATGAAAGGTCAGGTTAATCGCTAACGAGTGGATAAACACACTGCCCTGCTCACTAAAAAACCAGCTTAGACCCGCTAAATTAATCAATACCAGCAAATAAAACAGCCACTTAAAACCACGCTTTTGACTTTTATGGCGTAAATTAACTTGTGCGAACCAAGCTCCTGGCCAACCGCCAAGCAAAGCTTGCAACTGCAAACTAAACTCACTAACGCGCCAGTTCCCCGCTTGTGCTGCCCGCTTATCACGAGCATAACTAAAATATGTGATGCCGCTCAGTAATAGATAATAGACAGCTACTAGACTTGGTAACCGTCCGGTTTGGGTAGTGAAAATTAAAAAAGCTATAAAGCTTAAAAGCACTAAGGGGACAAATTTACCGAGTTGCTTATTCTTTCGCTGGCGTTTCTTACCGCAAAAGGTAATGGCTTCTGCACGCAGCTTACCGCCTTCAACTTGCGTCAATATAAAGCGAATTTCCTGATCAACAACGGGTTGATACTCTGATGATGCAAAATCACTAATATGCAGAAACACATCTTGCTTGTCTTGTTTACCTTGTCGAGTACTAGCAAAACCAAAACCTTTGCTATCATCCCATGCAATTATTATTCCCTGCGTGTACATTCCAATAATTTCCTAGCGTCAATCCAGTAAAAGAGACATAGCATACTCATCAACCAAAGTGTCACCTAGTATAATGTTGTTCTTTTTAACCCCTTCAATCTCAAAACCCGCTTTACGGATTTCTAGCCTTAAGCTCTTGTGGCAATAAAGCGGCGTAAATCATCTCATTTAAAGGCGTTTCCACCCCCACTTTCATTCCTAACCGAATCACCGCTCCGGTTTGACTGTGAAGCTCTGAAGGCCTCCCGCTCAAAATATCACGCTGCATAGAAGTATCACTGTCGGGGGTTGAATCAACCACTTTTTGCCAAATGTAGACCTCTATATCTTCAGGAAGAGCAATATTGAGGCCTTTGGCTACATTGATTGTTTCTGCAATCACTCCTTTCAACAACGCCTTGGTTTCGGGAATATCGCGCATCTCGCCAAAAGTGGCGCGACTAACACTACCTACGCCACTTGTACTAGCAATGAAGATAAACTTTTTCCACACAGCACTACTGACATCATCCACTAATTTAGCTTTCAGCCCAATGGCTGATTCCAGCAGCGCTAATACTTGCTTTGCCCTTGCTGTCTTAAGATTACTTTGCTCACCAAATTGTAACCAAGGGCTAGCACCCATATGCGCAACAAGACCTGGGCCCATTATTTTGGCGAAAATCCCACACAAACCGTTTAACACTTTATTAGCGCCAAACTCTGCGGATAAAATATCGACGGCATCAACACCATTTAGCAGCGGTAAAATCACTGTATTCTCACCGACTAAAGGTTTCATCGCCTGTACCGCATCACTCAATTGCCAGCCTTTGACGCAGACCAACACTAGGTCTACTTCACCAATCTGTGCGGGATTATCGCTCGCTTGTACGGGATGAATAACAAAATCACCTTTAATGCTAGCCACTTTTAAGCCCTGTTGTTGCATAGCAGCTAAATGTTCGCCTCTGGCAACAAAGCTAACATCGACACCCGCCTGCGCTAAACGCCCACCGAAATACCCGCCGACACCACCGGTGCCATAGATTGCTACTTTCATGTTAATGCCTTGAATAGTCTTAGAAATAAGATTGATGTTACTGACTTTTTCTCACTGTGCAAGCAAGGTATTGGCTGGGGGAGGAATTTAAAATGTCACTTATATTCGCCTAAAGTAAGAAGGCCCGCCAACGAGCCCCTTACTTAGTATCTTTATATAAAGATGATAACTTTGGTTTTAATTTGTAATGTACATCGCGTCTTCGCTCGCAAAAGTAATCGTTTTATTTTCACCGTTTACTTGAGGAATATGATGCATACTTCGAGTCGGTATATAACCATTAATTGCTTGGCTCTGCCAAATTACATTTCCAGTAACAGGTGAGATCAATAGTAAGCTGCTGGATTTCATATTGCTATAATCAGAGTTCAAATTATCTTTACTTGCCGCGAGAATATTTCTTCCGTCAACTATAAAATCTGTCAATACCAGATCAAATTCATGGGTATGTATAAGTGTTAATTCACTATTGTAAACGCTGATTGTTGTTTGTTTTGAAAAATAATAACTCTCTCTTTTCAAACACAATATTTCTTTACTTCCATCATTATCGAGATCAGCAATCTGTACTCTTGCGCAAGTTATTTGAGCTGTATTTTCTCTTAAGTATTTATCAGAGTTAAATACCCAAATAGATAGATCTTCATCTGCAGCAATCAGTATTTTTGATCTACCTGACATATCAGGAATACTAAGAATATCAGAAACAAAATGATTAAAAGTGGTACTGGTCCAGATCAATCGCTGATTATAAACATCAAGAACATTTACCTTACCGGAATCAACGTATATAACATCTTCATAAGAGTCATTATTTACATCGCTTATATTTATTGCAGTGATACTACTTTCCCTATCTCCTAAGCCTCCACCGATGAGGATACTATTATTATCAATTTGCCTAACTTGGAGTTCACCACTTCTAATATGGGCAACACCAAAAAATAACTCAGCATAGCCATCTTTATTGTAATCGGCCACCTGCCCACTACTTACCGCATCCCAATTTGAAGACACTTCTTCACCAATTTCTAATGTTCCGTCTCGGTCCATAGTAATTATTCTCTGGCCTGCATAACCACTATCCGACTTAGGGGCAAGAAATACTGCTTTCTCATTACCAGGCTGAATCTGCGCCCAACCTGTACTTTTGAATCTATCAAGTTGCGAGGGGTTTGTATTTGTCCAATTAACTGGCTCTGAAATATTAGCCTGAGCAATGACTAAAACATCTTCTCCTGAAGAAGAAATACCTGAACCCCAAATAATTTCTATATCGCTATCATTATCAGTGTCCCCGACGGCCAAACTTATAGACCCATGCCCTACACTATCCCATTTAATTTGCTCTACAGGATTACCACCGCCTATATCGTATGCGATCACATTGCGCCACTGGCATTGTCCTATCAATACTTCTTCCTGGACATCATCATCAATATTGTTAACTTTTATAGAACATACATCTTCTTTATCAATTTCCCATAATTCAGATTTATGAATGGCACTGTAAGCTTTTGGCTTAGCCCAACCATTGGTTGCAATAATGATGTCTATTCCACTACCATCCACGTCACCAACGTCTATCCTCGAACCAAACCCGCCTGAGAAATACCATTGGTTCTCACCTGTTTGCCCATCAAAGACATAGCCATTACTGAGCACTATCTCCTTTGCATCATCAGTATCGAGATTACCAATGACAACGGCTTCAGGCTTGTTATTTAAGACAAAAGAAAACTCGATTTTCATATTATCTAATTGATATACAGTTAATTTATACTCACCATACTTACTTGATATGACAGCAATTTCAATAGCTGCATCATCATCAATATTCGCAACTGCCGCTGCTATAAATTCACCTTCGCTCTCCTCTAGTTGCAATTTTAATTGTGCAATCCCTTCTCTATCTTCAATAATAGACACTGTATCCATTGTGATTATTATTATGTCAGGGCGCTGATTATTATTAACATCATGGCTTAAAACCTGAACAATTTTTTTATTACCCGGAATGCTGAAAGGGTACATCCAATCTTGGTAATAATCCCCATCACTGTATTTAAGTGTAAACACAAGGTTTTGAGAATCGGTTAACAGAATTTCATTCTCGCCATCGTTATTATAATCATCTACCCAAATTGAGTGATTCTTATAAGGAACTTCAATTCCTGAACGGCTCATTGGTTGTTTTCGGTCAACATCTTCTACGATGACTGATGCAACTACCATGGACTCCTTATTACCTACAACATTAAAGGCAAACTTAAACTCTTCTGTTTTATCCAACATGATTTCATTGGGCGTCCAAGAGACTAAACCTGCGGCATTGATACTCATCCCGCTGGGTCCATAGCTTACCTCCAGCGGTTGCTGTTCCCCCAGATAATTGGTTGCTACAACGTCAAAGAGTAATTCAGTTTTATGGTCTGTGTTGGTAGGCAAGCTGGATATACTAACTTCAATAGAAGGCTCTTCAATAGTGATTGAATTTGAACTTACTTTAACTTCATCGTAGCCATCCGAGATGGCGATACTGATCGCTATAAGATCTCCCAACTCAAACAATTCAGCCGCTAGAGTCGCTAAATTGTTATCCACTGCGCTTCCATTGATTGTCCAACTATAAAGATAATTCAAGTTGTCGTTATCTAGATCATCAACTTCAATTAAGGAGACCTGTATATCATCCCCGAATATAGGACGTTCAGGGGTTAACTTGATAGCGGTAACTGTTGGCGGCGAATTGACGATAGTCCGAGTGACTATCTCAGTGGTAACTTCATTGTAACCATCTGAGAATACTAAGTGTAAACTTACAATGTCACCTTTTTTGGTGAATTCAGGCTCGAGAGACCATTCTGATTGCCCTATGTGCCTTTGGCCATTAATAAACCAAAAATTCTCACCCCTAAGCAAGCTGTCTGCGCTATCTGTATCTTTTATTAATACACCTATAGATAAGGCTGAATTAGTCGTCGCGATTTGTGGCAATATTGATAGATTGCTGTAAGTAGGTGGGCTGTTCGATGGATAAGGGTCATCTGTATCAGGAATACCGTCATTGTCATCGTCGCTATCAGGATTTTTACCACCCACATTTGCCAGCCCATCACCGTCGGTATCAACAAAGCTAAAACCTGGGTAATCTTTATCATCATCATCGGTATCTTGACTAATCAGCCAGCCATCACCATCAATATCTACTTCAAATTGTACTTTAGGTTGTGCAGGGGTATGAGAAACTAAATTTAGATAATCATTACTTGTAATTATCTGCTCAGCCAACAGCTTGAAAGCGACCTCTGAGGTTGAATCCGCCCCAGAAACCTCACTAGTTATAAATTGTGTAATATCATTGTTAGCCACTTGAGCATATATAAGTTCTTTTCCAAATTCTCTGCTATCGATGATGCCATCTAAAAGATCCGATACTAATAATTTAATTATGTCATCAATGTTTTTTACCTTGGCGTTGTCACCAACCAAACTCAACACCACTTTAACCGCCGCATTGGATGCCGTTCTATAATTTATGGCTTTTTGTATCTGCTCGCTTTCCATGTTCTCTTTGAAAATCAAGGGTGGGGTTGTAAAGATATCTATTTTATTTAGCAACGAGAAGCCAAAGGTATCGGTAATAGATTTTGCAGCGTTATCAATATATTTTTTGTAAATTAACAAATCAGCTGCTTGGTTTTTACCTATGATGGTTTTATTCGCAAGATTTATAGCCAGGGTAGTGAGGACCGTTGCATACACCGGAGTACTTGCATCAAAAATAATCGTATTTAGTTCATGCAGTTGCGATTTTGTTCCATCAGGAAGGCGGGTTTCTTCAGTCACTGTAAATTTAATAATGTAGGGAAAGGTTACTGGCTTAGGGATCGATAGCCCTGAAATTTCTGCTCTTTCATTTGTGGTGCCAATGGCAACAGGCACATCTGATATTTCTCCTGTAGCTAGATTTAGAGTATGTGCACTGACTTTTGCGAAACGCAACGGCCCGTTAACTCCCGCCCCGTAAATTGGTAAAGTATTATTAGAAACACTGCTTAGTTCAGAAGTTTCATCAGTACTAGATACCGGAGAATCGGAACTTGATCCACCACCACAGCCCTGCATAATAAGGACAATTATTACCAATAAAATGCTATGTTTAACACGCAGCAGGTTAATAAACATGTAGTCTCCTTGTACTCAATCACATAATAATGAACAGAATATAAACGCGACCAGCAATTTAATACAGAGGAATTAGTCTTAATATGTTAAAGCCCAGTAAATTTAACGCGAATATCGACGCTCTATTTGTTAATCACAACCGCGATTTAACCTTAGCCAGTATTACCACCACGAGTGCCAAGTTGGATTATTTAGGTATGCAAGGCGAGGCACATGGTGGTTTAACCCGTCCCTCTTGCTCACGAGTACTGGCGCAATACCCGCGCGGAACCGAGATAAGAAATGTCCGGCAGATCACTATTATCAGCGCGGAAGAATTGCTCAAAATTGCTGCAAACATGGACGTGCCTTACTTAAAGCCCGAGTGGTTAGGTGCTAACATTCTTGTCTCTGGCATCCCCGACTTTTCACTGATCCCACCTTCTTCGCGGCTAATTAGTGATTCTGGTGTCTCCATTGTGGTCGATATGATCAATGGACCCTGTCGCTTTGTCGGCGAAGTGATTGATGAAACCTTTCCCGGTAAAGGAAAGTTTTTTGCCAAGGCGGCTTACAATATTAGAGGCATTACAGGGTGGGTAGAAAAAACTGGCACATTGGTACAGGGAGAGAGTTTTCGATTGCACCTTCCAGTACAGCCTGTTTTCCCCCATAGTGCATGATGTATTCGACAGTCAAAAACAGAGATCATCATGTCACTTTACACTTACCTAAAAACTTCTAGCGCCTTATGTTGCTTGACTCTATTTACCTTGCTTCCCAACAGTGTATTTGCCCGCGATCAGATTCGTATCAGCACCGGAGAATGGGGACCTTTTATCTCCCAAGAGTTAGAGCATCAAGGTTTTATGCTGCGTATCATTAAAGAGGCGTTTGCGCTTGAAAATGTCGACGTTAGCTGGGGATTTTTTCCATGGAAAAGGGCAATGCTCTATGCAAAAAATGGCAAATGGGACGCGACAGCTGTGTGGGTTTACTCAGCAGATAGAGCCTCCCATTTTTTATTCAGCGATCCTATCATTAAAAATTCAGATGTCTTTTTCCACCTTGTGAGCACCCCCTTACAATGGAACAAACTCAGCGATCTAAAAGGCTTGAATATAGGGGGAACATCGGGATACTTTTACGGAGAGGCTTTTCACAAAGCAGCAGAGTCGGCTGTTTTCAATTACAGTGCTATCCACAGCGAGACACTTAATATGAAAAAATTACTGCGTGGTAAAATCAACGCCTTTCCCGCCAATTTACACGCAGGCTTCCACTTGGCGAAGAAAATATTAACCGCTGATCAATTATCTAAACTGACTTTTCATCCCAAGCCTTTAAAAGAAGATTTTTTACATTTATTATTCACGCTTAAAAGCGCTGACAGTCAACGCTACTTAGATAAATTTAATCGAGGCTTAAAGCAGTTAAAAGAAAATGGCACCTTAGATAGAATTATACAAGAGAGCATACTGTCCTCTGAAACAGACTTAAATGACAGTAAATAAAAGTCGCATATAGAGCCCCTTCCATCGCTATATTACGCTAACATTCCATGAATTTTAATGTTCAAATGGTCCATACTATGCCTAACTTGTTTACTCAATTACTTGCCCAGCGCCCTTATCTATTAGCCGACGGCGCGCTAGGTACCAATCTGTTTCTAATGGGGCTGCAAACAGGTGATGCGCCAGAGATATGGAACACTGCACACCCTGAAAAAATAGCCGATCTTGCACAGCGATTTATCGATGCGGGATCTGACATTTTACTGACCAATACTTTTGGCGGCACCCGCTATCGTCTAAAGCTGCACGGTGCCCAAGATAAAGTCAAAGAAATCAATATTGCGGCGGTATCCATACTCAAAGAACTCACTGACAAATCCCCTCGTGATATCGTCATAGCTGGGTCCATGGGGCCTACTGGTGAAATATTAGAACCCGCTGGCACTTTAACTTACGATGACGCCTATGTTGCCTTTAAAGAGCAAGCCCAAGCATTAAAAGAGGGCGGGGTGGATGTCTTATGGATTGAGACCATCTCGGATGTAAGCGAGGCTAAAGCGGCTTGTGAAGCGGCAGCTAGCACTGGATTACCAGTGGTTTATACGATGAGCATCGACACTAATGGCCGCACTATGATGGGCGTTACCCCCGCGCAACTAGTCGCATTAAACGCCCAACTAACCCATAGCGCCAGCGCCTGCGGTACTAACTGCGGTGTAGGTGCAGCAGAAGTTATCGCCGCTATCATGAATATGAAAATAGCTGCTGACGAGCAGAAAACTGACCCTATTTTAGTCGCCAAAGCTAACTGCGGCCTCCCTGAATATGTAGCGGGGAAAATTGTCTATTCTGGCACCCCAGCACTAATGGCTGATTATGCGCGGCTCGCTTTAGATGCCGGCGCCAAAATCATCGGCGGTTGTTGCGGCACCACTCCCGAGCATATTTCAGTGATGCGACAAGCGCTTGCAGAGCATCAACGTTGCCCAGCACCTGATATCACTAAAATTGAGCAATTATTAGGGCCTATCAGTACTGGCGCAAAAGCACAGCTTTCAGGAGACCTATCTATTGCGGGAGGGTCGTTAAGTGGCAGTGCTCGGGAGCGACGTTCAAGGCGCTCGCGGCATTAACAAAGCTGTTGTTATTGTTGAAAATAAGCTCTTGTCTAAAGGAAAAATTAGAAAAATTCCGAGCGATTTTTCGATACTATAGGACATCTTTCAGCAAGTTATTGAGGTTATATGTACTGCGCCATTCATAAAACCTTGCTGTTCGCTGCATTATCAATAGTGACCGGGATAACTGTTGCTAGCAATACTTTGCCTGTAGAGCGTACATTAACGATCGGCATCATCGGTATCTCAAAGTGGGGCGAGGCAAATAATAACCCCATTACTGGTATCATGCGTGAACAGTCCCATGCTATTTTTAGAATGGCGAATATCCAAACCCGTCACAGCTACGCACTTTATCCCAGGTTAGTTAGGCAATTAAAACAAGGCTTCATAGACTGCGCTATCTTGACCAAAACGCCGGGTGAAATTCAACACAATTTGATGATTAGCCACCTATATGATGTAGAAATAATTGCGCTGGGCCGTAAAGGTACTGTGATCAATCACTATGATGATTTTCGCAATCCTGAGATAATAACAAGAGTGGGATTTCCCAACGGCGGCAAGTATCTATTTACCAAATTATTTAGTGATACTAAAGTCAAAAAACAAATAGTCCCCTCGCAACAACAAGGGCCGCTAATGCTAGCCAAAGGCAGAATAGATGCGTTTATCGGTATGAAATATTCACTGTTATACGGTATCAACCGCGATAAACTGTTAGGTAAAACGAATTACCCTGGGTATCCCATTCAACGCTTAGAAGTGTGGCTGCAGTGCTCAAAAAAATCAGCTCTCGCTATCCACTTCCAAGCACGCCTTAAAAGCGCAGTGAAAAGTGTTAAATCACTGCGTGCATTTCAAACAATCAATGACAAATGGATGTCGTTTCTTTTTATAAATCATTAGTTTAATAGTGGTAAATTAGGCGTGGACATAAATCATTAAGGGTTTAACTTCCCCTTTGTCGCGTGAAATTATAAGAACCAACAGTCACTAGAAACACTCCGCTTCACACAGTGAGGCTTGCTAAGCGAGAGGGTTTACACCGGGGATTTAATTAAGAATTCAGTACAAAAGGAGTTCTAATGTCTAATAAAATTTATAGTGTTATCTTATTATTATTCATAGCATCCACGCCCATTACAGTGCGGGCGCAAACTATCAAAATTGGTATTTTTAACTTTGAACCTTGGGGCATGAAATCTCGAAATGCGATTACAGGCATTGTTTGGCAGCAGAGCCTGGCTTTATTTAAAGAGACCAAGCTGACACTTAGTGCTAATTACTCTTCCTATCCACGAATGATCCACCAATTAAAAACAGGAAAGGTAGATTGTTCGCTGTTCATAAAAAATGATGAGAATGCAGATAAACTCAATTTTATCAGTCATTTATATGATTTAAAGGTGTCGGTAATTAGCCGTAAAGACATTCAGATCAAGCAGTACTCTGACTTTTACACTAACCCTAAGCTTGATGTGATCGGTTTTGCCAGTGGTACCGGCTTCATGTTCCCCAGACTTTTTAACGATCTAAGACTCAATCTTCATATAGCCCCAAACCAGCAACAAGGCCCGATGATGATCGTGAGAGAAAGAATTGACGCATTTGTGGGTATTACTAAAACGATGCAGTATGAAATTCATCGAGGAAAACTAGCCGATAAACTTAACTTCCCGGGATATCCTGTCACTCAATTACCGGTCTGGCTGCAATGCTCTAAAAAATCAGCTATCTCTGATAACGATCTATTAATTTTAAAAACTTCCGCTGAAAAATTGAAGCTCGATGGCACTTTGGACGCAATCATTGGCCAGTGGATTCCGGCATCATTATAAAAGGAAAAGATGCAGTTCTAGCTGTTTTTCACCTTCGTGCCCAAACCTAAAGCGTCGCCACCGGTGTATATGCATTGAGCTTATTACCGTCTAGATCACGAAAATAGCCACCGTAGAAACCGCCCTCACCTCTGGGGCCTGACTCTCCTTCACAACGCCCTCCCAGTGAAATTGCCTTGGCATTGAACGCATCAACTTCTTGCTTAGAATCAACTTTTATCGCGATCATCACGCCATTACCGACGCAAGCTGACTCTCCATTAAAGGGTATGGCGATACAAAAAGCAGGTGCCTCTCTGGAGCTTCCCCAAGCAGCAATAGACTTATTACTCCCAAGTTTTTCTCGCCCAGTAGCGGCATTAATTGATCGTAAAAAGCGACTGCACGCGTAAAGTTGTTCGTGCCTAGTGTGATATAACCTATACATCCGAGATTCCCTAGTTTGTTTGCTAAAATAGAAATTCACTGTGCATTAGACAGTAAATAGTGCGAATCAACTACTCGGTGCGGGCGCAAGCAAACCCGCTAGCGCGCCAATCGCTGCAGCACCTAAAGCTGTCAATATATCAGGAATAGCCACGGGAACAATTTTCCCAGCCTCATTAACCGCTGGAAATATGGTAATTATTAATACGCCAATAACCACCAATAACACCGCTAAACTCAATGAAGCCACCACGATACGGTATATCCATATATCTTGCTCTAATGCTCTGGGAGGCAGTTCATTAACAACCTGATCTTGTAATTGTCGCAATGCTTTTTCGGGGTTTTCTTTGAGGTCCTTCATTATGCCAGGGTCGGCCATCGCTGTTTTCACTAACAATTCGGCGGAGCGTAGTTTAGCGTGCATGTCTGCTTTCCTTTTGTAGTAAGTATTAGGATAAGCTGACACTAAAAGAACAAATCTCTCATTAACCATATGGCGATGAAGCAGCGATGAATAGCAAGTGGCGTATAATGAAAGAGCTAAAACTATCGATACAATTCACGACTTACTCGCATGTTTTTAAAGCTTAGATAAATCTTAAAATCAGATATTTTTCCCAATTTGCCACAGCAGGAAACTGCAGTCACCAAAGCGAAAATAAGCAACCCCCGCTGTTTCAGAACATTGGCTAAAACCTAAATCACTATAAAACTGTTTGGCAAGTTCAAAGTCTGTTGCGGGTAACAATGTTTTGAGTTCAATAAAGATGAATTAGACGGAGCCTAAATCATCTATAGTGGATTCGCTCCAATGGCTTGAACGATAAAGGTGCTAGGTGAGTCATCTCAAGTCCTGCTTAACGACTGGCCAGTGTCGCTGTTTCGATTAAAACCAAATAAAGCGCTTTTTGGCTTTTAAGTATTTATGCACATCCATATGGCCGTAATTAAACACCGGTTCTAACAGTGTTAAATCTTTTTTTGACAGTGAGTTAGACTCGATCTTTTCAATTAAAAGGGCACGATTTTCGGTGTCTTCAGCAGTGGTTTTATCAACGGGAAAATCTTCTTCGTACATACTCATCAGCTCTAAATACATAACTGCCAACTGCTTATTCGTCACTTATTGCTCCATTATCATGCGGGTAAGGATATGTTCCATGCTCATAGTACACTTTCGCCATTATTTTTAAAGCGTTCAGTATTACTGGAGCTAGCCCGCTGGCAGGCAACTTTAAGCCCTTCTATCACTTAAGAAAACTACCACTACGACTAAAATTCATGTTGATTAGGTATGAAAAAAGTATTTCTTGATCTAAGCTTTTACTGTGGCGTCTAATCCCCAGATAGTTTATCTGTCTTTTTGTAAGGTCCGGCACCGCAATTAATGACCGTTAAATAAGCGCGGAGAATACCATGAAAAAACTTAAATTTAGTATGTTAGCTTGTCTGACTTTAAGCGCGCTATCCGCTTATAGCCATGCGATGATACCTACGGTGGAGCCAAAGAAGAACACCGCCATTTCTCATGATTCGCAGATATTAATATCCCAAACCGCAAAAGAGCGCAAAGTAGCCCCCAGCCAAAGTACCCAACCTATCCCCAACATTGCGATAGGAACATTAACTTTGAAATGGGATAAAAAAACGAAGGCCTTTAAAGACGGTGAAATAGTTTTGAAGGTAAAGGTCAATCTTAGTCAGGGCCTTGAAGCGAAAAAGATATTGATCATTAAAAGAGAGAATGGACCGCCTCTCATTAAGATAAGACTGTGAAATAAAGCATCTCTGATCCAAAGGGTATGATAACTAAGTTCTATATGCGCCAGTATCACTTAAATAATTAACAAAGGATCGAATAGCGACATATACATCTCAAGCTACCGACAACAATCAGCACCGAGATTTCGCTCGGTGCTAACAACTTCATTATCGAATGCGCTGCTCACTCTCAAGATCAAACAAGACGACTTTATCTGCAGTGAAACTTATGTTGGCATTACTGCCGTACGCCGTAGAAGATTCGCCGCGCGACTCAACCACAATGCGCTCATCTGTAGGTGTTTTTAAATATATGTAAGAAACGCCACCTAGCTCTTCGGTAACATCGACACGCAGATCGCCCTCACCTGAAGTTAATTCAATATCTTGAGGCCTAACCCCTATATAGACCTTAGTGCCAGATGCAGGCAATTTAACGTCTAACGCAATCATACTGTCTTGTAGTGCCGGTATACGCACACTGCCATTTTCAACCACGCCCTTCAGGAAGTTCATCCCAGGGGAGCCAATAAAACCCGCCACAAATTTATTATCCGGATTGTTGTACAGCTCAAGCGGAGAGCCCACTTGCTCAATACGACCATCACGCAATACCACAATTTTATCGGCTAAGGTCATCGCCTCTACCTGATCGTGAGTGACGTAAATCATGGTAGCGCCGATTTCGTTGTGCAGGCGAGAGATTTCAACACGCATTTCTACACGTAACTCTGCATCTAGGTTAGATAATGGCTCATCAAACAAAAATACTTCTGGACCACGTACAATGGCACGTCCAATAGCAACACGCTGGCGCTGACCACCCGATAAAGCTTTAGGTTTACGCGACAAATAATCGTCGAGCTTTAATATTCTAGAGGCCTCGGCAACTTTGCTTTTTATTTCTGCCTTAGGCACTTTATTCATCTTCAAACCAAAGCCCATGTTCTCTTCAACCGTCATGTGCGGGTAGAGCGCATAAGTTTGAAACACCATTGAAATACCACGTTCAGCGGGATCGGCAGTAGTGACATTTCGATCACCAATGAACATCTCTCCACCTGTGGTTTCTTCTAAACCTGCGATCATGCGCAATAATGTAGATTTACCACAGCCAGATGGTCCAACAAATACACAAAACTCACCCTCTTTAATTTCTAGGTCAATACCGTGAATAACTTGAAGGTCATCGTATTTCTTGGTTATATTTTTTAATTGTACGCCTGACATTGTAACTCCGATTGTATTAGGGAATATGTGGATAAGCCCGTTGAAAGTATTCTGGACTTATTGCTATATTCCTCAGCTGTTGGTTTCAGGAAAGTGCCAGGATTGTGCCAGCTGGCTAATTTTGTGTGCTGTTGCTAACAGCTCCGGTTTAAATTTTTCCAGCTCCTCCAGGGTGTAACGCCCCGTGGAAGTGGTAATTGACAGCCCGCCTAATACTCGCTGTTTACTAGAGAGAATCGGTGCAGCTATGCAAATAATATTCGGCTCATGCTCTTCGCGATCATAGGCCACACGTTGCTCGCGAATAGTCGCGAGCTCTGCCTGAAAATCATCGCTATTGGTAATAGTGTGCTCTGTATAACGATGGAACGATTGCTGAGAGACCAATTTATCGCGCAGCGGCTTGTCTAAATACGCCAACATTGCCTTGCCCACTCCCGTGCAGTATCCAGGCCCTATTTTGCCCGCATCGGAAAACATATTTAGCGGCAATTTTGGGTTGCGCTTATCGACGTATAACACTTGCCCGTGGTCCAATTGTCCTAAGTGCACTGTCTCGTCCACTTTTAAGGACAACTCATCCAACAAAGGTCGGGCAATCGGTGCCAGTGATGCTTGATTCCACGCAGCATGTGCAAGGCCTACTAAACGCACTCCTAAACTATATAGTTGCCTGTCGGGGTCGTAACCCAACATGCCCTGATTGGTCAATGTCTGTAAAAGGCGATACAAAGTAGCCTTGGGGAATTCGCTATCAGCCAATATTTCACTAAAGCGTACTGGGCGCCCAAATAGCGCTACTTTATCCAATACACTCAGTGCTTTACCTACTGTTCCATCACTGTTTTTTGCCGCTGCCATGAGTCAACTCTCTATTCTTTAATCCATCAAAACTATTGACAGTATTTGCTAAATGGCGCATATTGTCAATAGTTGAAACCTAGTTTCAATATGTGGAACAACAATAAAATCATAAAGCTTCGATTTGCTATGAATCACAGAGGCTTTTAAAAACACAACGGAGAGAACATCAGATGAAAAATAAAAAGATGCTGTTCAAGAAGAAGTTGGCAGCAGCGATACTTGCCACTGTATTTAGCTCATCAGTATTTGCCGGTAACTTGGTCATCAACTCAGATACTTCTGATCCAGCACCGAAGAAAGCATTTGAAGAGTTAATTGCAGATTTTGAAGCGGCAAACCCAGATGTAAAAGTAACCTTGAACTTGTTTGACCACGAAGGTTACAAAACGTCTATCAGAAACTTCCTAACCGCTGATGCTCCAGATATTGCTAACTGGTACGCTGGTAACAGAATGCTTCCCTACGTAAATGCCGGTTTGTTTGAACCTGTAGATGATGTCTGGGAAGAGAACGGTCTCAATAAGTCCATGGCTTCAGCGGCCGCTGCGATGACCATCGATGGTAAAAAATGGGGCGTACCTTACACTTACTACCAGTGGGGCGTTTACTACCGCAAGGACCTTTTCGCCGCCAATGATATTTCAGTACCGACTAACTGGGCTGAATTTAAAGCCGCTGGCGCAAAGCTTACCGCAGCGGGCATCACGCCTATCACTATCGGTACTAAGTACCTTTGGACCGCTGCAGGTGTTTTTGATTACTTAAACTTGCGTACCAACGGTTACGATTTCCACATGGCGTTAACCAAAGGCGAAATTTCATGGACTGACGAGCGCGTTGTCAAGACCATGATGAACTGGAAAGAGCTAGTTGACGCTGGTTTCTTCCTAGAGAACCACGCGGCATACAGCTGGCAGGAAGCGCTAGCACCTATGGTTCAAGGTAAAGCGGCGATGTACATAATGGGTAACTTTGCGGTTGCACCACTACGTGAAGCAGGCCTTAAAGCCGATCAGTTAGGTTTCTTCCAATTCCCTGAAATCACTAAGGGAATCCCAATGGCTGAAGACGCGCCTACTGATACATTACACATCCCAGCGAATGCAAAAAACAAAGTTGATGCGAAGCGTTTCTTGGCTTTCGTAGCACAAGCTGACGTGCAAACCAAAATGAACATCACTTTGGGTCAGCTACCTATCAACGCCAATTCGAAAGCGGGCGATGATGAGTTCTTGCAAGCGGGTTTCAAAATGTTGTCTAACACTAGCCAAGTGGCTCAGTTCTTTGACCGCGATGCACCCGCTGAAATGGCCAAAGCAGGCATGGAAGGTTTCCAGGAGTTCATGGTTAAGCCTGAGCGTCTAGATACTATTCTTAAGCGCCTAGAAAAAGTACGCGCACGCGCCTACAAGTAATACCTGCCCATCCCTCCGCCTGCGTTTAACGCTGGCGGATTTTTTTTGTTTTTGAGGATTAACCCTATGCGTGCCTACTGGAAAGCAAACCAGTTAAAACTAGCGCCCTGGCTTTTTTTAACCCCCGGAATGTTGATGTTCGCCATCTACGTCATCATGCCTATCTTTCAATCTGTGGACATTTCCCTATACGCATGGGACGGTTTAGGCGAGAAAACCTACGTCGGTCTGGATAACTACAAAGAGTTAATGGACGACGAAGCTTTTTACAAATCGTTAGAAAACAACATCATTTGGTTGGTGCTTTACATGCTAGCCATACCAGCGGGTCTGTTTGTTGCACTGTTTTTAAATCAAACTGTGCGCGGTATCCGCATCTATAAATCGCTATTTTTCTTCCCATTTGTGATTTCACAAGTGGTAGTTGGCCTGGTTTTTTCTTGGTTCTACGATCCGACCAACGGCCTGATGAATATTTTATTAAATGCCATAGGCTTTGACTCAATCGCCGTCTTGGCCGATGAGGACTACGTGACTTACGGCATCATCGTCGCCGGGCTGTGGCCACAAACTGCCTACTGCATGATTTTGTATCTCACCGGTTTAAATTCCGTGGATTCTGAGCAGATAGAAGCCGCAAGACTAGATAACGCCAAGGGCTGGCGCATGCTTTGGTACATCATCTTGCCACAGCTAAAACCAGCGACCTTTATCGCGGTTGTTGTCACCGTCATCGGTGCTCTGCGCAGCTTCGACTTAATCTCTATTATGACCAGCGGTGGCCCTTGGGGCTCTAGCCGAGTACTGGCTTATTACATGTACGAGCAGGCCTTCTCAGAATACGGTTTCCGTATGGGCTATGGCGCGGCTATCGCCGTTGTGCTATTTCTCATTATGATGCTCTATATCGGCGGCTTCTTATATAAAATGTACCGCGACGAGCGAGGACGTTAATATGTTTCCAACACCCATTGAAAAGACCTCTCTCAATTCCCAGAGACTCTATAAAATAGCTTTGCCGATTGCTTTAATTTTCTGGCTACTGCCGTTAATTGCCGTGGCACTTACCTCTATCCGCTCCGCGGGTGACATCAACGCCGGCAATTACTGGGGCTGGCCCACCTCCTTTAATATGCTGGAGAACTACACTGCTGTTTTCACTAACTCGCCCATAGGCCATTACATACTCAACAGCTTTAAAGTCACTATTCCCACGGTAATCGGTACTTTAGCGCTGTCTTGTATGACCGGCTTTGCCCTAGGTATCTATAAATTCAAAGGCAACATGCTGGTATTTTTTATGTTTGTTGCCGGTAACTTTATTCCCTTTCAGATTTTGATGGTGCCAGTACGTGACTTCACGTTATCTATTGGCATGTACAACACCACCATGGGCTTGGCGCTGTTCCACATCGCCTTCCAGACCGGATTTTGTACCTTGTTTATGCGTAACTTTATCAAGGCACTACCCCACGAGTTAATCGAAGTGGCACGTGTTGAAGGGGTCTCGGAAATTCAAATATTCTGGTACGTGGTGATGCCGCTGATGAAACCGGCCATTGCCGCGCTCTCAGTGCTGGTGTTTACCTTTATATGGAACGATTATTTCTGGGCCACGGTACTGACTCAAGGCGCTGATACACAACCGGTTACAGCGGGATTAGCGTCACTAAACGGCCAGTGGGTTTCCTCTTGGCACTTAGTATCAGCGGGCTCTATCGTCGCAGCTATGCCACCGGTACTGATGTTCTTTGCCATGCAAAAGCACTTTATTGCCGGACTAACTCTCGGAGCCGTGAAGTAATGATTCACCCTGAATATCAACAGTGGCGTTTAGACACGCCCCAACAGAGCTTAGTGCTGAGCAGTGAAAATGCTGCCCTGCCCACGGTGATCTATTGGGGCAGTAGCCTGCCTGCGGCTGAAGATTTAACGGCGTTAATGCAAATGGCCACTTACGATATCAATGGTGGCTCACTGGATCAAATCGCACCGCTAAGTGTCTGCCCACAGGCCTCTGAAGGTTTTCCAGGACAAGCGGGCATGGCGTTGCGTGATGCACAGGGCAAAGCCCTGTGGACCAACTTTTGCTTTAAAGAGCAAACCTTGCACGAAAATGACTTAGTACTGCGCTTTCATGATGAAAATTTAGGGATAACTTACCAGCTGGATATCGTTACTGATACCGCTAACAACTTGTTCACTTTGAGTGCCAAGTTATTTAGCGACCCCGCTATTTACATCGATTGGCTTGCTGCGCCGGTATTACCTGCACCGCAAAATTCCGATCATACCTTAGAGTTTTCAGGGCGCTGGTGTGGTGAGTTCCAACTCAACATAGCCCCTTGGAGTGCCGGTTGTCGCCTGCGCGAAAACCTATTAGGTCGCACTTCTCACGAACATTTTCCCGGATTGATTATGCCGACGACCAACGCCGATAATAATTCAGGTTCGGCTTATGGTTTACACTATGGTTTTTCAGGCGGGCACAAGATGCTCACCGAGGAACTCTCGGATGGGCGCCGCCAAGTGCAGTTTGGCCACCCCACTCAAAGTGATAGAAAACTAACTAACAGCTTTGAAACTGCCCCGTTATACGCGTCTTACTCCGCAGTCGGCTTAAACGGTTTAGCCAGATCCTTTCAAGGGCACTTGCGCAGCGCCATTGTCAACTTCCCCGATGCCAACAAACCTCGACCGGTGCACTATAACTGTTGGGAAGCGGTCTATTTTGATCACGACATCGATGTCTTAAAAGACATCGCAGCGCGCGCCGCGAGTATTGGCGCAGAACGCTTTGTATTGGATGATGGCTGGTTCAAAAAACGCCATAACGATCTCAGCAGTTTAGGTGATTGGGTGGTCGATAAAGCTAAGTTCCCTCAAGGGTTACATCCACTGATACAACATATCCACAGCTTACAGATGGGTTTTGGGCTGTGGTTTGAACCGGAAATGGTTAGTGAAGACAGTGACTTGTATCGCAGCCATCCCGATTGGGTGCTGGGCCCTCTGCATCAAGTACAGGGCCGTCAGCAACTAGTATTAAATATGAGTTTGCTAGATGTACAAAATTATTTGTTCACACAAATATCGACACTGCTCAGCGAATACCCGATCGAATATATAAAGTGGGATCACAACCGGGTATTGCCGGTGGTTGATGCGGCGCAAACACAAGGTGTTTATTCACTACTTGATCGTCTGCGCATTGCACATCCCAATGTAGAAATAGAAAGTTGCTCTTCTGGTGGCGGTCGCGCTGACTTTGAAATTCTCAAGCGTACTCATCGCCTGTGGCTGTCTGATTCCAATGATGCACTGGAGCGTTTCTGGATGCAGAACAACGCGGCGCTGTTTTTCCCCAGCGAGGTTACCGGCAGCCATATAGGCCCCGCCCACTGTCACACTTCAGGTCGTGAGCTACCGATAGCATTTCGCGCTTGGGTAGCGGCGAGTCGCCACATGGGTTTTGAAATGGATCCGCGAGAACTCAGTGATGTCGACATAACAATCATTAAAGAGGCCGCCGATTGGTACAAAGCCAATCGCCACTGGTTGCACAACGGTTTTATCCAACGTCTTGATTGTGATGATAAAGCGGTGCTGGGTGAAATACAGCTCGCCGCAGATGATAGCCAATTTGTCGCCTTTATTGCGCAGATGGAAGTCTCTGCTCAAACGCTACCAAGACCTGTACGCTTGTGCGGTTTAGAGACCGATAGTATGTACAACATCAGCCTGCGCAACCCACAAGATCGTGCGCCCACCAGCAGAGGCGCACCCGTTCTAAAAGAACACAACATCACTCTAAGTGGACAATATTTAATGCAGCGTGGAATATCGCTGCCCGTAGCATTCCCTGCGACACTGTGGATTATTGAAGGTATAAAAGCATGACAGACAAGAAAAATCGTCGCTCCCAAGCATGGTACGGTAAACAGGACAGAGACGGTTTTATTCACCGCAGCTGGATGAAAAACCAAGGTTTTCCCGATCACGTCTTTGACGGGCGCCCCATCATTGGCATCTGCAACACTTGGTCAGAGCTAACCCCTTGCAACTCAGGGCTGCGTGCCCTAGCGGAGATGGTCAAGCGTGGCGTTTGGGAGGCAGGTGGTTTTCCGGTCGAATTCCCAGTGATGTCCCTGGGTGAAACGCAAATGAAACCCACTGCGATGTTATTTCGCAACTTATTAGCCATGGACGTTGAAGAGAGCATTCGCGCCTACGGTATCGACGGTGTAGTTCTACTAGGTGGTTGTGATAAAACCACTCCTGGCCAGTTAATGGGTGCGGCCAGTGTTGATCTACCGACTATTGTTGTGTCCTCTGGCCCGATGCTTAACGGCAAGTGGCAGGGCAAAGACATAGGCTCTGGTACTGATGTCTGGAAATTTTCCGAGAGCGTGCGCGCTGGCGATATGAGCCTGCAAGATTTCATGGCCGCGGAGTCTGGCATGAGCCGCTCGGCAGGTGTGTGCATGACCATGGGTACTGCATCGACTATGGCCTCAATTGTCGAGGCGATGGGCATGTGTCTACCCACTAACGCGGCACTTCCCGCCGTTGATGCACGTCGTGCAGCACTGGCGCACTTAACCGGTAAACGCATTGTCGAGATGGTCGAAGAAGATTTAGTGATGTCTAAAGTGATCACTAAAGAGAGTTTTAAAAATGCGATTATTGCCAATGCAGCGGTTGGCGGCTCCACTAACGCAGTGGTACATTTGCTGGCACTTGCCGGGCGCTGTGAGATTGATTTAACCCTCAAAGATTTTGAAATTGGTAACCAGATCCCACTATTAGTCAACTGCATGCCATCGGGAAAGTACTTGATGGAAGACTTCTGTTACGCAGGCGGCATGCCAGTGGTACTCAAAGAGCTTGCCGATAAGATGCATCGCGCTAACACGGTGCTCAATAAAGACATCAGCGTCTTTGCAGAGGGGGCGCAGTGCTTCAATAGAGATGTCATTTACAGCTTTGATAAACCGCTAAAACCGGCTGCTGGTCTGCGAGTACTAAAAGGCAACTTAGCGCCTCGTGGCGCGATCATCAAACCTAGTGCTGCATCAGAACATTTATTAGAGCACCGTGGCAGCGCTTATGTATTTGAAAACATTGAAGACATGAAGGCTAAGATAGACCTACCTGATTTACCCGTCGATGAAAATACCATTTTAGTGCTGAAAGGCTGTGGCCCCAAGGGCTATCCGGGCATGCCCGAAGTTGGCAACATGCCAATTCCACGCTGTTTAGTGGAAAAAGGCATCACCGATATGGTCAGGGTGTCTGATGCGCGCATGTCAGGTACTGCCTTTGGCACTGTCGTTTTGCACGTAGCGCCCGAGGCGAATGCAGGTGGTAACTTAGCGCTGGTCAAAACCGGCGATATGATTCGCCTCTCGGCCAAAGATGGCGTTTTAGAGCTTGAAGTGAGCGATGAAGAGTTAGCTGAGCGTCGTAAGCACTGGCAACCTGAGGCACCACATTACACACGTGGCTACGCCAAGCTTTACATCGATCATGTGATGCAAGCCGATGAAGGTGCCGACTTAGATTTCTTAGTGGGTAAAGATACTCGACTAGTCACGAGAGAGAGTCACTGATTTTAAGCATTGTTGGCCACGGATAACAGCGCTCTACAGTGCGGCTAACAACATTATCATTAGCGTAAAACAACAGTATAATCAGTGATTAACAATAATAATCTGTTAAGAAGTATTTTTTAGAGGATCAAACAATGTCTGAATTCGTTACATTTCACGACTTGAAAGATAGCAGTGTATTTATTACCGGCGGCGGATCGGGAATTGGTGCCTCTATTACTGAAGGTTTTATCGAGCAGGGCGCGAAAGTCGCTTTTGTACAGCGCTCTGACGCCAGTGAGTTTGTGGCGCAGATGCAGCAAAAACACGGTGTTACCCCGCTATTTATCAAGTGCGATATCACTGATGTAGACGCTTTACAAACAGCAATGGCGCAAGCTGAGCAGGCACACGGTGTAATCACTACCTTGGTAAATAACGCCGCCAATGACGCGCGTCACTCCCTGGCTGATTACACCCCTGAGCAATGGGACATGGGCATGGCGGTTAATTTACGTCCACACTTTTTTAGTGCGCAAGCTGTTACGCAAGGCATGCGTAAAGCAGGTCACGGCTCCATTATTAATTTCTCATCTATTTCCTATTTAATGGGCAACGCAGGTTACCCGGGTTACGTTGCATCCAAAGCAGCGATTACCGGATTAACCCGCGCATTAGCTCGCGAGCTGGGCCCAGATAAGATTCGGGTTAACTCACTACTACCAGGTTGGGTGCTTACGCAAAAGCAGTTAGACATGTGGGCAACGCCGCAAGATTTAGCCGCACACTTAGACAAGCAGTGCCTAAAAGAGCATTTAGCACCACGCGATATCGTTGATGCCACGCTCTTTTTGGCATCCCAAGCGAGTCGCATGGTCACAGCACAAGCCTTAGTCGTCGATGGCGGCACAGTGGTGACAGGATGAGTACTGATAATTGGATAGCCGTCGATTGGGGCACCACTCACCTGCGCACTTGGCACATGAACAGCGCAGGCGATATCTTATCCAACCGCTGCTCTAATCAAGGCATGAACAGCTTGCTGCCCGATCAATTTGAAGCGGCGC
This sequence comes from Oceanospirillaceae bacterium, assembly GCA_013215375.1. Classification (GTDB taxonomy): domain Bacteria; phylum Pseudomonadota; class Gammaproteobacteria; order Pseudomonadales; family Balneatricaceae; genus Rs1. The sequence continues at coordinate 39,908 of JABSRB010000033.1, read as the reverse complement.
TATTGAGTTTAATCTCACCTTGGTTAAGCGATGATCACAGCACCCAAGTTTTAGCCTGCGGTATGGTTGGATCAAGACAAGGCTGGCTAGAGGCTAATTATAACAGCACCCCTTGCGCGCCTATTTCACAGCTCACTCAAGTGCCAGTCACTGATCTGCGCATAGAAGTTTACATCTGCCCTGGAGTAAAACAGCTAGAGCCTGCTGATGTGATGCGCGGCGAAGAGACACAAATCGCAGGTTTACTGGCCAGTGATGCCAATTTCAATGGGGCTGTCTGCCTACCGGGTACCCACTCTAAGTGGGCACAAATAAACGAGGGTAAAATCAGCAGCTTTCAAACTTTTTTGACCGGTGAACTGTACGCTTTGTTGTCACAAAAATCAGTATTGCGCCACTGCGTCGACTGCAACGAGTGGGACGATCAAGCATTTAAACTCGCCATATTAGACAGTATCACCAAACCTGACAGAGTGACGACAGAGCTGTTTTCTATCAGGGCTCAGACATTAATAACCGATTTATCCGCAGGAGAAGCCAATGCACGTCTCTCCGGCTTGTTAATAGGTTTAGAGCTCACTGGCGCCAAAGCATTTTCTCATAAAGACGGTGTAGCACTTGTCGGGGATAACAAACTCTGCGAAATCTACCTTCAAGCATTAACAGTAATAGGCGTAAAAGCCACTATTCACCCTAGTGAGCAGATGACCCTAAAAGGCCTTCAATTGGCCCACCAACAACTAGTCTCAGGAGTCTAAAACATGTCCTCTCGCCAACTTATAGCTATTTTAAGAGGCATAGAACCAGTACAAGCGCTCGAAATCGCCGAGGTTATAATCAACGCCGGTATTACAAAAATTGAAGTTCCGATGAACTCGCCCGATGCGATACAAAGCATTAAATTAATGGTCGAAAAATTCGGAGATAACGCTGAATTTGGTGCAGGTACGGTACTAAATGTCGCGCAAGTAGACGCCGTTGCTGCGGTTGGCGGTAAATTGATTGTCTCGCCAAACTGTAATACCCAGGTAATACGCAGAACCAAAGAATTAGGCTTGCAGTCGTTCCCAGGGGTACTCACCCCTACTGAAGCATTCAGTGCTATTGATGCAGGGGCCGATGGCTTAAAATTTTTCCCCGCTTCGATCTTGGGCCCCTCTGGTGTAGCTGCAATGAAAGCGGTACTGCCAAAAGACATGCCGACCTTTGCTGTCGGTGGTGCCAATGCCGACAATTTTGAGCAGTGGTTAGCGGCGGGTATCGACGGTTTTGGTATAGGATCAGCTATCTTCAAACCCGGTTTTAGCGCCCAACAAGTGAAGGACGTCGCAGAATTAATGGTCGCTGCCTACGACAAAGCTAAAGGGCTATAGCTCATTTGTTACACTGCGGATAAAAATCATTAATTGATACTCAATTAAATGAGTAGAAATTAGTCAGCGAGACGCGTACAAGTCTTATCTATTTATTTAACGCGTTTCGCTTAATTTTTGAGGACAACAACAGATGATGCAGGTCTATGACAACACCCCTTGTGAATTGGGAGAGGGACCACTATGGCACCCACTTCTAGGCCAACTGTTTTGGTTTGATATCTTAAATCAGACTTTATATTGTAAAGCTGAGGAAGGACTAAAACAGTGGCACTTCGACAAAATAGTCTCTGCCGCTGGCTGGATCGATAGCGAGCACTTACTGATCGCCAGCGAAAATTCACTGTTTAAGTTTAATCTCAACAGCGCCACACAAACACACCTCTGTGATTTGGAAGCGGATAACAACGCCACCCGCTCTAACGATGGCCGCGCCGATCCTTTTGGTGGCTTTTGGATTGGCACTATGGGTAAAAGTGCAGAGGCCAATGCCGGTGCTATCTACCGTTATTACGCGGGTGAACTGCGCCCTATTATTAAAGAACAAAGTATCACTAATTCTATTTGCTTCGCCCCCGATAAAAGCTGCGCTTATTACGCAGACACTGTCGAAAAAATCATCTGGCGACAGCCGCTTAATCAAAAAGATGGCTGGCCCACAGGTGAGCGTGAAACACTGATCGATTTTAACCAGCAAGGCATAAATCCAGACGGTGCAGTAACAGATGCCCAAGGTAACTTGTGGATTGCGCAGTGGGGATTGGGCCGTGTCGCACAGTACAGTGCAAGCGGTGAATTCATCCAAACCATTAAAGCCCCCGCGACCAACACCACTTGTCCGGCATTTGGCGGCGAGCACTACAACCGCTTGTTTTTAACCAGCGCAAAAGAACATCTCAGCGATAGCGATTTAGCAAAACAGCCCGCTGCTGGGCAATTATTTTTCACCGACTTGACCATTAAAGGCCAAGCGGAACCACGCGTCATTTTACAGGGCTAGCGCGTTTTTTTATTATAAATTGAGACCTCTGAATAACGTAGCGAGCGAAGATAAGACAAGGCAAAAATTGGCGAAATAGCGGAATCAGTGTGCCCCTGTTTATGGGTATTACTACTGTAAATGAGCTATTGAATGAGTTAGCTCCGACTAATTCATTTCTATTGAGCCGATTTTTAACGCCGGATTATTAAGCGCAGTAGTTATGCTGAGGTCTCAAAGTTGAGGATCGGCAATGAAACGTACTATAGGCACTTGTTATTACCCTGAACACTGGCCAGAAGAGATGTGGGAAGGCGACGCTGCTCGCATGGTAGAGGCAGGTATTAGCTGGGTGCGCATCGGCGAATTCGCCTGGAGTCGCATCGAGGCAACGCCTTACCAACTGGATTGGAGCTGGTTAGACAAAGCCGTCGCCACTTTAGGTGCCGCTGGTCTCAAAGTGATTATGGGTACGCCTACTGCCACCCCTCCGCGCTGGATGATCGACAAATGGCCCAATATGCTGATCGTCAACGAGCAGAGTCAGGCATACAAGTTTGGCTCGCGCCGTCACTACTGTTTTAGCCACCAGCCGTATCGTCTTGAATGCGTGCGTATCTGCACTTTGATGGCACAGCGTTACGGAGCTAATCCCCATGTAGAAGCTTGGCAGACCGACAACGAATACAGTTGCCACGATACGACACTCTCTTACAGTGATGCGGCCGAGCAACAATTTAGACTTTGGCTAACAGACAAGTATCAAAACGTCGCTGCGCTCAACACCGCTTGGGGCAATGTATTTTGGTCGATGGAGTACAACAACTTCGAGCAAATACAGTTACCTAACCAAACCGTGACGGATGCCAACCCTACCCACCTATTAGATTTTAGACGTTTTAGCTCAGATCAAGTAGTCAGCTTTAACCGCTTACAAACAGACGTGCTGCGTCAATATTCGAAAGCGCCACTGATCCATAATTACATGGGCCGCGTCACTGATTTTGATCACTATAAAGTCGGTGCCGATTTAGACATCGCCAGTTGGGATAGTTACCCAATGGGCTTTTTGGAAGACAGATCCGAAGAGGGCGAAGCTTTTAAAGCCCGCTACGCACAGCAGGGAGACCCGGACTTTCAAGCGTTTCACCACGATTTATACCGCAGCGTAGGCCGCGGTCGTTGGTGGATCATGGAGCAACAGCCGGGCCCAGTTAACTGGGCACCCTACAACCCTGCCCCACTACCAGGTATGGTGCGGCTCTGGAGTTGGGAAGCCTTTGCTCACGGAGCTGAAGCGGTGTGTTATTTCCGCTGGCGTCAGGCACATTTCGCCCAAGAGCAAATGCACGCAGGGCTTTATACCCCGGGCAATGATCCCGCTCCCGGACTCTTTGAAGCCAAAACCGTTGCCGCTGAAATCGAGACCATGCCAGAGGTCAGCACCGCCACAGCGCAAGTGGCCTTAGTGTTTGATTACGAGTCGGATTGGGCTTGGCAAATACAACCGCAAGGGGCGAGTTTTAACTATTTCAAATTGGTCTTGGAACATTATCGAGCACTGCGCAGCTTAGGTTTATCAATTGATATCATCCCACCGGATAGCGATACGCTCGAAAGTTATAGAGTAGTAGTGATCCCAGGTTTAATGAGCTTGAACAGTACCTTGCGCAACGCTATCGACAACTTTGCCGGTGCAGTCATTTCAGGACCTCGCAGCGGTTCTAAAACAGCGCAATTTGCGATGAATTTAGAGCCTCCTATGCCCGGCATGCGCAGTAAAATCAGCTACGTTGAATCACTGCGCCCAAGCACTGTCATACCGATGAAAAACACCGGCAATGTCATCAACTGGATAGAGACAACCACCAACGAAGACCCTGTTTTGCAACGTACTGCTTGCAATAGACCGGTGTTAATCGGAGATGGTCATCGCCAATACTTAACCGCTTGGGCTGATCAAAGCGCTCTGCGATCGATATTCAAAACACTCTGCCAAGAGCAAGGCGTTGCCGTGCAAGAGCTACCCGATGGGCTGCGTATTAGAGACACCAAAGAGCATCGCTTTGTCTTTAACTACAACCCCACTCCCACTCAATACCAAGGCCTAACTATTGAGCCCGCTGGAGTGCATTGGGAAGCACTGTAAAGTACTTTTAAAGAAAGGCTAGGGTTCAAGTGAACCCTCGTTTTCTTTATTCTATGACAAGCCAAGCTGAACACCTGAAAAAAATACTTGAACACAAGACCAACTTCAATACTGTTTAATACTACTTTCGCTCAATCCAAAAATGGTTTTACGCAATTTCTCTAACTGCTCGGTCAATTGCTCAACGTTGTTGGTTGTCATAAATTGATTGAATAATAAATTCGCCGGTTTAGCGAACTCTACTTTGGCGTCTCGATCAAAATACTGTGAGACCCCTTCAGCGTTAGCCAATATACTTAACCCGTCCTCGATTAGCGTACTGCTCTTTATCACGACCTCTCTGTTGATTGGTAGCTGGCCAAACATTTGCGGATACTTTTTTTGGGCCTCTCTACTGCTGATAAAGGCTAAGAACTTTTTAGCTTCAACTGGATGTGGTGCATTCATGGGTATTACATAAACATCGATTGGCGCCTCTTCGAAAACTCCAATATCGTTGATCTTTGGGAATGCCATAAAACCAATGTCTTCTATCAGCGTTGGTCTGTTTTTAGGTAACATCCCATTGGCAAAACTGCCCATAAGAAAAAAACCAATTTTCTTACGATATAACAGTGGTAATAAATCGAAAGAAGACATATTTACAGCGTCAGGATGGAAATAACCTAAGGAAATTATATCGCTCCAATATTGAAATACTGTTTGTAATTTTTGATGATGAAAATCAATTTTCCCCTGAGTTACTTGAAGGTGAAAATCCAAGCCATTAATTCTCAAATTAAGATAATCAAACCAGGCATCTACTGGCCAATGAAATTTTCGTCCAATGCCTATTGGAATAATTCCATTTAGCTTTAATGCCGCACAAACAGCCAAAAATTGTTGCCAATTATTTGGCGGCCCACCAAAGCGCTCTAATAGCGATTTACGATAATAGATTCCCCAGGGATAATAGCTTCGCGGGATGGCATAGATATGTTTCCCATAGCTAACATTATCACTAACGTGACCCATCGATTTTTCCAACCCCTGCTGCTGCCAAACATCAGTAACAGGAGCCAGAAAACCTTGATCTACAAAGCTAAAAAGACGCTGACCTGCATTCCACAATAACACATCAAAACCGGGGCTAGCTTGAAGTAACAGCGGAAAATCTCTCTTGTAATCTTCACTATTTTTAACCTTTAACGATACTTGTATGCCTGTTTCTCGGGTAAAGTCTGCTATCAATTGCTGATAGATATCTCGGTGCCCAGGGACTATAGGTACCATCAAGTTAATAGTGCTCGCGCCTAATTGTGCAGTAGACAGAAGCAACCAACATAAAAAGAGTCTTTTTAACATCGCTATCCTCAGCCCCTAATCTTGTATTTATCTTGATAAATTACAGTAACACCATTCAAAACTTCATTGGAGAAAGTCTGAAAATATTTCCTACACCCCTCCTCTGCTTTAAATGAATCCCCGCTGTATTAATCATAAACCTGTTATGAAATAACACTCTTGTTAAATTCACCGCGCTGTCGTTTAATATTGACGGTTGTTTTTTGAGCGAAACAAAACTTGAATGAAAAGGATAACAAACGGTGGAAAAGCAAACAGTGATTAACTGGGGAATTATTGGCTGCGGTGATGTAACCGAAGTAAAAAGCGGTCCCGCCTATCAAAAGGTCGACAATTTTAAACTCACAGCCGTGATGCGCAGAAATGCAGATCTCGCCAAAGACTATGCACAGCGCCACAACGTCGAAAAACACTACGCTGATGCCAATGCACTTATCAACGACCCTTACATTGATGCTATTTACATCGCAACACCACCCGATACCCATAAATCCTTAGGCTTGCTAGTGGCAGCTGCAGGCAAACCCTGCTGCATCGAAAAACCATTGGCACCTACTCTGCAAGAGAGCCAAACGTTATTAGCTGCCTTTGATGAAGCTAAAGTGCCATTATTTGTTGCCTATTACCGGCGTTCTTTACCACGTTTCGAAAAAGTAAAAGCGCTGCTCGATAACGGTGACATAGGTGTTATCCGTCACATTAACTGGCACTTATCAGCCCCTGCTAGTGAATTAGACAAATCTAAACAGACCAACTGGCGCACCGACAAAGCCGTCGCTCCCGGCGGCTACTTTGACGATTTAGCCAGTCACGGGCTCAACCTCTTTGCCCACTTACTGGGCGATTTCGAGCAAGTTAAAGGCATCAGCTTAAACCAGCAGGGGTTATACTCAGCAATCGATGCGGTATCTGCCTGTTGGATGCATAAAAACGGCATCACCGGTGCAGGCAGCTGGAACTTTGGAACGGGAGCCAGACACGACAATGTTGTGATCTATGGCAGTGAAGGCGAAATTGAATTTTCGATATTTGATGATACTGTGATCAATATTAGAAGCCACAGCAAGCAGCGCGAAATCTATATTGAGCACCCTGAAAACGTGCAGTTCTATCATGTGCAAAACATCCGAGACCAACTTATTGATGGCATGCCACACCCCTCCAATGGTGCAAGCGCTGTACATACCAGCTGGGTAATGGATCAGATATTGTCTGACGTTATAGTGTAACTCAGGCCTTCAGCACGCGGTTTTTAATCCGCGACAAACCTACAGGGGTGACTCCCAAGTACCGCGCCAAGTCATTCTGGGTGACTTGTTGCAACAGTTGTGGAGACTCCTCTAACAGCAAAGTGTAGCGATCTTTCGCGCTTAAGCAGAGTAATTGAAACTCTCGTTTTTCTTTCTTCATCGAAAACTGCAACAAAAACTCAATCATATGCTGTGCCAATTCGGGATCTTTCGCGCAGTGCTCACGTATTTTGACAAAGGGTATTTCTATTAATGAAGAGGGCTCTAAACACATTAAGCTAAACGAGCAACGCTCTTTTGCATGGACAGAAGTCAAACTGCCGATGGTATCCCCAGGCATCACAAACGATTTAATAAACTCTTTGCCATCCACGCAAGTGTAATAAGCTTTTAGTAACCCAGATTGCAAAAAATACAGCGACTGATTGTTATCGCCCTGCCTGAAAACAGGCTCTGTCTTAGCTTTTTCTACTACCAGCCCTTCGAGCTGAATTAATTCATTAAATGTCATAGCGCTTAACCTAAGGTAATGACCAGTGTCGCGAATCGTCATATTATCCGTTCAAATATATTAATCAACCCAACTATTGTAATTCAGTCTTAAAAAACATAAGTCTGAGTTACCCATCCCTATATTAAAGAGGCTTTTATGATAACCCCGATAATCATTCTTTGTTTACTAGCAGGCCCACTGGCCATCGCCTACTTCTATTGCAAAAGCACTGGCACAATACTAAATAAACGTAAATTCGCCTACTGGGGACTGAGTTCTACCTTTCTGCTCTTTGCTATAGGCCACCTAGTGAAAGCCGACGGTATGGTAGCTATGCTTCCTCCCTGGGTTCCTTACCGCTTAGCATTGGTTTATCTCAGTGGCCTACTTGAACTGTTTATCGCCATCACTTTACTGCAACCAAAATATCAAAGTGTCGCAGCTAAAATGGCCATTGCCGTTTTTGTGCTGTTCTTCCCGGTTAATATTTACGCCGCTTTTAATCATATAGGATTGGGAGGGCACCAATGGGGGCCTAGTTACTTATTAATACGTGCCCCTCTGCAGCTAATTTTAATCGCTTGGACCTATTTCTTATGTGTAAAAGGCAGCGCAAACAAAACCGAATAACTTATCAAAAATATCACTGACTTTTAACTTAGGTTAATGCCTGTCATTTCGTAACAAACTATTATTTCGTTTTCAAACAGACATTAGTGGAATTGCAGAGATGAAGATAAAAGGTAAGCACATCGTTATCAGTGGCGCTACTTCAGGAATTGGCTTAGAGCTAACTAGGCAACTGTACAGTGACAACACAGTGATTGTCATCGGCAGAAGCACACAGAAGCTCGAGGCGCTCGCCGAAGAGCTCAAAGGAATTAGTACCTTTTGTGCCGATCTGGCGAATCTCGATCAGCTTGAAACTGCTGCGAGTAAAATCGTGGCAGAGTTTCCCACTATCGACATGCTGATCAACAACGCCGCCGTGCAAAATACGCCAAAATTTACCGACCAAGATTTTGATTACTCGAGTATTCGCGATGAGGTCACCATCAATTTTACCGCCCCCTGCTGTTTAATCCACCAGCTATTACCGGCACTGCTAACCAGTAATAAAGCCAGTATTATCAATATTAATTCTGGGTTAGGCCTAGTGCCAAAAACCACTTCAGCTATTTACTGCGCCACCAAAGGCGCACTCAATATATTCTCTCAATCGCTTAATTATCAATTAGAAGACACCAATATTGATGTACAACAAGTCTTTTTAGAGTTGGTAGAAACACCCATGAGCCAAGGGAGAGGCAGCGCTAAAATATCAGCCAAATCAGCAGCCCAGAAAATAATTGAGGGCATCGCGCTCGGCATAACAGAGCATAATATAGGCAAAGTGAAGCTACTGAGATTACTGTTGCGAATAGCCCCTTCTATCGCCCGAAAAATAATGAAGAAGTATTGAGAGTTCACTGATGAAAACAACACTAGTAATCACTTTATGGAGTTTAATGATGTTACTTAATAATGCCCAGGCAGCTGAGTTTACTATTACCGTCAATAATATTGATGTGAAACGCGGGGGCAATATTATTGTGATGTTATTTTCCAAACAGGGGTTCCCCAAAGTACATGACCAAGCTTTAGCCATTCAAAGCAACAAGGCTGATGTGCCGCAACTATCCTTTCATTTCGATACTTTGCAGAGCGAACTAGCCGTCAAAATATTGCATGATGAGAATGGAGATGGGAAGGTTGGCAAAAATTGGACGGGGGTCTATCCCGCCGAAGGGCTAGGCTTTTCAAACAACCAGCGTGTGGGTCTTACTGGCCCTCCTAAGTACAAAAAAACCAAAGTCACTCAAGAAATATTTAGAGAAGGTTTAACCATCTCTATGCTTTATCCATAAAGGTATTATTACCATGAAACCCTTACTTAAAATCATCCTCATCTTAATTACCTTTTTTACTAGTACGCTGTTAATAATAAAGTTCACTGGGGTGCTCAACGTCGCTCAAATCAAGGGTTGGCTAATAGCGGCGCAAGATATATCCCCGCTGTATGTAGGCTCTATAGTGGCACTGTTATTATTTGTCGACTTGTTTATAGCCATGCCGACTTTAACGGTGACTATTCTCGCGGGGTTCTTTTTAGGCCATCTATATGGATCCATGGCAGCGCTTATAGGTTTAATCAGCGCCGGTAGCTGTGGTTATGCCCTTAGCTATCGCTACGGTGACAAAGTGTTTAATTTTTTGATCAAAGATAGAGAGCAACGCGAAGAGGCTATCGCCAGTTTCCAAAAACATGGCGTAATGATGATACTGTTATCCAGAGCAATGCCAATGCTGCCAGAAATTTGTGCATGCTTGGCTGGAGCCAGTAAAATGAGTTATCTAAAATTTATCTGCTGCTGGTTACTGAGTACAGTGCCCTATGTACTAATTGCCACTTATGCGGGCTCGATCAGCTCCATAGATAACCCAAAACCGGCACTATATACCGCGATAGGCATTTCAGCGCTGCTTTGGATCGCTTGGTTTGTCTATCATCGTTATTATGTAAAAAAAAACCTGTAACCCCCTGAGTTAGGATGTTTCCTGCTGAGACGAGAGGGCGACCTGTAAATGGTAAGTCGTAAATTGTCTACCCAGCATTTGGGTTCGATATGATCGTGTGGATATTTTTTGTAAAAATTTGTATTGCGGCCTTGTCTCCAATAAGTGAATGACTACTTCCTTATGCCGCAGTTCTACAGACCATCGCATCATCTCCCTAAAGATTTGGCTGCCAATACCCCAGGCGTTTTTAGAGATAACAATGGCTACTTCAAAGTGCGCCTGCTCTTTTTGCAGACCGCACCAGCCGACTAACTGACTATCACAATACACAGCCCTTACTCGACAACCGGCAATAGCATCTACTTCAATTTTACCCGCCACCCACTCCTTAACGCTACTTTCCTCGAATAGTCCGTGGGCAATCAAATGACTTCTTATGCTCTGCTCATTTAGCACAGTCATAAATTCAAGCGGGTCCAATGCGTTAAATTTTTTATATTCTATTTTCTTCATTTAGCAGTCCCTGCATTGAGTTTAATCGATAATGCCAGCAGCTCAGTCAACAGCCAATCCACTTGCATAATGCAAGCAAATATTAGGCTCTTTACTTGCATTATGCAAGTGCTATAATCAGCAGCATGAAACCTACACCAAAATACCGTTCAGATTGCCCTATTAATTACGCCTTAGAAACCTTTGGTGATAAGTGGAGCTTGTTAATCATCCGCGACTTAATGTTTCAGGGAAAAAACAACTACAGCGAATTTTTAAAGGCCGAGGAAAAAATATCCACTAACATTTTGGCAAGCCGACTTGAAAAACTCGAACGAGCAGGGCTTATTACCAAATCCATCGACCCCAACAATAACGCAAAAAAAGTTTATTTACTCAGCGAAAAAGGTATAGATTTATTACCCATGTTGCTAGAAATGATGGCCTGGTCTGCTCATTATGATGAACATACAGGTTGCCCAGTAGAATTCAGTAACCAATTAAAAGAAGATAAACAAAGCTTAATAACACAGTTAAAACGACAATTAATTGAGAGCTAGTGGCTTAAATCAGCCATAAAACACTGATGTTCTCTTTTGCATTTACCCTCGACTATGATAAAAAGAGCCTCTGTTCAATAGTGTTAATGTAATAGGAAGAACGGTGAAAAAATTAATAATCCTTTGTTTGGCAGCATTATTAAGCGGCTGTGATACTATTTATCAACCACTTGGTTGGGATGGCGGTTATCAAGAGCAGCAGCTAAAACACGGTCACTACCGTCTCAATTATCAGGGAAACACAACCACCCCGGATCAGTGGGTGCTTCAGAGCTGGCATCGTAGAGCCGCGCAGTTATGTCCCACGGGTTATGAAATTTTAGCCATCAATATACAGCAGCCGTTATCGTCAGATGCCACCATAAAAACCTTGTTAAGCAACCCTTTATCACGAAGAAACCCAGAGGTCAGTGGCGAGCTAAAATGTACAAAATAGGCGCGTTATACAATAAAGGAGCATCACTTGAGAAGAGTCATCATCTTTGGCAACTCTGCATCGGGAAAATCAACGCTTGCCAAAAATTTTAGCGACACCGATGAATTAGCCCATCTCGACTTAGATACCCTTGCCTGGCAGCCAACATCACCACCGACTAGAAGGTTGATAGCTGAATCTGCTCGCGACATTGGTGCTTTCACCACCGCTAATGTTAACTGGGTGATCGAGGGTTGTTATGCAGATTTAATCAACATTTTATTGCCGCAAGCCTCTGAAATCATTTTTATGGATTTACCGGTAGAACTCTGTATCAGCAATGCTCGTCAGCGTCCTTGGGAGCCGCATAAATATGCATCAAAAGCCGCGCAAGATGCGAATCTAGCGATGCTGATTGATTGGATTTCACAGTACGAAGCTAGAGATGACGAGTTTTCTTATCGCTCTCACACTTCCCTTTATGAGAACTTTCAAAGAAAGAAAACTAGCTACGTCAGCAATCCTACAACAGCGACAGACCTTGCATAAAAGAGTGGCTACAAAGCTCTTTTAACCTATTAGTATTTGGAGTGACCTACTGTTCTACGTTTACTTACAACTTTTAAAATTCTTAAAAACTTGGGACATTCAAGATGACTTGGGGCAGCGCAGATAGCAGCATGTCGTAAGCCGTTGCGCATCGTTACTAATTTTTTTATTTGATTATCGAGTTCATCCGCCTTCGCCATTAACAGCTCTCGATTAATTTCAGCCCCTTGTTCTGTCAGCATGTGTTTCATTTCTAGCAGCGAAAAGCCCACGCTACTGCCGAGCGATATCATCGCCAAGCGCTCTACTACAGAATTATTAAATTGTCGCCTTAGGCCACTGCGACCTGTCGATTTTATAAGACCTTGTTCATCGTAATATCTGATCGTTGACACTGGTAACCCAGACATTTTTGCTACTTCGGAGATATCCATATTAATTCCTGACAATTTAGCTTGACCTAAAGTCGACTTGAAGATGTAGACTAAGCTGATTCCTTACCTTGATAAAGAAATTAAACATGCAACATAGTTTTTGGCAGAGTAAATGGAAGTCTGGCAACATTGGCTTCCATCAGGCGCAGATCAATCCGCAATTGATGCAGTTCTTTAAGCGATTAAATTTAATTAATAACGCGCGAGTGTTTGTCCCGCTTTGCGGTAAGACCCATGATATTTCATGGCTGCTTAATCAAGGATATCAAGTTGTCGGCGCTGAGCTAAGTGAGCTCGCTGTCAGTCAGCTTTTTATCCAACTAGACCTTACCCCTAATATAGAACGCAGCGATGGACTCATCCGCTATAGCGCTGCGCAAATAGAAATTTTTGTCGGTGATATATTCCAACTTAACGATAGAATTTTAGGTTGCGTCGACGCCATTTATGATCGCGCTGCGCTGATTGCTCTGCCAGAGAAAATGCGCATTCAATATGCCGCCCTGCTTATCGAAATCACCAACACAGCCCCACAATTGCTACTAACCTTCGATTACGATCAACAACTCATGCAAGGGCCCCCGTTTTCTTTAAATGAGCAACACCTGCAACGTTATTACACTGCAAGCTACGAAGTAGTACGTATCGAGCGCTCTCAGGTAACGGGAGGCCTGAAAGGGATAGTCGCGGCTAGCGCTTCGGTCTGGCAGCTACTACCGAGATTAACAACAAGTTAAGTGTATTGATCAACATACTTTTCCTCTGGCGGCGACAGCGACTTTTTTAAGACGATTATCTGCCTGCAAAAAATAGACAAAATCAAACAGATTGCTCACTACACAGACATGATTGGGTACAATATTAAGTTTGTCTCCTACCGCGGGACGTGTCTCGCATTGGCTAAAATCGATACAGCCATGCTCTTCACTGAGTCCGTAAATAACCGCGGCAGGATATTCTCTGACCCAACCGTGCCCCTGCATCCCCAGCAAGTCTGAAGTGAGTGCTTTAGACCCTGCATCAATCACCACTCTGTCGGCTGTCGGGCAACTGACAACCGTCGCCAGTACCGTTAGTGCACAGTCCTTGTATTCACAATCACCTCTCTCCACCAGAGATTTGTCATTGTAAATATAAGTGCCTACCCGGTATTCTGTCGCCTCTGAATACTGCGCTGCCTGGTACATACTAGGGGTGCCACCGCTGCTGATAACTTTAACGGTCAGCCCCTTTTGTTCGCACAATTGACGCGCCTCTTTTAGCCACAGGTTAACTTCACGGGCTTGATTAACTGGCGGATAAGTCATGAGACCGGTAAATTCCACCCCATCGGCGCTATCGATAAAAGCCGCCAATTGTTGCGCAGCTTTAGGGGACTGAACACCACAGCGCTTCGCGCCAGTATCACATTCCACCAGCACCGACAAACAGCTTTCATGCGCCAAGAAGCAAGCTGACAACTGCCTCACTGTTTCTTCATTATCGGCCACGACGGTCAATTTAACCCGCTTTGAAAGCGCCACTAAACGCGCTAATTTGGTTTTCCCCAAAATATTGAAAGTAATGAGTATGTCGCTAATCCCCGCATCGGCAAATACTTCTGCCTCGGAGATTTTTTGACAGTTGATACCAATGGCACCGCCTTGAAGCTGTCGGTGCGCCAGTGCCGGTATTTTATGGGTTTTAATATGCGGTCTAAGTGAAAAAGTTTGGCTATTACAATACTGCTGAAAGCGCTGGATATTTTTATCCACTACTTGCTCATCGACGATCACACAAGGAGTATCTAATAACGCCAAATCTGTCAGCTCACTCATGATTAGTGCCTCCTATTGCGGCTTCTTGACTCGCTGCTATCGAATCTTCTAAGCCATGTGGGTCATCAACAATCGGCCAAATAGGGCGGATAAGCTTTTTGTAATTGTTAGTAATGGGGTTACTGGGATAGGGCGCACCACAGTCGATGTAAATAATATGTTCACTAATCTTAGAAAATGCCCCGTGAAAGTGGTTGGTCGATTTAACCACTAAGAGCTGTTTCGCCAGCGGGTCTATGCCTAAGTTACTAAACAGATCTGGAGAAAATGCTTGGGATCTGTTGCTGTTGAGAATGACCTCAATCCCCTCAAGCTCTATGCAGACCGCATCGCCCAGTGGCACCACACTCTCCCCAAAGCTCTGTACTGCTTTGCGTACCACTTTGTTGATCTTCACTAAAGCGTCAACGGGGCCACCAGCCGTACCACAAGATTTACCGCCAAAGCGTAACTGGATGCTTGCCCCCTCTCCCGCCGCGATACAAAACCTCACCGCTATAGGGTCCCAAATTGTGCCTATCGCCACGTTCTGCTGTTTAAGCTGCAGCAATTTTTTCAGTAATATGGTCGAATCCCCGGCGACGCCGCCACCTGGATTGTCCCAAATATCGGCGACTATTACCGGCCCATCAATAATACTGAGCGCCTCTTTCAAACCTCGATCTGGGCTTAAATAGGGTGGTCTGGTATTGCCTCTAAATGAAAACAACTCCAAGCCTAAACGCTTAGCTAAGTCATCACCGAAGTTCTGTTGGTCATCGGTGATCACCATCAGTTTTGTGCCCATTTCCGGCACATCACCCGCCATAAAGCCGTGAATAACTGAAATCGACAATACATTTGGCTGTTGTTCAAGCAACTGAATTTTATCAACAAATGAACGCATTGGCTCTCGGCTAGTGGGTAGCACTTCTATCATTTTGCAGTCGAAAACAGAAATTTTGGGTGTTACTTCCCCCTTAATACTGGCAATAGTGATATCGACGACCTCACGGGCGCGATCGACAAAGTCAGTGTGCGGAAACTCTTTAAACGCGATCAGTACATTGGCATGTTTGACCCGTAGCGGCGTTAAGTGACTATGAGGGTCGAGCTCAGCGGCTATAACAACTTTAGTACCCACTATTTCACGAATCCTGCTTAAAAAGTCACCTTCGCAATCATCGTAGCCCTGAGCCACCATCGCACCGTGCAACCCTAAGACAATGCCATCTAAGGGTAGCGCCGCGCTAATTTGATCGAGGATTTCATCACGTAGCAGTTCGTAAGTATGTCGATTGATCAACCCACCGGGCTCAGCCCAAGTGGCAGTGCCCTCGATCAAGGTCCAGCCAAGCTGGGGAATCCGCTCACGGCAAATAATATGCGTGGCACTGCAGAGTGTCGGTGTATCCGGATGCTCACCTGGTGGAGCGTAGAAAGACTCTTTGAAGCTTTCTAAATCCGTTGGCACCGGAGAAAATGTATTGGTCTCTGTTGCCAGTGATGCGACAAATACTCTCATTATTGTTCCTTGTGTATAGGATAAAACTAAATGTTATTGCCAGAAGTTAGCATTGTGCACAGCAACCTTGATGACGCTCGGCGCTAGCTTCCAATTGATTTTGTTTGATGTCAGTGTTTTTAGCGCAGTGTTAATTTATCTGCTGGTACAATTGCCCCAGGATGTTTAATGACCTGTGAGGCTAATTGGCACCCCGATTCAACAGCAGCTTGTGCCGATTTTTTATTGAGCCTTGCACTGATGTAACCGGCGTTAAACGAATCACCAGCGGCGGTGCTATCGATGGCGACGACGCTTTCAAATTGATAGCGATAATGGCCCGATGAGGTGTACAGGTGACAGCTATCAGCACCATTTTTCACGACGATTTCAGCAATTTTCAAGGCTGATAATTGCGCTAATACACTCTTTTGCGTTGCATCTCTTAGTGCCATTTCATCTGCTACACTAGGTAGATACATATGGATTAATGGCAGCACTTGATCTAAATAATCACAGGCCAGAGCTTGCGACTCCCATAACTCTGGTCGATAGTTATTATCAAAAGCTAAGCTCACACCTTGCTGTCGCAGGGCCTTTATAAAAGTAATAAAACCAGCCCGACTCTGTTCTTTAAGCATCGCGAGGGAAATCAGCGAGAAGTAAAACCAATCTCCGCGATTAAATTGTGTAAGTAGCTGTTTGGTATCCGCCTCTAAAAAAAAATAACGTGACGCAGAATTATCCCGCCAATAACTGAAACTTCGCTCCCCACTGCTGTCGGTTTCTATGCAATATAAACCCAGTTTTTTTTGCTTTGATACATGCACAAAATCGGTTTTTACTCCGTCTTTCTTCCATTGCTGCAACAGCCGCTGACTAGGCTTATCACTGCCAATACTACTCATAAAATAGACATTATTACCCTGCAGCGCTAGGTAGTAGGCGCTATTATAAGCATCTCCACCGTAGCTAAAACGCGCCTTAGGGTACTGCTCAATTTTCACCTCAAGCATGCATTCACCGAAACAAACCACCTTCACATTAAATCCTTTGAAAACAGAGTTGAAATTTAGTAGAGAAAGGAAACAGGCTCCAGCTTTTTACAGCTGAAGCCAGTAGTGCTTATCTCAAATAAGTATTGTTGTTCGCTTTCTCTACTTCAGAGATGAACAAATTCAATAACTCAACGCCCTCTGCCCCTAATGTCTCTTTAACATGAGATAAAATCGCTGGCTCAGCAGCCGCTTTGAATCTGCTACGCTCTTTGGCAGAGATAGAATTCACCTTCATTTTCTTAGCTAAACCTGCTAAACCACGATCTTCAGAAGCTTCTATCGCTCTGGCAATACCGCGGCTGGCAATGATGCCCGAGTGAGTGGCATAGCGAATAATTTGCTGCTCTTGCTCGGTTAAGCTTTCATAAAACTTGTCATTCAGCATAAAAGTATAGGGAGCAAACAAGTGGTTAGTCAGCGTTAGGTATTCTTGAACTTCGTTAAATTTGGCAAACGACACAGTGGGTATTGGATTCATTTGACCATCGATAACACCTGTCTGTAGCGATGAGTAAACTTCGCCCCAGGCTAGTGGATAAGCTTCGCCACCAAGCGCTTGAATGATTTTTTGATGGGAAGGCAAAGTCATGGTACGGATACGAATACCTTTGAAGTCTTCCAGTGTATTAATCGCTCTCACGGAGTTAGTGATAGAGAAGAACCCACCAGTATCAGGGAAGCCTAGCACTTTCACGCCATCCACTGATTTATTGATATCCTTCGCTAAGGTTGCACCGAACTCGCCATCAAATACATCGTAAGTCGCCGCATTGTGATTAAAGGCAAAGGCTAGATCTAATACGCCAATACGCGGGTAATACGAAGACAGTGCGCCAGTAGAAGTCAAAGTCGCTTGAATAATGCCATCCTTAACTTGCTGCACGTGCTCTTTGGCACTGCCCAACTGGTTACTCGGGTATATTTGAACTTTAATCTCACCGTTAGTGGCAGACTCAACGATATTTTTGAAAACACCGGCGAAGGCATGCGCTGGGTTCTCCATCACATCTGCTTTGTTATCATGGCCAAAGCGAATCGTTTTTTGCGCAGCAGCCTGCATAGAAGTCACCAGCAATGATGCTGACAATACGGACACCACGGTCAGTTTAGAGAGTATGTTTTTCATATTAATTCCATTTTTTATTTATAGTTAGGGATTGCCTATTTCTAAAATCCCAATAGGCGGGGGAGATACAAGGTTATGTCTGGCAAGAAGGCGATTAATAACAATATCGCCAGCTCACCAATTAAAAACGGCCATAGCTCTACGGCTATCTTTTCTATTGATTCCCCGGTAACCGAGGACAGTACAAACAGACAGGCACCTACCGGTGGTGTCATGAGAGAAAGGTTGAGGGCTAATACAAATACGATACCTGCGTGCAGCGGGTCCATACCAATATGCTCTGTTAAAGGCACTAACACGGGGGCCAAGATAATTAACATCGCGGTGATGTCCATCAAAGTACCGACGATCAGCAGCAGCGCAATAATCAGCAGTAAGATTACTTGTGGATTATCTGAGATACTCATCATTGCCGCGGCAATCGCTTGGGGAATCTGCTCAAAACTGAGCCACCAGCCCAAGATAGAAGCGGAGGCAATGATTAAGAAAATCACCCCGGTAATACGCCCGGTACGAATCAACATGCGCGTCATGTCTGCCCAAGTAATACAGCGATACACCACCGTTCCTATGAACAGCGCATAGGCGACGGCTACAGCAGCGGCTTCTGTCGGAGTCACTACCCCAAACAGAATTCCACCTAGAATAATCATCGGCATAATTAGCGCCAATATTGACGACTTAAAAGCGATGAAGATATCCTTGAGGGTTGCCCTGTTGGCATTTTTAGGTAAGTTTTTACGTTTACCCAAGCCCGCAATAATTAACATGCAAATGATGCAGATAAGCAGTCCAGGCAATACACCCGTGGCAAATAAGCCGCCGATAGATACGCCCATTAAAGAGCCGTACACCACCATCAAACCTGAAGGCGGGATAGTGGGGCCAATAATGGAACCTGCCGCTGTTACTGCACAGGCAAAAGGCCGACTGTATCCCTGCTTGACCATTGCTGGCACTAATGTTCTGCCAAAGGCCGCCGCATCAGCGGTAGCTGCGCCAGTAATACCGGAAAAGAATACGGAGGAGAGCATATTAGTGTGGGCTAAGCCGCCACGAAAATGCCCGACCAAAACTTGCGCAAAAACAACTAATCTCGAAGTGATCCCCGTATGATTCATTATTTCACCGGCGAGAATAAAAAATGGCATTGCCAAAAAGGGGAAAATATTAAGGCCGTTAAATATTTTGCTCGGTGCTAATTCTACGAAGTGCATACCGCCAATGCTGGCAAGGCCAACAATTCCTGATATCCCTAGAACGATTCCTACCGGTAGCCCGAGTAACAGTAATATTAAAAAAACGATGCCGACGATCATACGTCTGTCCCCCCTAAACTATCCTCATTGACATAATCACGGCCAAAGTCTCTAAACATGGCAATGCATGTCTGCACTCCAGCGAGTAAAAAAGCCACGGGAATTGCCGCGTAAGGGATGGCCATTGGCATCGAGTAAACGGTAGAGAATTGACTTATCCCCTTCTCGGCGAAAGCTGTACCTGTATAGGCGAGGGTCAAAAAGAAAGTCAGGGATAATAAATCCAACCCTAACAGTAAATAGCGCTTAATATGCTCGGGGATGTACCCTTGTAACGACGTTAATCCGATGTGTTCGCGTCGATAACAACAGCAGGGAACGGCGAGCAATATCCCCCATATCATGATGTACCTGGCCAGTTCCTCCGTCCAGGGGATCTGCCAGTGAAAAACATATCTGGCCAATATTCCCAGCCATACATCTAATACCAATATCGCAATAAGTATCGCAATCGCCCGCTCATTTGCGCTGTTCAGCATTGCCCCCAATGAAATGATTTTCTGCTGGATTGGTGATCTGTCATTTGATTTATTTTTATTGTCCATCCAAGACCTCTAAATATATAGGTGTCGTAAAACACTGCTTGTCGCTTTTATCCAGCATCAACTTCGACGCTGATGTCTCTCTTTTAAAGGGTAGTTTTAACTATTCCAAAGACTGCTAAGAAGAGTCGAAAACTCACAATTATGAAATTTAATTTCAATTTCCGTTATTATTATGCTTAAATAACGATCATGTCAACGATTAATGAATATTTATGAAATTAAATTACAAAAAGGAAACAACATGCCAATTATTAGATATGGAGCAGAAAAACAGGGTGCAGGCGGTCAAAACCTCCCTTTTGCCAGAGCTGTTGCAGCGGGTGGTTTTTTGTATGTTTCAGGCCAAGTACCTATGGTTGATGGCGAAATAGTGGAGGGAGGAATCATCCGCCAAACACATCAAACTATGAGCAATGTGATCGCCATTCTTGAAGAGGCAGGATACAGCCTTAAAGATGTGGTTAGAGTGGGTGTATGGCTCGATGACCCTCGGGACTTCTGGAGTTTTAATGGTGTTTACAAAGAATATTTCTCTGATGCACCCCCGGCAAGAGCCTGCGTAGAGTCACGCATTATGGTTGATTGCAAAGTAGAAATTGACATAGTTGCCTATAAGGATCCGGCATAAGCACTTGTGCCTATTCGACGCTGAGGGGCGTCGAATATAAATCACTTAAAACGCCTCAACAGATTTCCGACAGATACTCACTGTTAAGGCACCTGCGCTACATGTTAGTATCCCTAACAGCGCTCCTTAGCGTAATTAACAAATAGAATTTTAGATCTATAAATCATACATCTACTGGCAATTACTTATGATATTAAGCGATGATATAATATCGACCATTCATGAAAAGCAGGATACCTTAAGCAAGTCGGAAAAACGCTTATCTGAAACAATACTCGCTGATGTCAACTTTGCTATTCAGGCGACCACCAGTGAAATGGCCATAAGGTCGGGTGTAAGCTCACCCACTATTACACGCTTTTGCCGCTCATTGGGGCTAAAAGGGCTAAAAGAGTTAAAGGTAAAATTGGCTCAATCCCTATCGGTTGGCAATCGCTATGTCACATTAAACATTGGTTCTGACAACATCCAAGATGTAGCCAGTAATGTCATTTCTTCTGCGCAATTAGCCTTGCATCATTTACACCAAGCACTTGATTATCAGGCCTTGGAACAAGCCGTAGATAGCCTATGTAAAGCTCAGAGAATTGTTATCTTCGGTGGCGGCGGCGGCGCGACTGTGGTGGCCCAAGACACCGAATATCGACTGTTTCGTCTATCTTTACATGTCGTCTCCTACACTGATTCGCAACTGCAACGCATGGTTGCCGCGACCTTAAAAGAAGAAGATAATTTAATCATTATCTCCACCAGCGGCCGCGATCAAGAACTGGTCGAATGCAGCCAAATTGCCGGTAATTATCACTGTAAAGTCATCGCTATCACTCGACCTAACTCCCCCCTTGCCAACACCGCAGATATTGTCATTCCTGTCGACATCCCAGAAACCAAAGATATTTTAAAACCCACCGCCTCTCGCTACGCACTACTGGCAACGATTGATATACTGGCCAATCAGATCGGTATTAAAATGGGTGATAAAGCCACCGAGAATTTACGCCGCATGAAATATCAGTTGATGGCTAACAGAGATATCGAAAACACTGAACCGCTTGGAGACTGATAGACGCAGACTAATCTACTGCAAACTCCCTCAATAACTAGCATAAGACCCTGATAACGACGGCACTCGACAATACAGAGGCCTCAGTATGTAATTAGTCTCAATAATCAATAATCAATAATCAATAATATTCAGCACTACCATCGCCTAAGTTCACTAACGGCCCCATTATTTCACGCAGTCGGCCCGACTTTTTCAACTGTTGCAGCTGCTTATTAAACTGCTGCACAAATATCCGATTATTGGCGGTATCGTGACAGACGATACTAATAGGATGTTTTTTAATAAACCAGATATCGGTTGAGTGAGGTAGCGGATAATTTAATTTCTTCGCGGCCAATAAAATATCAGGCATGAAGGCAATAATGGCATCGACCTTGTGCCGATATAACATTTTTAATAATACTTCATTATTATCCGCTAATTTTAGTGCCGCAGAATCAATGCCTTGCAAGAAATTACTGGAATTCAAAATGGGAGATATCGCTATATTTTTCTCCGCCAGATCAGCCCGTGTTTCGATTTTTGTATCCCCTGCTTCCGTGATGGCTACTAAGCCTACATAATCCACTGATTCTGCACTGATGAATTTTGCCTTGGACTTTTTACCGACGACTTTTGTTACAACGTCTAGGTTAGCGGGAAATATGCAGCTATTGGTATCCTTTTTAAAAGCGCGCTTATATCTAGTGAAAGATTTCAGTTGTAAATCAACCTCAACCCCCTGTTTACGCATATCCTGCCAAAGGAGATCATATTGCTGATCTTTGGCAGTACCCATTCTATTGATTAATTCAAAAGCATAAACCGTTGTTTGAGCGGCAATAACAGGAGATATAACAGAAAAAATCAAACAGATAACCAAAGATAGGCTACTTAATTTTTTATTTTTGTACATTCTTATATAAATCCGTAAGATAATGATATGAAACAATAATACAGGCTTTATAATAATACACAATATGGCATAGTGGTCTTAAAACATCTAATAATTTGACATACATTTCAAACAGAATTCAAAATATTTTTTTGCAGAACCTTTTCACTAATTGAAAGTCCAAACAACAGTTCCTAGACTAATTATTGGTACAGAATGTATAAATTCCCCCGCTATCTACTGTCGCTACTGATGCTGCCTCTCACAACCGCTATGCTTCAGGCGCAAGTTGTTACTTTTCAATCTGGAGAGCAGAAAAATCTGTTGATTGAGCTGTACACTTCCCAGGGTTGCAGTAGCTGCCCACCAGCAGAACATTTATTATCTACCTTGATGGATTCTGATAAGCTTTGGCAGAGCTACTTTCCCATCGCGCTACATGTTAATTACTGGAACTATTTAGGCTGGTCTGATACTTACTCAAACGCGCTCTCGAATGAGCGTCAACAGCAGCACTTTAAACGCAGTAATACCAGTAATGTTTATACACCTCAATTTGTTATAGATGGCAGTGAATGGCGAGGTTTTTTTAGATCGGCGCCACTGCCTAACCTACCTAACCAATCCAGTGGGCAACTTAAACTGCAATTAGACACTGGCGCAAACACTGCTGATATGACGCTAACTAACTTGAGCCAAGACATTCCTGCCTACTGCCATTTCGCTCTCTTATCATTTGATCCTGAAGTGGCAATAACTGCCGGTGAGAATAGCGGCTTAACCTTAGCACAAGACTTTGCGCTACTCTCCCTCACCACCAGCGCAGCAGAGTTTAAAAATAATCAGTTTATCTGTAAAGCGCAGCTTGCTAAGCTCGATGAAACTATTGCATCTACCTCAAAAACATCTAAGCAGGCAATTGTTGGCTGGATAGCGACTCAAGGGCACCAGCCAATACAAGTAACTGGTGGTTGGTTAACGCCTTAACAAGCATTGCCTTAGACCGCTCAATTGCAACACAATCACCGCGGCGTCACACTACCACAAGGTTTTTCTAAAGTTGCTCTCTGCTTGAAATACTGGTTTCAAGATCGACAATAATGCCATTTTTAATACTGTACGCCCAACCGTGAACAGACAGTTTCTTGCCTTTCTTCCAAGCGCTTTGTACCACGGTGGTATTGCACACATTTAGCACTTGCTCTTTAACATTAAGCTCGCAAAGTAGATCTTGTTGTTCCCGTTTACTCAAACCTACGAATTTATCCGCATGTAAACGTCTGACATCTTTAATATGATTGAGCCAGTTATCGATCAAACCGTGTTCGCTGTCTGCCATTGCCGCATTGATACCGCCGCAGCCGTAGTGTCCGCAAACCACTATATGTTCTATAGCCAACACTTCAATGGCGTACTGTATTACTGAAAGGCAATTCAAATCGGTATGCACCACGACATTGGCGATATTGCGATGCACAAATATCTCACCCGGTGGTAATTTAACAATCTGATTGGCGGGCACTCGTGAATCTGAGCAACCTATCCACAAGTATTTAGGCGCCTGTTGCTCAGAGAGCTCAATAAAAAAGTTGGGGTTATCTTCTTTTACCTGACGGGCCCATTCTCGATTCCGCTCAAATAGATGATTTAAATTATCCAACGCTGGGGCTCTCCTAAAAATTGACGACAAACACTGCCCACATACTAACTTAAAACGTTCGCCCCATTAAGGGGCAAGCGATCTTTAACCTATTATTTTAAACTTAAAGATTCAATAAACAGCTCACATATTTGAGTTATTGAACATATAAACTAGTCTTATAATCAACTTGTAAATATTTCCTGCATAGATCATCACTAGTGATCGGCTAATATTGGACGGAGATAGTGTCATATGCTCAGTAAATTGCCGTTGGTTGTACTCTCTTGCTATATCCTTTTAAGTTCGTCGCTATTTTTAGGTGGCGCTTTTCTCTATGAAAATATCATTCGTGACTCTCTCACTGAAAACATGGCTAAAACCTACCTAAAGACCCTCTCTGAACTACAAAATTTTTACGCCAGTGAAATAGTTCCAAGAGTAGTAGGCTTAGGCGGCGAATTAACGGTTGATACTCAAGGGGATTTAACAAACATCCCATTCCCAGCGACCTTTACCAATAATTTTGGCCAGCATTTAAAACTAACCGAGCAAAATTTAAATGTACGTTTATATTCCAACCACCCCTTTAGCAATCAAAAAGATCGAATATTAGACCCCTTTAGCCTACAAGCCATTGAATATTTTGAGCAGGCGAAAGGCCCCAGCTACTCGGTAAAAGAGAGGGTAGATGGCAAACAGGTCATGCGTATGGCGACCCCGGTATTTATGACTGAGAGCTGTGTAAGTTGTCATAACCGAGCTGAATTCAAATTTAAAAACGTTTGGAAAGTCGGCGATTTTCGCGGTGTAAGGGAAGTGACCATTCCAGTACCTGGACACTTCTTCAACGCCAAAGTTTATATTCTGGGCGCCGCATTTGCCCTCGGCAGTATATTAAGTGGTTTCTTGGTGGTCTGGCCTGTTGTAGCCAAGTTAAACAGAACATTGCAGGCCTTAAAAAGTACCACGGCCGCATTATCACACAGTAATAATCACGACTCTCTAACCGGCTTACCTATTGTAAACCTCTGTAGAGCCAACTTAGACAAAGAAATTTTGCGCTGCATTGCAGAGAATGGTCAATGTGCCTTAATGTTTATCGACTTAGATGGTTTCAAACAAGTAAATGATATTTATGGCCATGATGTGGGGGACAATGTCTTAAAAATGGCCGCTTTGAGAATAAGAAATGTCATGCGTAACAATGACACTCCCGCCAGAGTAGGTGGTGATGAATTTGCTGTGATGTTAGCTGACATCAACACCAAAGACACTATGAGCATCGCCGCTAGAATCAATGAATCATTGGCAAAAGAGTATAACGTCGATTCTCAAACCATTGATTCAATCTCTGCCAGTATTGGCATTGCCATTTTCCCCCTACATGGCTCCACCCCCGACACGCTGTTTAAGCAGGCAGATATTGCCATGTACGAGATCAAGAATAGCGGCAAGAACAGCTACGCCTTGAGTGTTTCTTAACCCTTATCAGTCTTTGGTTATTTATGCTCACCCATGGCGGTATCGAGCAATTGTTGCAACTGTGCTCCGCGCTCAAAATTGGGCAGCGCTTGCTCATTTAATAATATGGCATCTATAAACTTTTGATAGATAGTATCCACATCCGCACATTCCACCTCATGCCAAGTAGCACTCTCAAGATCTTTTTCAAGACAAGCTCTTAAGCGGCTGGTACTGTTTTCGAAAGACACTTCCAAACCGCCTTTATCACCGTATATACGCAGCCGTAAATCGTTGTGATGACCCGAGGCAAAACGGGTGGCGCTCACCACTCCCAACGCATCATTATCCAACTGCATATGCATCACAAAGCTATCGTTGGCATCTAGTGGGTACTCGCCAATTTTATCGTCCTCTGCCTTGTTAAAGGTATGTAGCTGACAAGAGAGGCTCTTTGGCATCTGATTGGCGACAAAGGTGACAAAATCAATAATGTGAATCCCCACATCACCCAGCACGCCTTTAGAACCATGCTCTGACGATAAACGCCACAGCCACTGACTTTGTGACTTCCAATCACCCCAAGCAGGCTGGGTTAACCATGATTGTAAATAGGATGCTTCAAAGTGCTTGATCTGACCTATGCAGCCATCAGCGACCATCTGTGCCGCTTTTTGAATCGAGGCCACATTCCGATAACTCAAATTCACCATATTGATGACACCCGCACCTGCTGCAGCATCAGCCATTTCACGGGCATCTTGATAGTTTACCGCCAGTGGTTTTTCACACAAAATATGTTTGTTAGCGGCTATCACTTGTAAGCTGGTCCTGTGATGAACTTGATCCGGTGTCACATTAGACACCGCATCAAATTCATTCCAGTCAAGCAACGCTTGTAATGAGGTAAAACGATGCTCTATATCGTGTTTGTTACAAAACTCAATCAGTTGAGTTTCATTGGTGTCCACTGCCGCCACCAGTGTGGCATTTTCTATAGCAGTGTAAGACTTTGCATGCATACCACCCATACTGCCCGTCCCTATGATGGCGAGCCTTACTATTGGTTGTGTATTTTTCATAATTCCCCTTGCTCTAAAAAGCCGCTACTTAAAACCGGCTTCGCCATCTGCATGTAATTTTGGACCGCGCTCTACTATTGGTTCCAATGCCTCTGTGACCGGAACATTAGGCGCATCATTTGGATCAAGTATCCTAGGCTGTTCGTTATAGGCCCAGTTCACCGCATTTTTCAAAATGGTTTTAACGTTATCATCGTGATAGGTCGGGTAAGTTTCATGGCCTGGTCTAAAGTAAAAAACGTTGCCAGCGCCACGCTTGTAAGTCACACCCGATCTAAATACTTCACCACCTTGAAACCAGCTAATCAATACGGTTTCCAAAGGCTCTGGGATGCCAAAAGGCTCGCCATACATCTCTTCGAATTCCAGCTCGAAATGGTCGGGAATGCCTTTGACGATGGGATGATTGCGTGAAGCTACCCACAAGCGTTCACGCTCACCAGCCTCGCGCCAGGTTAAATTACAGGGAGTGCCCATTAATCGTTTGAATATTTTAGAAAAATGACCGCTGTGTAAAACGATCAACCCCATACCGCCAAGCACCGCATTGGCTACGCGCTCTACCACTTCATCACTAACATCGCCGTGCGCTGCATGGCCCCACCATAAAAGTACATCTGTCTTGTCCAATCGCTCTTGGCTCAAGCCATGTTCTGGATCTTGCAACACCGCAGTGCTAGCCTCTATATTTTCATCTAAGTTAAGTCCTGCTGCGATGCAAGTATGCATACCCTTTGGGTATAGATCTGCGACGACTTGGTTTTCTTGATCGTGGACGTTTTCGCCCCAAACTATGGTTTTTATGCTCATCTTGTATGCCTATTATGATTGCCGAATTGGCAATTCGTTTTCATCGAAAAAATGTAACTGAGAGGCCATAGGCGCCAGATGCACTCTGGTGCCAATGTCCGTATTCAGCTTGCCGTTGCACCTGACAACCACTGGTTGCTTTGCGCCTATTTCTACAAATAAATGGTTGTCTGAACCTAAGTCTTCAGTGTGGATAACAGTGCCGCTCCACAGGGCGTCTTCTTCAGCAACAACCTCAATATGCTCAGGGCGCGCGCCCAAAGTGTGGCATTGGTACTGCGCCGCTATGTCACCGTTAATAAAATTCATTTGTGGTGAGCCGATAAAACCCGCGACAAAAAGTGATGCAGGACTCTCGTAGAGCTCGGCGGGAGTACCTACTTGTTCTATGCGCCCATCGCGTAATACACAAATTCTATCGGCCAGCGTCATCGCCTCAACTTGATCGTGGGTGACATACACCATAGTGACGTTTTTCATATCGTGGTGTAACTTGGCTATTTCTAAGCGTGTTTGCACCCGCAATGCTGCATCTAAATTAGACAGCGGTTCATCAAACAGGAAAACTTTGGGTTTGCGCACAATGGCGCGACCAATAGCCACACGCTGACGTTGCCCACCTGATAACTGCTTGGGCAAACGATCAAGCAGCTCATCTAGCTGCAGCATTTTCGCAGCGTTAAGTACTGCTTGTTCTATCTCCTCTTTACTCGACTTTGCCAACTTCAAGCCAAACGCCATGTTGTCGTAAACATTCATGTGCGGGTAGAGCGCATAAGATTGAAACACCATCGATATGCCACGTTTTGATGGGATAACATTATTTACCCGCTGCTCATCGATATACATGTCACCGCTAGTGATTTCTTCTAGGCCCGATATAAGGCGCAACAAGGTCGATTTCCCACAGCCTGAAGGCCCGACAAACACCATGAATTCACCCGATCTGATTTCCAGATCAACGGATTTAATGACCTTAACGTTGTCATAGGTCTTAGATAATTTCTTAAACTGAATATTTGCCATTTTTATTATTCCTATCCATAGCCTTTAACGTCTAATCTTTAGTCCTTTCCTCTGTGTGCTCGATGCCCTGCGTGGTGAAATAAGTTTTTAAAACCTATTCGACCACCGAGAACACAGAGGCGCTTCGCTACACTGAGAAGTTCAAGAACAATAAGTTTTTAATCTTTAACCTTTAACACCGCCAGCGGTGAGCCCCGAGACAATTTTTCGCTGAAAGACAAACACCAATAACACTAGGGGCACCGTCACAATGACAGAGGCTGCCATAATGGCTCCCCAAGGCGTTTCGTGCTGCGACATCCCTGAAATTAAAGCGATGGCAACAGGTACCGTGCGGGTTGTTTCTGACACCGTAAAAGTCAGCGCAAATAGAAATTCATTCCAAGCCCCAATGAACGCAAGCAAGCCAGTGGTCACTAACGCGGGCCACATCAAGGGCATAAATACCTTAGTGATTATTATCCAGGGAGTAGCACCATCCACAATTGCCGCCTCTTCAATTTCTATCGGTAAACCTCGCATAAAAGTGGTTAAAACCCACACGGTAAAAGGCAAAGTAAAAATGGTGTACGAGAGAATCATCGCCCAGGGAGTATTGTAAATACCGAGGAACCTCACCAACTCAAACAACCCTGCCAGAACCGCTATTTGCGGGAACATTGAGATGCCCAAAATAGTCATCAACAATAATCCGCGACCTTTAAACTTCACTCTCGCCAGTGCGTAAGAGGCGGTAATCGCCAGAAACAATGCCGCGACCACAGTGACAAATGAAATAAAGATAGAGTTGCCAATGTTTCTGATGAAGTGCCGCCCACCCAATACTGATTGGTAGTTTTCAAGATTAAAACTGGTTGGAAAGTAGTTCACTTCAAACAGCTGTGTACCTGTTTTAAAGCTGGTGATAATGGCGTAATAGAAAGGGAATACCGCTATTACTACCACCACGGCCACGGCAAAATACAGCGCGGTTCTTTTTACTATTGTCGGTAAATCCATTAGTTTTTCTCCCCGTTCAGATCTAATTTACCCAACCAGATATAGAGCGCGACAAAGATGGCGATGATGGCAAACAACAAGCTAGATTGTGCCGACCCGTAGGCAAACTTATCAAACTCGATCAGGTTTTCACGGCTAATCACCGACATGGTTTTAGTCGCTTTTGAATTGGGGGTTAATACATACACCAAATCAAAAATACGCAGCGCATCTAACATTCTAAAGATAATAGCGACCATCAAAGTAGGACGAATCAGCGGCAAGGTAATTTTGAAAAAAACTTTGATCGGATGCACACCGTCCACTTTTGCCGCCTCATAGATATCTTTAGGTACCATTTGCAGTCCCGCCAGACATAACAGCGCCATAAAGGGGGTGGTTTTCCATATATCAACCAC
Organism: Oceanospirillaceae bacterium; assembly: GCA_013215375.1. Taxonomy (GTDB): domain Bacteria; phylum Pseudomonadota; class Gammaproteobacteria; order Pseudomonadales; family Balneatricaceae; genus Rs1. Next base: position 9,977 of record JABSRB010000033.1, on the reverse strand, counting down.
CAACACTGAGATCATCGCCGTATCAATATTAGCCGTCCAAGCCACTTTATGATCAATCAGTCCCAGCGTTAAGAAGAGGTCATTAATGATGCCGAATTGATCGTTGAGCATCCACGCCCACATCTTGGCTGAAACAATCGTTGGGATCGCCCAGGGGATAAGAATAGCGGCGCGCACAATTGAGCGGCCTTTAAACTCCGCGTTGAGTAACAGCGCGACCAATACACCTAAAATGGCTTCTATCGATACTGAGACAAAGGCAAATCTCACCGTATTCCACACCGCATTCCACCATGCGGGGTCTGCCAGTGTTCCGCGCCAAAGAATGCGCCCAGAGGAGAGCTCGCGATAGGACAGGTAATTATCAAAACCTACCCACTGCCCCCCATATAAATCCGTTAAACTAGTATCGGTAAATGAGAAATATATTGAGCGCAGCAACGGCCAAGCTGCGACACAAAACAGCATGATCAGCATCGGTGCTAAAAACCAAAATGCGGAACGTGCTCTCTGTTGCTGCAAACTCAGCTCAGAGCTTGCGAGCATGGTTTTGCTCGAGTTGAAATTAAACATTAGCGACTCACTTACTAACTTTTACCCACAGTAGATACCCGCCATGGTTGCGCCCAAGCAAGGTAAAAAAAACAGGTTAAAGAAGAGATAAAATAAAGGACTCTGTAAAAAAATCATTCGTTTCTCACAGAGGGTCTAGATGAGTGGGGAGACACTCATCTAGACCAGATAAGCTGTATTTACCAGCCACTACCTTTTAGATCTTCAAGATCTAGCGCTAAAATTTCGAAGTTTTCAGCGGTGCTGCCATCGCCTGAAAGCGAGCTGTGCACAGCAGACCAAAACTTAGAGGACACTTCGTTGTACTTAGCTTTAGTAGGCGCAGATGGGCGAGGTACCGCTTGCAAGAACACATCCTTCCATCTTGGAATGATAGGCTGCTGAGCGGCAATATCTGCATCATCGTACAAAGACACTATAGTCGGTAAATTGGAAGCGATCAGAGCACGCTCTTTTTGCGCTACTGGACCCGCTAAATACAGCGCGAGGGAAATCGCTGCATCTTGCTTTTTAGAGTATTTAGAGACGGCGACATTCCAGCCACCTAAAGTTGCTGCTGAGTTCGCATTACCGCCACCGGTTGGCAATGGTACTACGCCAAATTTTCCTTTAACTACACTGTCATCGCTGTTACCTAAGCCATAGGCATAAGGCCAGTTACGCATAAACACCGCGTTACCTGTTTGCCATACTCCACGCGCTTCCTCTTCCTGATAGGCAAGTACACCTTCAGGTGCGATAGTGCCCACCCAAGTTTTTACCAATTCTATCGCGGCAATGGCTTTTTTGTTATTGATCGAGATACTGCCATCTGGCTCGACAATTTGCCCGCCACCAAAAGATTTGACCCACTCTAAGGCGTTGCACGTTAATCCTTCATAGGCATTCGCTTGAAAGACAAACCCCCACAGATCAGCATTACCTGCAGCGCGCTCTGCATCTTGTACAGTTTTAGCGGCAACCGTTAACTCCTCCCACGTTTTAGGCACATCCACATTGTACTTAGCTAACAGATCTTTGCGGTAGTAAAGCGCAGGGGCGTCAGTAAACAAGGGTAACGCGACTAACTTGCCATTCACGGTTTGCGACTCAATGATCGCTTTAAAATGCTTAGGCGCTAAATCTTTAGCCACCTCGGATAGGTCGATAAACTGCTCTGAGAGCTGCGGCGCCCATATAACATCGGTCTGATAAAGATCAATATCAGCATTCCCAGCCGCCAACCACAGACGGTACTGACCAAATTGATCAGTGGTAGAAGCGGGCATAGGTACAAAAGTGACAGTATGTCCGGTCTCTTTCTCCCAGGGCTTAACGATATTTTTAAATGTCTCTAGCGCATTCCCTGTCACACCAGCAACATAGTGAATGTTGTCTGCTAGTACTGCAGTACTCATCGCGACACTGACCAACGCGGTTAACGCGCCAAGTTTTAACTTTTTAATCATATTCCCTCACTTGATTTTATTGTTGTTCTTACCGATGCTAAGAAACATCCGTAACGTTTCGGAAAAAATGCTTTTCTTGCGGATCGTCAACGGAAATACCAAAGCATTTCCGTAACGTTTCGGATTTATACCACGCCTATATTAAGCTGTCAAAATTTTGTACAATTATTTAGTGAGGAGCAGCGCAGGAAGCGCGCGGAATTAACTCAACAGTCCCCGTTTTCTGCAGCTTGGCAACAGGAATCCCATCCAAAGTACCTTTCAGAAATTTTGCCAGGGGCCCCCAGCTATCACTCAAAGGTGAGCGAGTGACTGTTAGTGCCGGGTAAAAGGCAGATGTTCTAAATCTTGGCAATACATCATCGTGCGCCACCACCGAAACGTCTTCAGGAATACTTAGATTAAGTGCACTGAGCGCCGAGTAAACGCCGCTGGCAATCAATACATTATTGGCAATTATTGCACTAGGTTTTATCTCGTTGTCCGCGAACATGCCGACTGTGGCAATAGTGCCTAACGCCGCATCCATTTCACCAGCACAGACTAAATGTGAATAGAGAGGAAGTCTCGCAGCACTCAACGCATCTTGATAGCCACGCATCCGTGCACAGGCATATGCAGTGCCTGAAACCCCATTGATAAAGGCAATGCGTCGATGCCCCTGCTCAATTAAATGCTGGGTAAGTTGGTAGGCCACTTGGTAATTATCGATATCAAAGAACGGATACTCACCTTGGTCGCTACTGCAGCCATGCACCACAAAAGGGACTTTTCGCTGTTGCAAGAATGCGATACGGGTATCCTTCTCAAACGCAGAAACCAACACAAAACCATCGATAGTGCCGCTGTTAATCAAGCGCTCATAGGCCAGCACAACATCGTCTTTTTCATCGATAATATGCACTAAAAACTGCATACCCAACTTAGTGAATTGTGCAGACAACCCCACCACAACTTCCAAATAATTACTGCTTTGCGCCTCGCCTTTAGGCGCTGTTGTCACTAGACCTACGATACCAGAGCGACCTGACACCAACTTTCGCGCGGCTATATTGGGCGTGTAATTTAACGCTTTTGCCGCTGCCATGACCCGCACTCTCGTGGCTTCACTAACATCAGAATGACCATTAAGCGCCCGACTTACCTGGGTAACCGATAAGCTTAAATGCTCGCTTATATCTTTTAACGTTGCCATCATCGCCGCCTAATTAAAAACCATAAAGTGCGCAATAATAACAAAATCCAAAACGATTTGGAAATTACTGCGAAATGCTGCCTTGCTGTAAGAACTACTTGCGCATTATTCTAGATCAGCTAAAAATTTAGTTAACAATGAATTTAAACTTTGCCGCTCACTGTCAGTTAAGCGCGATGTTAACTTTTTCTGAGTCGCCACATGAGCGGTGACTGCCTCATCAATCAAGTTAAAACCAGAAGACGTGAGGGCAATAATAAAACTGCGTCCATCATTAGGATTGGCAATACGCTCTACCAGCCCTACCTTAACTAATTGATCTATCCTGTTAGTCATTGTCCCCGATGTGACCATCATCGTCTGTAACAAATCATTGGGGGACAAAGCATAGGGTTCACCACTGCGCCTCAAGGTCGCCAGCACGTCAAAGCTAGCAAAATTTAATTGATAATGAGCGAATGTTTTTGTCATCTCTTTCGTCAGATGCTCGCTCACCCTTTTTACCCTGCCAATCAATGCCATTGAGCTCACATCTAAATCGGGGCGCTGTGTATTCCACTGTTGAATTATCTTATCTACTTTATCCATACAAATAATTATACCAGAATTTATCTTGACCTCAAGATATAATCTGTTATCTTGACGTCAAGATAAATTTTGGAGCGACACATAATGTCAAAAAACACTCTGTTAATGACGACAGCACTCGCACCCATTATTTGGGGAAGTAGCTACATAGTAACCACGCAATATTTACCACAAGATTACCCTTTAACATTGGCAATGCTGAGAGCCCTGCCGGTGGGTTTGTTACTACTGGTGATTTGTCGCCAGTTGCCTGTAGTAAAAGATCTAATGAAAATCTTTGTTTTAGGTGCGCTCAACTTCTCAATTTTTTGGTGGCTGTTATTTGTTTCTGCCTACTCACTCCCCGGAGGAGTCGCTGCTACTTTGGGCTCAATGCAGCCACTACTAGTCATATTCCTCTCGCGTTTTTTACTGAGCACACCCATACGCCTCTACACAATTTTTGCCATTCTTTTAGGCATTAGCGGAGTGACTATTTTGGTACTTTCGGCACAAATCACGCTCAATCCAATCGGTGTACTCGCCGGTATTGGAGCGACTATATCGATGGGATTTGGCACTGTATTAAGTAAAAAATGGTTCGCAGCTAATGGCACTAAGACAGTTAGCCCTTTGACACTAACCGCTTGGCAACTGACCGCCGGCGGCATGTTACTGCTACCTGCTGCTTGGTTGATTGAGCCAGCACTACCGCCACTGAATACCATCAACATTGTCGCATTTTGCTACTTGGGTTTGATTGGCGCAGGGCTCACTTACTTTTTATGGTTCAGAGGGATTGCTGCACTATCGCCCAATGTCATTTCACCACTTGGTTTCTTAAGCCCGCTAAGTGCAGTGATCTTAGGTTATCTAGTACTTGAACAGAGTTTGACACCGCTGCAGTTTGGCGGAGCAACATTAATATTACTGAGTGTTTGGCTATCCCAATCACCGATTAGCGTTAAGCCAATAATGAAGGCTATTAAACTAAACTTTTAACGAAACACAGCATTCATAACGGAGAATCAACATGAAAATTATCGTATTTGGCGCACCGGGCAACGTAGGCAGCAAAATAGTAGAAGAAGCTTTAAGTCGTGGCCATGATGTCACGGGGGTGGCCAGGAAAGAGCAACAATTATTTAAGCTTCCAAAAACAGTTTGTGCAGTGATTGGCGATGCTCAAAATACAGCGCAAGTGACTGCATTAATCAAAGGTCATGACTTAGTCATCAGCGCCGTCAGACCATCACAGGGACAAGAGCAATTACTGGTGCCTATTACTCTGGCAATTTTACAAGGAGCAGAGACTAACAAGGTACGTTCCTTAATTGTAGGAGGCGCAGCCAGTCTCAACTTACCAGGTCAGGCCCATACCGTGCTGAGCGCACCAAATTTTTTACCCGATGCCGTAAAACCAATTGCCGCAGCCTGTTTTGCACAACATCAAGCGGTGATAGATAGCGACAACAGCCAATGGGCGTATTTGTCGCCGCCTGCCATGCTTGTTGATGGCATACGTACCGGAAAATATAGAGTCGCCCAGGATGAGCTGATTTACGATGCAGATAGAAATTCGCAGATTTCCATGGCCGATTTTGCCGTGGTTTTACTAGATGAAGCAGAGCAGCCACGCCATCATCAACAACGTTTTACGGCCGCTTATTAACCTAGTGCCGGCAGTTAACCGCTTGCATATAATGCAAACCCATGTATTTAGAATAATGATGAACACTCTTCATTTAATGAATGAAACCGCTACCAAAACTAGATAGCGGTAACGACACTGGCTACTTTTTAAGTACGATACGGTAGTGAGCTTTGCCTTCACGTAACCTGGCAATGGCTTCGTTGATTTGATCGAACTTAAAGTACTCAACTACAGGCTCTATTTTGTGCAGTGCGGCAAACTCCAACATTGCTGCAATGGTATTGGGGCTGCCGACAGGCGATCCAGAGATTGTGCGTTGCGCTGCGATCAAATTAAAGACGCCGATATCTAACGGCTCTAGTGTCGCACCCACAAAATGCAAACGCCCTTTAGGCGCAAGCGTTGCCAAATAACCATTCCAATCTAGTTTTGCGTTAACTGTCGAAAGAATAAGATCAAATTTACCAGCAGCACTCGCGAGTTCTTCTTCGGAGCTAGAGTTAAGCACGTGGTGCGCGCCCATCTCTAAACTTTCTGCTTTTTTTCTCTCGCTGGTAGTGAAAGCCGTCACCTCACAACCCCAAGCATTTAAGAACTGCAGCGCCATATGGCCTAAACCGCCAATACCAATCACCGCCACTTTAGCAGTCGGCTTAATATCAAATTGCACTAATGGATTAAACACAGTAATGCCACCACAAAACAGCGGGCCAGCAGAGTCTGGATTAACGCCATCGGGAAGATTGATCACGGCTGTGGCCTGTGCTCGTACTTTATCGGCAAAGCCACCATGCCTTCCCGCTATGGTAGGCTGGGCGCTGCTACATAAGTTTTGATCGCCTGCCTGACAAGTGCTACAAGTATTACAGTACGCACTGTGCCAGCCTAACCCGACCCGCTGACCAATTGCGCTCGAAGTTACATCAGCGCCAATGGCCACTACTGTGCCAATCACTTCATGCCCTGGAACAAAAGGGTAGGCCGTAAAACCCCAGTCATTATCCAACATGCTTAGATCGCTATGACACAAACCACAAGATTCTACTGCTATCTCGACTTCGTTATTGGCCAGTACACCTGGATCGTACTCAAAGGCTTCTAGTGGAGCACCGGCGCTCATTGCTGCATACGCTTTAATCATTTTATTCTCCTAATTCGATGACTGAATTTATTGATGAGATTAAGTTACTCAGTATTTATGTGTCATGACATAGCTTCAGGAAATGCTGCCATGTTCTGCCGCAGTGTGTAAGGAGGGCTGTCGATCAACCTAGTCTATCGACCCGGAGCGAATAAACCGGCTAAACGAGCCCAGTTATTAGCGCTTATCTTTTCCAAACAAGCGCATTTTAATATTGCCTATCGACCAGAGCAGCCTGAAAACTTACCCATCATTTACACTTGGATTTGATGTTGCGCCAACCACTGCTGCAACTGACCTAAAGGCATCACACCACTAGTGCGAGCCACCTCTTTGCCTGCTTGGAAAAGAATCAGGGTCGGAATAGATCTGATGCCCCAGTTCGAAGCGATCCCCTGCTCGGCTTCAGTGTCTAGTTTTAACAGGCGTATATGCGGTTCAAACTGCGCTGCCGCCGCTGCAAAAATCGGAGCAAATTGCACGCACGGACCACACCAACTCGCCCAGCAATCAACCAGTACTGGTAATTCATTGGCAGTGACTTGTTTGGAAAAATTTGCCGCCGTTAAATCTAGCGGCTTAGCATTGAAAATAAGTGCTTTACACTTCCCACATTTAGGTTTATCTGCCAATCTGCTTTTAGGTAGTTTGTTAGTAACGTTGCATTGCGGGCAACTTATATTGATGGTCATAATCTATCCTATATCTATACACTGAATGCGCTGCAGTTTAGCACGCTTAAACTGCGCATAGCATTACCAAGCAACAGGAATATCGAAGGCTATCAGGAGGGCTGATTAACACTTATATTGTGGTGAAGAAGAAGGTAAAGACGCTACTCCAAAGCATCTAAGAAAAGCAGTTACACCCTCACAAATTCTGCTCTACAGACTTCAGCATACTTTGCAAACTTTCTCCCGGCTGCCAAGTTGCAAGTTTAAGGTCGATAGAGATGGGTTCAATACCTGCTAATTGTTTATCAAGCAACACTTGTAGCCCATCAATACAGGACTGCACGTCTTTGTCATTGGGAATCAACAACATCAATTGATTATTTGCCCACCCTATTAACTCTTGATTAGCTGACATCTCAGTGGTGATTGATTTTTTTATACTGTAAAAAACCCCCTCCGCTAATGCTACGCCATAACGGTTACTAAGATCATCACAACCTTTTAACTCAATACGAACAATACTAAAAGACTCCAGGCTATAAGTTGCATGTTGGTGTAGAGATTCCATAATCAATATACCAGTTTTTCTGCTCGATATTTTTGAGAGAAAACTGCTCTCGAACAACTTGGAAAATGCCTTTTGTAACTTATTCACTTCTGACACACGTCTATAGGTAAATATTAACAAACTAAAACTTAAACTTATCGCAAGAGGAATCATTTCATCTAGCTGCAAGCTCTCGTAGTCCCTAGAGGCGCTATAAAGTAGTTCGAGCACGTCGTATTTAATCAGTAGCAAAAATACAATAAAATTGAAGCTTATGAAAAGTAAGCTGTCTTTAAAAAAATGATCACTTTTAGTATTTTCGAGTAGCGGCATTAATTCTTCTTCTGTAAGAATAAGGGTGAGATACTCTAGCAGAGTGTCTTGTTTCTAGAGCTCGCAACGCCTAGTATATCGAGATTCTCAAACAGCTAACATTTAAACACATAGGCAAACCCAGAATTTATTCACCCTAGATTAAGCCAAAATAAATAACAGTTTATTTAGATTTATTAGAGTAACGCTAAGCTTGTCTCTAATTAATATATACCTACAAAGTCAACTGCATAGGTACATCTTTAACCCCCGATCTGTTTCGCACATCAGATAAGCTGACGAAGCCCCAATGATGATATAAATCAACTGCTGTTAATGCAGCGTTAACGGTAAACACCCCGTTATTTCCCCTGCATAGACATTGCTCTTTTGCATACCCCCATAGTGACTTGGCGATGCCCTTCCCCTGATAGTCGTCATCAACAAATAAATGATACAAATGTGAATTCTCTTTTATACCGATAACCGCAACTATCTTCCCTGCTACCTCAGCGACAGTATATTCATAGCCAAGAGTGAAATATTTATCAATACTATGAGCAGTCATAGATGCCATTAACAACCCACCTCCCTCTTGAGTACAAGTCGGTAAAATATATTTAATGACAAGCGGCTCGATAAGCCGACTTATTTCAACCGCGTCCACATGACTCGCTTTACGCAATTGTACTTTCTGCTGATGGCTTGCCATGAATTCCCAGATATTTTTCGTCTCGGGGTAGCGGTCGATGCTTTTGTGTACAATATTGTTCATATGCCAGCTCTGATCAAACAATTGCTGGATATCAGTTTTCTGAAAAAATCGTTTACTGACACCCTTTACATCATACCAACCTGGTTCTAACTCAGGATGACCTTGTGCGCCATAGTTCACATCTAGATGCGAGTTCACACGGCAGATCAGTTGACCACCACTGACTATCACTCTAGAGAGCTCATTGATGATTTCACGGGTATTTATCCAGCTGAAGTAATGAAGTGATAGGCTAGCAATCACTACGTCAAACTCATTGTCTTTAAACGGTAGTGGTTTGCTGTGATCCACTGCTAGATATTGCACATGGCTATCTACGGACTTCGCTGCAAGCGCGCTATCAACTTTTAAATCACAAGCCACTAAGCTAGCTACATGCTCGGCAAGTATCCTACTATCTCTACCATCGCCGCAACCTAGCTCTAATACCCTTTTTCCTTTGAAAATCCCCTGCCATTGCTCAAGCCATCTATGATCGCTTTTCATCTTGTTATCCATTTCTTATCAAGTCCGTGTATATGCAGTGTTGTATTTGACAATACTAGAAACATGGTTGATCTAACACTTGTTTGTGTGGGAAAGGTGAGTTTATTGAGGGTATGTGTAGGAGTGAAAAATTGAGAATTGAAGTGGAATTAGGAACTGTTTGATGCAGATTTTTTGCTAATAGAATCGCTGCATAAAGTAGATGTGTGGTACTGCTAGGCTAAAGCTTGGCTTCTTTCGCCATGTGCGAGTAGCTCATCGCCTTCAAGCTTTAATAACGAAAAAAACCAAGTGGAATTAGAGAGCTGCATAAATTGGAAACGTGGTACTTCGTAGCTAAAGCTTGGCGTGGTAAACCTTAGAGGATGGCGCAAGCGCTCTACGGATTTTTTAATACGAAGCTGCGCTTCTAAAGCATTAAAAAACTCCCCTACTATCACATCTATGTGAGAGTACGGTCATCGCTTTGTTTCTGCTAGAACGAAAAAAGCCCCAAGTACAAAGTACTTGGGGCTTCTTACGTATTTCAAGCTTGGCGATGACCTACTCTCACATGGGGAGACCCCACACTACCATCGGCGCTAAATCGTTTCACTTCTGAGTTC
>JABSRB010000032.1:44991-66171 GCA_013215375.1 Oceanospirillaceae bacterium | reverse complement strand
GGGTAATGTTTGAGCATCACGCAATAGATGCAAATGCACAATGCGCGATAAAATAGCCTCGCCGCCATCAACGGCGGCATTTTGGCTAATTAGAATAGTGCCTCTAAAAGGTGGGGCGTAGGTATCATTACCCGTTGTTTTAAGGCCACGGGTCACTATTGAACGGCCATTAAAGGCGGTTTTTAATTCATCCCAGCCAAACTGCTTTCCCTTGCCCTTTTCATCTTCACGGTCTGATTCAATCAGAGACACCGGCATGTTCGATACTTGGCAAAAGGTGCGCGATCGTCCGGCTTGGGTTGCTTTAGCAGGATCAAACCCCTCTTCGTTGTCACGGCCTAAAGCTTTCCACAAAAATTCAATTAAGGTGGTTTTGCCGGCGCCGGCTTCACCGATGATTTCCATGAAGGGGTAGCTTTTTTGCATATCTCGTATCTGTTCAGCAAATAAACTACCGAGGAACCACGCCAGCGCAATAACGCCACTGTTACCAAAGGCGGTGGCGATGTTTTGCGCAAACACCGGTTGATACTGGGTTAAATCAGTATTAATACTCATGACCAGAGAGTGGCTTAACGTCTTAACCGAAAGATTAGAAAACTGGAAATAGTCTTGGTCGTTTAGCTTAGTGACTACTCCGTTCCTAATCGCAATATCGTTGTAAATATAGGCTTGGTGTTCCTTGCTGTAGCCCACATAATCGATCGTTTCTACGGTTTTTAAATGTGTCGTCCAGCCCTCTAATAAATGATCTAACTGGCTCGGTTTACCTTTCCAGAGCGTGCCTTTCATGGCCAGTAAACGGTTTTTAAATTCACCAGGGCTGCCCAATTGTTTGGGAGTGAAAGTGTTGTTAATCAGTTGGTGGGTATCAGGGCGTTCAACACTGAAATAAAACCAGCATTCACCGGTGATCTTGTTTTCTTGGATATACAAGGGGCGTGGCAGGCCGGTGCATAACATCTTTACCGTACCGGCTGACTTTAATACTTGGTGCCTGTCTTTTGCGGTTAAGCTGCTAGTATCTTCGAAACCGAGTGTTTTTAGCTGCTTGTCATAGGCGTTTAGGTCTAAACGCCACCACCATAACTGACTATTAAAAACAAACGGGAACTCGCGCTTTTCCCTGCGCTGGTACATTAATAACGCTTTTTCACTGGCCGTTGGTGCCAGTAATAAATCACCTTCATGCAAGTACCGCTCAATCTGAAAATCATTTAATTGATTGAGTTTTAGTAAATCGTTCCAATCATCGTTCCTGTCTTTCTCTTCGGGGATCTGCGCTGCGCCACAATCCCAGCCGGTTTTAAGCGCTTTAGCACAATGCTTGTGTATCGCTTTTTGTCCAGCACGGTCGCTGTCTTGTGCCCAAATAAGGGTGGGGCGTTTTCCCTGTGGGCATTGTTTGGCCAGGGCTGCTAAAAAATATTCAGGGTAGTTAGCGGATGAGATATTAGAGACGGCAATAATGCCAACATGGTGGAGGGCGATCGCATCAAAGATGCCCTCGACCAGCCAAATCTGTTTGCATAAGGCAAGGTCTGCCAATGTATATATAGGTGGTACCCATACTTGGCCTTTATAGGGGCCAACAGTGCGGCTTTTTTGTTTGCCAAAGCGTTGGGGTTTATCTAAAAGTCGCTCGGTAAAACATTGATTGTTAATTTGAAAACGTACCGTGGTGGTGCCCGCTTTTATTTTTTGGTCATGATAGTACTCTTGGCTGTACCAACCGGTGATTTCAATCAGCTTAAAACCACGGCCATCGCGTAAATAGCCATCGGCCACGGCGGTAGGGTGTTGCTGTTGTTGCTGTTTCGTCTTAGGGGTGTAACGCTCTGTCCACGATTCAAAAAGATGCGGGAACAACGCTTGAACGTGATGGCTGGCACCACAGTTATTAGCGCGGCCACACTGAATAACCCAAGGATCGGTCTTACTGGTAAACGCCTCGCGTTTTCCACAACTGGTGCATTCAATTTTATACAGATAACCACTACTTTCTTCGGCGCTGTAATTTGTAGTGAGCGCAGTGGTGATGTCTTGAAGCAAATGAGCATTCATAGAAAAGGCCTTGAAAATATAATTATTGGATGCTTAGTGGGGCTCTAGCAGCTCATCAAAATCCAGTTGATTGTCGGTACTATCACCGCTGGCGCACTTGAGCATGGCCAAATCTGCCATGGGCAAATGTATAGCGGGGTTGGGTATGGCCGGTGGGCTTAAGCGATGGGTTATCTCAGTGGTCGCTTTGAAAGTAGCACCACACCCCAGGTTTAAGCACTGCAGATAACAAGCGCGTACCAAGGCCGATAATCCGGTGGAATTCCTAACCCGTACCGCGTGGCCACAATCGGGGCACTGATGTTTATAAACGCTACCTGACATGGTCTACTCCTCGAATTGTTCCGCGATGATGGCGATCTGTTTGGCGGCTTGGGCAAGTGCCAAAAAGCGTTGTTTCAAGCGCGCTTGTTCATCCTCATCAATAGATCCATCACTGAGGGCACTCTCTAATTCGGTGAGTACTTGAACCGCCGTGTTCATCAGCTCAGTACCGCTCCTTAAAACATCCATATCGGCAGGGGCCTCCGGTAGTGCTTCTTCATCCACCCAAATCACCCCCGCTTCGGTGCAGATTGCATCTAAAATGCGCGGGTCGTGGGTGATACGCAAAATGTGCATGGCTTCAGCTAAGGTGAGGTGATGAGTGGTTTGTTTGCTGTCCAATTTTTTGCGTAGCGTGTCTTGGTTCTTTTCCATCTTGAAGGCAATCACCGGCAGGCCATCGGCACAGTCGTGCACGGCTAAATAACAAGCCATCAGTGGGGTATGGATGCCGCCGTGAGTTTGTTTGGTTTTCCTAGACATAGTAAGTCCTTGGCCAATGAGGCGTTGTTTAGCCGTGGCTAGCATTTGCCGAAGGAGTTATATTTTGTTCAGGGTTGTGCCGGTTGGCGAGTGCTTCGGCGATTAACATGGCACCCATCATGGACTTCGAACGGCCAGTTTTATCGGCTTCTTGTTTTACTAATGTGCTGATGTTTTTTGTGGTGGCTACGGTAAAAGGGGCTTGAGTGTCTTTAGTGGTTTTCATTGGTATACTTCCTGAAGGATTAATAGAAGTTATTAAAATCAACCAAATAATTGCACTCGTTCGAGTGCATGTCAAGATGTGTGTATTCAAATGAGTGATGTATTTTTTCGTCTTAAGTCTGAACGAGAAAAATTAAAATTAAATCAGGCAGAGTTTGGCGCCATTGGTGGTGTTGCAAGAAATGCACAATCGCACTATGAATCAGGTAAAAGACTGCCGGATGCTGGCTATTTGTCAGCGATTGCTGATGCAGGGGCTGATGTTCAGTATATTCTTACCGGTATTCAATCGCGTGCATTAGAAACTGATGGGTTATCTGCGGATGAACGCGCTTTACTAGATAATTATCGGAGGTGTTCCAATGCTAATAAAGGTCACATCGAAGCGGTTAGCGCTGCGTTTTCGCAACAGTTAAAAAATAAATCGGAGATCTAAAAAGGAAGAATACAAATGGATTTGTGGCCAATTTTATTTTTAGTTTTAAGTGGGTTCTTTTTAAGTGCCTGTGGTAATAACGAGTCAGAGAAAGATAATGTTGTAGCCGATGTTTCTATTTCTGAAAGTATAGCGATTTCCAGCTACACGATCGTTAAGGATACCAACTTGGCAACGATAAAACGCAGCGTTGATGTCATTTTAGATGCAGAGCTCAGTGTGGAAGCGTTAACCGCGATCGCTGTTGAAATAAAAAAATCAGATTCCAAAAAGTACGATCGTACATTCATCATCTTTAATTTATCAACGGATGCCCCCAATGCAGCCGCTTGGGCAACTGGCCATTCGAACCCAAATCTTAAAATTGAGATATTACGCTATAACACGCTGGGAAATACCGCTGCGGTTACTGGAACCGGTAAATGGTATGAGAATAGTGGGTTACATAAAGCCAGTATCAGTGATTGGAAACGGGCAGCGCGAGAAAATAAAATAGGGACCGCAGCGGACTGGACTTTATCAGGTGCGCCAACAATAAAAAAACAAGTCATGGATAGTGGGGACTTTGATAACCTTAAACCTTTTGCAAATGCATTAGTTAATTGTATTGATATAGCAGTTGAAGGCACCGCTGTAGATCATCAAGAGGCCGCGATGTTTGCTGTACTGTGCATGAGTACAATGGGTTGGTTAAAATAATAAGTTTTATAGTGATAGTTAAAACGTGATAAAAGCACAGGTTAAAAGACAAAGTTTTACCCCCGAGACTATGTTAAGTAATTCGGTAAAAGATGAAATAAACTTTTAAATTATATGTATGAGGATTGCATGAAAGATATAATTAATTCTTTTAAAGCTAGTTTATACGAAAGAACTGTTAGTCCTTTTTGGGGGTCATTAGCTTTTTATTGGGTGTTAATTAACTATAAGTTTTTTATAATAATATTTGATTTCAAAGAAAAATATCTTGTAAGATTTAAAGATATATCGACTCTCTACGAAGATGATTTTTATGATTTTTATAATTTGTTACATGTACCCTTAAATGGGTTCGTTATACCGATAATTATCAGCATTATTCATATTTCATTAATTCCATTTATCACTAATTTTATACATAAAATTTGGATATGGCATCAAAATAAACTGAAGAGTATTAGCAATGAAATTGTTTTGACTCCCAAGGAATATGGGGAATTACAACGAAGCTTTTATGATTTAGAGTTGAAATTTAATGAAACATTTTCAACTAAGGATACTGAAATAAAGTTATTAAAAAATCTATTGATTGATAAGGAACAAGAAATTTCAAAACTAAATCTATCTGTAGGGAATAAAGAGGAAAATATCTTAGGCACTTCTTCTAGTAAATTTGGACCAGATATTGAAAATTCTATTCTCCGGTATTTGGCTGGATATAAACACAAAGGATTTAATTCCATTCAAAGTGAAATCAAGGTATTAAACAGTGAAGAGTTGTTTACAACGTTGGATAAACTTGAAGATAGAAAATTCGTTGAAAAAAATGATAATAATGAATACAAAATAGCAAAATTAGGCTTTGTTCACATCACAGGGTCATGACTTTAATTATATTATATAGTTAAAATTTATCTTTCGAGACGTCATCTTAGTAGAAGCAGCCACCATAGGTGCCACATAACCCATCAGTTATACTGTTTCAAAACAGAGTTGACTAGCATTAAAGGGAGTACTCGCTTTCAAATTTCTATTCTAGCACGAGGGGCTAACAACAAATTATTTCGTGCAGGGACGGTGATTATCCCCGATGGTTGTGGGCCTAATGGCACAAGTTGTGAAGGTGTCGCCCTTGATATTGAAGCTAGTGATATTCAATTAAGCCAGCAGGAAATAGAGGTATGGGTAGCTTGACTTGAACACTGGAGTGAGTTTCAAATGAACAGCTATACTGACGAAAAGGCGATTGAATCGTATCTGACTACGAAATTTTGTATTGATGTTGAGCACGTAGATATACCGTTTATAGATAGGTTGGAAATCATTCTATAACTATTACTAGCAGAATAAAGGCACAGACAGAAAGTTCTCTGGCCGAGCCTAATTTCATGAGATTAAAGGTAGGACTTCATTATTATATGACTTAGAGGGTAAAAGTTAGATCTTATAAATTATCAAATATTGAACCTAAAAGTGCTCTCTCCTGCTATTTTCAAGGTGCCAATCCCATTCTTGCGCCAAATATTGTTGGTGTATTTCGTTTCGTTTGCATTCAATGTCTTCAATAATTGAAGGATAACAATTTTTGCAGGATTCATAAAATTCGTAGTCATAGTTTTCATGAATTATTAATATAGTGTCAGTGTAATCAGTTTCAAACTCATCAGAAAAATCTTTCATGTCATCAGAATATGTTACATTATTACAGTTAATACATATATCAACCTGATCTTTGTGGTGACAGCAATAACAAACATTCTTTGATTCTGTTGTAACAAAAGTTACAGATAAGCAATTATTGCACTTTAATAAATCTGATTCTGGTATTTTCTCTTGTTCAATCCTGCTTCGTGCCATTGTTATTAGCTCAATATAGTATTCTTTTCTGGTTATTAGGCTGCGTAAAATGTCTTCAGGGATAATATCTTCGATCTCAATTTTAAGATATTTATGATGAAAAAAAGCCACTAAACCAAAAGTTTTGTGGAATTGTGCCTCAGCGTGTTGCTTTGACAAAGTGTAATCAGCATGTGTCATCGTATTTCTAAGCTCAATCACTTTTCTAAGTGATTTTTCATCTTTTTGAGAAAATAAGCCCCCGTGCATATCCTGATTTTGAAGTCTATCAATTGCCTTGCTAACTGAAATTGTATGTTTAGGAGAATCTATATTGTCATAAACAAAGAGAGGATGAATTTCATGTAGTAAGGATTTTAAACTCAACTCTAGTGATTGAACTAAGTTAATTATTGCGAATTGTAATTGAGTAATATCGTTTTCAGAATTTACCGCTTTTACAGCAGCCTCTATTAGAAATGAATGACTATTTTGCAATAGGCTTAGGTGGATTGTTTCTTTCATTGAAGTCAAATTCCTATATGTAGAAATGCATACGAATATTTAATACTATTACTAGATGTTTTATATATTATTGGTGAAGTAATCTACTTACTAATTTTCGATTCAGCATCCCTTTCCTCCGCTGCTTTTCTTGGCCCCTCGGGAGTCATTTCATATAACTCCTCTATTTCCTTGGGTTCAGTAATGCCTTTGACTACGATTAAGTTTATTAAGCTGAACATTTTAGATGCAACATAGTCACGATCTTCATCAGACATTTTACCTGGGTGAACAGCATTGTTTCCTGTAAGTCTTACAGTATCTGCTACTCTAATAAGTGAAGGTGGGATAGTTTCTTTCTTAGCTAAAGAACGTATATCTGTATTTATGTCTTTTCCTTTTTCGCCTAAGTGCACACATAATTTTTGTAAGGCTAATCTGAGTAAAGCGGCAGACCCCCTAGGAGAATTGGAGAAAATATTAGCCGCTTCAATATAATCATCTTTTACATCATCGGGCATATCGTTAGCCGGAAGAGGTGTAGATCCAATATCGGGGTAAAGTAATTCTGCACTTTGGTCAATCCTAGCATTTTTATTTTTCTCTATGCCCGCTACTACAGGCATTGTTCTGTAAACAGTAACCCTCCATAGAGATGACTTATTACAGCAGCTACAACGCGATTCCCAATAAAGCGAAATATTGAAGGTATTTCCAATATGTAGCTTTTGCCAATCCATATGGGAAAAAGCACCGCAATTAGGGCAGTTAAAGGATTTACCTTTAAACGTTGGAATTTTAGATTTCATATTCTTCCTTACATATAAAAGGTTATTATCAATACAAACTATGTAATGTAAAAATAGGCCAAATGGGAGTACAAGTGGTGGTCAGCCTGTTAACTTATTCGCCCTTGGGTATATGATATGTTCCATTTTTTAAGAATAGCGCAGCCCCTTTATGAAGTTCATCAATATCTAGTTTAAGTAGATAACTAGTTACTTTGTCAAAAATCAGATCGAACCATTTTTCTAGAGAATCCTTTATATTGTAATGTCGGGTAGATGCCTTATGTATTCTTCGAAAATGATATAAATCATCACCATATCCCGGATCAGTACAGAATTGATTGTAAATATTATCATCTGAACCAAATTGACCATTTATGGAATCGCCGGCAATACCTGCTACCATATACATTCCTAGATCTACTAGTTCTTCATAATTATTGAAAGGAGGTGGAGCGGTATTTATAGTAAGTTTTCTTCCGTCGCAGTAAGCAATAGCTTCTTTTTCTCCAAAATAGTCATACATAAACCAAAAATGGCACATCTCATGGAAACAGTCCTCCAGTGTATACCTCATAAAATAACTTCCTTTTTATTTGAGTTTTCCGAGTAATATTGGAGTATTAAAATCTATAAAAATTGAGATTAAAATATATCTATACATCGTTTAGGCGGCTGGTCACAAAACAAATTTTGTAGTAATGGTGCTTCTTAGTAATAAAAAATGCTCTATGGAGTATGCAGTCAGAGGTAATCTTTTCAGTGACAACAATATACAAGTTTTTGGATTTAATCTATTTTTTGGCTATGGATCAAAAAATAATAAAATTAATCCTCCTGTTAACCCCTTATCCGTCAACACATGCTCCACACTTTCAATCCCCCATCTCTGCACAACAATCTGCTCCTTAAAGCCGGTCAGCATCACCGGCATTTCGGGCAGCGCTTCGGGATTACCCACCGTTAAATCCACACTAAAGCTGGCCTTATTGCGGCTTAGCTTCTTCCATTCTGCCTTCGCTGCCTCTGTCGCCTGCTGCTCACTGGGGTAAGTGCTGCGCAATACTTTGGGATTTTCATCACTGCCGGCCAGTACGGTGTTGCGCTTGGCATATTTCTTATCGTTCCAGTAACTCTGCACCCCACTGTAATCGCCGTCCCGATCCTGGGTTTGGTAGCTGTAGCTTGAGGTTTCGCTTTTATCGATAATCAGTAGTGGTAAGGGCTGGCCGCTTACCGTGGTGGCGTTGCCTATTTCTGCAAAGAGTAGGTTGCTATCTTTGATGGTGCAGATGGCATCGTAGCGTTTTGCCAGGCGGTTGAGGAATGAGATGTCGCTCTCGTCGGTTTGGTCGATGTGATCGATGATAACAGAGGCTAAGATGTCGCTGATCCTTGGGGTTAGCTCGTTCCTGGTGGCGATGGTTTGCAGTAGGTCGCCGAGTTTGGTTTGGTGCCAGCTCTGTTCGCGTTTTACTTTTAATGGGCCTTTAAAATCAGCGCTGCGGGCGGTGATTTGTAGGGTGTCGATGCTGCTTTGGTTGCTGTAGGTGATTTCATCGACAACAAAGGCGCCTTTGAAAGTCAGTGGATGGGTGGTAGCGGTGGTGGTGATATTAAGTGCGGTGTTGATGATGTTGGCGGGTTTGAAGCCTAGCCAGACTTTGATGATGGCTTTTTTGTTGGGTAGCGGAAGGGCACCATCGCTGTCGTCTAAGGTGATGTCGAGTTGATCGGCTTTGTTGCCGCGCTCATCGCGTAGGGTGAGTGAGATTAAGCGGCCCTGGAATAGGTCGGTGACGTTTTTGTCGTTGATGGTGATGCGATAGTCAGGGATGTGGTGGGACATAATTCGCCTTTACGCCAGGATGTTTATTAGGCTGTTGAGTAGAGTGACTTGGTTGATTTGCGCATCGTCGACTTTGATTAAATCAATGCTAAATTCGATGCGTTTGGCTTGGCCGTTGGGGTGGAAGAGGGTTTTGGTTTCTGTGACTTGTTTGATGATCCAGAGGCCGTGTACTAAGCCGGTACCATCGACCATGACATAGGGCGCGCCTGTGTTGGCCATTTGTCGTAATACCTCTAAGGATAATTTCTCGCCGGATAGTTCGGGAGCCTGCCAGCCGCTTAAGGTTTGTTTGTCTTCACCGGCGCCGAGAAATTGATAGCTTAAGCTGTTACCGATGCGGTTTTGGCTGTTGTGGCGCCACGATGTGGTGCGCTGTAAGGTTTGGTAGCTTAAGGTGTTGATGCCAAATACAAACAGGCCAAGGGTCATTAACATGATAGGTACCTAATCTAAATCGCGATAGTCGGAGCGTGCCCGGGTACGTTGCTGCTGTTGGTGCTTTTGAATTTCTTGGGTGACTAAGCGGGCAATTTCTTGGGCGTCCATGCCAGGTGCTGCGTTAATTTCTATCTTTTCGATATTGAGATCACCGGCGTTGTTGCCACGGGTTTGCGCGCTTAACAGTGGGCGTTGATCAATGGTCATGGCCGGGGCGCTAATGGCGGTGACGCCAATGGTTAAGTTTGCACTGGCTTGTTTTAGTTGCTGATTAAGTTTGGCAGCAGGTAGGATGCTGGCGGTGGGTGACTCGGTGGCCATGGCGGTGGGTGCGGTTAGGGCGGCGGCACCTATGGCTAAACCGACACCGGCTTTTTTCAGGCGATCGCTGAGTGTATACAGGGTGTTTTTGTTTTGATCTAAGCCTTTTTCAAGACCATACATGACACTCGCGCCATGTTTGATAAATACCTTGCTGGGGGAGTTTATTTTTAGTTTGTCGCTAAACCAGCCACTAATTTTGTCACCGACGCCTAGGATGCTTTCTTTGATTGCCGCGGTTTTATGGGTAATGCCAGAGATTAAACCGTCGATGAGCATGGCGCCAAATTCGGTAAACTTAGCGGGTAGTTCTATGCCCAATTCTTTTACTGCATTGGCTATAACAGTGTAGAGCATACCAAAGGGTGACCAATTTATTAGGCTGGCGCCAATGCTAATGATAGCTCCGGAGAAGGTGCCACCGACACTGTCCCACCATGTGCCTAAGTAAACTTTGAAGGCGTTAAAGTGTGATTGGGTCGCGGCCCACTTTTTTCCAAACCAATTAGAGAGCCCCTCCCAATGGGTATAGATTAAATAGGCGGCGCCAGCAATGGCGGTAACCGCTAAACCGATTGGGTTCATTAGTAGAGCACGGCCAATCCACAAAATGGCGCGCCCCAGCATAGGCAATACTGTTTTTCCTAGATAGGTGGCTGCTTTAGCGATGCCGGCTAACGCTGCTTTGCCTTTTGTTAGTGATGCAAATGCTAGCGCACGGGCGATCGGTAGTGTTTTTCCCGCGAGCCATGCAAAAGCCCCGCCCAGCTGTTTGACTATTTTCACTAACCCTATCCCTTTAATACCCACGGCTGTCATGCCAAACCTGAGCATGGCAAAAGGCATTAACAAGGTGCTTAGTATTAGCGCAATGGCACCAAAACCTAACAGCATGGCACCACTTACCGTGACGACTTTGGCGATTGAGGCGGCGAGCTCTGGATTTTCCTTGATCCAATTGCCGATGCTGCGAGTGATGCCGGTGATGTTTTGGATTAAATCGCGCAGTGATCCATCGTTGAGGCTAGTGATTTCGATGGCGACGTCCTGGATGCTGCTGACCAGCTCTTTTAGATCACCGGCGGCGTTGTCGGACATGACCTTGGCTACTTTATTGGCTTCGCCTTTGGATTGGCGCAATGTCTCGATGAGCTTTTGCAATTCTCCGGTACCGGCGCTGACGGCTAAACCTTCTAAGGCGCTGTAAGCATTGGCGCCGGCGATCGCTTTTAACATTTCGGCGCGGGCGGTGTTGCCCATCCCTTTAGTGGCGTTGTCGATGTCTTTTAAGATGGCGGCAATAGGGCGTAAATTCCCCTGGCTATCTTTGGTGGTGATGTTTAATTTATCGATAGCATCAGCGGCCATTTTGGGGGGTGCAGCTAAGCGACTATAGATAGCACGCATGGCGGTACCGGCTGAACTGGCCTGTATACCAATATCTCCGAGTTTACCGGCCATAGCGCTGGCTTCTTCCAAGCTGCTGCCCAAGCCTGCGGCCACGGGCCCAACATAACTCATGGTTTCACCTAACATGGCTAAGGTGGTGTTGGAGCGGGTAAAGGTAGCGGTGAGGATGTCGCCGACACTGCCCATTTGCGCTGCGTTTAGTTGGAACCCTGAAAGAATGTTACTGCCAACGTCTGCTGTGGCGGCGAGTTCTTCACCCGCTGCAGCGGCTAAGCTGAGCATGCCTGGCATGGCATTTTTAATCGCTTTAGGATCAAAGCCCGCCATGGCCAAGAAACTTTGCCCGCCAGCGGCATCGGCGGCGGTAAATTTGGTGGTGGCGCCTAAATTACGAGCCTGATTGCGTAATGCTGCCAGTTCTGGTGACTCTTTGTCTAATCGGGTAAGTGCTTGGACTTTGCTCATGGTGGCGTCAAAGTCCATGCCGACTGAGGCGGTTTTGGCCACGGCTAACATAGTGGCGGTACCACCGGCGGTGGCGGCCATGCCGGTGCCTGCCATTGATCCGGACATGCCTCGGGTATTGGTGAAGGTCTGGCGTGCTTTGGTCAACCTTACCTGTTTGCGCCTTGTGGCCTCTAATTGCTGTTGGTGACCAGCTAAGGCGCGATCTGTCGCTTCTATACTGCGCTTAAGCTCCTTTTGGAACTCCGCTAAATTTGAAGTGCCGATGCCGGTTTGTTTCATGGCCTTTTTGGCATCTTTTAGGTATTGGTTTTGTTTTGCTTGTTTTTGACCTAATTGATTAACAGCAGTGCGTGCCCGGTCAAATTCGCGAACGAGTGCGCGTGTCGGGTGTTTTGTTTTTGCTAATTGCTCGCTGAGTACTTTACTGCGGGCGCTGGCGAGTGAGAATTCGCGGCGGGTTTCTCGGCTAGCTTGTTGTAGCTTTTTAAAACTATCGAGGTCTTTTTGCTGGCGGTTTAATTTTTTTAGTTGATCGCGTGCCGCTTTGAATTGCTTGGCGGTTTCACCGCTGGCTTGGTCTATTTTTTTCAGCGGTCGGCTGGCCTTATCAATGGTGCTGAGGATCACATCTAAAGATAAGGACTGTTGCATGGAGTTTACCTGCTCTTATTCGGGGTTGTGACGTTGCCTGGCTTGTTCACGCCAGCGGCTGAGATCGGCCAAGCTCATGGCGTCCATTTCGGCGATGGAGAAATGCAACACCATGGCGATGTCGGCCATGGAATCTTCTACGCGATGAGGGATTCTTGTTTCTCCGCTGGCACCAAAAAACTGATCACCTTAGTGCTTAGCTGTACTAAATCAGCGGGTGCTAGGTTGTCTACTTCCAGTTCAGTGATTGCAGGTGCGGTGATGCGAGGGAGTAATACTTTTAGGGTATCAACGTCTAACTGCAGTAAATTTGACAGTGATAAACCGCGTAACTCACCCGCTTTAGGAGTGCGAATTTGTATTTCATCAATGCTGTGACTGCCACGGATGATGGGCTCGTCTAAGGTGACGGTTTGGCGGTCGTTGTTATCACCCAAGGTGGCTGCTGGCGTAGTCTGTGCTGCTTTGTCTGTCATGATTTGCGTCCCGTTTACGATGAAATAGAAAGGTGTGGGTTAAATACCCAGCGTTTTGCGGTGCTCTTCTAAGCGGTCGACACCATTGACGATTTCAATCATGTTGATGATGTCGATTTCAACAAGGGTTTCGTTGTCGACCACTAGTTTGTAATAGCTCAATTCGCTGGTGACTTTGAATTCTGAGCCCTCGCCCTGTTTGGCACTGCCCGGATCTATGCTGCTGTGACGGCCACGCACAAATACTTCAACCGATGAAGTATTACTGCCATCGTCGCGTTGGTAGGAACCTGCGAATCTTAGCTTTACGCCATCGTGTTGGGTGATGCCGAACTGTTTAAAAACATCGACCATGATGCCGCCGCAAGTGAATTCAAGGGTGAGTGCTTCCATACCTTGATCGGTTTTAATCGGGGCGTTCATGCCGCCGCCTTGCCAATCTTCCATCTTGCGGGTGAGTTTGGGCAAGGTAACTTCATTCACTTGGCCAAGGTAAGATTCACCCTCGTGGAACAAGTTGAAGAATTTTAATTTGCGGGGCAGGGCCATAGTGACTCTCCTAAATAATGAGTAATAACAGTGTGTGTTTAGGCGCTGTTTTTAAGCGCTGTAGTTAAGCGCTGTAGTTAAGCGCTGTAGTTAAGCGCTGTAGTTAAGCGCTGTTTTTAAGCGCTGTTTTTAAGCGCTGTTTTTAAGCGCTGTTTTTAAGCAGCTACAGCGGCGGCGAATTCAACCAAATAACGGTCGGTAATACGCTGCTTAAACATTAGGTTTTCCAGCGGTGGCACCGGGGTGTAGTCGTAATCAATGTAGAGTTTGCCCGACTTGAGCGTGTCTTTAGTGTTCATGGCTGGATCAAACCATGCGGTGCCGTCAATGATGTAGCCATTGCTTTTGAGCTCGCTAAACTTGGCGTTAATGCCCTCGATAATGTCTTTGATGAGGCTGGCATGCATAGGTTTATCAACGGCCCAGAGATGCGCTTCGGCGATGGTGTCCATCAGTACTTGTGCGGTGCGGGTGTAGTTTTCAAAGGCAAACAGTGGATCACTTGCGCACGTGCGGTTACCCCAGAATCTAAAGCCATTTTTGTTGATGAGGGCGGTGACTTCGTTTTTGTTGAGGTAGCCTGCATCGGTGGCTGGATCTTGTAGATCCCAAAAGACATCTTTGTCTAAGCCGGTGACGCCATTAACGGCCACGTTAGATAAGGTTTTGTGCCAGCCGATGTCGTTGTCGATCTTGGCGCGCAGACCCAGGGCACGGGCTACGGCGCTGAAAGTGATGGTGCTATCGGTCACGGTATCCCAGCCGCTGAACTCAGGCCAGATGATCATGATTTCGCGTTGACCAAAGTTGTTGCGATAGGCCACGGCGTCTTCTTTGGTGGCGCAACCATAAGCGGATACATAGGCAAAACCGCGCAGCTTTTGGGCGATACCGACGAGCTCTGCAGAGACAGCTTGGGTATCTAAGCCTGGTGCACCAATGATGCGCGGTTTTACCGCAAACTGGCCTTGCGCCGCGAGCAGTGCTTGCATGCCCAACATTTTACCGTTGCTGTCGACGCCACCAATAACATTGCTGGTTGTCTCGGCTTCATCAGCACCCGTTTCGACCCGTACCACCACACAAATAGCATTGGTTTGATCGGCGATGGCATCTAAGGTTTTGGCCAAGGTGCCATTCACACCGGCTTTGCCTTGGGCTTCGCGCACGTTAGTGATGAGCTTTGGCGTGTTGAGCGGGAAAAAATCGGCATCGGCATCATCGCCAGTGGCGACAAAACCAATGACGGCGGTGGAGACTGTACGAATGGGGCGTGTCCCCTCGTTGATTTCTATAACGCGGACACCGTGGTGGAAATCGGCTGGCATGGTCTGCTCCTTTAGATAGCTTGTGATAGCAGTGTGCCGCGCGCGCGGGGATATCACTATGGCGGGTGGTGGTAGCTAGGAGTGTTACCAACAGGGAGGCGGGGGTAGTGGTAAGCTCGATACTAGATTGGTGAAAAAAGATCAGATTCCAAGGCATTGACGAAGGCTGTTAACAGCCAAAAAGGCCATTTACCGATTCAGTTTTTCTGAGGAGATATTCTGTTATAGATTTATTTTAAAAGGCCCAATCACGGGCCACATTTGAAACAGTTTTAGGATATAGCGTTTGAACCACGCTTTTGACTTAAAACTCCCATTGGACACCACCAGTACAGCTCCAGCTTCCATCACTGTTCATAGTACAGCTAGCGCTTCCAGTAGCAGCTGTTGTAATAATATCTGACTTATTGTTAATCTTAGTGAGAGCCTCATCAAATTCCATACTATCAATTTGATCTTTTAGGATTTTTTTTAATTCTTGAGAGCTTCTTACTTCCGAAGATATCTCAATTATCATTTTAGTAATCATATTGATTATCCTTCATTACGCACCACCAAGTACTCCTGAACCGTGGCCAGTGTCTTTCTTATGCTGTTTAGCATCTTCATTTGCCTTCTTGTATGTGTCTCTATCAGGCCCAGACCAACCCTTTGTGCAGGCGGCATAATACTTTTTCTTTAATTGGGATTTTTCATTATCCCCTTCTTCGTCACTTAAGAAATCTTTTTCAAGGTTATGGTTTTCTTCTTTTCCATCGCAAATCATACTTCTCACTCCTATTTATCATTTTAAACGTAGATAAATCTAAAATCTTACTTTTCCTCATAACTTACTGCTATCAAGTTAATTTTTATTTCACCCGATGTATAAATAGGAGTATTTAAAATATTAGATGGGACACTTCAGAGAGACGAGAAAGTCCCGCATAGCAAGGGTTTTTGTCAGTTACATACGCTTGCAGATTACTAGAAGTCTTGTGGGCCAAGAAGGGTGACAGCGGTGGTGTAAAGTGTGGTGAGTGGCCAGTTAACGGCGTGTAGATGATCGTTGAATATTTGGGTGACTTGTTGTTGGGTAAAAGGTAGTTGGTGTCGGAATTGGCAAAGGACATCGTGCACTAGGCTGGGGTGATATAACCAGGGGAGGCCGTTTCTTAAGGTGCCATCTGGAATACCGATTGTGAACAGGCCGAGTATTGTATATTTGGGGGTGCAGCCATCCCAAGCGTAATGGGTTGCGATGGTGAGGGTGCCATTTTTAATGGTGAGCCATTGGTTTTTGAATTGGACACCGGCTAATAAAGAATGCCTAAACCGGTAAGGTTTAGGCAGACAGTACAGCAGCTTGTGGCGTTTGATCATTGGGGATGTGTTAAGCGCTCAGTACTTTACTGACAGCCGTGGCGCGCTGCTCAATATCACTGACGACGTTATCGACACCTTTGGCCATGAAGGTGAGTTTTACTTCACCTGATTCACACTTCGTTAAAAAACGGTTGGCCATGTCAATATGGGGGGCTGAGGCGGCGCGTACTTCGGCCAAGGTCGATGCGCTGTTTAGGGCGACGGTGAGTTGTGAGAAAGCGTATAAAAGCAGTTGTACGCCGTCGGCGGTGGTGCCGAGTAGGCTGTCAGAGTCACCCGCATTTTCACTGATTTTCTCGCGAATTTTTTTAACGGCCCCAGCTTGTTCTAAACGTGTGATTAATTCGTTTTGATCATGGGTATTAATCACATAGCCTTTTTCAACACCGACAAAGTGCGCGCCGTCGAATTCGTCGGCAATATCGGGGTCGGACAAAATCGTGCACAGCTGTACAAGATTTGTATAATGTTGTTTCGATCCATTTTTAAAGTTAACAGTGATCATTGCTTAATCTCCTACGCGGGCTATGTCGTTGCGGTTTATAGCCGCCAAATATGGCAAGGCAATAAAATATTCAGTGTCTTGGGTATTATCACAACCAATACACAAAGTCCGATAAAAGCTGCGAATATATCTATCACTGCCATTAAAAGTGTATTTTATGAGTTTCCAAGGTTTAACGTTATTTTCTGCCGTAAAGTCAGCCGCATCATGTTTGTTTTTCGAAAATCTGCCTTGATAACCCTCATGATCACCAATCGATATAGCGCCGCTTTTAACGTATAAATAAAATGAAAGTTCGTATTTTGCGCCCAGTACTAAGGGGGTATTTAATGAGTTTTGTAAATTAATCCACGTTGAATCCGATAACCCTTCACTGAGCTTTGGACAAAATACGCGTAACAAATGGCCGTTACCGGTTAATAACCCCGCCCACCGGTTAGATATATGATCGGATTTTGAAGTAATGTTAGCGACCACTTTAGAATTGTAAGGCGACGCACTGGTATCTAGCGTGGCTAGTATTTTATTCGGTGTGGCGTTCCAAGGGTTATCCGTTACTTTAGTGGGGTTGTTATCTCTAAAAGTACGGTGGCCGCTGTGCCCAAACAACCCCTCAAATCCAAAATTAAAACCAGAAATTAATTCTAATTCTGCGCGGCCATAAGGGACTTTAAAACCATGTACAGGGATTTTTTTTAATTGAGTGGGATCGTCATAGCTTTGACTATCGGGTAACTCTGTAAATTCTGTGTATGCCATATCAGCAATTAAATTACGCGGTAAATAATGGCTATGATCAATATCATCGATGGCATTTTGTGCCCTATCAATTTGCGTTTGTACTAAATTATTCCATTCAGTTTGCTTATTTTGAAAAAAATCTAATAGCTTACGCTGTTGCGTGTGAATTTCTGTTTGTCGCTGTTCGAGACTCATTTTATTTCTCCAATTGAGCGCGGGTTAGCTCGTTGATTTGCGCTTGTAACTCGCCAAAGCGTGCTAAATTTTCGGTTTTATAGGCTGCCAGTTCGGCGTTGGCGTGGCTGCCCTCATGAAATTGATAATAGATGGGGTAACGGGTGCGAATACGTTTATCCATGCCTGAAATTTGGGGTAATAATACCGGTGTGCCACTGGGCGTATGAGTGCGCGCGGTGCCGTCGCTACACTGCATCCATAAGTCTTGGAGGGCGGTATCGGCGGGGTCTTGATCGGTAATCGCGCCATTTTTATAAAAATTAGCGGGGGTGTGGTAATACAACAAACTGCCGCCGTGATAGCCTGGCACTGGGTTTTCCTGAGCCCGCCCTATGGTTAAGTTTTTCTTAGGGTGGTACTGGCTTGGATTGTCGGCGCTAGTTAATAGCGGCACACCGTGGGGATTCCATTTGTTTAACGGGGTTAATAAAATAAGCTCTAAAGGCAGTGCATAGCTAAAGCGGAAACTGTCGCCGCCGTTGATTTTTTGGGGCATGACTTCGGCGCGAGTGGTGCGCGATACCCATAAAGATGGATCGTTAAAGCCGCGCTTGGCGGTGCGTCTGTTGCTGGCGTCTAACGTTTCGGTTTTGTATTGGCGGTTGTAGTAACCAGTGTTTAAATCGCCGCCATCCCAATGTTGTAACTTTTCATTGAGGCCGTATTGGGTATATTGCTCATCCAAGGCGGCCCCCGCACCATCGAGGCCCGGTACTTTTTCCATAAAAGTATCAATTAATTCGCGGCTTCTGGTATAGGCGCTGTCATCACTATTTAATGATTGTCTGACGTTAAAGCGCTGGGCGCGATGTTCGGTATTGTCTAAGTTAATATTGAGCCGGTGCGCGGTTTTTAAATCCTCATGGGGCTGCAGTGTTGAATCTATAGGGTAATCCGCGAGCGATCCCACCGGCTGCACCACGATTCTATATTTCATGGTGGCTAAACGCGGGCGACCTTTAGCGTCAACAAAACGCACTAATGAGGAAAAATATGAGATGTTTTCAAGGCGGTTTTTGTGGCCGCCATAATTAAAATACTGCACTTTATCGAGTAGTTCACGGATTGAACTAGCGTCGATCACATGGCGGCCACTGAAAAACGTATCGGTTAATGATTCGTCGAAAACTTCAAACCAGAATTCTAAATAACTAAGGCCCCATTGAAACGCATCAGCGTAGTTTTCTACTTGATCAGCGGCTAACTCGCCATGTAATACTTTAAAGTAATCCTGCATTTTACTGACTTGTTGATTGGCGGGTAGGCGTGCCACATCGGCGGGCACTTCTGGGGTGCTGATTGATTGGGTTTCTAAAAACTCGCTACCGATTGGGGCGGCTTGTTTTAATCGATAGTCGTTGTGACGCGAACGGCCGTAATAACCATTGGCCACATAAGACACTTCACCCATGCCACAAATTTCTTCTAAATCCCAATGACTATGAATATTCAGCGCAGCATAGGGCACATCAAACGGGCGGTGCCAGGGGAACGCGCCGCCCTGGTTGTATTGGCGGCACATATAAATGCCACTTTGGCCCATGCCGCGTAATATTTCGGCGTTGTATTCGAATTGATCGGAATTAACCAGGCTAACGGCCTCATGTTGCTGGGGCAATCCGAAATTGTGGGTATCGCCCTCGGCGTGTTCGCCGCTTAAACCATCTTCTAACGGTCGAATCGACAGCTCTAGTGGCTGGCCCTGATCGATGATTTCGATACTCTCTAACGGTGTATCGGTGATGGTCAAACTTAATCCGAGTAAGAAACGGGCGGGGCCGGATTTATAGCCCAGTGTCATAGACGTTTCAGGGGATGACCAAAGGTAAACAAGTACATCATCAGACCAAAATCCAACTTCACGCACCCAAAATTCCTCGGCGCTGTCGAGCACTGCGTTGATGTCTAGGCGGTGGTTTTCGGTATCGACGCGACTGGATGCGATGGTTTCGCGTTCTTTTTCTTCCACTAAGGCGATCGCTTCTGGATCGGGCGTGTAGCCGGCGCTACCTGCTGAAATGTGGGTGATTTGTAATTTAAGCCCTTGTAGTTCTGCATCTAAAATATGGGTTTTACCCGCATTGGTGGTGATTAGTACTAATTTTTCGCTGCTCATGCGATGACTCCTGTGAATGATGCGATAACAATGGGGCGTATTAGGCTGGCTATAGGGCCCAGTAATCCGGTACCGGTGATGTTGGCATTGGCTTGGGTAACGAAGTGATTAGATTGCACAGTGACTGGGCGAGGTAAAATGGCGGTGATGGAGTTGCTGCCGGTGCCTGGGTGATGCTCTTGTGTTTTAGTGCTGGCAATGAATGTTTGCAGGCTAGTGGCGCGACCTAAAACGGCGGCTGTTGATAAACCGCTTTGATAGTCGGCGCCGACTTCTAAATCAAAGTGAACGCGCACCGGTGCGTGGTGCTCCAGTATGCGCAGTAGATCTATCATTAATTCACGGCTGATTATCTCGGCGCCATCGGCTAACACTTCGTTGACGTAGGCAGTGACTTTGACGGTGTAAGGATCGCCACCGTGGTTGAACCATTCTGAGATGTGTAGGCGAGTGCCGAGCGCTTCAATGGCGCGGCGCACTGAGCCCAAGGTGCCTTTTTTACGGTGATTGATGATGGCGGCGCGTACTACGTTGCGTTTTACTTGGTCTGTCCAATTGGATTTCCAGTAGTCGACTGAGAGTGTCCAGGCAAGCCAAGGTAGTTGCTCTATAGGGCAAGTGTCTGGGTTCCACAGTTTTGCAATGTCGATGTTTAGATCGGTGGTGCGGTTTTGGCTTTGCTCTACCGCGCGCTCTAACGTGGTGCTGTTGGGAGGCAGTAGGCTGGGGGTGTTATTCATTGCGGCCGCCGATAGCAATGTTGATGTTATCGCAATAAGCGGCGAGTGAATCGTCGATGACTTGATCGGCATTGGGGCTGGTGAGTATGACTTGCTGTACACCAGGTTGATGCAGGGCGGCGTATAAACCTGACAGCGTGATGTCGTGGCCTAGTTTGTGATGGGTGTTGACGTATTGCGCACAGCTGCTTTCGGCTTGTTGTTTGACCAGTTGGGCATCTGGGCCGTTAAATAATATAAGGGTGGCGGTGACTTGGTAGTGTTCGATACTGGCTGATTGCACGCTGATGTGATCGGTCAGTGGGCGCACGTCTTCATCGTTGAGTACTTGGTAGACGATGGCGATTAAATCGGCGCTGGCGGTACCGGTGTTTTCGGTGGATAAAATGGTGATGGTGACTTCCCCCGGGGACGGGCTAATGACTGAGACATCTTTGATGCGAGCATCGGCACTGAGTGCATGAAAGACATAAGCAGCAGCGGGGCCTGCGGTACTGCACCCTTCTAAGGATAATTGGATGCGGCGGCGAAAGTTGTTATCGGTTTCATATTGGGAGGCGATGGGGCGGATGGCATCTGGATCGGCGGGCTGACTGACTAATCGGGAGCCGGCTCAAAGGGCGA
>JABSRB010000032.1:0-44981 GCA_013215375.1 Oceanospirillaceae bacterium | reverse complement strand
GCGCCGAGGTTGTCGAGGTCGGCTTTTTTGGCGTAGGCGAGCATCACGGCTTTGGCGGCTTCGTTGATGCGCTGGCGTAAGGTTAGCTCGCGATAGGCGGTGATTTCTAACAGTTTGTTGAGGGGTTCGGATTCGTATTGTAGAGCCTCGATGAGTGCGGGGGCGCGGGCGATTAGGTCGGCTTTTAACTCGCTGAGGATCTGTTCGTAATCTAGCGGCTGGATGATATCGGCCGCGGGGAGCTTGTCTAAATCTATGGCTGCAAATCCGCTCATGGGTTGACCCTGTTTAAGATGATGTCGGTGGTGAGTGGAGTGTGAATGGCGCTGTAGAGGGCGCCAGTGATTTGCAGGGTGACATTGGTGGCACTGATGGTGAGTTGTACGGCGGTGAGCGAGAATCTTGGCTCCCAGCGCATGATGGCAATGGCGGTGGCGGCGTATAGGCGCAGGATGGTTTTTTCATTGAGGGGCTGGTCGATTAGCTCGGGCAAGACGCTGCCGTAATCGCGGCGCATGACTCTTGTGCCCACCGGTGTTGTGATGATGTCGGCAATTGATTGTTGGATATGGGCCACATCACTGGGAAGTTGGCGACCGGTGCTGGCGTGCATGCCTGACATAATTTAGCCCTCGGGTACTTTGGTTATGTCGAGGCCTTTGGCGATGCCACCGTGTTTGTGGAACTGTGCTGATATACCATCGCTGGTGCTGTCGCCACCGGTTTGGGTAACGGGGCCGCTGATATTGTGTTGCTCTGCGCGGTGACTTATCTGGCCTTTGGCACTGAATATTAGGTCACCGGCGCTGTGTAATGTGAGGGTTTTGGCGCTGTGGTTGTGCGCAATAAAGCTGCCATTATCAAATTGAATGAGGTCAATATCGGGATCGGTGCTGGGTGATGGATGGGAATTGCTGTAAAGCATGCCGATGATTATGGCTTGGGCAGGGTCACCACCTGGGCAAGCTAGAATAACTTGGGTACCGATGCGCAGTGGCTGCCAACGTTTGTAGTTGCGGCCGATTTCAGCGGGCCAATCTAACCAGGCTGTAAGTAGCTTACCGCTGGCCACTTTTAATCGACGTGCAGCATGATCAACCACGGCGATGGTGCCGATGCGGATTAGGTTCTGGGTGAGTCGATTTAGTTCTGCTGTATTCATAGTGCTTAGTTTGCACTACGCGCGGGCGCGAAAGCTATTGGGGGTGGGTGTAGGGGGGAGTGTTACAAAAGATTATAGTTAATATTTTAATAGTACTTTCTTTTTAGTATGACTAATATTATCTATAATCGAAGACGCTGGATGTAAACGATAGAAATATCTGATGAAAATCAACTACTTTATATGTCTATTTTATTACTAAGAAAATATCTGATCAATCAACTGCACGAATTAACAGGGCAATCAAACATGCAAAATCTACCAATTCTAAAATTTGTTAAGTTTAATAGGATGCTGATTATATATATTATGTTGTTTTCTTTATTTTCAGGGCAAACATATGCGAACTCTGTTAAACAAGCTGTCGATGAGTATTACAAAGGTAATTTTAAAAAATCTGTCGAAATGTTAACACCTTTTGTGAAAAAGGAGGACGCTCAAGCGCAAAATTTAATGGGCGTAATATTATATTTTGGAAATAGCAAAGTAAAAAAAGATTATGATAAAAGTTTTCAGTTTTTTATGGCAAGTGCTAAGCAAGGAAATGGAATAGCGCAGTGGAATTTAGGTGAGAGATTTTTTTTCGCGGATGGAAAATATCAAGATTATAATGCTGCTCTTAAATGGTTAAAGTTGGCTGCTGATCAAAACATAAGTGGCGCTAAGTATATGATAGGCAATATGTACTATTTAGGTAAGGGAGTAACTAAAGATTATAAAGAAGCGTTAAAGTGGTTAGAAGTTAACGGGGGAAGCTATTATAGATCTGCTTATATTCTTGGTAAAATGTACGTTGAAGGGGAAGGCGTTAAAAAAGATGGAGTAAAAGCTTTTAATTATTTCCGCAAGGCAGCTAACAAATATAACCCTTCGGATGCATCATATATTTTAGCCACTATGTATGAGGAGGGGAAATATACAGAAAAAAATGAGGATAGTGCATTTAAGTATTTTCTAAAAGCTGCTGAAATTGGTCATAAAGAAGCCCAGTACACAATTGCTAACTATTTTCTCCAAGGATTTCCTAGTATTGATCTTGAAGTAAATGAAATGGGCGCGTTGTTATGGTCTACTCGAGCAGCTGAACAAGGGCATGAAAAAGCTAAAATACTGAACGAAGAGCTTCAAATGAAAATTATCGGGAAGGTTGAACCGATAAAAGAAATTCCAAAATGGAAATGCATTATTACTGAGAAAAATAGAGGATGTACTCGGTATGAAACCCCAAGGGTATTTATAAAAGCTAAACAAAAAAGTAGTTGAATTGAAATACGGGGTACTATGTTTAAAGCGTATTACCCTTAAATTCATTAGTTTTCTTTCAGGCTAACCTGATAAATGATCCAACAGCCCATCCATAATCAGATCTTTATCCCGATCCGTAAAGCCTAATAACACCCTCTTTTTATAGCGTATCGACTGTGCATTCTTGTAGGCTTTGTCCCTCAGCCCCTGCTGATGCACATTGGCGATACGGGCCACGCGGCCGAAAAATCCTACGCTTAGCCGGTCGGCCCTGGCTTTTACTTTTAGGTATTTATTGCGCTTTAATTTAACGAACAAGGCTTTGCGTTTGATGGCGCCTTTTTTTTGCTGCAGGCGTCTTTTTGCGTATAGGGTCGCGCCTGGATTTTGTTGATCTTTGATGCGCTGTTGCTGTGATTTGCGCAGGTCTGTGCCTATTTGTTTGGCCAGGCGCTTGCGTGCTGCAGGCGTGATTTGTGCCAGTAGTGGTTCGACCCATGTTTCTAGGCGGCGTAGGTCATCCATTGGTTAGGTTGGACTCGTCGTGGAACAGTTCTTGGAACGGGTCGGGGTCTGGCTGGTTGTATTCTGGGATTGGCTCGGGTAAATGCTCGGCGCTGTAGCGGCCTTGATCGTCTTGGTTGACGATGACACATTCGTTGAGTGGCAGGGTGATTTGTAGGTCGATGAGGTCTTTACGAATGATATCCGCTTCGAATTTGATGTCCTGTTCTTTTAAATCTATTTGATGATGCTTTAGCCAGGCAAGTAGCGGCACGATGATGGCGTTGGGGTGTTCTGCAAAGTCGGTGACAATGATTTGCAGTTGGTAGTTGTAATCAAAATTGAGGTTGGTTAATAGCCGAGTGTGCAAGGTGCCCGATGCTATGTAGATTAGCAGCGAATCGGGATTGCGTTGCAGGTGCGCCACGCTGGCTAGCAGATGATCGCGCAGTTGGGCGGGCTTTTTCACAACTGAGTTTCCCTGCTTTGACAGTCGACGATGATGTCTACCTTGGCGGCGCACAGTGCCCAGGCGCCCTCGGTGCGTTCTAAATCGAGCTCTAAATCTGAGTTAGTGCGCGGGTGGCTCGGCATTAGGCTGCAGGGGGTTATTATTGGACAAGTGTTGCTGATAAGCACTGGCGCCGGTAATGGCGGGGCGCTGGCGCAGCCGCTGAGTAATAGCAGGCAACTTAATACTGGCCCAACGTTTATAGTCTTGGTATTCATCTTTTAGGCTCCTCAGTAGTTGCTCGCGCTTGGCTAGGCGGTGGCGAATACTGGTTTGGGTGCGGTTTAGGGCTTTGACGTGCGCGGCTTGTTGCTGGGCATTGGCCTGTAAATTTTCTATCACTAGTAGCCGATCGTTGGCGGTTTGTTCTATGACAGCCAATTGCTTACTGGTGGTTTGTTGCTGTTGGTATTGCCAGTAGTTAACGCCGCCGCTTAAGAGGCTAATGACCGTCATGATTATGATGAGGTAGCTCATGGGGTGACCTGCGGTTGGTAGCTGTGATAGGCGTTGGCCAATTTGGTGTGGTAGTGGTTCTTTTTGTAAGCGGGGCCGTTGTAGCGGCGGGCAAACTCTGACCAGTTTTGCGCTTTGAGGGCGCGGTGTAGGGCTTTGTCGGCTTTGACAAAACGGGTGAATGCCTGCCAGTGGTTGCCCTCGTTGGCGTGCATGAGCGCGACAAATTCTTGGACGCTGGTATAGCCTAGGTGTTTCCAGTGGTAGCCCATTATTTGGAATAGGCCCCAACTGCAGCTTTCTAGGGCGCTGGTATCATCAATGGTTTGGGCGATGGCTAGGCGATTGTGGGCGCGGGTGCCGCCTTTGTAGCCGCCTGGTTTTTGGTTGACTAGATCGGGGTGATTGGTACGGGCGTTGGCGATGGTGATTTTGCCTAATCTGTTTTTATGTAGGCGTTTGAGCATGACGTGGCGTTCGTAGAGTATTTTCGGGCGGCCATCATTAAGAAAGCCGAGGCCTTTGCTCTCGACGGTTTTGATGGCGTGCACACAGGCCATGGAAACACCTAGATCTTGGGCGGCTTGTGCTAGATCGCTTTGGCTTAACCAGTGGTTTTGAGCGGGGTTTAATAACAGGCCGGTGGTTTTGTCGCCGACGATACCATCGACTACTAGGTTGTTGGCGCGCTGAAAGCGGGTGACGGCAAATAAGGTGAGCTCGTCATAGGTGCCGGTTTCGACCACTTTAAAGCCTGCTTTGGTTAGCCGGTGCTGTAGTACTTTTACGGCGGGGCCGGTGCTACCTAAAATTAATAGCATGTTTGATTCTCCCTGGTAGTTTGAGTAAACGGGCGACATTGCCACCGCTGTAAAAGATGGCGATGGCGGTGGTTTTGATCAGTAGAATAATGACGGTGGGGATGGTTTCGCCCTGTAATATGCCGGTTAATATAGCCAGGCCCAGTGCGCCGCTGCTGACGATTAATAGGTAGGCGATAACGGAGTAACCGACTTTAAATACACTGATGCCACGGCGGTAGAATAGTAGGCGCAGGCAGCTAGACAGTGACAGGATGATGAGTAGGATATCGAGCAAATTCACTTGGATTTACCCCGCAATATGTTTATTAAGTTGGCATTCTCAATTTGCTGCATGCCTTTTAA
This sequence comes from Oceanospirillaceae bacterium, assembly GCA_013215375.1. GTDB lineage: Bacteria > Pseudomonadota > Gammaproteobacteria > Pseudomonadales > Balneatricaceae > Rs1. The sequence goes on along the minus strand of JABSRB010000032.1, from coordinate 39,937 downwards.
GGCGATGGTGATACAAAACAAACTGGCGACAAAGCCTGCGAGTGCGGGCTCTTTGATAGGGGTGTGGGCGAGTACTGAGGGCACTAGCAGATAGCCCATGATGAGGCTGATAAAGAGGTAGATAAAACGGGTGAGCAGGCCGAGTTCTTTGGAGGTCATGACAAAGAGGGTGGCACCGGCAAATGCACCGATTAGTGCGTTGCCATCGATACCCGGTAAAAAGCTGGCTAATGCAATTGTGGTGCTTAGTACGGCGGTGGCGGCGGTGCTTGGTTCGGCCATGTGACTCTCCATTAATCCCACAGTTGTAGGGTGTTTATCTTGGGGGTTGGGGTGGTTATTGCGGGTAGTTCTATTAGGGTGTTTTCGGCGATGATGGGGCCGTTGGCGGACAACTCTGGGTTGGCTTCCATGACTATCTCGGTGGTTAGGTGGGAGGTGCCATAGTGCTGGTAGCAGATGAGATCCAGTGTTTGGCCTTGTACCGTACGATATTGCATTAGATGAGCTCGATGGTTGATTGGGATTGGCCCAAGATACGGCGAATGGCAAAGCGTGCCTGGCGCTTGTAATCATCGATGCTGTTCTCTATCTCTTCGGCGTGACTGGTGCCTGCAGCGGTGGTGTCATAATCTTGGTAGCGCTCGGTGATTTCGGCTTTGGCTTGGCAGTAAACGGCGCGTTGGTAGTCGTGTTCGTGGCGGGTTTTGCCGTCGATCTGTGGGGCGGCGACATTTGATAAATCGGCGTTGCCTTGATTTTGTTGGGTGGTTTGCCACGCGGCTAAATCGGTGTTGGTTTTGCCCATGGCATCGATGAGTGCCTGGCGAATACGGGGGTTGGTGACGGAGTTATCTAGGCGCATGAGTGAGCGGAACAGGTTGGGATCGACAGCGGGGAAAAACTCATCGTTGCTGATGATGGTGTCTTCTGTGTTGGCGCCGGCGGCGATAAATGCACTCATGGTTTGCTCACTGTTAAGTACGGCGGTGGACGGCACAACAACTCAGGTTGAGGTTTTCAGCATCTGACTTGTGTACCGTGCCGCCGTGGTGCGTGGGACGCTCGGTTAAGAGGGGGTGGCCTCTGTGTTTGGTTTGGCGGGTGTTTCTTTGAGCTGTTTTTCTAGGCTTTTGATGGTGCTTTTAACGCCCGATCGTTCATTGAGTAGCAGTGCGGATTTTAGGTGTTTAAGGGCCGTTTCTGGCTGGTTATTTTCCTGATAGGTGAGGCCCATGGCTTTTTCGAGTTTTGCTTTTACTTGATCTGGGTAGTCGGCATCTGCCAATAGTTGATAGGCCGCGACTAATTGCAATAGTGAGACGGGATGGCTTGGATCTGTTTTAAGGGCCGCATCGGCGATTTCTTCAGCGATGACACAAGCGGTACTGCGCTGGTGTGCATCAGGCATTGATAGGTTGTTTTTGAGGGCATAGGCGGCGATGTTAAGGGCGGTGGTGTAGTTGCCTGCGTCGATGCTCCAGAGCATGACCATCATTAATACGATGTCGGGTTGGCCGTTGCCGGATTCTAATACGCCTTCAATGTAAGGCGTGTAGAGCGGTAGAAATTCGGCTTTCTTTTGACATTTGTTGGTGATTGATTGGATCGATTTTAGTTCTAATTTGTGCGCGTGTAGTTGCGCTTGCATGAGTTCGTATTGATTGGCATTGGCGCGAACCGGTGAATCTTGATCGGTGGCCGCTTGTGCAGCGGCCATGGTTTTTTGGAAGTGCTTTCTGGCTAAGCTCATGATGTGCGTCCCGTGGTTGGTTAAGCGTTTATTGGTAGTGCTGGCTTAAGCCGTGAACTGGATGTTCTCGATTAAGCAGGCCATTTCGTAATCTTCAACCACGTAGGCATCGTTGGATGATTCGTAGTTTTCAATGCGATCGCGTTTAGCATTTTCTTCGATGTGACGGCGGCGCGAGCCAGATTGGAAGTAGATGGAGAGGTTGTCTAATCGGGTAATCATGATGCTACCAGCGGGTACAAACGGGACTCTGATAGCGCCTAGACCACCGACTCTGTTTTGTGACAGGATCATATCGGTGGCGATCACTTCTGATGAGGGCTGTTGTTGGTTGACTAAGGGGAAGTATTTGTCGTGTAGTAAATCGCGGCCCATGATGGCGACGAGCGCTGTATCTTCACGATGCCAAGGTTCTATCAAGTTATTGACGGCGTCCATGACTAGGGCGTCTAGGTTTTCATAATCGCCACCTGATTCGACGATGATTTTATCGGCGGTATCACCTTCTTTTAATACCCTGGCTGATGCGTTTTCTCGCATTTTTTGGAACCAGCCGATGTTGACATCTTGCAATAATGGGTTGGCGCTACGGTCACTGTCTGCAGCATAGTGGGTACCGTTGAAACCGATGGTGATGCGATCTAGTGCCTGGCGTTTGATGATGACATCGCGCACTAGTGCTTGAAATTCTGGGAATTTTGCCCACATATCTAGTTGGCCATAGGTTAGGTGGGTATCGCTGTTGTTTTTACGGCATTCATAACCGTCCGCTTCTAGGTTGGTTGGGTTGCTGGTTTGGCGATCTTTATTGGTGGTGTTGGTGTTGCTCGCTATTGGGCTGCCGATACCAAGGCCTAGCTTTTGGCCGCTCATTTCATCGACGGGTACTAGGTTAATGCTTTGTAAGAAAACGGAGCTGTCTTGTATTCTGGTTTCTAATGTTTGTTGTACGCTAGGTAATACGTTGAAGCGCTTGCTGGCATCCACCGCATTATTAAGGGTTTGCACGGCCATTAAGTAGGCGTTAAATACGATGCGTGTTTGGTTGTTCATGGGTGGTTCTCCGGTCGTTTTTACAATGCGTTGTTGATGATGCTAAGGGGGTTGGTTAACAGTCGGTTGTCACTACGCCGTCTCCACCTGCAGCTGGGGGGCGTTGGAAATTAAAATCGGTGTTCTCTATTTTCTCTCTAAATTCTTTATTGATTTTTTCTTCACTGCTGAGCTTGATTGCTAACTCATCAAATTTTTTGGCGGTGCAGTCGTATTCAGAAAACTTGTTTTGTAGATCAGAGACGGCCCCGGCTATTTCTTCAACGGCGCTGTGCACATCGGCAAAATTTTCGGTTTGCTGTTTGTTGGTTTTGCTGAATAGGGCTTTTACTTTTGACAGTAGGGTGGGTTCGCCCTCTTTGCTGTCATCGGTGAATTCCAGTTCAGCTTCTAGGGCGGCGCTAAGGATGTTGTCGGGGCTGAGTTTACGCGCTGATAATGGGTTGGTTTTTGCCTTGGATGAAAATTCTAGCATTTCGGTACTTAACGAGGCGGGGGAGTCTGTCACTGCTAAACCGACGAGATAGGCTTGTTCTTTACCGGCAAAGTCTGGCTGTATCTCAACTGAGGTGAATAGCTTTTGGCCCCTTTCATTGAGTGCCAACAGGTTTGAATTGGGATTGATTTGACCTAGTAACGCCAGGCGTTTTTCGCCATCTACTTCGATTTCTTCGGTCTTTAGCGCCAGTACTTTGCCGTAGTTGCCAAAATCACTATTTGGGCCGTAGCCGCGCATGTGTTCAATGTTGATCAACGCTGTATATTTTTCAGGGTTGTAACTGGCGGCCATGTCTTCTAGCCATTTACGGTCGATATCGCGGCCGTCTGTGGTGTCGCCCTCAACGGCAATTCTAAAAAATTTACTCTTTAACATGGCTAGCCTCATCACATAGAAAATAGGGTGTTGGTGTAAAACGGTTATGGATAGGGATCTATGATTAGCCAGCTTGTGCGTGAGAACAATGTGCTGTGTATGTATGAAGTGACGCTACCAGAGGAATAAAACTAAGGGGTGGGCTTTTTAGATAATCTAAGCGCATGAACGCAAAAACGCAACGGCTGATCGCTGATAAATCTGACAATGATAACCGCCGCCAGGCTAAGTTTTTATATTGGCAAGGTTGGCGGGTAGTGCGCATTGCTGAAGTTTTGGAGGAGAAAGAGCCGACAATACACAGTTGGAAAAGCCGCGATAAATGGGATGAGAGCAAGCCAATTGACCGGGTGGAAGGTGCGATCGAATCGCGCATGATGCAGCTGATTATTAAAGAGGATAAAGACGGCCGCGACTTTAAAGAGATTGATTTACTGGGGCGACAGATTGAGCGTTTAGCCAGGGTTAGACGTTATGAATTACCCGGTGGGCATGAAGGTGATTTGAATCCGAAAGTGGCCAATCGTAATGCTAGGCCTAAGAAAAAGGTACTTAGGAATAACTATTCTGATGAGCAAGCGCAAATGCTGCGCGATGCGTTTATGGATGAGTTGTTTGATTATCAGAAGGTTTGGTATTACGCGGGGCTAGAGCATCGTATTAGGGATATTTTAAAGTCTCGGCAAATCGGTGCTACTTATTACTTTGCCAGAGAGGCATTGCTGGATGCGGTAGAGACTGGCCGCAATCAAATATTCTTATCAGCCTCTAGGGCGCAGGCGCATGTTTTCAAGCAGTACATTATGAATTATGCCGCAGATGTGGCCGACTTGGATTTATCGGGCGATCCTATTGTGTTGCCAAATGGCGCCACATTATACTTTTTAGGTACCAATGCTAGAACGGCGCAAAGTTATCACGGTAATTTATATTTTGATGAGTATTTTTGGACTTATAAGTTTCAAGAGTTGCGCAAAGTGGCATCGGGCATGGCCATTCATAAGAAGTGGCGCCAAACCTATTTCTCAACCCCTTCAAGTTTAAGCCATGATGCGTATCCGTACTGGTCTGGGGAGTTATTTAATAAAGGCAGGAATAAGCAAGACAAGGTTGATGTGGATATTAGCCACAGCGCGCTTAAGGAGGGTTTTAAATGTGCCGATGGCCAGTGGCGACACATTGTTACGGTTGAGGATGCGATAACCCAGGGCTGTGATCTGTTCGATATTGATCAACTGCGCATGGAATACAGCGATCCAGAATATCTCAATTTATTGATGTGTGAGTTTGTCGACGATAACGCCAGCATCTTTGGTTTGATGATGCTGCAAAAATGCATGGTCGATAGTTGGGAAGAGTGGAGCGATTACAAACCTTTTGCGCCACGGCCCGTTGGTAATCAACCGGTTTGGGTGGGTTATGATCCCAATGGTGAGAATGAAAAGGGTGATAATGCCGGTTGTGTGGTGGTGCTACCAGCCGCGATACCTGGCGGTAAACATAGAATCATTGAGCGGCACCAGTGGCGTGGCTTAGATTTTGAATCACAAGCTAATCAGATTGAAGCAATCACTAAGCGTTATAACGTGGTGCATGTTGGTATAGACACTACTGGCCTTGGAGCTGCGGTTTATCAATTGGTCAGAAACTTCTTCCCTGCAGTTAAACAATATCAATATACCCCTGAATTAAAAGTGGCTTTGGTGATGAAATCTTACAACATCATCAATAAAGGCCGTTTGGAGTTTGACGCGGGTAGCACCGACATCGCCCAATCCTTTATGGCGATTCGTAAAACCACCACCGCTGCAGGGATGAGAATGACCTTTAACGCAGGGCGTAACAGTACCACCGGCCACGCTGATTTAGCTTGGGCGACGATGCACGCACTAGATAAAGATCCGCTAGATGCTGGAACCAATACCACCACTAAAAGTTTTATGGAGATACATTAATGATTTCAGCAACTCATCAGCACCCAGCAGTAGAAGCTAAGCCGGCAACGAAAAAAACCAGCCATGTATTCAGTTTTGGCGATCCGGTACCGGTATTAGATAAAATGGATATGATGAATTATATCGAATGTGTGCAAATGCAGAAATGGTACGAGCCGCCGATCTCATGGGAGGGGTTGGCCAAGTCTTTACCTGCAGCGGTACATCATTCAAGCCCGATCTATTTTAAACGCGATATCTTGGCCAGTTGTTTTATACCGCACAAGTTATTGAGCCGTGATGCGTTTAGGCGTTGGGCATTAGATTATTTGGTGTTTGGTAATAGCTACGTGGAAAAACGAGAAGGGCCATTGGGTAGAGCGCTGCAGCTAAAGCCCACTTTAGCAAAATACACTCGCCGTGGCTTAGCGTTAGATGATTACTGGTTTGTGCAAAGCTGGAATCAAGAGCATCAATTTCCCAAAGGTAAAGTACACCACTTGTTGGAGCATGACATCAACCAAGAGATTTACGGCTTGCCTCAATATCTAGCGGCATTAAATAGTGCCTGGTTAAATGAATCGGCTACTTTGTTCCGCAGGAAGTATTATCAAAACGGCAGCCATGCGGGGTTTATCATGTACCTGACAGACCCTGCACACAATGAAGACGATATAAATAATTTACGCCAGGCACTGAAAGATTCAAAGGGGCCTGGAAATTTCAAAAACTTATTCATGTACGCACCAGGCGGAAAAAAAGACGGGATGCAAATTATACCGATCAGTGAGGTGGCGGCTAAGGATGAAATCTTCAATATCAAAAACGTGACGCGTGATGACATGCTCGCAGCGCATCGGGTACCACCGCAGTTGATGGGGATTATACCGACGAACAGTGGTGGGTTTAGTAGCCCTGATGTAGCAGCTCAAGTCTTTGCCAGGAATGAACTTGAACCGCTGCAGAATAAATTTTTAGAACTTAATGATTGGATGGGGGAGGAGGTTGTTAGGTTTAAGGGTTATGAAATATAGTGACTCCTTTTGAACCACAGTATTTTAGAAGGCTATAGGGGTTTAGCTTGATATTTTTAGCTATCCTAATAAACAGCCAATTACTTTAGTAATTATTTGTTTATTTTCAATTTAATAACACTACTAGCAGATACTTTGGAGGTACCAGTTAGGCTGAAAAATTTCCAAGTCTTCAAACCACTGTAATGATTAAATGTGTCCCAATAATTTTTGAAAGACTCCTCCTTAGTAAAGTCTTCAGTATCGTTATCGCTAAAAGGCAGAATGTAGACATAAACAAAACTACCAATTCTGAATTCCGAAACTACATGAGGAATATCATGATTTTTGGTTTTTCTAACATAGTTGACAATTTGAGGCTGCTTAGTAAAACCAGAATGTTCAATAGTAAAAGCCACTTTAGGTAGAACTTTTTCTTCAACAGCACCACTTCGTATCCAATTTATTGTTTCACTTAATAAAGGGATACAAGACTTATCGATAGTGGAAAGAGTTATTTTACATAAAGCTTTATATATATTTACTGGGGTAATTTCTTTCGATGAGTTTAAATTGATAGTAAATTCTGAATCTTTGATATTTTCAATTATAGTTGATGTTAGTACAACCATATTACCATCGTGATGTATGCTCCCATTCTTATACCCAATAAATGGTGATCCATTCTTTCCTTTCGTATTTAGCATAACTCTGTATATATTAAAATACTCGATTAAGCATGGTTCAATGTTATCTCCAAAGAATTGATTGCATTCGTCGCATTCATCGCCAAGTATTATATTCTTATTTCCTAATGCTTCAGGTATAGCATGAGCTACTTTTTTAAAAAAGGCACCATTTTGATTACTTTTACCACAAAATCTACAGCACCGATCATCTTTTGTAGCATTGCCTATTATAGTTCGCCTATCATTTCTTGGGATGTGTACTTGATAATTACTGACTAAATATCCAGAAAAACCGTTTAACTGTGTGCTCTTTTTAATAAATGAAGATTTCAATTCATTAGGGTCTTCAGTTTCATTCAAGGTTTCAACCCATAGCTCATATAATAAAAGCGTTTCAGTATCAGTGGGTATCTCTTGTAGAACCAAAAAGAATTGGTTGTCAGGAATATTTGAAATTTTTGCTTTTAGCTTATTCATCTGGGGATGTTGACTTAAATAAGGCTGGATCAAATTACAAATTCTTAATTTAAGTTCAGATGTGGCTCTTTGCTCAGCGGTAAAGTGTAATGTTTCAGCTTCCACTTCAACTTTATCAAAACAGAATAAAAGCTTCGAAACAAGCAGATTAGCCTCTTCATTCATATGATCAAAATTTATAGAAAACCTATCGTCTATTGTCATAAATGAAAGATTAAAATTATTCAAGTTACCCCCTGAGGTAATGTATTTACCTATTAATGCACTGGACACTTCTGTCGCGCAATCATCCCACCACGCCTGCGGCTCGTTTATGAACCCTTTTTTCTTGCAATAGTTGTACACAGCTCAAGACCCGTGGTTGTTTGTGGTCTAGATGTATATAGCGTGCCTTGAATCCTCGCAAAAACATGCAGTTATAGCAATATATTTAGTCATTTATTGAATTACAGGCTGACGAAGAATAACTAATATATTTATTTGACCTCCGGAAAAGAGTTGCAAAGGTTGCAGGGTATCGAGGGTGATTGTAAGTGATTGATATTTGGTTGTTTAAAATGTAAATCCTGTTACTAAAAAGAGTAACAATTAGTTGCACAAAAGGTACCAGAAAGTTAACTAATTGATTTTTATTGATATAATATTTTAAGAAAGTTACAAAAAAAAGAGTTGCAGAAATACTTTATTGGTACGTTTTTGTTACCTTTTAAGATAAGTATATTAAGTATAAGTATCATATAGTTATAACTGTTCTTGATTGGCTGCAACTTTTGCAACTTTTGCAACTCTTTTCCCGACCCCAACCTAGATATTTTAGTCTGCTTTACACGCGGGTATGTGTGCGCGCGTATATAACGTATATGTTGGCACATATCTAATAATATCTGATGGTTCAATGTATATCGAAGTGGGTGTTTATAAGAGAGCTTTGGAAGGGTATTAACAGGTAGGGTTTTGCACGGATTTTGCACGAGCTTTGCACGGGCAAATAATGATCAATGGGGTTGTGTTGTAACTTATTGATTTAAAGATAGAATTGGTCGGAGTAGCAGGATTTGAACCTGCGACCACTTGTCCCCCAGACAAGTGCGCTACCAAACTGCGCTATACCCCGACAATTGACTTAGCTTGCGCGAAATCAGAACGGCATCTTACCCGATGTGTGGGGATTGGCAAAGGGCTAATTGGTTTTTTTTAAAGAAACTAAAATTTCATCTAGCTCGTTGATTGTCTGGCGAATTACCTGCTTGTATCGGTCGCTTTCCTGGGAGCCTTTATCGCCTTTTAACCACTGTTTTGCACCACTGATGGTGTAGCCTTGCTCGTGTAAAAGAGAGCGTACTTGACGTATCACAATGATGTCTTGGCGTTGGTAATAGCGGCGATTACTGCGCTTTACCGGTTTGATCTGGGAAAACTCTTGCTCCCAATACCTAAGTACGTGTGTTTTAACATCACATAATTGCGCTACTTCGCCGATGGTGAAGTAACGCTTTGGCGGTATTCCTGGAAGCTCTTGCGGGCTAAGAACAGTTTGCGGCATAGCTGTCTACGCGATCCTTAAGTTTTTGGCCCGGGCGAAAGGTGACAACGCGTCGCGCTGAAATAGGCACTTCTTCACCTGTTTTTGGGTTGCGCCCTGGGCGCTGGTTTTTATCGCGCAAATCAAAGTTGCCAAATCCTGACAATTTAACTTGCTGATTGTTGGCTAAGCTCTGACGTATCTCGTTGAAAAAACTTTCAACGATGTCTTTTGCTTCGCGTTTGTTTAACCCTAATTCTTCGTTAAGGCGTTCTGCCATGTCTGCTTTTGTCAAAGAACTCATATTCTTTCCTCTGTCAGCTTTTACTACAACCAAATTTAGATTCAATAGAGATGAATTAGGCGGAGCCTAAATCATCAAGGGTTGATTCCCGGGCCTTTGGGTCGTTAACATTATAGATCCAAAAGTACTAAAAATGCCCAGCTTCACTTAGTGAAGGCTCGCAAAGCGAGAGGGCCTTGCCCGGGGAGCTTTAATTTCATTGCCTCTAGTCTGATCGCCCTTAATATTGTAGCTTAATTTTCAGCTAATAGAATAAGGGCGGCTAAGCGTTAATCTCTTAACACTGCTCCAGCTTGATTTGCTAGCGCTGAAACGACCATTTGGATAGAAGCATTTACTTCCTCTTCATTAAGAGTGCGCGATGGATGCTGCCACGTCAAGTTTATAGCAAGACTTTTTCTACCTTTTTCAACACCTTGCCCCTGATAGACGTCAAATAAGGTAACATTTTTTAGAAAATCGCCGCCACTTGTGCTAATTATTTGCTTAAGGTAGTCAAAAATAGCATTTTCTTCAACGACGACAGCAATGTCTCTTTTGCTCTCAGGGAACTTCGACAAGCTGTTAAATTCAGTTAGTTTTGCCTGTTGTAGCTTTTGCTGGTTGATCTCAAACAAGAATAAGTTGCCATTGATCGAGAAAGACTTAGCCAGTGTAGGGTGCAATGCACCGATGAAACCTATAACTTCACCATGACGGATGATTTGCGCGCTCTGTCCAGGGTGCAGTGCCTTGTGTTCAGCTTTTACGAAAGTAAACTCGTCTGCACATCCGGTTAAGTCTAGCAGCGCTTCTAAGTCGCCTTTAAGGTCAAAGAAATCGACGCTCTGGTTATCACTGCTCCAGCTCTCTGGATGGCGACGGCCGACGATAGCGCCGCTGATGACGTTTTCTTGCTTGATGTCATCGCCATCTTTAATAAAGCATTGGCCTGACTCAAAAATACGCACGCGATTTTGCTGACGGTTTTGGTTGTACTGGACTGTTTTAACCAGTGCTGGCCAGATGCTGGTACGCATCACTGCCATTTCGGCGGAGATAGGGTTTGCCAGTGCTATGCCGGTGTTGATGTCATCAAACTGCTTTTGCAGTTCTTTTTCAATGAAGCTGTAAGTAATTGCCTCTTGGTAGCCACGGGATACTAAAGTGCGGCGGATGTTGTGCATGCTTATTTTAGCTTCAGTGCTAGGGGTGAAGTCCAGTGCCGCTGAAGGCATTTTTACCGGGAGGTTGTTGTAGCCGTATACACGCGCAAGCTCTTCGATAATGTCGACTTCAATGGTGATGTCAAAACGATAAGAAGGTGCGGTGATTTCCCAGCTATCTGCTGTTTGGGAAGTAATGGTCATGCCCAAGCGGGTGACGATTTCTTCGATTTCTGCCGCTGGCATCTCAAAGGCTAACATAGCGTTTACTTTTGCGTGACGCAGGGTGATGTAGTTCAGCTTAGGTAAGTGCGCTTCACTGACCGCTTCGCTAATGGGTGCCACATCGCCGCCAGTGATGGCGACTAATAACTGTGTCGCACGTTCAATGCCTCGCTGTTGCAACTGCCAGTCTACGCCGCGCTCGTATCTGTGGGATGCATCAGTGTGCAGACCGTAGTGACGTGCTTTACCGGCAATAGAGATGGGGTTGAAGAAAGCACACTCTAAGAAGATGTTAGTAGTGTCGGTAGTAACGCCGGTTTTTTTACCGCCAAATACGCCGGCAAGGGCCACAGCACCGCTGTCATCTGCGATCACTAGTGTGTCTTCTTTGATGGTGATTTCGTTACCATCGAGTAATACCAGTTTCTCTTGCTCGCGACCTTTACGTACGACAATGTTACCCGCTAATTTGTCTAGATCAAACGCGTGTAACGGCTGGCCAAGTTCAAGTAATACGTAGTTGGTGACATCGACCACAGGGTCGATTGAGCGCACGCCACTACGGCGTAGTTTTTCAACCATCCACGTGGGTGTCGCAGCTTTTACGTCAACATTACGAATCACACGGCCTAAATAACGCGGGCAATCTGCTGGAGATTCTAGTGTTACGGTGACGGTATCGGTAATTGAAGTAGCGGTAACTTCGACCTGTGGGTAGCTAACAGCTGCTTTGTTGAGTACGCCAACTTCACGGGCTAAGCCGCTAATGCTGAGGCAGTCACCCCGGTTAGGGGTTAAGTCAACGTCGATGATTTTGTCATCTAGAGACAAGTATTCACGTAGGTCAGTACCTATGGGTGCATCTAGTGGCAGCTCCATAATGCCCGCGCTCTCGTCGGATATGCCAAGTTCTGCATCTGCACATAACATGCCAAAGGATTCTATCTGACGCAATTTTGCTTTTTTGATTTTGAACGACTTGCCTTCGCCATCAAACAGCTCTGCGCCTATTTGGGCGTGTGCTGTAATGAGGCCGGCGCGTGCGTTAGGAGCGCCGCAAACGACTTGATATTCGTTAGTGCCGTCGGTAACTACGCATACTCTAAGCTTATCGGCATTAGGGTGTTGCTCTGCACTGATGATCTTGGCGATCACTACTTTGCTAAAATCGTTGGCGACATTTTCGATGCCGTCGACTTCTAGGCCAGCCATGGTTATTTGGTCGGCTAATTGTTGGGTATTGATGTTGGGTTGAACTAACTCACGCAACCACTGTTCACTGAATTTCATATATCACCTTTGAGAACCTTTCAAGCTACTGCGCTCGATAATACGGTGTTAAAAACCAGCTCAACATTACGTTTCAATGTAATACCCATAAAAAGGGGCACACTGATTCCGCTATTTCGTTGGTTTTTGCCTTGTCTTATCTTCGCTCGCTACGCTTAGTAACAGCTCTCCAGTTAAATTTTGTTGGATAAAAACGTATAAAATGGCTTAGTTAAATTGCTTTAAAAAGCGTAAGTCGTTTTCAAAAAACAAACGTAGGTCATCTACGCCGTAGCGCAGCATTGCTAAACGTTCTACACCCATACCAAAAGCGAAACCGGTGAATTGTTCTGGGTCAATGTTGGAGTAGTTAAATACTTTCGGGTGGACCATGCCACAACCTAGTACTTCTAACCATTTTCCGTCACCGCGATCGATATCTACTTCGATTGAAGGCTCTGTGAAAGGGAAGTAAGAAGGGCGGAAACGTACTTTAACGTCATCTTCAAAGAACTCACGCAAGAACTGCTCAAGGGTGCCTTTTAGATCGGCAAAGCTTACGCCTTTGTCCACTAACAGGCCTTCTACCTGATGGAACATAGGTGTGTGGGTTTGATCGTAGTCACAGCGGTACACTCGGCCTGGGCAGATAATGCGAATCGGTGGCTCACTGGTTTCCATGGTGCGTACTTGTACACCGGACGTGTGAGTACGCAATAGACGATTTGCATCGAAGTAAAAAGTATCGTGCATGGCGCGGGCAGGGTGATGTGCTGGGATGTTTAGCGCTTCGAAGTTGTGGTATTCATCTTCGATTTCAGGACCTTCAGCAACGCTGTAGCCGATACCACCGAAGAATGCTTCAATGCGCTCTAAGGTTTTAGTGACCGGGTGGATGCTGCCTAGGTCTTCGCCGCGACCTGGCTGGCTGATGTCGATAGTTTCGCTTGCCAGCTTTTTAGCCAGGGCTAGCGTCTCTAAATTCTGGCGTTGCAAGTTGATCTTTTCCGCCACTTTTTGCTTGGCTTCATTGATGCGCGCACCTGCTGCTGGGCGCTCTTCGGCACTCAGTTTACCTAGGCCTTTTAACAGGGCGGTCAATGGCCCTTTTTTTCCCAGGTATTCAACTCTCGCCTGTTCTAGCTCAGCGACACTGCTAGCTGTGTCGACAGCCTCGCAAGCTTGAGCTAAAAGTTCTTCAATGTTTTCCATCATTACTCCAGTGATTCGAAGAGGGCGGTCATCGCGTGCGATAATAATTGCGCGCTAATGACTGCCTAAATAATTTACTCTATTTAGTGCTCTTTGTTTAAGCACAAAAGTAATAAGTAGAGCAAACTGATATTTTCGAGGGCTAAACGCCACTCAAAAAAATAGGGAGAGAGTTTGCACCCTTTCCCTATTTTCAAACTAGCATTTAGTCGGTGATTTATAAATAAATCACCGACTTAAGGTGCGTTATGCCAGAGCAGCTTTCGCTTTCTCAACAACGGCAGCAAATGCTACTTGTTCGCGGACAGCTAAGTCTGCTAGTACCTTACGGTCGATTTCGATGCTTGCCTTTTTAAGACCAGCAATGAAACGGCTGTAAGACATACCATGAATACGAGCTGCCGCATTGATACGAGCAATCCACAGTGCGCGGAATTGACGTTTTCTTTGACGGCGGTCACGGTATGCATATTGACCAGCTTTGATGACAGCTTGTTTAGCAACACGGAAAACACGTGAACGCGCTCCGTAGTAACCTTTAGCTTGCTTAAGTACTTTCTTGTGACGGCGACGAGCCTGAACACCACGTTTTACACGAGCCATTCTTTACCTTCCTATATTCAATTCTGTTTAAGTTTAAAAAAAAGTTGTCTAGATGAAAGGCAACATGCGTTGAACAAGTTTCTTGTCCGCTGCGTGAACCTGAAGCATCGGGCGAAGCTGACGCTTACGCTTAGTACTTTTCTTGGTCAGAATGTGAGATTTGAAGGCTTGCTTGTGCTTAAAGCCGTTCGCAGTCTTCTTGAAGCGTTTAGCTGCTCCACGATGAGTTTTCATTTTTGGCATTTTTAAATACTCCACGCATTCGTTAATTTATTTTTACTGTTAATATCGGTTATAAATAACTGATCAGTAATGAAATTTCGTTGACAAAGAAACAACAAAACCCGCGACTATTTTGCAACAGCTGCAGGTTTTATACGTCTGCTAACTACTTTTTCTTCTTCGGAGCTATCACCATGACCATTTGACGACCTTCCATCTTTGGGCGTTGTTCCACGATTCCGACTTCTTTCAAGTCTTCTTCAACTCGTAACATCAGATTCATGCCCAATTGCTGGTGAGCCATCTCACGACCGCGATAACGTAACGTTATCTTGGCTTTATCTCCTGCTTCTAGGAAACGTGTCAGGTTGCGTAGCTTTACCTGATAATCCCCATCTTCCGTGCCAGGACGAAACTTTATTTCCTTGATCTGGGTGCGGTGCTGCTTTTTCTTAGCTTCGTTCGCCGCTTTTTTCTGCTCGTATTGGAACTTACCGTAATCCATTAGTTTACAAACTACTGGATCTGAGTCAGAAATTTTAACCAGATCAAGTTCTGCTACTTGAGCTCGCTCAAGTGCATCTTTGATTGGTACTACTCCCACTTGCTCGCCATTTTCATCTATAAGGCGAACTTCTTGAGCTCGGATGTTCTCATTAATGGGAGCACGGTTATCGGTGCGCGCCCCTCTTTTATTATCGCGTCTAATCTTGATATCTCCTAATCATTGTCTTTGCGACCTTTACGCTCTACTTCATCTTTTAAGTAGTGAGTGAAAGCGTCTAATGTCATTGCGCCAAGGTCTTCGCCTGTGCGAGTACGAACTGCAACAGTGCCGTTTTCGACCTCGTTATCGCCAACCACTAATAGGTAGGGGACTTTTTGTAGAGTGCGCTCGCGGATTTTAAAGCCGATCTTCTCATTTCTCAAGTCCTGAATGACTCTAAAGCCATTTAGTTCTAACTTTTTCGCAATTTCGCGGCAATAGTCACCTTGTTTGTCGGTGATGTTCATAATTGCCAGCTGTTTTGGTGCTAACCAAGTAGGTAACGCGCCAGCATGGTGCTCGATTAAAATGCCGATGAAGCGCTCAAATGAGCCCAAAATTGCGCGGTGCAGCATTACCGGTGTTTCGCGATTACCCTCTTCGTTGACAAATTGTGCATCTAATCTGCCAGGCATTGAGAAATCGGCTTGGATAGTACCACATTGCCAGACACGACCAAGACAATCTTTTAGAGAAAATTCAATTTTAGGTCCATAGAAAGCGCCTTCCCCTGGAAGGATGTCCCAATCAAGCTCGGCTGCGTCCAGTGCGTCGCCCAATGCTTTCTCTGCTTTATCCCAGCTCTCGTCTGAGCCAACGCGCTGTTCAGGGCGGGTGGAGAGCTTGTAGATGATGTCAGTGAAACCGAAGTCGTCATACACTTCGTGTAAGAAGCTGATGAAGCTTGCCACTTCAGTTTGGATATCTTTTTCGGCGCAAAAAATGTGACCGTCGTCTTGCACAAAGCCACGCACACGCATGATGCCGTGTAGTGCCCCTGAAGGCTCGTTGCGATGGCATGAGCCAAACTCCGCTAAACGGTAGGGAAGGTCGCGATATGAGCGTAGTCCCTGGTTGAATACCTGAATGTGACAAGGGCAGTTCATTGGCTTGATCGCGTAGTCGCGATTTTCTGAACCCGTGGTAAACATACCCGCAGCAAATTTGTCCCAGTGGCCCGATTTCTCCCAGAGAGAGCGGTCGACTATTTGCGGCGTTTTAATTTCGTGGTAGCCATGTGTCTGTTGCTTGGCGCGCATGTACTGCTCTATCTGCTGATAGAGGGCCCAGCCATTTGGATGCCAGAAAACCATGCCCGGCGCTTCTTCTTGCATGTGGAACAAGTCTAAGCTTTTGCCCAGTTTACGGTGATCACGCTTCTCCGCTTCTTCCAGGCGTTTTAGGTAGGCTTTAAGGGCTTTTTTATCGCTCCATGCTGTACCGTAAATTCGCTGTAGCATTTTGTTGTCTGAGTTACCGCGCCAGTATGCGCCGGCTAGGTTCATCAGCTTAAATGAGCGCAGTACACGAGTGTTAGGCACGTGCGGGCCGCGACACATGTCGACGTATTCTTGATGATGATAAAGACCGACTTCGGTGATGCTGTCATCTAAGTTGTCGATCAACTCTAGTTTGTATGTCTCGCCACGGCTTTCAAATAAGGCGCGTGCCTCAGCCACAGGTGTCATCTTCTTAATGACATCGTAGTCGGTTTTGATTAACGCAGTAATGCGCTTTTCAATGGCAGCTAGGTCATCGTTAGTGAGGTTTTCTTCTAAATCGATGTCGTAGTAGAAACCGTTTTCGATGGTCGGGCCGATGGCCATTTTAGCGCTAGGATATAGCTGCTTTACAGCGTGTCCGACTAAGTGAGCAAAAGAGTGGCGGATGATTTCAAGGCCAGCATCGTCTCTCGCGGTGACGATTTCAATTTTGGCATCGCTGTTGATCATTTCGCAAGCGTCTACTAATACGCCGTCTATGCGACCGGCGACCGTTGCTTTGGCAAGGCCTGGGCCTATATCCATTGCGACATCTAAAATGCTGACGGGGTGATCGAATTCTCTGGTGCTTGAATCTGGCAGTGTAATAATTGGCATGACTTTTCCCTGTGCTCAGTGGTGCCCCCTACAATGGGTCACATGAACTAAAATTTACAAACTAATAAAGGTACAATGCTAGCAGCATGAAACACTCTCACATTGAGTGTTTTCAATAACTAGTAAAAACAGGCGGCGATTATAAAGCATAGTTAAGTTTGAATATAGCGCTGTGTATAATTTTGTCCGGACTATTTGTGGACAGCTTTTCTTCATGTTGCACAAATTGCAATGCTGTAGGTTTTATATATCAATATACGCAAAATGATAATTACGCTAATATCTGGCTCATCAAATCATATATAAATATGACCCTATTTTTGAATAACCTTAGATGATTCAGGCGTTGCCTCATTTATCTTTATTAAACGGAACATGACTATGTCTAATAATTACTTCAACACTCTTACGTTACGCGACCAACTTGAACAGTTAGGCAAATGTCGCTTTATGCACTTAAACGAATTTACTGAAGGCGTTGATGCGTTAAAAGGTAAAAAAATTGTTGTCGTAGGTTGTGGTGCTCAAGGTCTTAACCAAGGTCTTAACCTGCGCGACAGCGGTTTAGATGTTTCTTACACATTGCGTCAAGCGGCAATCGATGAGAAGCGCCAATCTTGGAAGAACGCCACAGAGAACGGTTTCGTGGTTGGTACTTACCAAGAGCTTATCCCTACTGCGGATGTGGTTCTTAACTTAACACCTGATAAGCAACATACTCCTGTTGTTAACGCTATTATGCCGCTAATGAAGCAAGGTGCTTGCCTTTCTTACTCACACGGTTTCAATATCGTTGAAGAAGGCATGAAAATTCGTGAAGATTTAACTGTCATCATGGTTGCACCTAAGTGCCCAGGTACTGAAGTACGTGCAGAATATGTTCGTGGTTTCGGTGTTCCAACACTGATCGCTGTTCACGAAGCTAACGATCCACAAGGCCATGGTCTAGCGCTTGCTAAAGCATACGCTGTGGGTACAGGCGGGCATAAAGCAGGCGTATTGATGTCTTCTTTCGTTGCTGAAGTTAAATCTGACCTTATGGGCGAGCAGACTATCCTTTGCGGTATGTTGCAGACCGGTTCTATCCTTTGTTTCGACAAAATGGTTGAGAAGGGTGTTGATGCAGGTTATGCCTCTAAGCTTGTTCAATACGGCTGGGAAGTGGTTACTGAAGCGCTTAAGTACGGCGGCGTGACTAATATGCTAGATCGTCTGTCTAACCCAGATAAAATCAAAGCATTTGATTTGGCTGAAGAGCTTAAGTTAATCATGCGCCCACTTTACAACAAACATCAAGATGACATCATCGACGGTACTTTCTCTTCAGGCATGATGGCTGACTGGGCTAACGATGATGCGAATCTTTTAGGATGGCGTGCAGACACCGCTGAGACAGCATTCGAAAAGACGCCTGCTGGCGATGTTGAAATTTCAGAGCAAGAGTTCTTTGATCACGGTATCTTGATGGTGGCGATGGTTAAAGCCGGTGTTGAGCTAGCATTCGAAACGATGACTGCTGCAGGTATCATCGCTGAGTCTGCTTACTACGAGTCGCTACATGAGACGCCGTTAATCGCTAACACTATCGCGCGTAAGAAATTGTACGAGATGAACGCGACTATTTCTGATACTGCTGAATACGGTTGCTACTTGTATAACCACGCTTGTCTGCCACTGCTTGCGGACTTCATGAAGAATATCGATACCGATGTTATCGGTAAAGGCACCACTAACGATGACAACGGCGTTGATAATGCCAGATTGATCGAAGTAAACTCTGCTTTGCGCGAGCATCCCGTTGAAACTATCGGTGGTATCTTACGTGGTCACATGTCTGACATGAAAGCTATCGTTTAATTTTGTCTCTAAGCTGAAGTAGTTGGTGCTATTAAGTGGTAGCTACTTCAAGTTAAGTCTGACCTTGTTAGGCTAGGGATTAAAAAAACCAAGAAATTATCTTGGTTTTTTTTGGTCTTGATTTTGTTTTGAAGGTGTTTGCATGAATATTGAATTAATTAACTGTGGGTTTGATTTTGACCAGCGCTTTGAACTTAAAAATATAAATTGGACGATTAGTGATACTCAACACTGGGTGATTACCGGTGCTAACGGTTCGGGTAAATCAGCGCTGGTAGCAATCCTCGCAGGCTTTGGTGATAAGTTAACAGGTGAGCTGCTGGGGCTTCCCGATAAAGTTGCGTTGGTGTCGTTTGAGGCACAAGCGCTATTAATTGAGCGTGAGCGTAAGAAGGACGATGCTGACATCATGGATGTGGTGGCAGTGGGGACAACGGTGGCTGAAATATTAGCAGAGGACGGTAGTGCTGCTGAAGAAATTGCCGATTTACTGGCTAAGTTTGAGCTGCAATATTTGCTGGAGCGATCTTTTAGAGCTTTATCAACGGGTGAAACACGTAAGGTTTTATTGATCAAAGCGATGGCTAGCCAGCCTGAGTTGTTGATACTCGATGAGCCCTTTGATGGGCTGGATGCCAATACTTTGGCTATGTTACAAAACTATTTAACGCAGTTGTCAAAACAGACTAATATTTTAATGGTACTTAATAGGTGCGATGAGATACCTGCGTTTATTACTCACTTAGGTTATATGCAGCAGGGGACATTAGCCCATACTGCCGCGTTAACGGATCAGCAGGCAAGCAGAGAGTTGTTGCAGCTCTTGCATATAAAAACCAGCGATTTGCAAATACCAGTGACGGATATAAGCACGATTAAACAGGGCTTAGATCCAGGGCAACCTTTGGTAAAACTCACCGATATTGCTGTGAAGTACGATCAAGTTAAAATTGTTGAAGATTTTAATTGGCAAATTAATCCTGGCGAGCACTGGCAGTTAAGTGGACCAAATGGCAGTGGAAAAACAGCAATCTTGTCGCTGATTACGGGCGATCACCCCCAGAGTTACTCTAACGATATATTTGTATTTGGTTTTAAAAGAGGCAGTGGTGAGAGTATTTGGCAGATTAAGCAGTATATTGGTTACGTTTCTACCGCTTTGCAGTGGGAGTATCGGGTGGGTACTAGCCTGCGTAATGTCATTGTCTCTGGATTTTACGACAGCATAGGTTTGTACACTAAAGCGAGTGACAATCAAAAAACGATAGCTGATCAGTGGCTGGTGTTGTTGGGAATGGATGATCGAGCTGATGTAAGTTTTAATAAGTTGTCTTTCGGTGATCAGCGCTTATTATTAATAGCGAGAGCGATGGTAAAACATCCTCCATTATTGATATTAGATGAGCCATGTTTGGGTCTTGATGATATAAATAGGCAGCTGGTATTAGCTCTGATAGAAAAGATCTGTGCCGGTGGCCAGTCGACAGTACTGTATGTGAATCATCACCGCGAAGATGCTATCGCGGGTATAGAGCGTTATAAGGAAATGACTAAAAACGCCAGTAATAATGCTGAATTGTAATGGCTGGTTTGAATAACAATATTTAAACAGAACTATTAACCCGGGTATTGAATGCAATGCCGTGATGATAGCGCCGCTAGTTGTTTTTACCGGCTTTTTTTTGATTGAACACCGTACGGGTACGTCCGGTTGATTGAGAAAGAAAAGTCTGTAAAAACAAGGAGCAAGCTAGGGCACGAGCAATTGGGTACAATATTCGAGTTAAATACTTTTAAAGTCCTAAGGCGCTAATTGAGCGTGAGATAAAAGGCTAGCTACAACTTACTGTTTTATAATGCACACTAGAGATATAAACATGGTTTCTTGGTTGGAGAGTAAAAGGCTATTGTGCATGTATTTGATGATAGTCATTACCGCTATGCTCTATATGGGGCTAAAGGATGATATACCGTCAGAGAACCAAGTTCGGTATTCTGTCGCTGAT
Source organism: Oceanospirillaceae bacterium (assembly GCA_013215375.1). GTDB lineage: Bacteria > Pseudomonadota > Gammaproteobacteria > Pseudomonadales > Balneatricaceae > Rs1. The sequence goes on along the minus strand of JABSRB010000032.1, from coordinate 19,133 downwards.
AATGCTCTGTTTTTTGGTGAACGAGGGCTCGCATACTCGAAACAAACCATCAGCCACTCGATGATTAATAGACTCAATACAAGCGGCTTTGAAGTTCGCTTAACTTTTTCCCCGCTATCTTTCGTTAAACATAATTTTCAATTTTTGATGTTGTTATCCAATGGTAACGCAGCTGAGCAATTTGTGATTGCTCAAGTTCGAGATTATATCATTGTGATGAATGGTGATGATTACAATTATCGGCAAAAGAAACCCCGTTTAAGGATAAAAATTACCGAGCCTAATAGAGGCTATCAACAGTTAAAGTTAACCGTGACCTCTGGAACAACGGTGTTGAGTTTGAATGGTAAAAAGAAAGTTAAAAAAGCCACGAAAATTTTTAACCTGCCCAATAGTGAATTAGGCGTTAGATTACTGTTATCTGGTTCTGAGCTGCTTGAGAATAACTGGCATGGGGCTATTAGCAGCTTCTCAGTATTGCCGCTGGAGCCAATGCCTGGTTTTGAGAAAATAAAATTTGACGCCTCACTTGAAAACGCCTTGGATAATGTGGCGAATAGTTGGTTGTATATACCTAGGGAAGTGGCTTTGTTAAAACACCGCCTGTTTGGTAATGAATCATTTAATCTGTACTCAGGGAGTGCGTTGAAGGATATAGTATTGAATTTTTTAGGTTTTGCTCCTTTTGGTTTTTTGATCGCGGCACTGATGTTTAAAATTCCGGTGAGTTTTAAACATGAGTTAAGTCGCTTTGGTCTTTTGTTGGCAGCTACGTTCCTATGTGGATTTCTGCTGAGTTTTATTATCGAATATCGTCAGGCTTGGTTGATTACAAGGCATTCAAGCTTGAGGGATTTGTATCTAAATGCACTGGGTGGGGTGTTTGGAGCGATTATGTATGTTGTTTATGTACAGCTACTAGCGCTGTTGGATTTTAGCAAGAAAGAGTAGGTGCTAGTGCTAGCTAAGATATCGGCTAGCACTAGCGGGGAAACTAGTGATGCATATTGAGTTGCAATACTTCGGCGGGCTTTTTATCAAGTAATAGGCGCTGAGTTTCGATCAAGCTGGCGTGTGAATTATTATCGCTGGTTAAGTTCGACAGATCTTCAAGTGATGTGTGCATATCCCAAAATGTTTCGTGCATCATTCTAGAGAGAGAGATACAAGAATCCAGTGGATTGCTTGCCATATCGCGGCGAGAATTAATATGGAATTGTAATCCTTGCAAGCGGTGTTGGCGCTCAGTAGGGACCGTATCAATGTAGCCGTCAACCAGTTGCTCGCGTAATGTCTCGAAGGCTTCGGGGTTTGATTGGTTAAGAGCTACTAATTTGTCAAAACTAGGTAGTTCATACATATTTACTCTCCTTAATAGCGTAAAAGTCTCAGAGGAGCGTGTTGGATGGATCCTTTACTTTAAGCTAAGAGTCTTTTACGGATATTATCAGTGTTCTATTGATGTTTATCTTTTGTTCATTATTGTTGTTAGTGAATATAATATTAATGAGAGGTCGATATCAATAGTATAATGGATACATATTTGTTGTTCATTAATTAATTTTTTGTTAATAAATATCATTATAGGACAGCTAATTAAAAATAAGTCTTTTAATACAATTAGTTATTTTTTGTTTTTAAAAGAATTGATTTAGGCTCAATAGAATAAATTAATAAAAATGCGTACTACATTTACTCGGTTATTTTATCAATATAATTTTAGCGGCGGTAACTGCTTGGTTAAGTAGTCGTCGCGATCCGCTAGGGAAGCTTTGAGAAATGCATTTGGCTGGTTTTCGGCTTTTCTGAAAAAAGATCAATAGTATAAATTAAGCTTGCGCCAGCGCTTAGAAAATAAGATACCAGCTTGAAATAGTGGGAAATGTTGGTCCTATTCTAATGATTCCCAATTGCATTTTGTCAATTTGCCACAATATCTAATGCAAGGCGTTAAAATTATATAGCGTTGACCATACTGGCGGTCAATTTTGCAGGTTATTGTTTTAAATCATTACTATATCTTTTCTTTATAGTATTGGTAATGACTGAATAGTTCATTTATAAAGAGTGCATCAATGGGCTGAACAACGGCGGGAAATGTGAACTTCGCAGCAGTTATGTGCTCTATATTCAACGGTTTTATGTGAGAGATAGATTTTGAATAATACGGAATTAAATGAAAGATTTACGAATTTACAAGCTTGGCTGTCTAGGGAAATAATAGGTCAGCCGCTGTTGGTGCAGCGTTTATTAATTGCGTTATTGGCGGACGGGCACTTGTTAGTTGAAGGTGTTCCTGGTGTCGCTAAAACTCGCGCGATTAATTCTTTATCTAAAGGTATCAGTGGCGATTTTCATCGTATTCAGTTTACCCCAGATTTACTGCCCTCAGATGTAACTGGTAGTGACATCTTTCATCCTGAAGATGGTAGCTTCTCGTTTTCTCCTGGGCCTATCTTTCATAATTTAGTATTGGCGGATGAGATCAATCGCGCTCCTGCGAAAGTGCAGTCAGCGCTGTTAGAGGCAATGGCTGAGCGACAAATCAGTGTTGGGCGCAATACCTACCCTCTGCCGGATATTTTTATGGTGATGGCCACGCAAAATCCATTGGAGCAAGAGGGCACATACCCGCTACCGGAAGCGCAGCTCGATCGATTTTTGATGAAAGTGAAAGTCGATTATCCCGATGTTGCAGCAGAGCGAGAAATATTGAAGTTGGCACGTGCTGAAGCCAGTAGCATTAAAGAGCCAGCGCCTCAGGCAATGAGTGATGAAGAACTGCTCGGCGCTAGAGCAGCAGTATTGGCTATGCATATGGCCGAACCTATAGAGGAGTATATCGTGCAGCTAACCATGGCAACACGTGAACCTCATCGTTATTCTCAACAGTTAGCGGGTTGGATAGAAGTGGGAGTGAGCCCTAGAGCGAGTATTGCCTTAGATCGATGTTCTAGGGCGCTTGCCTGGTTAAATGGCAGAGACTACGTTACCCCTGAAGATGTGCAGCAAGTGGTTTTTGATGTCTATCGACACCGCTTAATTTTGACCTTTGAAGCCGAGGCAAATGGCATAGATGCTGACAAGGTGATTGATCAGTTAATAGAGCAAGTCCCAGTAGGCTAAGGCTCCAACATGAAAGATGATTGGATGTTTTTTAGATGAACGATACTGATTACGCTGAGTTGTTTTCTCTTAAAGGGGTGTACCCAAATGTGCAGCAATTATTAGCGCTGCGCAAGTATACACAGAGGCTGAGCTTAGATGCTGCAGTGCATACTAACCCAAGCGCTGGAAATTGGCATAGCCGCGCACGTGGCAGAGGATTAGATTTTGCTGAAGTAAGGCTCTATCAGGCGGGTGACGATATACGTAGTATCGATTGGCGCGTGACTGCTAAAACGCAGAAAACTCATACTCGACTTTTCACTCAAGAGCGGGAGCGGCCAATTATTTTGGCTGCAGATCTGCGCTCGGATATGTTCTTTGGCTCTGTTAACTGTTTTAAATCAGTAAGCTGTGCGGCATTAATGAGTGCGCTTTCCTGGATAGCGTTAGATGCCAAAGACCGAGTGGGAGGCATTGTGATTGGCGATGACAAACATATGGAGTTGCGCCCTAAATCCAGTCGTAAAGTGGTGCTTTCATTTATCCACTATTTGCATGAGTATGCGCAGCAATTGAAATCTCCTATTGCATTAACGCAAAAACAGAGCTTGAACCAACTACTCACTAAGCTAAAAAGAGTCACTAAGCCTGGTAGCGCCATTTATATAGCCAGTGACTTTCATGACATAGCGACGGTGAATCCCGGTCTGTTGTCAAAAATATGTCAACACAACCAGGTCACTTTTATTTTGATTTCAGACCCCCTTGAGTGGAAGCTACCAGCAGATAGCCATTTAAGAATCAGTGATGGTGTGGGTAGCAATGAAATAGGCAGCAATGTGAATTTTAATATCATGCAACAGCGCCTGGAAAAACTTGAAGCCATCTGTATGGCGCATCGTATTGAAATATTGCAATTAAGTACTGCTGATAATTTGATAAGCGTATTGCAGCAGCGGTTTTCAGGGCGACGCCAAGTGGGATACCAATGAAGACGCAGCAAAGTGCCCCATCACTTGATCAGTTACAAGGTCTTCATTTACCAGAAGCTGTGACTAATTTACCGATAGCGCCAGGTTGGGTGTTAGCGGTTATTGTGTTGATAGTTACTGGATTACTAGCTGCAAAGTTTATGCATCGCTGCATTATGAAAAATGCTTATAGAAGGGAGGCGATTAAACATCTTGGCAAGATGTTTCAAGATCATCAATCCCACAATAGCGATCAGCGGCTTTTAGTGGAGATTAATCAATTGCTAAAATCAGTGGCGATAAGACGTTATCCTCAGGCGGGATGTGCCAAGCTTAGTGGCGCTAGCTGGCAAACGTTTTTGGCGCGCTCTAGTTGTAATATAAAAGCTATTGAAGCTGATGTGTTCCATGAGTTTGTAAATATTTACGCGCAGGATGTGGATCTTAGCTTAGCGAGGCGTGAAACTTTGTGTAACAGCGCTACACTCTGGCTCAAAAAACATCATAATTTGATAGCGATCAAGGAGGAGTCCATTGTTTAGTTTTGCGTGGCCCTGGGTGTTTGCTGCACTATTATTGCCGCTGTTGGTTTATCGGTTTAGTAAGCCTGTCAGCAATCAACAAAGTGCTTTGAAAGTTCCTTTTTTTGCACTACTAAAACATCAATCAGTCGCTGGGCAATCACTGAGTAAAGTGAAGTTCGCCTTTTTATCACTATTATGGGTGTTGTTATTATCTGCTGGCGCTAAGCCCTTATGGTTGGGGGAGCCTCAGCCTGTAACCAACAGTGTTAGAGATTTAATGTTAGCAGTAGACATATCGGGCAGCATGGAGACCAAAGACATGCAGTTGGGCTCGCAAATGGTCAATCGTTTAGTGGGGATTAAAGTTGTTTTAGATGGTTTTATCAACAAGCGTAAACAAGATCGGATGGGGTTAATCTTATTTGCCGATAACGCGTATATTCAAACGCCACTGACTTTAGACCATCGCTCCTTGGCAAAGTTTTTAAACGAGGCTCAAATAGGTTTTGCCGGGCAAAAAACGGCGATTGGTGATGCCATTGGTCTAGCATTAAAGCGTATGCAAGATAGCCCACAAAAAAGCCGTGTATTAATTTTGCTGACCGATGGCGCTAATACGGCAGGCACAGTGACGCCTTTAGACGCAGCGGCAATGGCAGCCAAACACGGTTTGAAAATATATACTTTGGGCTTTGGTGCAGATGAATATATTGTGCAGAGTATTTTTGGCAATCAGCGGATTAACCCCTCGGCGGATCTCGATGAAGATAGTCTTAAAAAAATTGCACAGATGACGGGTGGCAAGTATTTTCGGGCACGCAGTATCGATGAGTTGGTAGAGGTTTATCAATTATTAGATGAACTTGAGCCGCAACCTAATATAGGTAAAGAAGTGGTGCCCCAGCGCAGTTTGTTTTTCTGGCCATTGGGGAGTGCATTGTTACTGAGTGTGCTTTGGGCGCTGTTTTATCTGTTTAATCACTGGCGTTTATCTCTGGTTGCTATTAAAGAGAGGCGCTCTGACAATGTTAGATGATTTCCACTTTTTACGTCCTCTTTGGTTGTTAGGCTGGTTAGTGATACCCATTATTTGCTTATTGCTGTGGCGTATCAAAAATTCAGTGCAACAATGGCACGGTATTATTGATAGTGAGTTGTTAAATCATTTAATGCAGGGGCAAGTACAGCGTTTATCTAAACTACCTTTAATCGGGTTAGCTATCTGTTGGTTGTGTGCCTTTGTGGCGATGGCGGGACCGAGTTGGCAAAAGTTGCCACAGCCGCAGTTTGCCAATCAACAGCCTTTAGTATTGTTGGTCGATTTATCTCCTTCGATGGCCGTTGCAGATATCAAACCTTCGCGGCTGGTTAAAATGCGTTTTAAATTAATTGATTTTCTGCAAGCGCGTAAACAGGGCTTAACAGCATTAGTCGTTTACAGTGGTGATGCCCATGTATTAGCGCCATTGAGTGAAGACAGTGCCACACTGATCAGCTTAATTCCAACTCTCTCACCCAATGTGATGCCGGTGCAGGGCAGCAATACTGAAGAAGGGTTGGCCCTAGCCGTCTCACTGTTAAAAAATCAAGGTTATAAAGATGCCAATATTATTCTATTTACCGATGGGATCACGCCAACAGCAGGCATAAATGTGAATGCGCTGTTGCAAGAGAGTAACTATAAACTGTCTATATTAGGTGTCGGCACTGTAGAGGGCGCCCCTATTCCTGTAGCAGGGCAAGGTTTTGCCAAGGATGGGCAGGGGAATATTGTTCTGGCAAAATTAAATAGTGAGCTGCTTAAGACGATCGCGCAGAGTAATGGGGGTATTTACACGCCTATGTCACTGGGAAACTCAGATATCGATAAGCTGTTGGCGCTTGATGATAGGGTGTCTAAAACGTATCAAAAGTTAGCCGAAAAACAAGCTTTTGGAGACCAGTGGGAAGATGCAGGGCAGTGGTTGTTACTGCTGTTGATACCTATTGCACTACTGAGCTTTCGCCGTGGATTGATCTTGCAGCTGGCGATGGTATCGGTTTTAATTTCCGCTATGTTTAGTGCGCAACCTGCGATGGCTTATCAGTGGCAAGATTTATGGAAAACTAATAATCAGCAGGGAGCCGAGCTGCTGCAGCAGCAAAAGTATACAGAGGCAGCCGCTAAGTTTGAAGACCATCCCTGGCGCGGTGTGGCTCAATTTGAAGCGGGGAATTATCAAAATGCAGCGAGCAGTTTTTCGCAGCAAAACAACGCTGACGGCTATTACAATCAAGGCAATGCATTAGCGCGTGACGATGCTTTAGAGGAGGCGCTGGTGGCTTATGACAAAGCACTGTCATTAGATACCAATATGAAGGATGCAACATACAACCGAGATCTTGTCGCAAAGCTGTTAGAAAAAAAGCAAGCTGAAGAGCAACAGTCCAAAGAGGAAAAGAATAAGCAGGGGAAGGACAAAGACAGCAAGAGTGATCAAGCAAAAGAGGCTGATTCAAAAGGTGAAAAACCGGATCAAGAAAAAGGGGCTGGCAGCGAAGACTCCTCTCAGGGAGAGGGGGATTCAACCGCTGACGATCAGCAACATACGCCAAACGCTGAACAGCAAAAAGAATCTTCTTCTGATCAGCCCACTTCGCAGCAGTCAGAAGATACAGAGCAACAGGCCTTAGAAAAACTCAAACAAGAGCAGCAAAAAAAGCAGCAACAGGCAGTAACACAGTTTGCTGAACAGCAACAAGATCAGCAAGAGGAAAATGATCAGGTTGATGCGCAGCAGGCAATAAAAACTCCTGAACAAAAGAGTGAAAAAACACCCTCTGAGCAGCAGTTAGAAAATTGGCTGGGACAATTGCCAGAAGATGCTAGTAGGCTGGTGCGCAATAAATTTAATTATGAATATCAAAAGAAGCGGCAGGCATATCTCAATGGCCAATGGCAGCCGCCTAAGGAGCAACGTTGGTAGTGAGAATATCTAAAGGTATAATTCAATGGTTAACTGTCTCATTGATGCTGGTAGCGATAAGTGCGGTGCCCATTTTAAACGCTGCCACCTTGAGTGCAACTGTTGATCGCAGCGTCATTAGTATTGTGGATAGCTTTAGCCTGCAGCTGGAGGCCAAAGATATAGGAACCTTGGCAGAGCCGGATTTTTCTGTGCTCAGTGATGATTTTAAAGTGTTATCTAAAAATGTTAGCCATAGTATGCAGAGCATTAACGGTGTTAGTAATCGCAGTGTGCGCTGGAATTTACAGCTACAGCCTAAGCATATTGGTCAATTACAGATTCCTAGTTTTAGTATAATGGGCGTGAGTAGTAAGGCAATACAGCTGCAGGTTAAGGAAGAGAAACTTACTGCAAATGACGGCGCGGACTTTAGCTTGGAGCTAATCGCCAATAAAGACTCTGTCATCCCACAAGAGCAGCTTATCGTCACGTTACGTTTTTCTTTTGCTCAGCATGTCAATAATTTACAGAGTAGCGAATTGTCTTTAGAAAACGCACAAGTGATTAAATTAAAAGATAACAGCTATGAAACACGCATCGGTAATCGGCAATTTGGCGTCTATGAAATCAGTTATGCCATCTTCGCGCAAAACCCTGGAGAGCTTGTTCTGCCCGCGCAAAAGATCAGAGTACAGCTAGGTAGGAGTTCAATATTCAATTCAACCCAGGGGAAAACGATTAGTTTACAAAGCGAGACTCTAACAATACCGGTAGCGGCGGCTCCTGATAGTGCTCAGCCTTTTATAGTTGCTGATAACGTACAGTTGACAGACACTTGGACGGGGTCGCAGAGTATAGAGCTGGGAGAGTCCATAACCCGTGAAATTAGTCTTGAATTAACTGGTGCGCAGGCGGAAACCATTAGCGCTTTAACCATGGCACAAATCTCTGGTATTAAAATATATCCTGAAGTCGCCAATAAAAAGGAGCTAAAAACTACTGGGGGAATCGAGACTTCTAGAGTGCGAAGTTTCGCTATAGTACCTACCGAAATAGGCCAGTTTATAATACCGCCAATGAACATTCTCTGGTGGAATGCTGGTGAGCATCAGTTTGAAACCGCTAAGCTGGAGCAAAAGATCATAAATGTAGTCGCCCCTGCTAGTGCCGCAACTAATAAAGTTGAAGAAAAATTAGCGCCAAAAATCCTAGCGTCAGAACCTAGTGTTATCAAAATTGAACAAATAAAGGTTACAAATCCTATCAACCAATGGCTGTTAGCGCTGTGTATTTTACTATTATGTATTTTGGCGATGCTGATAGTGGTGTTACTGAAAAAAAATAAGTTAAATCTCGTGGCGGTTGAATCACCGGTTGAGAGCGGCCTTGAAAAAGAGCGACAGCTTTTTGATCAGCTACTCAATTCTCTACAGAAAAATGACCCTCTAGTCACACATCAGAGTCTGCAGCGTTGGGCTAAGCATTTGGCGATAAAAGATTGGCAGAATGAAACTTTAACATCCAGTGTTAGCCTGTTAAAGAGGCAGCTGTTTTCAAGTGAGCAGAACTTAGCGGTGTGGGATAAAGTTAGTTTTTCCAAGCAGGTTAAAGTATTGCGTAAACAGTTATTGCAAAACACTGCTGATGATAAAAACAAACAAGGGCAGCCCAGCCTATATCCTAAATACTTAGTGGGAAGTAAATAAATGAGCAGTGATATTTTATATAGTTTTCGCCGCTGCCCATTTGCCATGCGGGCGAGAATTGCGATTAACTATGCCAATATGCATGTCGAGTTGCGTGAAGTTGTATTGAGGAATAAACCACTGCAATTACGAGAGGTTTCTCCTAAGGCAACAGTACCCGTATTGGTGCTGAGTAGCGGTGAGGTGCTTGATGAAAGCTTAGATATTATGCTTTATGCCTTGAGCAGTGCCGACCCTGATCAGTGGTTAGCCAATACCGATAAGCAGATGGCATTGATAGCAAAGTGTGATGATAACTTTAAAGCTTGGTTAGACAAATATAAATATGCAGATCGCCACCCGGAGTTTGATCAGGCTTATTATCGGGCTCAGTGCTGCATATTTATTAATGAACTAGAAGTGCTTTTGTCTGATCAGGAATTTTTAAGTCGCTCTAGCATCTCCTTGGCAGATGCGGCGATATTTCCGTTTATTCGCCAGTTCGCTCATGTGGATAAACAGTGGTTTTACCAGGCAGAATTTATGAGTGTGCAGCGCTGGCTGGATCGGCAAATAGCCTCTGATTTGTTTGTGGCGGTGATGGATAAATACCCAGCCTGGATTCCGGAATCTGTGCCTAAGCTGTTTCCCTAGTCGTAATTCTTACTTCTAAGTACTTTATTCTGACCGTGCTTCTTTTTGCTGTCTAATCTTTTACGCTGCGAGTTGCGACTAGGTTTAGTTACTCTGCGTGTTTTCACCACTAACATGATGGATTTAATCAGCACTTCCAAACGCTGCAATGCATCCACTTTGTTTTTTTCTTGAGTGCGATGCAGCTGCGCTTTAATCACGATGATGCCCTCTTTATTGATGCGTCTATCTGAGAGTGCGAGCAGGCGTTGTTTATAAACTTCTGGGAGCGATGAATTGTTGATATCAAAGCGTAAGTGAATCGCTGAGGATACCTTATTAACATTCTGACCACCTGCGCCTTGCGCTCTGATGGGGATAAGCTCTAATTGATCTTCAGTAATGGTAATGTAGGAACTTAATTTAATCATGAGTAATAAATACGTATGGGAATATCGTTCTATTCTAACGCCTTAATTTTATAATTTTAAAGAAATTCTTCATTTTTACTTAAAAATAGTAATTTGAATTATTTTATATACATTTTTTGTCGATATAATATTTTATGGTTGTAATGTAAGACATAATTTAGGTAATGTTAATGGATTCAGCTGATAAATATTAAACAACTTTTTATATCTGTAAATGTCCTCTGGGTTTTGTGTATTGGTTCAGTTTTGTATGACTATGTTATCTCGAGCTATTTAAGGCGTTTAGAGAAAGCTGAACTATTACCCCTTCAGTAATGTTGCTAATATAATTATTATCCAGACAAGAGACTATTAGATGATTAAATTTAGTACTTCAAACAGTGAGTTTATGCCCCGCCAAGGCCTCTCCTATCGATTGCTGTTCTTTATCATTATCTGTAATTTTCTATTCGCTATATTCACCTCGGGTTTTAGTTTATATCAGGAATACCAAACAGATAGAGAGCAAATACTCGAAAACATAGATAATATTTATACCAGTTTTGGCCAGTCAGTTGCAGTCAGTGTCTGGAACCTCAACGAAGCTCAAATTGCCGTGCAGATTGATGGCATTCTAGACTTCCCTGATATTCAATATGTGCGCATTCGCGAGACTATAGAAAATGTAAATATAGTACTGTCTGAAGTGGGTGTAGAACCTATTGATAACTCATTTGGCAGATCTTTTACCTTGGAATATCAAGGCGCTGAAGTAGGCCAGTTAGAAATTTTTGCAAGTTTAGATGGCGTATACGCACGTTTGATCGACAAAATTATATACGCTGTATCAAGTCAAATAATCATCTCACTATTACTTTCTATTATTATCCTAGGTCTATTTCATCAAGTTGTTATCCGCCACATTGTAAAAATGGTTGACTATATTCGTACCGCGAGTCCAGATGGGTCGGAGAAGCCGCTTGTATTGGATGGTCGTGCTGATCGCAAGAGAAATAATGAACTAGATGTCTTGGCTGATTCTTTTAACTTTGCCAGAGCTAAGACCATTTCAGAATTTAACGCCCGTCAGCTAGTGAATGAAAAGCTAGCCTATGAGCGTGACTTTTCTAAAACAGTTATCAGTTACTCTAATACTATTATTTGTTGTTTGAACAGTGATTTGACCATTGATTCAACCAATGCCGCAGGTTCTGAAATCAGTGGCTTAGCTGTTGATAACATCATCGGTAAAGATTGGCTGTCCATATTTGTCGAGGAAGATAAGACGGAGCAGCTATCGCTCGTATTAAAAAAATATGAATCTATAGAAAGCATTGAATTACAGTTGAATGATTCAACAGGAAAAAATAATACTTTGATTTGGAGTTTTGCGCCATTTTACGATTCAGGCACCATCCGTTTCATGATTGGTTTTGGCAACGATGTGACAGAGCTAAAAACTGCAGAACTAGAGTTGACCTCACTCAACAATCAACTAGAAGAGAAGGTCATCAAGCGCACCGAGAGCCTAAAAGAAACCAATACTAAACTTGCAGTCGCTTTTCAAGATCTGAAATATGCGCAACAGTCTTTGGTAGAAACTGAAAAATTGGCATCTTTAGGACGGTTAGTAGCGGGTGTTGCCCATGAAATTAATACTCCGATTGGTATTAGTGTAACGGTGAATTCAGCTCTTGAAGCAGAACATAAGAAAATTGATAGTTTGATGACTGAAGGTAAGTTGACTAAAAATACTTTGGAACACTTTATTTCAAGAGTGGGAGAGGCCACTGTTTTGATGGGTAGAACCTTAGAGACCGCCTCAGATTTGGTGCAAAACTTTAAGCAAGTGTCCGCTGATCAAGTGAGTTCTAAACGTCGTAGTTTTGATCTAAAAACGATGGTTGCAGAGCTATTAGCTACTTTGGCGCCGACTTATAAACATCATAAGTTAGAGCAGGATATTCCCGAGGGAATAAACCTAGACAGCTATCCTGGCTCTTTAGCGCAAGTAGTAACTAACCTAACCGCCAATGCTTTAACTCACGGCTATGATAATGAAGAGAGAGGAGAAGTGTTTATTGGTATAGGCCAGTTGGATGAAGATAAAGTACAGATAACCTTTACCGATACAGGCAAAGGTATTCACGCTGCTAACATCGATAAGATATTTGAGCCATTTTTCACCACCAGACGCGGATCAGGCGGTACTGGGCTAGGCTTAAATATAGTGCATAACATTATGACCAGTATTTTAGGTGGTAAAATTTGGATGAACTCAACCGAGGGGGAGGGAACTGTATTTACGATTGAGCTACCGTTGATAGCCCCGGTTTTTCAAGAGGGCAAACATGATACTGATGATGCTGTTCCGGATATGCGGGTGAGTTAATCCGAAGATTGCATGCAATACTCGGATTAAATTGATCTAAAGCGCTAACAAAGCAACAATTTTAACTTACAGTTATCTTCGCCTGTTATAAACTTAAGCTTCTAAATTATAAGTTTTTCAGGAATAGTGAATGTCGCCATCTTTTGGGTTTGAGCTTAAATCATTAAGCGTTTTCATCTTAGTGGTAGAAACTGGCAACCTTACTACGGTAGCCAGTAGAATGGCTCTGTCACAATCTTCAGTGTCGCAAATACTCACTCAGCTTGAGTTGTCCCTGGGGGTTGAATTGATGGATAGGTCTGTAAGGCCTATGGCTGTGACTTCTGCTGGGCGTTTTTTTTACGATCGTGCCCAAAGTATTATTGATGCTGCTGAAACGACTAGCCTAGAAATGCGTAAAGCCGATTATAAATTACTGCGTCACGTAAAAGTTGCCTTAGTAGATTCGATTATCACTGCAGTGGGTAAACCTCTGATTGATGTTATTAATAATCGTACGCAAAATTGGTCGGTGGTCTCAGGCCAATCTCATCTTCACTCCCATATGTTGTTGTCGAAGCAGGCTGATATTACTATCTCAGATGATCCACTGGATGATTACTCGGGTCTGTCGCGGCATCGGATTTTAACAGAACCTTTTGTGCTGGCGGTGCCTAATGACTATGTTGGGAGTAAGGATATCGTTAGTGTCTTAAAGCAGTATCATCTTATTCGCTACTCATCAGGGACACTGATCGCACAGAAAATTGAAAAATATTTGCGACGTAATCAACTGGACCCCGCAGCGCATTTACAATTAGACAATTCGTTTGCAGTAGTCGCTGCTGTGGCATCAGGGATAGGCTGCACTATTACCACGCCATTATGTTTATTTCAAAGTGGTATCAAGCAGCATCAAGTGCAGCTTCTCGCTTTGGATGAGCCTTTGAGTAGGCAAATAAATTTAGTGAGTCGAGAGCGTGAGTTGGGAGATTTACCTGGAGATATCGCCAATGATTGTCGGCGCATATTAACGCAAAAGTATGAGAACGTAATCAGTACTAATTTTCCCTGGATGATGGCGGATATTAAGGTGGGGGATTAAAGATGTAGTCGTTAGTCTGAAGTCGTTAGTTATAAACTTAACGACTAACGACTAACGACTAACGACTAACGACTAACGACTAACGACTAACGATCTACAATTTTCCTTTCACCGCATTAATAAATATTTGTTGATATTGATCTGCGGTGAATTTAATTGGATTTCCCGCCGCAGATGGGTCTTCTGTTGCCATTACAGCTACTAAGCTCTGCTGTTGATCATCTATATTAATTTCAGCGAGTGTATGAGGGATTTTTAGTTTGCTGCGCATGTCTAATACCCAAGCTAAAAAGCCATCAAACGTGCAGTCAGGTAAATCTATGTAGCGGGCTAGTCTCTCGATACGCTGACTGATTACCTCTCTATTTGCCTGCAGCACATAGGGCATCAAAATAGCATTTAATAAACCGTGATGAGCGTCGTATAGAGCTCCCAGAGGGTGCGCGAGTGCGTGCATGCCACCGAGCCCTTTTTGAAATGCTGTAGCACCCATAGTGGAGGCGACTAACATATGGGTTCGCGCCTCTATATCCGTTCCATCTGCAACTGCGCGAGGTAAATATTCTTTCACTAAGCGTATGCCTTCAACGGCGATTCCCTCAGCAAGTGGGTGATAAAAAGGCGAGCAGAGTGCCTCTAAGTTGTGTGAAAGTGCATCCATACCGGTCGCGGCAGTAATATGTGGCGGCAGGCCAACAGTCAGCTGCGGGTCTAAAATTACGATGCTAGGAAGCATCAGCGGATGAAAGATTAAACGTTTGATATGAGCGTCTTCATCGGTGATCACCGATGCTCTACCCACTTCAGAACCAGTGCCTGCAGTAGTGGGAATGGCGATAATAGCGGCAACCCCCGCCTCGTTGACTCGCAGGTAGTTATCCCCAATATCTTCGAAATCCCATAGGGGGCGGTCTTGGCCGACCATTAACGCAATTGCCTTGCCTGCATCAAGGCCTGAGCCTCCGCCAAAGGCAATGATGCCATCGTGATTGCCTGCGTGATAGGCGGCTACACCATCCATGACATTGTCGCCATTGGGGTTTGACTTTATTTGGCTATATAGGCCACAGCTCAAGCCGCTTTCGATGCACAGGTTAATCGCATCTTGCACCATAGGTAGTGATGCAAGACCAGAGTCAGTGACTAGGAGTGGTGAGCGCATGCCGAGCTCTTTCGCGCTAGTGGCTAACTCTTGGATGCGACCGGCACCCGTGAGGATTTTGTTAGGATAATTCCAGTTGCCATTTAAATTTTGGTAAGACATGTGTGCCTCCTTACAAATAGGGTACATAGTGAGAGCGATTTTTTATTATTTTATTATAGCTCGGTTTTAATATGAAAAGATTTAGGACGTGTTAGCTGCTCGTAACCCATGCTCGAAAGGGTACAGCCACGGCCTGAGTTTTTCACGCCCGTCCAAGCGAGTGCTGGATCCAAATAATCGCAGCGGTTAATAAAGAAAGTGCCTGTTTCAAGCTGCTCACCGAGAGCGATGCCCGTCTCTATGTCGCGCGTAAATATCGAGGCTGTTAAGCCAAATTCTGAATCGTTCATTAGCGCAATAGCTTGCTGATCAGAATCAACTTTCTGTACGCCGACCACTGGGCCGAAAGACTCTTGTGTCATCACCATCATATTGTGGTCCACATTTGATAATAGCTGAGGTGCTAAATAAGCAGAACCAGGCTTGCTCATTGGGAAGTTATTTTCATCGATATGAGCGGTTGCACCTTGGGCGACAGCCTGCTTGATTTGCTCGCGAACAAAATCTGCGGCACTGGCTTTTACCATTGGCCCTAAAGTAGTGTTGCTATCGTCGGGGCGACCTAGTTGATACTGGTTGATCAACGCGCAGGCCTTTTCTATAAACTGATCGTGAATGGTTGCGTCAACATAAATGCGCTCAATGCCACAGCAAGACTGCCCAGAATTAAAGAAAGCGCCATCGATGACTGTTTCGACTGCGGCATCTAGGTCAACATCTGCACGAATGTAAGCTGGATCTTTTCCGCCCAGCTCTAAGCCTAAGCCAATAAATCGTCCTGCGGCAGATTTCTCAACACTGGCGCCAGCATCCACTGAGCCAGTAAAACAGACGTGATCTATTTTGGGATCTTGAATGAGACTGGCAGTAGCATCATGCGAGAGATGTAAAAATTGAAATACCCCCTTGGGGAGCCCGGCTTCATCAAATGCTTGATAAAGTCGTTCCGCACACAGAGGGGTTTGTGCAGAGTGTTTTAAAATAACGCTATTGCCCGCCATTATTGCGGGCATTATCGCGTTAATAGCCGTCATATAGGGGAAGTTCCAAGGTGCGATGACAAATACCACACCTAGTGGTACGCGTTTAATGTAACGAGTGAATCCTGGTTTGTCTTCAAGTTTAACGGTGGCAAGGGATTGCTCAGCAATATCAATCATGTGCAGAGCACGCTCCTGCATGCCGGCTACTTCGCCTTGTGCGTAGCGGATGGGTCTACCCATCATCCAAGTTAACTCTTTGCCTATCTGTTCTTTTTGCGCAACAAACAGATCTATCATTTTGTAGCAAATTTTGGCACGTTCTGCGATAGAGACTTCCCGCCACTGTTTCTGTGCGGTAAATGCAGACTCAGAGCAGTGACTTATCTGCTGGCTGCTGGCTTGTTCTCTAGAGACGTAGTTTGAATCATCTATGGGTGAAACAGTGATTTGTAAATTGCTCATATGTCACTCTTTGTCGTATTTATGGTGATCTAAAATAAGTTTGTACTTTATCCCGAATATTGTAAGCAATTGCTCGTGCTCTAGCTTGCTTCTTGTTTTTGCAGACTTTCTTTCTCAATCAACCGGACGTACCAGTACGGCGCTCAATCGAAAAAAAACCTGTAAAAACAATTAGCGGCGCTATCATCACGGCATTGCATGTAATATCTGGGTTAGATAATTTCAAAGTAACGGCTCATTTCCCAATCGGTAATGTGTTTGTTGAACTCTCGTTGTTCCCATTCGCGAGTCGCGCTGTAGTGATCGACAAACTCATCGCCAAATAACTCTCTTGCCGCGGTTGATTTACTGAATGCAAATGCGGCTGCAGATAAGGTTTGAGGCAGTGATAGGGATTTAGGGTGTTGTTGCTCGTAAGCATTACCGGTGACTTGAGCCTCAGGTTCTAATTTATGTTCTATGCCGTACAAACCCGCGCCAAGAACTGCTGCTAAAGCAATATAGGGATTGGCATCTGCTGAGCCTAAGCGAAATTCGATGCGCTGCGATTTGCTAGATCCTGGTATGACTCGCAGTGCTGTGGTGCGATTTTCTACACCCCAAGTTGCATCTGTGGGGGCCCAGAACCCAGGGATTAAACGCGAGTAAGCATTGACGCTCTGTGCCATCATCGCTAAAAATTCAGGCATTAAACGCTGCAAACCGGCGAGGAAATGTCGTTGAGTGTTGCTCATGTTATGTGTTTGCTGTGGATCGTAAAAGGCAGAGCCTGAGCCGTCAGTTTGATTGAGAGAAACATGGATGTGACCTGACTGGCCGGGGAAATCGTTAGACCACTTCGCCATAAAAGTGGCCATCATCTCGTTATGTTGTGCCCATACTTTGGTAAAGGTTTTAAAGAGGGCGGCCTTGTCGGCAGCATCCGCTGCGTTACAAACACTCAGAGCTGCTTCCATGACTCCTGGTCCCGTTTCTGTATGGAGTCCTTCAATAGGGAAGTCCATTTGTTCAGAAAGTTGCATGATGCTGTGATAGAGGTCGGCATGGGTTGAGCTACGTAACATTGAATAGCCGTGATTGCCTGGCGTAATGGGCTCTAAGTTGCGATAATTCTTTGCTCTCACTGAGTCGGGGGTTTCATTGAATAAGAAGAACTCGTATTCAAAGGCCGCATTGATACTGAAGCCCATATCTTCTGCTTTTTTCAGCACCCGAGACAAGGTGTTTCGCGGGCAAATTTTTGCTGCATCTTCAGCAAATTCACAAATAAACAGTAGCATATCGTCTTCATAGGGAAGCTCTCTGCAAGTGTGGGGCAGTATATTCACTGGTGCGTCAGGGAAGCCTGTGTGCCAACCAGTGAATTCAATACCCACATTTTCATACAGTTGATCGTTTGAATCCCAGCCGAGAACGACGCTACAAAAAGCAAATCCAGAGTCTAAACTGGAAAAAAACTTTTCTTTATTCATATACTTGCCACGCATGACCCCATCGATGTCAAAAATACCGACTTTGACGTGGCTGAGACCTCTTTGCTCTACGATTTCTTTTGCATCTTGAACTGATTTAACATCTCTAGGATTCATCATTTATAGCGTGCCTTTGTAATCACTGAAAGTATTATTATTGGTTTATATCACTACTTTATTACTCTGATCTTAAACATCATTTTTATACTAAAACATGTCTTTATAACAGTGTATTTAGATATTTCTCAGCCATGCTAACAGTAACAGCGTTAGGTACAAGCGATAGCCAGAATATTGATACACTACTATTAGTTATTTTAATAGTGCTGGGCTGAAAATAACTTATCTTAGATTTTTGGGTAAATATATGTACTGTGTTATCAGTTATAGTAATTATAGAGCGTGGTAGATAGAAGGTGTTAGTAGGGATAGTAGGTAGGTGCCGCTTGTGATACTCAGCAAGCGACTCGTTATAGAGCTAAAGCTTATGGTTGGGCGTTTAAGGTTTGTCCATTAATAGCGTCACTGTCATTACCCATCAAATACAAATATAGCGGCATAATTTGATCCGGTGTAGGATTTTTCTCCGGCTTCTCTCCGGGATAAGCTGCCGCGCGCATTGCGGTGCGGGTCGCTCCTGGGTTAATAGCATTGCTGCGAATATTACTGGTGTTTTCGAGCTCATCAGCCAGTATTTCCATCATGCCCTGGGTGGCGAATTTTGAAACGCTATAAGCGCCCCAGTAAGCACGGCCTGTTTTTCCGACACTGGAAGAGGTGAAAATAATAGAGGCTTTTGAGCTTCTGTGTAGTAGGGGTAATAATGATTGGGTTAGGTGGAAAGCGGCAGTGACATTGACTTTCATGACGTTATCCCAAGTGATGGGGTCGTAATTTTCTAGTGGCGTACGCATACCAAGCAAACTGGCATTGTGCAGTAGGCCGTCTAAAGAGCCAAACTCATTGTCGATAATATTAGTCAGTGCTATGTACTCTTGCTCAGAGGCGCTTTGCAGGTCAAACGGGAGAGTAGCGGCTTTAGGTGCGCCCATGGCTTCGATGATATCGTAAACGGCATCCAGCTTCTCGGGCGTTCTGCCGAGTAATATGACAGTGGCACCATGTTGTGCGTAAGTGATGGCTGCGGCTTTACCAATGCCATCGCCGGCGCCCGTGATTAAAATAGTTTTGTCTGTT
>JABSRB010000031.1 GCA_013215375.1 Oceanospirillaceae bacterium | reverse complement strand
GCTGCGTACCATGTTACCGATGACGGTAAAAGTCACCGTGGCGATAATGGGCAAACTTATCCACAGCATAGGATGAAGAGTGACCGGTAGATTAAATAATCGGGCACTCATTATCGCTAGTAGTAGCTCGGCAATAATCGCTCCAATACTGCCACAAGTAACGCCGAGCAGTAAAAACTCCAGTAAATCTAACTGCCGGGTTTGTTTTTCGGATGCGCCTAAGGTTTGCAGCAGTGCTCCCTCGTAGCGCCTTTGTGCCAACTCTTGTTGCAAAATGGTGAGCAACATCAAGGCACCGCTGAACAAAGTGAGCAACATCACCAGCGATGCACTGTCGGCCAGTTTATTGATGATGTCTTGAGCCTGTTTAAACAGTTTGTCGATATCGATCAAAGTAATGGTGGGAAACGTTTTGACCAATAAGGTGCTTTTGTCGCGCTGTTGCTCGTCAATGTTAAAGCTGGTGATAAAGGTGGAGGGGTATTGCTCTAACATTTTAGGCGTATAAATTAAGAAAAAATTGGGCCTAAAGGAGCCCCAATTTACTTTTCGAATACTGGTAACTGGCGCTTCAAGTTGCTCGCCGGCAATATTGACTCCCAGCGTGTCTCCCACTTTTAATCCTAAGTTTTCACTTAAGCCCTGCTCGATGGAGACACCGGGAATTAAAGGGTCCCAATTGCCAGCAATAATGCTGTTGGCATCTGTTAGCTGTTGCTGCCAAGTGATATTCAGTTCGCGGTGCAGCGCGCGGGTATGATTTTGCTCAGCCGATAAGGCTTGCTTGACCGGTTTGTTATTCACTTGGTTGATCCGCCCGCGAATAATCGGGTAGAGCTTGGCATCGATCTGTTGTGCAATCATCCACTGCTGTAAGCGGTCTTTTTCCCAAGGTTGAATATTGATCGCGAAGTGATTGGGGCTGTCTTTTGGCAGCTGTCCTTGCCACTGCTCGATTAAATCGTTGCGCACAAAAAACAGCACCGCCATGATCGCCAGTAACAGCGAGAAAACTCCCGCCTGTAGTTTGTGCCAGTGACGCTGTTGCCGCAGCCGTAATTTTAAAAGAGGAGCGAGTGCGATGCGCCCCTGCAGTTTAGTGACGATGTAGGCAATGACCCGTTGGGCAATAAAACCCGCGAGCCATCCCAACACTAGTAACAGTGCGGTGATGCCGCTGGCCAGTAGTATTGAGCCCATGTATAAGCTGATTGCCACTAGTAACAGTGCAGCGCAGCTTACATAGTGCCAGCGCTTAGCACTTTGCTGCTTCTCGTTGCGCAACATTTGTAAAATCGATACCTTACCTAAAGGCAACAAGGTGGGCAGTCCTAAGATAAACAAAATCGCCAGCGCCAGTAACGGGCTAGTAATGACTGAGGAGGTGTTTAAACTGGAGATGTTCGGTAGAAACTCGCCAATTTGATTCGCTATTAATTGATGCAAGCCCAAACCAATTAAAGTCCCTAGTAGCGCCGCGACTACCCAGCCAATAAATAACTGTAAGGTATAGATATACAACAGTTGTCTCGGTGTCATGCCCAGGCTGAGCAACAGTGCCGAGCGGGTGCGTTGATCACTGCTATAACGCTGTAGGGATAACAAAATAGCGACGGCACCTAATAAGAGCGATAGCAGCGCGCTGAGTTTTAAATAGCGGCTGGCATTGGCAACGGAACTGCCATCTAATTGTGAATCATCACTGGCGTTAATGAGCCGTTGGCCCTTAACTAGCTGTGGTTTCCAAAGCTGCTCTAGAGCCGAAATTTGTATTTTACTGCCACGCACTAACAAGCGATAGTTGGCACGACTGCCGGGGGCGATAATGCCGGTGGCTTGTAACTGGTCTTCTCGCATAATAATTTGCGGATTAAAGTTAGAGAAGCCGCTGCCGCGATCTGGGCTGTCTATTAAAATGTGGCTGATCGAAAATTTGCTGTAGCCCAAAAATAACGAATCACCTAACTTTAAATCTAAACGCGACAATAAGCTCTTATCGACCCATACTTTACCGGTCGCGGGAATACTTGGGTGCGAGGCGGGCTCTGTGGTGATTTTTCCGCGCACTGGATAAGGGCTGTTAATGGCGCGAACAGTACTTAATACATTGGCCCCATCTGACTCGGCCATGCTGATAAACTGGGTGACAGTGCTGGCTTTTAACTGCTGCTTTTGTAAATGTGCCAGTCTATCGACACTGATAGGTGAGCGGCTGCGTAACACTAAATCTGCACCTAAAATATCGGCACTTTGCGCTGTTAAACTCTGGTAGAGCCGATCACTAGTAGTGGTCAGTAAGGTCACCAAAGTGGTCATCATAAACAGTGACAACATCAGGGTTAACCAATCACTTCTGCGCCATTGACTGCGTATTTGCTTGGCGGCTAAACGCCATACTGGGCTCATTTAATGGCCTCAATCAGCTGCCCATCGGCTAGTTTAAAGATCCGGTCGCAGCGGTTGGCTAAGTGTTCGTCATGAGTGATGAGTACTAACGTCGCCTGGGTTTTGGCGCTAAAATCAAACAACAATTCAATGATTTTATCCCCAGTATTAGTATCTAAATTGCCGGTGGGTTCATCGGCAAACAGCAAGGTTGGCTGAGTAACAAAAGCGCGCGCAATCGCTACCCGCTGTTGCTCGCCCCCCGATAACTGTGCGGGGAAGTGATTAACTCTAGGCTCTAAGCCAACCGCTTGCAGCCACTTTTTTGCCTGTTTCTCGCTGTTCTTATCGCCTTGAATATCCAGTGGTAGTTGGGTATTTTCTAGTGCAGTCAGCTCAGGCAATAAATGAAATGATTGAAAGACAAAGCTGATGTTTTTCGCCCGCCACGCGGCTTTTTGCTCTTGTGCTAAGGCATTTAGGTCCACACCTGCCAAAGTGACCGAGCCGGAAGTGGGGGTGTCTAAACAGGCCAGCAATGATAATAAAGTGGATTTACCTGTACCTGATGGCCCTATAATCGCTACACTCTCCCCTGTATTAATCTGCAAATTTAGATCGTTGAACAGTGATATTTCAGTCGCGGTTTGAGAATTTGTGGATCCAGGAAAAGATTTTGATAACTGCTTGGCATCTATCGCTAATGGGGGCGTTAACTGCATGAAAATATTCCGCTTAATTATATTGTTAGTATTATTTACTACTCAGGGCGTCAGTGCAAAAACATTATTAGTGTTGGGCGATAGCTTATCAGCGGCCTACAATATGCAAACTGAACAGGGCTGGGTGGCGTTACTGCAAAAACGACTCGCCAATACACATCCTGAAGTCCAAGTAATAAATAGTAGTGTCAGTGGTGAAACCACCAGTGGCGGCTTAACTAGGCTGCCAAATCTGCTAGATAGACACCAGCCAGATTATATAGTTCTAGAATTGGCGGCAAATGATGGTCTACGAGGTACTCCCTTGAAAATTATCGAAAAAAACATCGCCAAAATGATTCAATTGTCTAAGCAAACGGCGACACAAGTGACCTTGGTCGGCGTGCGTTTACCCACCAACTATGGGCCGCGTTATACACAGCAGTTTTTTGATATATTTGAGCGCTTAGCCAGCAGTGAAAATACTTATCGTGTGCCATTTTTGATGGAGAATGTCGCCTTGCTGCCCGACTTAATGCAGGGGGACAGATTGCATCCCAATGCTAAAGCTCAGCCTATTATTTTAGAGAATGTGTGGCCAGCTATCGAGAAAATGTTAAATAAGTGAGATGAGAGAAAGTAATGGCAGGTTTTGGTATAGCCTAGCGTTACTTAGCATTTGTCGGGAACAAGATTCTGCCATGCCACTTACGTTTTGCCTACAGGGATGTAGGTACTTAGGTTTTGTCGGGAACAAAAAACCTGACCGTACATCCTGACCATATACGCTCTTTGGCATTGCCACTTACGTTTACCGTACATCCTGACCATAAAAAAGCAGCCGAGTAGGCTGCTTTTTTGTATCTCAATAAAGTTAAGGAGCGCTGTTAACCATGTGCTCGATTGCGCCTTTTAACTCGTCATCGCTACAGTCATTACATAAACCTTTAGCGGGCATCGCGCCTATTCCGCTAATGGCAGTGGCTAATAGAGCATCGATGCCTTTGGCGCCACGATCAGCCCAATCGGCAGTACCGAACTTAGGCGCTCCTGATACGCCTGCTGCGTGGCACAAACCACATTTCGCGGTGTAAACTGCTTCACCTGTTCTAGCGGGGCCGCCCGTCGCTACGGCAGCTACTGCACCGCCACAAGAATCATCACCTTCCATGCAGACTTGACCGACAGCCTGGATGCGTTCAATGATTTTATCATTGCTGGCACTGGCATTAATATTAAGAGATAAAAGTAAGCTTAAACCTAAAACACTCACTATGGATGCTATTTTATAAGTTAAATTCACGGTAACGCCTCGTTTGTCATAGTCATTTAGATTGTCAATCCCATCCGATTCCCTTGAATGTGCCGCAATCTTTTTAATAGTTGGGGCAAGTATACAAGTAAATCAGCACAACGAAAACGCAGATTTACCTCAATAATCTTAAAGATAGCCGTTTTATACAGATTTGTTTTGATTTAACCCTATATTTAGTAAGTTTTTATAAAAACTCTGTATTGAAGGTGATTTAGCAGCAAAGAATTCGGCCTGGGAATTATTTTCCCGCTGAGGGAATGTGGCGTAGACAGCTTTAGGGAACATGCGAATAAGTCCAGAATCTTCTCAGCGGTCTTAAAAGCGGCTAAGTCCGCGAAAGGTAGTGCAGTGGAATGACGAGTCCTTGCCAAGCTGCCTGACAAAGGAATTAGCCGCTTTTATGACCGCCCTTCGGGGCGTACAGAGTACCACTATCTCGTTGTTATCAATTTTCGCCGGGCAACCAGCCTGCCTGTAATCGATGCCTAGAGCTAGTAATACTCTGTATGCCTGAGGCGTTCTGGACTTGTTCGCATGTTCCTCTGCACATAGGCACTATACCGCTGCTTGTGATGCAATCTGTATTATAGAGCATGCGCCCGTAGCTCAGCTGGATAGAGTAGTAGGTTCCGATCCTATTGGTCGGGGGTTCGAATCCCTCCGGGCGCACCAGTCAGTTTTTTCCTTATTTACCACCTATCTTCATGTTTTTCTTCGGAGTCTACTACTCCATCCACCTGAGCTACGGCGCAGAGAACGGGATTTTCCGTGTGGTAACCGGAGGAGGCACACTGTGGTCACAGAGGTTAATTTGAGTCGTTGGAGTTTTGTTTGGCTATCAGCAGGCAATAGTAGGTAGGTTTTTTAGATATAACTCCTTAATTCATGCTATCGATGAAGACTGTAATTGAACAATCACCATAAAACATTAATTTAAAAACTGTAGTAGATCGTTCAGGTACTTTGGTTACTTGATAGTAAAATACCTCACTGTTGTTTCCGAACCGTTTACTACCCTCAAAGTACTTTTCAGTATAAGCAGAAAGGATCTGGATTTCTTGGTTTATTGATTGAGAATTCTTGGCATCTAATGAAAATAAAAAATTAGGATTAATTAAGATTTCCCCGCAACATTTTTCACTAAAGTGATTGTAGTATAAAGCTTTCACCATCATTTCTATTGCTGAAATAAAGCGTGTCATATCTATATCAAGGGCAATTGTTTGTGTTACTAGGCCAGTATGCAGGTCTCTCAGGTAAACTTCTTTTTGATTTTTCAAGAATTGATTCATCAATTGAGGGCGCCTTTGTATGGCTCTCATGACTTTGGTTGAGAATTGATTTTTTCCGATCTGATTTGTAGGGATATTCATTACTAAAACGTATAAAATATATTCGTCATCAGAGGACTTTTTTGTATTATGATCTTCACAAGACGGTACAGTAATTAATTGTTCCCTATAGCTGACCCCATCTGACACATCTTTTTTTTCGGGGAAAAGGCATTTTGGCGGCACATGTTCAACAGTAACTGCTTCTTTTTCACACATGTAACAATGTTTAATTTTACGAGACTTAGAAGAAATTTTATTTGAAGGTGTTACTTTTTTCACTTTAGCAAATTGAATTTTTCTCTTTTTGTTTTTTGTTTTTTGTCTTGTTCTTTTTGCCCTTAGCCTAGTTTTGTATGACCCTCTCATGCATATTTCCTTATAAATTAACTTCGATATGGTTGCCGTTTAATATGGACCACAATAGTATAATTTGTGAGATCTGTTAAGCAGTCCTGACTATCTTTGACAGAACCGAACGCAGAGGCTTACATCAAGTGCTAACTTAGTAATAAATTCAGAAGTAACAGCGACTCAGTTGGCTTCTCCCTTTTATTCCTTGACTGTATGTAGTGACAATGTGGTCACAGTGTATAATTTCGTAGAATACGCTTGAGAAATAAATAGAGTCATGATAACAACAACATACCTAAATTTTAAAATATCGAAGTGAAATCTCTAATCGCATATTGAATCAAATGAGTGTTCATAAAAAGCTGGACGAACTGAGTAAACCACATGCCAATTTACGACATAGAAAAAGATGATTTGAAGAAATTGACAGATGGTCAACTTGAAGAACTTGTGTTTCGTTTAGCTGAAGCTGAGGTGAAAATTCGAGGGGGTCGTAGTAGTGACGTTCGCTGGGGAGGCTCTCTGACTGCACCAGACGGGGGTGTAGATGTAAGAGTCTCTATTCAAACCCTAGAATTTGAAGGTGATTATGTTCAGAGGCCCCACACAGTTTTTCAAGTCAAGAAACCTAAAATGCCACCTGCAAAAATACAAAGTGAGATGAAACCAAAAGGTGTACCTGTATCAATACTTTCGGATCTTGCTTGCTTAAATGGGTGCTACATTATCGTTAGTTTGACTGACGATAATTCTGATCTTGAGTATAAGAAAAGAATTGAGGCAATGGAAAGTGCAGCTGAAGGCATAGAAAATAGAGGTGATTTAAATTTAGACTTCTATGACCGTTCACGATTGCATGCATGGCTAAGACAGCATCTCGCTGTTTTACTTTGGGTGCGGGAAATAAATGGAAAGCCTCTATCCGGGTGGAGACCTTTCGGCAGCTGGAGCTCTACTCCTATAGAGGAAGATGACAGTTTGATATGCGAGGACGGGGTAAGAATTATAATACCCAGTGATAATAGCAGTCATCTGTCTATTGAAGATGCGATACCTGTTGTACGTACCTTAATAAACAGCAGTAATAAAGCTACTCGTATAGTAGGACTCTCAGGAGTAGGTAAAACTCGGTTTGTGCAGGCCTTATTTGAAGAGAAAACTAGAGAAGGTGCGTTAGACAGCACGAAAGTTATTTATACAGATATGGGAGAGAGTCCCGTTCCATCTCCAATGAGTATGTTGGATACCCTAGTTACTGAAAACCGGGAGGCTATTATCGTGTTGGATAACTGCTCTTCGGAATTGCACTGTCGACTAGTTACTCGGCTATCGAAAGTGGAATGTAGCCTCAGATTGATCACTGTCGAATACGATATTCGAGAAGAGGGGGCACAAGCTACTGATGTTGTTAAGATTGAAGCGTGCGGCACTTATATTGCTGAAATACTCGTTACCCGTCGCTATCCTTATTTAGGGCAAGAAAACGCGCGAAGAATTGCAAAATTTTCGGAGGGTAATGCTAGGCTGGCATTAGCTCTTGCGGAAGGGGTAGGAAGCGGAGAATCACTTGCGAAACTGACTGATACTGAGCTTTTTGGTCGCCTTTTTAATCAAAGGTATCAGGAAGAACCAGATTTAAAAGAGTCAGCAGAGGTACTTTCTCTCGTATATTCATTCTCAGTTGAGGATGCCGAATCCTCCATCGATGAGCTTGGGTTACTTGGAGGCTTATGTGAACAAACGCGTTTGACAATGTATCGGGCCGCTTCAACATTATTCAAAAGAGACTTAATTCAAAGCCGCGCAAGGTGGCGTGCTGTTCTTCCTCATGCCGTTGCCAACCGACTTGCAAGTGAAGCGTTGAACAACATTCCGATGGTTAAGCTAATTGAGACATTCGAACAGCAAGGTAGTTTGCGTTTGCTAAAGTCGTTCGGACGCCGACTTGGATATTTACATGATCATCCAGTAGCTCAGGAAATAGTGGGTAAATGGTTTTCTCCTAAAGGTATTTTATCTGACTATTATAATCTGAATGAGGAACAGCTCGTGCTATTTCAACATGTAGCGCCGGTTGCTCCCGATAAGGTTTTGTCTATCATAGAAAACCTGGAGTTAGACAATATTTTTGATAGGGGTTCATTCACTTATAAAAGTAGAAAATCGATTCTTTCAGATCTACTCTTTCAGATTGGTTATGAGCCTGAATATTTCGAAAGAGCAACGCAGCTCTTATTGAAATTTGCAATTACAGAAAACAATAGCAGTTACACTAATGTACGCCAGAGGATTCCAAAATCATTTCAGCTCTACTATTCTAGAACTCATGCAAAGCCATCAGTACGTGAAAGTATTATCAGAAAATGTTTATGGTCAGCTGATTTAATCGAAAGGTCTATCGGTGCTGAAATGTTGTCTGAAGCACTTAAAACCTCATATTGGAAGCCATTTCGAGCATCAGACTTTGGTGCTCATTCGAGAGATTTTGGCCATCACTCAAATTATCAGGAACGAATAGCGTGGTACGACAGATTCGTTAGTGTTGCTGTTGATTGTTCACTTTCTGACAGTGAATACTTAGAAATATTGGGACGTAAGGAGCTTGCAAAGAGCTTAAGAGGGCTTTGGGCATATTCGGATCTTCGAGAGTTGCTTTTAGAAAGTTACAAGAAATTGAATGATTACGATCCTTGGGTGGAAGGTTGGCAAGCTACTTGTTCGTTATTAAGTCTTGACCTTAAGTTTGATCCAAAAAAGAAAATGGATAGTGATAGCAGACAAGAGCTTTCTCTACTCGAAAAAGAACTATCTCCGAAAGATCTTGCTACTGAAGTACGTGCTCTAGTCATTGGAACGGGATCAACAAGCTGGCCGACTTATAATTGTTATGAGGATACGGGTGGATATACAAATTATTTTGAACAAGTAAGCGCAGAGGCTTACAGGTTGGGTGAGCGTTGTGCAAAGTCCGATGAGGTTCTAAATAAAATAGGGAAAGAACTTTTTGAGGGGCGCAGTGAGTATCGTGAACCATTTGGAAAGGGATTGTTGGCTGCGTCAGTTTGTAAACGTACTACTTGGGATTTACTTGTAGCCCATCTTCGATCTATGAATAATAATGATTATTACTATGGGGTTCTGTGCGGAGCCCTTGAAGCAATTAGGCGAGAAGATGTAGAACTAGCAAATATTATTCTTGATGAATGTGCAAATGAATCACTATTAAAATTCTGTCTAGTAGGGCTACATTCAATAGAAGGCTTTACGGAGCATTGTTTTGATCGTTGTATAGCAGCATTAGAACATGACAATACTCCTCTTAGTCAGTATGGGCGGTTGATTTGGCTAGATATAAAATATATTAGTCTGGATCATTTAGAGATTCTTATTAAGAAACTGTTACAAAAGGATGGTGGGTATTTAGTTGTTATTGAAGGGCTAGCCATGAAGCTTCATGGAAGTAAAAACTCAAATATCTGTTTGGGCGATGTAGTTTATTCTCTAGGAATGACAGCTGTTGTTATGCAATTGCGGAATGAAAATTCACGTCATTGCAGAGCCAACGATAATTTTCTTTCAGAAGTTATAAAAGCTTGTTTACCGGTTTTAGATAATACGAAAGAAAAATCTGACTTAATCGATGCTTTGTTCGAGTTTCTAGACTCCTCATATAGCTATTTGTTTGATTATGAGGAAACATTACAAGAAATTATTCAGTATTTACCCTGCGAATTTCTTAATCGAGTGTTACTAGATAGTCAGGAAAACATTCAGACAAGAGAGGAACTATTCGAACCGGCTCCAAGCGACAGAAGGTTTTTAGATGCATTACCGGAAGAGTTTATTATTAATTGGTGTGCGCAATCTGAAGACATAAAAGCTTGGGAAATAGCTGTTTTAGCTATTTATCCTTTTTGTAGTAATAAGAAACTTGGAAATCAGTTGACCAGCCAAGCACTGATGTTGCTAGACAGAGCCCCGGATCCAGTCAAAGTAATTGAGGCTTATTTTGATAAGCTACGCCCAAAAAGTTACTCAGGTAGTCTTGCAGACATTCTTGAAATTGGAATGGAGGCATTTGGGCCTCTAACAAAGCACAAAAATTTGAAGATAGTAGATGCCGTGAATAAAGGCGTTGCTGAAACCAAAGAATTAGCAACTTGGATGCGAGCAGAGGAACAAAAACGAAGTGATGAAAGTGATCAGAGGTTTGAGTGATAGGGCACAGTATTTGCTTAGATCAATAGGCTTGGAGGTTATTAAAGTGGCTAACGGACTATTAACCTATAGTTCATTACCTGAGCAACAAGTAAAAACACTATGGCTACGACCCGTATGCTTATCGTGTATATTAAGTGAGCTACGGTTCCAAACACTATGGGTCGAACTATAGGTTTATTTTGCTTATGACTGAGCAACGGACTCTTAACCTGTTACTCAGTTGAAATCCATAGCTAAAGGGGAGCCAGTAACCATGCTGCTTTCTGAAACGTCAAACCTACATTCCTCATTAGTGCCGTAGTGCTTGGTCACAACCTGATCACACCCGGCGCTCTTTTACCCTATTTAAGCCCTGATACCGCTGAAGCGATCTCATATAATCGATTTGAGTTTAGCAAATAGCAATTGATTAGTCGGGGTAGATCATGGCAATAGTTCGTAAGTTAAGAAATAAGTGGCAAGCGTAAGTTCGTCTTAAAGGGGAGAAGCCTATAGCAATATCATTCACCTTGAAATCTGATGCAGTGGCATGGGCTAGAATGATTGAAGCTGAGAACCAGCGAGGTGATGTTCTCGATACTGCTATCGCCTAACAGATACTATTAAAGAGGCAGATCAAATCTGCTTTCGTTATTCAAATGTATGTTTCTGCACTGATTTTCAATGGACAGAGCAACTCTGTATTAGCTTGTAGTGCTATAACCTATTTGTAAACCGCTAGCCCTTTTTATATCGTTATTCATCAGATAGTTGGTATTATTCGCAGCTTGAATTAATAATCCAAGGGAAGGGAAAATATGCCAAGGAAGAGATCATCAAATAATCCTATGTTAGAGCTAGCAATTAAACTCCCACACTGGGCTAGCTTATTGATTGCGGTTATAGCCTATCTAGTTCTGCACTCTATTTCTGTCAGCGAGATTGAAATAGTGACTGTTGCACAGGGTAAAGTGCCTATGCCAAACATACTAGGCATGATTATGAAGGGCGGTGCAACAGCTTTCCAATACATAATCCCCTTAGTGTTTGTCTTAGGAATGATGGTTAAGGCTATTAAAGCCGCTCAAGGTAAAAAGCTAGCACAGCAATATGTCGCGTCGGATCTCGAAAGCTCTTCTCTCAATGACTCAAGACAAGCTTCAAAACCAACGGATGAAATGAACTGGCAGCAGTTCGAATTACTGGTGGGGCAAGCTTTTCGCAGCAAAGGTTATGCTGTGGTTGATGGGGGAGATGTAGGTGCAGATGGTGGGGTAGATGTTCACTTGTCAAAAGATGGGCTCAAGTATTTTGTGCAATGCAAACACTGGAAAACACGCAAGGTTGGCGTGGCGGTCGTCAGAGAATTATATGGCGTGATCGCAGGTGCTGGAGTAGAGGGCGGTTTCGTTGTCGCCTCAGGTGGATTTACCAGAGATGCTATTTATTTTGCTGAGAATAAGCAAATTGAATTAGTCGATCAGCATGCTTTAAACGCAATGTTGAAAGGTAGGCAGGAGCCAACGATTAATCTTCCTATTGAAGAGGTTTTAAGCTCGCCTGAAGAGCCAGACTGTCCCAAGTGCAGTGCCAGTATGATTAAGAGAAAAGCGCGACAGGGCGCTCGTGCTGGACAAGAGTTTTGGGGCTGTTCGCAGTATCCGAAGTGTCGCGGAATTGTGAATATCTAAATAGCCTGTCTATGATAAATGCAAATATAATCAATTAGTTATTTGTCCTATTGGTGTGTGTTTTAATTTCTGTAAAGTCACTTTCTTTTTAATTCAATAATGGTTATGGGGAGAGTTAGGTGATTGATTGGGAAATAACAGCTAAGCTAATTTTGGCATTTGTAGGGATAGTTTCTGTTGCAAAAGTTGTGGCTGAGATTCTCGCTGGGAAAAAAGCAAACCTAAGAGAAGAGTATAAATTTGCAAGGGACTTTATTAATGATATTGAAGAGAAGGAAGTTGATAGTAAGAGCTTACATCCATTTCTGATTGGAAAAGGTTATCAGGCGATAGCGGGGACAGCAGTAATTAAATCTTCTGAAATTGAATATATGCTATCGTTGGAAGATCCTGTTCAGTGTTTGAGAGACTATATTTTTGCTCGTAAAATATTTGAGAACCTAAATGTAAAAGGTGATTTTAAACTGATATATAAGAATAGATACCGGAAGCGTTTTGCTCGGATAACGGTAAAATCTTGGTATTTTGTTTTGTATGTAGTGTTTGCTTCACTGGCTATCTCACCATGGATAATTGCGCATTACGCATCTTTAACCGTAACGGAGACATTGATGAGTATGTTGCTATCCTTACCTATTTTTGGGTTGTATTCTTTTTGGTCATTAAGGGCTGGCTATCGAATAAAGACAGCCGAGGAGTTATTTAATCGCCAGAAGAAGCATACGCAAAGAATAGTTATAGTTTAAAGCTGATATTAATTTAGCCACAATCCGGTCACAGTGCCGCTTGTTTTCGAAGTATTCTGTGATCAACTCACCCCATCTATATCAGTAAATTGTGCCGCACACCTTTCTTGTGCGCTTGGTGGGGTTAGAACCTGCGACCAAGGGATCATAATGGTTGCCGAGAGAGTCTGTCATAGGTAATATACCGCTGCTTGTCATGCAAAGAGCATTATAAAGCATGCGCCCGTAGCTCAGCTGGATAGAGTAGTAGGTTCCGATCCTATTGGTCGGGGGTTCGAATCCCTCCGGGCGCACCAGTTCAAAGCCAAAATTTTTAGCTCTGTACTCAATAATCCCTTTTAAATCCCAAGTAATGGCATAAAAAAGCCGTTTATTTTTGTTTTGCCATGCACCTTTTATTTAACCAATATCGCCTCTATTTCCCCCTCTTATAATTATTGGACTTATTCGCATATTCGTTTTAGGGAATCATGTCCTATACTTAAATGATTCACTGTTAGCTCGTTTTGCCCATTGCTGGTACAGGAGTGGTATGAAAAAAAGTGCTTTGATTTTTCTAATGCTGAGCCTATTTAGTTTCCAAAGTTTATCCACAGCTGATGAATTAGTTTTTTATAACTGGGAAGACTATATTTCTGAAGATGTTATTAAGCAGTTTGAAATTGAAACAGGGCACTCTATCAAAATTCTGGTATTTGATAGGGATAACGATCGCGATGAGCTTATCGCTCGTAATGGCGCGCAAGGGATAGATTTAGCCGTGGTCGACTCCATCGCGACGCAACTGTTTGGCAAACACAAGTTACTCGACTCTCTAGAAAATCTGTACCCAGCTTATAGGGATCATATTGGCAGTCAATGGCAGCAGCGTTGCGGTGCTTTTGGTCTTCCCTATTTATGGGGAACCTTAGGCATTGTTTATCGCAAAGATAAAGTCTCACCGCCGCCAAATTCTTGGGCAGACTTATTATTTCCACAGGAAAAACATAGACAACATAT
This sequence comes from Oceanospirillaceae bacterium, assembly GCA_013215375.1. GTDB lineage: Bacteria > Pseudomonadota > Gammaproteobacteria > Pseudomonadales > Balneatricaceae > Rs1. Next base: position 57,533 of record JABSRB010000031.1, on the reverse strand, counting down.
AAATATGCATCTGGACTCTATCGATACGCTCGTGCCCGCTTTGAAATGGTTAGGAGCGTCTATTAATTCATTGCAGACCAATGATTTAAAGGCGGCCTTCAAGTTGCTTGTTGAGCAGAAAAAGCACGTTACCAGCTACGAATATGTCGTCACTTATAATGCCAAAACAGCAAACAGTGGCCAAGCACATATGGCACTAGCCTATAGCGGAGACCAGCAAGTCTTAGAGGATCATAACCCCAATATAAGCTGGGGTTATGTGGTGCCAAAAGAGGGGACTTCGATTTGGGTGGACTGCATATCCATTTTGGCTTCTTCGACAAAAAAGCAAGCGGCGGTTGAATTTTTAGCTTTTGTTAGCCGACCTGAAATAGCTGCACTTAACGCGCAAACTTTGTGGGTCGCAACTCCCAATATCGACGCTTATAAATATTTAAGCAAAGATTTTCTTAATGACAGTACCGCTTTTCCCTCAGCAAACACCCTAAAAAACAGTGAGTTTTACCAACAAATTTCAATAGATGCTACTAAAATTCGCAATCGAATTATTCACAGTTTAGGGCTCGATCAATAATGAAATTAAATCATAGGATTTGGCTTATTATTGTCCCTATTGTCATTATCGTTGCCTTATTGATTGGTATGTTTATCTATGAGATAGAAAAAAAAGCGTTTATTAAAACAGAAAAAATAAACATTAATCTGCAATTTAAAAAAATGTTATCTGTCACCGATTATTATATTAATTTTTCAGATGCCTATTTATATTCTTTAATGAATAGTCCTTCTCTGAGGAAAGTGTTTTCGGGAAAAGATGATGAATTATTAGTTAACTCGATTGAAAATAACCTCACGGGGCTTGTTTCAGAATTATCCAAGCATGATATAGGCAACTTAGTGATGGCTGTTGTTAACCATAAGAGTGAAACAACATATTACTATGAATCACATGGTGACCCATTTTCGTCTATTAATGATGAGTTGTTAGAGTATGCAAAAAGAATGCATAGTGAGCAGCGTGATATCAATGACAGTTTGCATATCCATGAGGGTAAAATTAATATTATAAGAGCTAAGTTGTTAAATACATTGACGATGAAAGCACCTGTTGCTCGAGGTTTGTTTAAATTAAAAATTATCTTAATAAAATTTGAAATGTTATCCCTAGACAAAATAATCGCGGTGCTTGAAAGCAGCGGATATAGCATTAAACTTTATAAAAAGGGCAGCGCTGCAGGCAAAGTTGATAGTAAATATGGATTATCAGTTAATGAGAATATATTTTCTGACTACTGGTTGAGTATTAAATATAGAGATATTGAAGTAGAAAAACATTTTTATTATCTGCTGGTGGAATTGTTTATATATAGTCTAGTGTTTATCGTGGTAGTAGCATCCTTGCTGTTATTTTCTATTAGTAAAAATATCACCAATCCAATACTCAGATTGCGTAGTAAAATACTGGCAGTCAACGATGGACAACAATTTCCAGAGCCTACTAAAAAAGACGATGAGATAAGTTTGCTGAACTTAGCCTTTTACGACTTATATTCTCAGTTAAAAGCTTCTTATGATGATAGCCAAGTTATGATTAATACGGATTATTTAACTAAGTTAAATAATCGAAAAGTGTTTAATACACTGCTTAAAAGATTAATTTCTAGAAATGACGAAAATAAAAAGATCTCATTACTTTATATAGATATCGATAATTTCAAACATGTGAATGATAACTATGGTCATGAAGCTGGGGATGTTTTTCTGGTCGAATTTGCCACCGCACTAAGATCACTGCTGCGGCCTACTGATATGGTCTTTGATCGAATTTGTGATGTGTCACGCTTAGCTGGTGACGAATTTGGCGTGGTTATTTACGATTATAAGGACGATGTCATTATCAAGGATATTGCTCTACGGGTGCTATCAGTCTTTAAAGATGGCTTTGATTCTAGTGTTGGCAATTTACCGGTATCCGTGAGTATCGGAATATCGGTATATCCCAGAGATGGTAAATCTCATCAACAATTGATTATTAATGCCGATGCTGCGATGTATCAGGCAAAAAATAATGGAAAAAATCAGTATGCCTTTTTCTCCAAAGCATTGGCAGATAAAGCCAAGCGGGAGTTCCAAGTAGAGTTACAATTGAAAAAAATGGATTTTTCCGAATTTACCCTGCTATTCATGCCTGTTATTGATGTGACAACAGAAAGGCCTGTCGGTGTAGAAGCTTTAATTCGTTGGCATTGTGCGGATTTGGGGCAAATATCCCCCGCTGAATTTATCCCACTGGCCGAGAAAAAGGGATACTTTAAACAAATAGATTTATGGGTTTTTAAGTCGGTACTGGAGCAACTTCCTGCTATTCAAGAAGTGGTTGGCCGGCAGGGGAAAGTGTCGATAAATATATCTTCAGCGCAACTGGATACGAACGACTTTATTCAAGCTTTTATCGATATTTTGCAAGCATCTGAAGCTGAAGCTAAAAATATTGTGCTAGAAATCACAGAAACATTTTCGACCAAAATGACACCGCTAGTGAAGCAAAACTTGGCGTTGTTGAAAGACATTGGCTTCAAACTGGCGCTAGATGATTTTGGTTCAGGTTATACCTCCATTATTCAGCTTATAGATTATCCAGTCGATATCATAAAAATTGATAAAAGTATGATTGATCGGTTAGAAGATCAGGGCGGCGTTATAGTCTCTTCTCTCACCAAACTTTGCCAAGCCAATGGTTATTCAGTCACGGCAGAGGGAGTGGAAAATTTAGCGCAAGTCAAAATATTAAAGGCGATTGGGGTTAATGACATACAAGGTTTTTATTACTGTAAGCCTATGTCATTGCACGAGTTAAAAGCTAAATATGGCAGTGTTTAAGTAAAAATTGTACTGATCGAGTTCCGTTCATACCGCTATATTCTAGATCCTTGTCAACGCGACTCCCTGTTCTTCTACATAGCTTGCTTTAGTTTGATAGCAAGTTTTTCAGCAAGGGACAGCGTACATTTGACAAGATGACGCAGTTCAATAATCCCCCTTGAATGATTCTATTTAATCCCTCAAATCCGACGTTCTGTTTTTATTCTTCTGCAGAAACGGGTGTGGCATTACAAAACTTAAGAATAATTTTCGATACAAAAGGCATTTTTTGGAAGTTGAGCTATATTGAATTTACATCATTCAAAAGAGATAGCGCACCATGAATTCACTTAAATTTAGTACCGCTCTATTGATCATAACCTGTGGTGTTGTGAGTGCAGTTAGTGCAGCAGAGGCTATTCGTATTGTTCATTTCAAAACAGTTTTGGAGTCAGACTTCGCCAAATCAGTCAGTATTAATCAACAAGATTTTACCTGGCCAATTGCCAATTGCCCTGGGATTATTTCTAGTGAAACAAAGAATAGCGGGCGTAAAAATTTGGAATTAGTTTTACTCTGTAATGCTATTAAAGATTCAGGTTATAGCGACAGTATTAAGTTTATAGTGTCGGGTAATGGTTTGCGACGTAAAAAGGATGTGGGTACTGGGAAGGGGGATGTTCTCGGACATACTGTGTTTGCGGATTCCATTCTAAAAGATGATAGGTTTAACCCCAGTGACTTTAAGTTAAGTGACGCAGTGTTAATGCAGGGGCAGTTTAATGTGGGAGTCTTCACTTCTTCTGCAAATGTAGCGGGAGTGCATGATGCTATGCTTGCCGGAAAGCTGAACTCTTTAGTGGGTGTGACAGAGAAATCATGGAAGGTAGATTTAAAAACGATGGGTTTATTAGGTTTGAAAAAAGTATCAACTCTCCCAGATCATCAGCGTATAGGTGGTTTTATTGTGAAGAAGCGGGCAGATTTTACTTTTGCTGCATTGGGCGTTGAATCTGTTACATGGGGAAAGACCTTGTACCGCGTGCCTGATGTTAAAGTAGCCCTAGCGGGTGAGCGGGTGTTTATCGTTAATCATGAGAAACCAGAGTTACACTCTATACTACAAAAATACATCAATAAATTGCGTACAGATGAGGATCAGCTAACTAAAGCGTATATTCATGCTGGATTTATTGATGAAGGCTATAAGGATTGGCACCAGCTGTAGTCGAGGGGCTGAGCCTGTAAATTATCGGTTTAATTGCACGGGAAACCTTTATAGCTAGATTTACTTACCTGTACTCAAATACAGGTAGGAGTAACTATATTCTAAACTCTTGTAAACGTGTTTCTAGTTGCATTGACATACTCGAAAGTGATTCGCTGGCTTTGGCGGTTTCATTGGCGCCTAAACTCGTTTCTTCGGCAATGACCGAAATAGTCGAAATGTTGTTGTTTATCTCCTCAGCCACAATGCTCTGCTGTTTTACAGCTGCGGCAACTTGACCGCTCATTTGCAAAATTTCGTTAACCTTTAAGGATATTGTATTGATGTGCTCACCAGCATCTCTAGCACTAAGGGTACATTGCTCGGTATATTCGTGGCCTTTTTTTACCATTGCAACGGCTTGTCCAAACGAGGCTTTTAAGCGGTCATTTAGTTCTCGGATTTTCCCAGTGGACTCTTGGGTGTGCTTAGCGAGCTGCCTCACTTCATCCGCAACGACGGCGAAGCCTCTGCCTTGATCCCCGGCGCGAGCGGCTTCAATAGCGGCATTTAGGGCAAGCAAATTAGTTTGATCTGAAATATCACTGATGACATTTAGGATGATCTCCACTTTCTCGGTATCTTCTTCAAGCTGAGCCATCATAGCTAGTAAACTTGCCATTTGGATAGAGACTAAATTAATCTTGCCGATGGTAGTATCGACGATCTCTTTACCTAATTGTGCCGCTGAATCCGCACTTCGGCTATTCTCTGCGGTGTTACTGGCTGTTTGTGCAACTTCTTGGGCGCTCATCGACATCTCGTTGACGGCTGCGGCTAATGCAGTGGTTTGATCTTTTTGACGATTGATACCATCGAAAGTTTGGATGGTAGTGGTGGCCGCACTTTGCGTAGTCTCCCGAATGAGTAAACAAGAGTTTTCCACTTGTCTTATAAGCTGGCTAAGTGCATGTGTGGTGCTGTTTAAACTTGCTGCTAACTGCCCGATCTCGTCTTTACCTACATGCTGAACGCTCACGGTAAAATCACCTTTAGCTAAGTGCTGCATGGCTTGAGAAATCTCTGCTATAGGCCTGGTAATATTTCTTGAAATAGTGATAGATACAAACAGTATTATTGGCAGTACGAGAAAGAAAAGGGCAATAGAGCTGATCAATTTACTGTAAAAAATATCATCTATATCGTCAATATAAACGCCGGTGCCTAATATCCAACCCCATTCACTGAAGAGATTTATGTAAGAAATTTTGGCAATGGCTTGTGAGTGCCCAGGTTTGGGCCAAAAGTATTTTATGGTTCCATTACCTTGCTTTCTAGCGAGGGAGGCAAATTCTACAAAAACTCTGAAGCCATTTGGGTCACGGATATTGCTTACATCTTTGCCGTTTAACACAGGGTTGGTCGGATGTGACACCATATGTGCTTGTAAGTCTGAAATAAAGACATAGTTTTGATCTGTGTAACGCATTGCGCCTATCGCTTCCAGAGCAGAACTTTTAGCTTGATCTTCATTTATATCGCCACGTTTGTACTGATTATGAAAATGCTTGGCAATATTGGTAGCGCTTATCACGATTTCTTTTGATTGTGTTGCTTTGGAGGCTTCTAGCTGTATGCGCATGTTCGTAAGGTTAAAAAATTCTAATATTACAATCAGAGTAGAAAACATAATAATTATGATTGCTAATTTGTATTTTATCGATAGATCATTTAAAAAAGTCATGCATAAAGCCTTTAATAGTAGCGCGAAATATTAATTTATCATCCTTGATAATCCCTTTGCTTCCTCACATGAGAAGTCGTACAAAGGTGGCGTTGAACTGCAATAGGTATGGCTACCAATACTGATCAAGAATTAACAAATGGGAAAGTGTAACTATTCTCTAGCGCTTCACCGCGTGAATAAAACGTAATTAAAAGAGTTAAGTATTTACTGGGACACAACCTAAATCATTAAATGTATGAAAACAAGCAGTTAATTTTCCTTGATTATTCAGTTTATAAAAATTAATTATTTGTACATAATCAGTTCACAGTTAGCACTGAGCCTGGGGAGTTTAGAAGCATTTTTTTAGCAAAGGTATGGCAACAGCGAAGAAGGCTGGGCTGTTTTGTAGTGAAATCAATAAATGTCGTTTATTTGAAATTAATCTGATGGATATGCAAATGAATAATATTTATTTTAGCGGTTTTAAAGGAATTACGACGGAATTATCGATTTTATAGGAAGAGAGTTTGCCAATGCTCAGGTCAGCACTGGCAACCAAATATTGGGGTTATAGTTTACGACCGAGTTTTTTCTCAACCTGTTTCTTTTCCCATTTAGGGCCAAAGAAGTCGAAGACTTCAAAGACACTTAAACCGTGGGATACGACACCAATTCCCCAGCCCATCGCCACCCACCAGGCCCAGATGTAACCGGGGCTAGTGACTAAGTTTAGGATAAATAAACCGCCGACTATAATGGCGTACTTCAGTAGGTGGGAATAGAATCCTTTGATGTCACGTACTTGTTGTAGGGCTTGGCTTTCATCATCTTTAAGTATGGCTTGGCTATGCATTTCTTGCTCCTTGGGGGCTAAATCCGCTAGATCGATTTCAAAAACCGCTGCAAGAGATTTCATGGATTCGAGCCCGGCCTTTTGACCGCGCTCTATCCGTTGAATAGTCCGTACACTTAAACCGGTTAACTGGGCTAGTTGCTCCTGGGACCAGCCGCGCTGTAACCTTAATTTACGAACGATCATGGTATGCCTCAAAATATAATGCTGCGGGATTTAAAGTATCGCGCAAAATGATGGAAAGGGTGACGACAGTTACCTGACTTAAGTGCTATTTAAGTGCCATTAAAGCCGCCATTTACCCGACACAATAGTGACAGGTTAGTAAAATCAATAGCTTATGCTCTCGCCAATGTTGATAGCGGTAAAGTCATCTGCGGTTAACTGCTGCTTTTTTAGTGCCTTTTTCAGCAGTTGCACAGGTTCTAAATAGGGCTCAGAGGTCAGCTGAAATGTGCCCCAGTGCATAGCGATTGAATGTTTTGATATTATATCTTGGTGGATGCTGACCGCCTGTGCAGGGTCTACATGTTGGCGGCTCATAAAGTATCTTGGAGAGTAAGCGCCAATAGGGATAAAGGCCATATCAAAGGGACCGGCACGTTTGCCTATCTCTTCAAATACCACTTTGTCATAGGCGGTGTCGCCGGCAAACCAGCTATTAAAATCATCAATGGTGATAGACCAGCCACCCCAATGACTTTTGTTGGTGTCCCAGGGGCTGCGTTTTGACCAATGAACGCTGGGGGTGAAAGTCAGGCTAACGTGATCATTGTATTGCGCACTTTGCCACCACTCTAACTCAATAACTTTTTCATCTTTGATACCGCGATCTAAAAACCACTGCTTTAGTCCTAAGGGCACATACCAAGTGACAGAGTTGCCAAACATATCCACAGAGCGATGATCTAAGTGATCGTAGTGATTGTGTGATATTACAATGAAATCAATTTTTGGCAGTTGCTTAAAATCAAGCGCGGGGGGAACTAGTCTAGGGGCGGCTACAAAATCTAGCGGCGCTGGATAATCCGTGAAATGCGGGTCGGTGAGGAAGTTGACCCCTTTGTATTGGACCAGCATGGTGGCGTGGCCAATCCAGGTTGCCCTAGGTTTATTGGCGCGAGTGTGAATTAAAGCCAGATCAGCGGGTTGGGTGATCGATTGGACTTCAGCGGGGTCTATTTCTGGAAAGCTGTCTTCTTGAATGCGCATACTGAGCCATTCAAAAACCGTTGCACCACCCGTACTGGGATAGCGCACCCCGACATCTAAAACAAAAGTCCAAATGATGGCAATACTTATACACAATCCGATCAATACCACTAAAAAACGCTTCACTGCGATGAATCCTTTCTTTATTTGCGTGGTGGCAGCATCCCACATTTAACAAATTCAAGACAGTGATTTTTGGATTATAGCGCAGGCTCTGATAGGTTTAATCAATGGTATCGAGCAGTGATTGCCTACGTCGATCAACGGTTAATTTAGTGATATCTGGGCGCGAATAATGGCCGGCTATATCAAAATTTTGCCGCTCTTCACGTACTCGAGCTTGATCGATCACCGCGCTATATAGACCTTCCTCGTCACACTGCGGCTCTATTATCCATTCACCATCTGGGCCCGCTAGGCAAGAGCCACCATTAGAAAGCATGTCACTGTCGCCTGCGCCGGCTAAAATAGCGGCTAGATGCGGGGTATCGTTAGGAAAATCGGACTTGCGCATTAAACCGCTGGCCGCCATGGAGAACGAGCGTCCCTCTTTGGCGATAAATCGGGTTAAATCGTGGGTGTTGCGATAGCAGCCCGGCCAAATAGCCACGTGTAAATCTTCGCCTAGGGCGTAAAGTGCAGTGCGCGAGAGGGGCATCCAGTTTTCCCAGCAATTTAAACCGCCAGCTTGAAATGCACCAATGGAATGTACCTGTAAACCGTGTCCATCACCTGGTGACCAAGTGAGCCGCTCTTCGTAAGTGGGCATTAACTTACGGTGAGTAGATTTGATAGCACCGCTTTTATCAATGTACACCATCGTGCAATATAAGCTGTGGCCACCGCGATTCATTGGCCGTTCGATAATGCCTAAATACACCGCACAATTATTATCAGCAGCAGCCTTGCAAACATCGTCTAGGTGACCTGCTTCAATAACCACCGCTTGATCCGTGTAGTGCGAGTGCAGCTCCTTTTGGTCGCTGGCATTAAATCTTGCGCCATCGCTCATCGCGACCCAATAGGGGTACCCTGGGATAAGTGCCTCGCCAAAAGCCACTAAATCGATTTTTTCTGATCCCGCTCTATCGATCATATCAACGACTTTCTTAGTGGTTGCCGCTCTGTTTAGCCACACGGGTGCCAGCTGTGCCATAGCTACTTTCAGCTGGTCTTTACCAAGGCTGTTGTCATTGCTCTTGAACATATTATACTCCTGAATACATTGTGATTTATATTTTGTTGTTCACATTAATGACAGCATAATCTAATCTAGTGACAATGATAATACCGAAAAATAGAATAGGACTTGTGCGCTGTGGACACAAATAGATTGATCAATTCGCTGGCAGATATGGCTAATTTCGTCATGGTAGTGGAGGAGGGGGGCTTTAGTGCGGCCAGCCGTAAGTTGGGTGTGACACCCTCTGCAGTGAGCCGCCAAGTAACTAGGTTGGAGCAGAGCTTAGGCGTCAAATTATTAGAGCGTACCACTCGAAAAATGGATTTATCCGTGGCGGGTAGGCCTATTTATGAGCTGTGTCGCACTATGTTAGATTCTGCTAAGGAGGTGGTGACTGTATCTACCATTACCAGTGAGCCTGAAGGTTTGCTGCGTATTGCTGCGCCTAAAGCGGTCGCTAAAGTGTTGCTAGAGCCGATTCTGATCTCTTTTGCACTGCGTTATCCAAAGATAAAACTGCAGGTAAAAGTCACTGACTATATTGTCGATCCGATACACAACGAGGTGGATATTGTCGTCACCCTTGAGCCGGATCCTATACCCGGACTAATTGCCAAAGCGCTGGGTGAGGTGAAAATAATACTCTGCGCCAGCCCTGATTATCTCGAGCAATATGGCGCAGTGACACAGCCTAAAGACTTGCAACAGCACAGTTGCATTACCTTGGGAGAAAGCGCTAACGATGGTTTATTACAACTGCAAAAAGGCAGCGTTGTGCATAAAGTATCAGTCAGCGGTCGCTTCAGTGCCAACCATAGCCAAATGCGTTTAAACGCGGTAATAGGGGGTTTGGGCATCGGCCTATTACCCGATTTTGTCGCTGCACAAGCACTTAAAAAGGGTCGCATAGTACCAGTGTTAGAAGCTTGGAAAATTAAACATAACTATCAGGGGATAGTTCGATTACAATATGCGCAATCTAAATTCATTCCAGAGCGGGTCAAATTACTGGTTGCCTTTCTGGTTGATAATTACCCTAAATAAGGTGCGAATAAGTCCAAAGTTTTCTATGGACTTTTAGCAGTTGTTCTCTATTTGAGTGCTGTAATGACGACTATTTCCTCTGAACATGAAGCTATGATCTCCCCGCGGCAGTGGGGCATAATACTATTACTGCTCTCTCCTGCATTACTGGCCTCAAACGTGATTATCGCCAAGGCTGTGGTGGAAATAGTGCCACCATTTTCGCTCGCTTTTAGCCGCTGGTTTGTCACCGCTCTGATAATGCTACCTTTTGTTGGAGCGCATTTATGGCGAGACCGCGCGGTTATAAAGAAAGAGTGGAAACAACTATTGGTACTCGGGTTTTTAGGCATGGGCATTTGCGGTGCCTTCCCCTATATCGGTGCCCAAACCACTAGCGCGACTAATATCGGCTTGATTTACGCTTTCTCTCCCATCTTTATCATTGTTTTCTCCCGTATTTTTTATGCGGTACATTTAAATAAACGTCAGTTAGTGGGGGTTGCTTTTGCCTTTGTTGGGGTAGTGGTTATTGTCGCTAAAGGGGATATACAAATACTCAGAGAGTTACGTTTTACACAAGGGGATTTATGGATAGTCGGTGCGGCCGCCTCCTGGGGTTTTTATTCCTTATGGCAAGGGCATTTAAAGAGCGAGCTGGGTTTGTTTTTACGTTTTAGTGCCATGACAGTTGGTGGTGCTATGGTGTTGCTGCCCTTTGCGGCAGTGGAACTTTATCAGCAGTTACCAATAGTGTGGGACTTGCAGGTCGCTAAAACTATATTTCTGACGGTTATTTTTTTAGCGGTAGTCTCTTCGATTGCCTCCTATGCCGCTTACGCAAAGATCCAGACTTTATTAGGTGCCTCAATCGCCTCTTTAGTGATGTATGCGCTGCCACTTTATACTGCAGCTCTGGCTTGGCTTATTCTCGATGAGCAATTGCAGTCATTTCATTTTCTCGGTGCAATATTGATTCTTCCCGGACTGTTTTTAGCGGCATCGAGAAAGTAGTTATTAGTGCCTATGCAGAAGCGCTAAGCTACTGCGGTATCCCCCCTCACCCGAGATAGTTATTTGACAAAACCTAGCCTTGTGCCGTCCATCTTGAGCGATTGGTGTAGCCTCGCTACGCTCCTGTTTCTGGATAAACACTCATTAGAGAATTGACTAAATTTTGCTTTAATCATAAATTAAAAAGCAGGACTATTTATTTTTTGCAGACAACTTATCATTATATTCATTCGTTGTTAATGGTGAATTGTGATGAAAAAATTTAAATGGACGACATTACTAACGGTTGTTTTTAGCGGTATTTATCTACTGTTCTCAGTGCAGGCGGTGGCCGCTGCTATCGATGAAACGCAGTGGTATGCACTTTTTTTGGCGGGTAAAAAATCAGGCTATTCAAAAGTAGAGCGCAGTGTCAAAGATCAGCTTGTAACTACTACGGTTACTTCGGTTATGCAAATTCAGCGGGCTGACTCTTTAGTGCAAATTAAAAGCATTGAGCAGAGCGTGGAAACGCTTACTGGCGAAGCGCTACTGTTTAGCGCTATCGAGCAAGAGGGCGATCGCCAGCGCTATACTCGGGGTGTTATTAACGGTGATAAATTGAATTTAGTGGTAGAGAGTGATGGTGCTACACAATACCGAGAGCTCCCCTGGGATACATCTTCGCTGCTGTTTGAAGGGCAGAGATTACTAGGGATGAAGTGGGGTTTAAGCGCTGGAACTGAATACCAGGCAAATACTTTCATCATTTCCACATTACAGCCTACTACAGTCACCGTGAAAGTGGCTGAGACACTCGCTATCGATCTTCTGGGTAAAGTGGTAGAGCTGACTAAGACGGATACATCATTGACCGTTGCAGGGGCAAAAATGTCGATCACCGCCTATGTGGATCAATGGCAAAATTACAAAAAAATGAGCATGGCTATTATGGGCACGCAATTGGAGTTGATAGCAACGAGTGAGCAGTATGCCTTGAGTGCTAATCAGCCCTCGAATTTTTTTACTCAACTACTGATTAAATCCCCCCAAAAAATCACCCCACAACAGTCAAGTTCAACCCTTAGCTATGCCATTGCCAGGCGCTCTGAGCAAGCGCAGTTCTTAGAGTCTGATGAGCAAAAAGTGTCTATTTTAAGCAATGGTGATGTATCTATAGAAGTGACACCAATTCGCAAGTTTAACGGTCGTTTCCCATACACCGGAGCTGCTAGGGAGATCACTCAGTATCTTGAGCCTAACAGCTGGGTACAAAGTACCCATCCGCAGATTATTAAATTGGCAAAACATGCCGTAGGTGGTACTACATCAGCGAGCTTAGCGGCGCAAAAAATTGAGGCCTTTGTGCGTAGCTACATAGTGATTAAGGATTTAAGTGTGGGTTATGCCAGTGCTTTACAGGTGCTTAAATCTCAACAGGGAGACTGTACTGAGCATGCTTTGTTGCTCGTAGCTATGCTCAAAGCAGTGGGTATTCCAGCCAGAGTTGCCAGTGGTGTTGTTTACGTTGATCGTTTTATTGATCAACAACAGACATTTGTTCCCCATGCGTGGGCGCAAGCCTATATAGATGGTCAATGGGTGAGCTATGATGCGGCTTTGGCGGGGTTTGATAGCACGCATATTTTATTTGCCAATGGGGATGGTAATCCAACGGACTTTTTTAATTTAATCAATACGCTGGGGAATTTTGAAATAAAGTCGATTGAGGTCATTAATTGATAATCAACAAAGCTGGAAGTGGGGTTCTTGGTTAAATTTTTTAGGCGTTGGTTTTTACGATTATAGTATATTTAGTGCCCTTGCCTTCCTCGCTGGTAATGGTCATTTTTCCCTTCAATTTATCTCTCACCAAGGTGTCTACTATACTCATACCTAGTCCTGAGCCCCCAGATCCTCGCTTAGTAGTAAAAAAAGGTACTAACAGCTGATCTAATACTTCTTTTGGCATGCCTTTACCATCATCACTAAATTCAAGGGTTAGCAGTTCATCAATGACCACGGCGCGCACTCGAATTACTCCGTGATCTGTATTTTCAAAAGCATGTAAGCTAGCGTTATTGATCAAGTTGGTATAAATCTGATAAAAAATTCCCGGATAGCTAGTGATTTCTATATGTTCGGGAATATCGTTTTGAATCTGAATATTTCTGGCTTTAAAGGTGTGCTGTAAACTTTTAGTAATATCGTCAAAATTCTGGTGCAAGTTAAAAATACCAGACGCATCTTGATGTTGTTCAACCGAAACGAGCTTAAAAGATTGAATGAGTTCGGCCGCTTTTTGTAAACTGATATCAATGGATTTGCTTAAATGTTGAGTCTCTTCAAAAAAACCGATCAAATCTGTCTTGGTCATAGCTCCCTTTTCAAAGAGTTTAAATACTCTTGCCCCCTCAGCTTTCAAGTGTGAAACGCCGGTGATAGATACGCCAATAGGAGTGTTTAATTCATGGGCGACGCCTTTGACCATGTTGCCGAGCAATGCCATTTTTTCTGAGCTGATTAATTGTTCTTGAGTCTCCTTCAGTGTCTCGATCATTTCACTTAATTCTGCGTTTTTAAGTTCAATCTGCATGCGGTGTTGTGTATTTAAGGCCTCCTGTTTCTGTGTTTCATCTAATTCAAAACGTAAATGTTTACTGGAGACATTAGATGCCAACATTTTTTTCATAATTTCTTTGCTGTTATTCAGAGCCTGCACCATTTGGTCTAACTCATCTTTAGTGTTAGATTTATTTCTTTTCAAAATCAGCTTATCGTCCAAATTATCAATATCGATACTCTGTGAAAATTCGGACATCTTAATAAGGTGCTGGGTGACTAAGTAATGAAAAATGGCGAAGATTAAAATAGAGACTGAAAATGTTTTTATGGTTTGAAATATGAGAATAAAAATCAATTTATCAAGTAAGTCTGAATACAAAGGTGCCAAGCTAATTTTAAGACTAAGCTTGCCCACTAAGGTGACATCGCCTTCCTCTTTAATGGTTAGTGGATAAGATTTTGATGTCAGATTTTCAGTATTATTGGTAAGTAAGGATAAGATTTCTATTTCGCCTTCGTCTGTCTGCTCATTTACGTTAACGTATTCGACATTTGACAGCGATAATATGCCTGTTGCAATAATTCTTGACGCCTCATCATCCACTTCCCAAATACTGCGTGCTAGTGCTTGATTGTAACTTAGATGTATTTGTTCGAATTGGCGATCGACTTCATTTAAACCTAATTTGTAGTCTTGGTATAGTTGGTATGATGCTTGAAAAATAGTGAATATAGAGCTGATCAGTAACACGGCAATCAGTAGTTTACGGCCTAGTCCTTTTTTATGACTAATTTTAACTGACTGTAATAAACTGTTTGTTTTGCGATGTTTAAAAGCAGCTGAATCTTGCATCTATTTGGTCGTCCAATAATTGTAATAAATCCAATAAAAGTTTAGTCGAACGTTTCCTCAGTAATAAAAAAACGCCGAATTTAAGATTGTCCTCAGTATAGTCGATAAATATTAAGTTGAAGGGATAGTATTAATTAGAAATTTAAATACCTAGTGGCAATTTAAATTCAGTGACAGATTGGTTTTTTAGTGCATATTATTTGCAGACAGTATTAGAGTTTTTTAACTAATTTAAGAGACCTCTAAACACTAAAGGGCATAACTTCTTGTTAGGGAAACAGTTATTTATTTGGTCAAATAGGGGAATTAAAGCGCAACAATGCACTCTATATATTGCTAACATCTACCTTAGTCCCTAGGACTGTTTTGAAGTTGAACTGTTTAGTGTGCGGTTCAACTTTGATTTTTTTACTCAAACCCCCTCCTCAATCTAGCCCTGTTTAACTATTTTGCTGTGTGAACATTATGTACAAAATACCCAGTATGAACTAAAAAACCATTAATCTCTTAAGCTATTCATCCTATTTAAGCCCCTATATTGTGTTGCTATAACGAAAACAAAAAAGGAGCAATACATGTCGATAAAACGTCGTACTCTACTAGCCGCAGCTATTACCGGTTGCCTACTATCTAGCTTTTCTTTCTCGGTGTCTGCCGCTGAAGCTAAGCTTGAAAAAATTCATTTCTTAATTCCAGGTGGCGCAGGTGGCGGTTGGGATGGTACAGCTCGCGGTACTGGTGAAGCGCTACAAAAATCTGGTTTAGTGAAAGAAGTTTCTTTTCAAAACATGTCTGGTGGTGGTGGTGGCAAGGCGATCGCCCACTTGATAGAAACAGCTAAAACCGCTGGCGATACATTGATGGTTAACTCTACGCCTATTATTGTGCGTTCAATCACTAAAGTTTTCCCACAAAGTTTTCGTGATTTGACCCCTGTTGCCGGAGTAATCGCAGATTATGGTGCACTGGTAGTGGCTACCGATAGCCCATTACAAGATTGGGCTCAAGCGCTGGCACTGTTCAAAGAAAATCCTAGAAAACTTAAATTTGCCGGCGGCTCTGCTCGCGGATCTCTGGATCACTTAGTGGTAGCGTCAATCATTAAAGCTGAGGGTCTCGACCCACGCTCGCTTAAATATATTCCCTACGATGCTGGTGGCAAGGCGATGGCAGGTCTTCTTTCAGGGGAAGCTAAAATTCTGTCCACGGGTTTAGGTGAGGCATTAGCCTTAGCTAAAGGTGGGCAAGTACGTATCTTAGGTATTACAGCTCCTGAGCGTGTCTCAGATGCTCCTGATGTGCCAACTATGATAGAAATGGGTAATGACACAGTGTTTGCCAACTGGCGTGGATTCTTTGCAGCACCGGGTGTTTCAAAGGCGAAAGTTGCGCTGTGGAATGAGTCGTTAGAAGCTATGTATAAAACGCCTGAATGGGAAACGGTTCGCGGTCGTAACGGCTGGGTTAACGTTTACAAAAACGGCGATGACTTCTACAAGTTCTTAGAAGAGCAAGAGAAGCAAATCGGATCATTGATGAAAGAGTTAGGTTTTCTGAAGTAAGCAGTCCTATCCGCTGATGTGCACAACTGTGCACATCAGCTTTTATTCTAGAAGCGCTCAGTAAATATCGAGGTCCCAGTATAGGGAGTTTCGGGATTTATCCAGATCTTTCACAATAATAAGAGGCGGGCCGCTAGCTGTAGCCCCATACAAACTATGACAATAGCAAAAGACCGTATTGGTGCTTTGATTTTCCTGGCACTGTCTATTGGCTACGGGCTATCTATCCCGTTAATCCCCGTTTATCCCGGCGATGAATATGAAATATTTACCGCCAAAACACTACCCACCGCGCTGGCCATTATAGGGAGTATTTTGTCTCTGGCATTACTTTATGCCGCGAGAGGCGCAAAGAAAAGCGCACTGCCTGAATTAGATTGGGCGATTGCCATTAAATTAATCGCGTTAATGGTGAGCTATGGAGTGATATTAGAACCGCTTGGATTCCTAATTGCCACGACCATCTTCTTACTTTGCGGTTACTGGCTGTTGGGGGAAAGACGCAAATGGTTATTGTTTAGCTGCTCGTTGCCGTTGGTATTGTGTTTTTGGTATGGATTGACACAGTTGTTAGATATTTATTTGGCACCGGGTTTGGTTATGCAGTGGATAGGGGGACTATAAGATGTGGGAAGGTATTTATATTGGGGTGACCACTGCGGTTATGCCGTTCAACTTGTTAATGATGTTTGTCGGTTGTTTTGCCGGCACCTTTATCGGTATGTTACCAGGGTTGGGTCCGGTATCAGCGGTGGCGCTGATGATTCCAGTCACTTATGGTCTAGATCCATCCTCCGGTATTATTTTGATGGCGGGTGTTTATTATGGCGCGGTGTTTGGGGCCTCAACGTCGTCTATTCTTATTAATGCACCTGGGTGTGCATCAACGGTGGTGACGGCCTTTGACGGCTACCCGATGGCCCAGCAGGGGAAGGCGGGTAAAGCGTTAGCACTAGCCGCATACTCCTCGTTTACCGGCGGTACTATCGGTGCGATTTTCTTGGTGCTGTTTGCGCCGATGTTGGCCAAAGTGTCGTTAAGTTTTCAGTCAAGTGACTACTTTGCTCTGATGGTGCTGGGATTAACCGCTGTAGCTGCTTTCGCCGGCAAGGGCAATATCCTAAAAGCGTTGATGATGTGCATACTGGGCCTGATGTTATCGACGGTCGGTACCGATAGATCTAATGGCGTAGAGCGTTTCACCTATGGCTCCATTGAATTTATTGATGGTTTAAGCTTTTTGCTACTGGCGATGGCGACTTTTGCCTTGGCCGAAGTGATTATGTCAGTCATGGATAAGAGCACTAACGCGCAACAAAAAAAGACCAATGATGCCTCTTCGCTAGGCAGTATGAAACTGACTAAATCCGAAATAAAAGAAGTAGCGCCGACTGTTCTGCGCTCGTCAGTATTAGGGTTTATCGTCGGTGTGTTACCGGGAGCGGGTGCTACTATTGCCTCCTTTTTAGCCTACGGCGTGGAGCGTAATATCTCTAGCAAAGAGGATAAAGAGAAATTCGGCAAGGGGTCATTAAAGGGGCTTGCAGCGCCAGAGTCAGCCAATAATGCAGCATCTACCGGATCTTTTGTACCGATGCTAACTTTGGGGATTCCGGGAAGTGGTACTACTGCAGTTATGTTGGGGGCATTAATTGCCTATGGTATTCAGCCTGGTCCGCGCTTGTTTATCGATCATCCCGATGTGTTTTGGTCAGTGATTGTCTCTATGTATTTAGGCAATATAGTGCTGTTGATCTTGAACTTGCCGTTGATTCCCTACATTGCTAAGTTGCTGGAAATTCCTAGAAGCATTTTGATCCCACTGATCTTGTTCTTCTCACTGACAGGGGTGTATCTAGTTTCATTCAATGCCTTTGATATTCAAGTGATGGTGATTATCTGTATCTGTGCGATTGGTTTGAAACTGTTAGATTTCCCTCTGGCACCGATGTTGCTCGGCTTTATCTTGGGCGGCATGTTAGAAGATAACTTGCGCCGCGCACTACTCATCAACGACGACAGCATGAGCTTTATGTGGGAGCGTCCGCTAACAGCCATTATTATGTCGCTGGCGATGTTGGCACTTTTTGGTCAGCCGCTTTTGAATTTCATAAGAGGGAAGTTGAGTCAGCGTAAAACACAAGATGTGTTTGATGCCGAGTAAATAGCTATCAGGCTTAACATTTAAAACCGTAAAAAAGAGCGCTTAAATAGCGCTCTTTTTTGTTTATCGCAGCAGTTTAGTGTCTAGTCCGACAAGCTCTTAGGCTTTAGTATACTGATCAGCTAAGTATTTAATATGCTCTGGTGAGACACCACAGCAACCGCCGATAATAGTGGCGCCTTGGTCTAGCCAAAGTTGGGCAAATTTAGCGTACTTTTCAGGTGTTAAATCAGCACGCAATTGCGTTACGCTGCTATTGGCCTTTTCGTCGTCATCATTGGGGGCAAAGCTATTGGCGTAAACACCAATTTGTACATGTGGCTCAAGACCGAGCAAATGGAGCGCCCGCTTCGCCTCTTTAATCGCATCGCCCATCACTTCTGCTTTAGAGCAGTTGAACAGTATGGCAGTTACCTGATCTCCAGCAATTTTAGTGACGGCGTCAAAAACACTTTCCTGGGAGCGCAGGCGCGGCGTGTCGGTGGGTTCATCATTGACAGTTAATGCAATCCAGCATTCTTTGGCACTTGTTGCAGTGAGCTCTTTAATCAATGCTGCCTCAGCAATGGATGAAATAGTTTCTGCCAACCAAAAATCTACAGCGTTTACTTGGTTTTCTATAAGAACGCGTAGTAGCTTAGTGGCGGCAATAGGTTCAAAAAGATGCGCCTGGTAGGAGCCGAGCACCGGTGGCAGGCAGCCAGCCACTCTCGCATCAGTATCCTTAACCGCTGCTTTGGCCAAGTTAGCAGCTAGAGCTGCAAGTTCAGCGCCGCGCTGCTCAAAACACTGCTCACCAATGTGAAAAGGCACGATTGCATAGGCATTAGTAGTAATGACTGTAGCGCCGGCTTTGATAAAGCTTTGGTGAGTAGCGAGTACGGCATCAGGCGCTTCCATCAAGGCTAAAGCAGACCACTGTGGTTGTTTAAAAGGGGCGCCGTTGCGTTCTAGTTCGCGTCCCATACCGCCATCTAAAATGATGGGGGGGTTGGTGTTTAGTGTCATACGGAGTTAAGGCCTTCAGAAGTTAAATTGTGCACAAGTAAATATAATAAAACGAGGTAAAATTCGGGCTGCAGTTTTGATCAATGATGCGCGGTATTATAAAGCAAATGAAAAACCGATAGATATAATAATTTTAAACGGCCTTAAGGGGTGTCTGGCGGCTATTGGATCTTTGCCTAATTCATCTCTATTGAGCAGACTTTATTACGTCCACTATTTTTGGCTTTATAGAGTGCAACATCCGCTTGTTTTATCCAGTCGTCGGCACTCATCGAGGGAGTGAATTCACTGACACCAATACTGACGGTCAAACCTTGGTGTTTTGTGGGAAGCTGGATATCGCTAATAAATTTTCGGGTTTTTTCGGCAATTAACATAGCGTGTTTATGATTAGCTTCGGGTAGTAATAAAATGAACTCCTCTCCGCCGTATCGAAATAACATATCACTGGCGCGCCGATGCTCTTGGATGGTCTTTACCATCTGGCGCAATATGTCATCGCCGACCAAGTGTCCGAGTTGATCATTAATCTGCTTAAAATGATCAATGTCTATCAGTAAGATGGAAACAGCATCTTGAGTGCGCTGGTATAAGTGGGTAGTTTGCTCAAGTGTGGTGTCCAAGTGTCGACGGTTATAGCAGTGGGTTAATGGGTCACTAATAGATTGCCTGAGCAGCTCTTTCTGTAGGTTTTTATTAATAGTAATAATTAAATTGGCGATGATGACGGTGGCGATAATACTAGATACATATCTGAGGACAAAAATAGAGTCTGAAGAGAAGGTCAAAATGTAGCTCATCGGCAGTACGAGGGCGATAGCCACATAATTGGCATGTCTGATTGGCAATATAAAAAAATAGGTGGCCAAAAGTGGGTATGACCAGAGCGACGCAGAGCTACCTGCGTAATAGGTGAGCAGCAATAATTGACAGCCAATACTGATTAACACCACTGAACGAGGCAGTATTTCGCTTTTGTTAATAGAGATTCGGCGTAGGTTACAGCAGAGGAAAATGAGCAGAAATGCCTCTATTATCGCCAGTAAATACAGTTCTTTGACGAACCAAAATACGATAAAGGGTGCTAGGAAACAGCAAAATAAACAGGTGAATAACGTATAGAAGTAATTTTCGTCTAGTTTATTAGGTTTTATAAATTGTGGAATGTCGATGAATGTCACGCAGCTCGTCAAGGTTGAATTTTACTCAATAGTATTACAAAATTCATTGAGATAACCTATACATTTAGGAAACTAGTTGGTTATCCGTGATTGAGGCTGGTATTCCAGTGGGCAAATTGGTTTTTGCCTGATTTTTTTACTTTATACATAGCTGTGTCAGCTAGCTTTAGTAGCACTTTGGGGTCAGTGGTGTCATCGGGGAATACTGATAAACCTATGCTGAGGGTGATATCCGTTTTTAATTTAGGTAAGTCGCTCACCAATTTCTCCGCGATAGGAGATACCATTGTAACATCCAGAACGTTGGGGAAAATAATGATAAATTCATCGCCGCCGATTCTGGCAACGATGTCATCTTTACGTACACAAGATTTTAGATGGTTGGCAATAGCGCATAAAGTTTGATCTCCCTCATGGTGACCATGGACGTCATTCATTTGTTTGAAATTGTCTAAATCAATGAACATCAAAACTATTTTTGATTGAGCTTGGTTGGTCGTTTGCGTTAACTGATTGAGCTTTTCCATGGCGAATTTGCGATTAAATAATCCGGTTAATGCGTCGTTATCAATAATTTTGACCATTGCTTGTTGCAAACTTTGTCGCTCTATCGCATTCGCTTTAAAAATGATCATCGCATCGGCCATTTTGCCTATCTCATCAGTGCGATCACTCCCCAGGATATCGACCGTTAAATCGTTATTAGACAACCTATTCATCGTTTTCGTCATAGAGACAATGGGCCTAGATATATCGGAAGAAATTAGATAACCCAATATAGAAATGACAGTGGCGATGAGTAGGCCGCTGATGAATAAAAATTGACTCATCTGAGTCAATGGCGCTAATACTTCTGCCTCATCGATCTCGGCCATGATCGCCCAGCGAACAGAGAGTATCTCAATAGGGCTGAAAGATGAGTAGACAGGTACACCGCGATAATCATCGATGATCGCGAAACCTGAATGACCTTTAAGCGCAGTATGCACAGATTGGGTATTAACTTTGGTTTTTAAAATACTAGGTTCCGTGAGGAAACGTGAATTAGAGCGCATCAGTAGGTCGCTACCCACCACATACGTTTCCCCCGTTTCTCCCATACCGGCAGTGACTTGCATAATTTCATCTAAGGGCTCTATGGGAAGTTGTACGATGAAAGCACCCAGATATTTGCCATTACTAATGATAGCCGTGCCAATAAAGCTGGCAGGTTCGGAATTACTTGGCGGATAGGGAGTGAAATCAGTGAACATGATTTTACTGTTGGAGCGGTTGGTATTAATGCGTTTAAATAGATTGGCTAAACCGGTATCTTTCCAGCGCCCGCTGATCAGGTTGGTGGCAAAGTCATTCTCCTTTTCCACTGAATAGATTAGCTTGCCAGCTGGGGAAATAAGGAACAAATCATAGTAGCCATTGATATCGACAATACTGTTGAGAAATGGATGATGAAAGCGGTGTGCCGCGTTGTAATGGCTATAAGTCAAAGGTGTTAATAACTTGTTCCTATTGCTTTTATCAAAGGGGTTATCGTGTATATATTGCTGTTGTAATTGATTTTTTGGATCGTAACCCAGCTCTTTCCAGCCAGAATCAAACGCCTGCACCGCATTGACGATCAGCGGGCTAGTCGCCTGAAAGGTCACTTGTCGGATGATGTTATCAAAATAGTGCTGCAGAGAGGATTTACGCGAGGCGAGTAGTGAGTTGAGTTTATCTTTTGCAGCATGGTCCATACTTTCTGCCAATTTAGCATAGGCAGTCATACCTGTTACCAGTGCGGATAGCAGGGCAAAGGTAATCATGATCATAGGGACTTTTTTAGTTATTTCGATATTTTTCAGCATGCTCCAAGAATAGTCTATAAACAGGAACTTGCTGAGAATATTACAGTAAGCGATAAAAGAGGTTTATTTATTGATTTAATTGAATAAAAAGGACGCTATTTGGCTACACAATAAAGCTTTTTTTACCTGTTAGCGCTAATGATTTCTCATCCAGAAACGGGGTCGTAGTGAGGTACCCAATTGCTCAAGATGCGGATATTAGATGTGGGCGCTTGGGTCATTCCAAA
Organism: Oceanospirillaceae bacterium; assembly: GCA_013215375.1. Taxonomy (GTDB): domain Bacteria; phylum Pseudomonadota; class Gammaproteobacteria; order Pseudomonadales; family Balneatricaceae; genus Rs1. Next base: position 35,064 of record JABSRB010000031.1, on the reverse strand, counting down.
TAACCTCATCTAGTAGTGAGCAGATTGAGCTAGCGGAGCATCCGCAGTAGGCATTTGTTTCTGGGCGGGAGCTAATTACAGTGCTTGATTGTGTTTAATTAACTGCTGCCAAGCTTCTACTACTCCGCCAGTAGAATTAGTTTGGGTGACAAAATCAGCGCGTAGCTTATTATTGCTATCGGCATTTTGCGGGGCGAAACTAATCCCTGCGCGCTCTATTGCGGGTATGTCACCGCTGGTATCACCGATAAAGGCAACACTGCTGGTGGGGATGTCCATTACTTGGCAAAACCACTCTAAGCCAGAGCCTTTATTGGCGCAGGGCCAAATAGCGCTAATGGAAATGTCGGTGGCGTGTAACTCAAACATTGGGAAGTGCTGCTTTACATACTCACTAAAAATCACCGCCAGCTGTTGCATCCGCTGGTAATCAGCACAGACAAATCCTGCATCTATTTGTTTGCTAGATTCCGGCTGTAGCTCAGGAAATTGTTGTTTAAGTTGCAGAATATAATCTTTGACTTGCGCGCTTATGTGCAGAGCGTTAGCAGGTAACAGCGGGTTCCATGTGACTTGTTGGCCAGTCAAATCTAACATGCCGGCGCCGGATTCAAACAGCACTGGCACTTGCACATTTAGCCACTGACCGACGGCCTCAGTGTAAGGCGCGGGTCTACCGGTACAAATACTTAATTTAGGCACATTACTGTCAGTGTGAGATCGATCTGACAAGGCGCGTAACTGAGAAATGAGTGACCAGTCGGGGCTGGAAAAAGGGTCGGTGACACAGCCATCTAAATCTACTAAGAAGTATTTAATTTTTTGCGACATATGCATTTATCCAAGAAATAATGATCCAGAAAGTGAGCAGTATAACTGGATTATAGATACTTACTAAAGGATGTTTCGTCTTAACGTTGATTGATTAGAATTAACTAAAAAAGCTATTAGATTAATAAAAAAGGGTATTGAATTTTGCTAATGCCCAAAAAAAGTCAAAGTCATTGATGGCGGATACCAGACCAGGTTTTCCCGTAAATCCAAACACCTAAGGTAGCTTTTAGTGGATTGACAAGACAATTCAGCTAATGCTAATTGTGCTCAACCCCACGGAGGAACATCTATGAATAAAACAACAAAAACAGGATTAACTGGCATTTTTGCCGCATCAGTCATCGCCATTGCCAGCCATGAAGCGACAGCGGCACTACCACAATTATCTCCCGCTACACCTGCCAATATAAAATTGAGCTGTGAGCAAATAGCGAGTAATTTCACTTTCGCCAATACCCACCTTACAGAGGTGATCAGCATAGCTGCTGGTGAACTCACCCTCGCCAAAGAAAATATCCCCCAGCACTGTTTAGTCACTGGAAAAATGTACCCACGCAAGGGCATTGACGGCAAAGATTATGCGATTGGCTTTGAAATGCGCTTACCCACAAAATGGAATGGTCGCTATTTTTATCAGGGCAACGGCGGTATCGATGGCTCAGTTAAAACAGCCCTAGGTATTACCTCAGGAGGCGGACCTTTGACGGGCGCACTAATGCAAGGTTTTGCCGTGATAAGCTCAGATGCAGGACACAGTTCGCGTGGGCCCTCCTTTGGTTTAGATCCTCAAGCGCGTCTCGATTACGGTTATCAAGCAGTGGGTAAACTCACTCCTATGGCCAAATCACTGATAGCCACCGCTTATGGTAAGGGCCCAGACCGCTCTTATATTGGTGGTTGTTCAAACGGCGGAAGGCATACCATGGTGGCGGCAACGCGCTATGCGAGTGACTACGATGGATATTTAATAGGCTCACCGGGCTTTAATTTGCCACAGGCAGCGGTAGCCAATATTGGCGGAGCCAAGCTGTACGCGAGTATTCCAGGCACTGATCTGAAAGATTTAAGCACGGCATTTACCGGCGCTGAAAGAGCGATGTTAGTCGATAAAATACTGCAAAAATGTGACGCATTAGATGGCGTCAGTGATGGCATAGTGCAAGATCGTAACGCTTGCCAGAGTAGCTTTGACATCAATAGGGATATCGCTAGTTGTACAGCAGGGCGTGATGGTAGCTGTTTAACCATCGAGCAAAAGAGTGCCATAGGCAAAATTTTCTCTGGAGTCACCACCAGTAACGGAAAGTTGATTTATGCTTCCTTTCCCTGGGATTCAGGTATCGCATCACCAGGTGTGCAGCGTTGGGAGTATAAAATCCCCGTTCAGCGTGACTCTGGTGCCGTCGCTAAGATTTTCAAAACTCCACCAGCACCCGCCGAAGGTTTTAATGGCAGTGACTTTGTTTTTAATACCAGCATAGACACAATGGTTACAGAAATCTGGGCGAGCAATGCTGCATTTACTGAGTCTGGCATGGCATTTATGACGCCGCAAGACCCCACACAGATGGGCGCTGTGAAAGATAGAGGTGCCAAAATTCTTGCCTATCACGGCACCTCTGATGCGATTTTCTCACTGGATGATACTGTGGCTTGGTATGAAGGATTGAGTAAAAATAATGGCGGCGATGCCAGTGATTTTGCAAAACTCTACCCAGTACCCGCAATGGGGCATTGTCGTGGAGGTCCTGCCACAGATCAGTTTGATTTGCTTACAGAGTTGGTTGCATGGGTGGAAGAGGGCCAAGAGCCCACCGCAGTAATCGCCAGCGCTCGAGGAGTGGGTAATGCAGGCGGAGTCAATAAAGAAGTTCCTGCCAATTGGTCCGCTACCCGTACCCGTCCATTGTGCCCGCACCCACAAGTGGCGCGTTACAATAGCGGCGATATTGAGTTAGCGAGTAGTTTTAGCTGCCAGTAAAGCCGTTGTAAAAGACGCCAGCTGCTGCTCTCGCCCGTTCTAAGTTAGGGCTCCCCACTGATCGATAGCGACTTCAAAGTGGGGATGCCTGAAGAGCAGCTCAACGAGTTCCCTCAGGCAATACAAAGTAAAATACCGCTACAACGCTTTGGTCAGCCAGAAGAAATCGCCAAATTAATCACTTTTTTAACATCGAATGATGCGGCGTTTATCACGGGTTCTGAATACAACATTGATGGGGGATTGAATCTAAATACTATCGTTTAAGAGAATTGCGCAAAGCTAGTCTCCTAGGCTAGCTATTACGGATATGGCTGGCAAAGGCTAATATCAAAGTTATGATTATGCCCAAGATGTTCTGGGTTTCTATAAAGGCTGCTTAGCCGAGAATTGTGAGAGGAAACCTGATCGATATCTTAAATCCTTGAGTATGATTTTTATCAATCTCAACATCTCCTTGCAATGTTTGGGTGATTAGGTTGTAGATGATGTGTCCTCCAAGGCCACTTCCGCCCTCGCCGCGTATAGTGGTATAAAAAGGCTCGAAGAATTTTTCTTTTCCCTCTTCAGATAACCCTACGCCATTATCTGCATAATCAATATTCAATCCCTGCTCCGTTTGATTGACATTAATAAAAGCAGTGCCTGATAGTGAGTCTCGATAGCCATGTATGACTGAATTGAGCAGCAGGGCGCCAAATACTTTGGATAATATTTCGGGGTAGCTATTTAGGCTAATTGTTTTATTGCAGTGCACTTCTACATTGAAGTTTAGTTGCGGGTATTGAGATTGCAGCTCTTGAATGGTGCTAAGTATCAATTGCTTTAAAGAGAAAACATGCAAATCTTCAAATCTCAAATCAACAGCTACTTGCTTAAAACTATCGACTAGTTTGGCTGTTTTATGCACGTTTTCCAGCGCGATATTACTGGCTGTACGCACTTGTAGTAAAAATGAATCCAGATCTTTTTTTGTGGCCTTTTGATCGCTAAAACGTTGCTCAATATAGATGTACTGCTCGTTTAGTTTTGATAGCGCCGTCATCATAGTACCCACTGGTGTATTGATTTCATGGGCGACACCAGCAACAAGGCTCCCCAGAGATGCCATCCTGTCTGCTTGAACCAATTGATGTTGCATTGAGCGCAGTTTACTTAATGACTTTGATATTTTACTATTTGCCAGTGACAGTTCCTGAGTTCTATCTAGTACTCTATTTTCCAATTCACTATTGAGTAATTTTAACGCTTGGCGGGCGCTGTTAGTTAATGCTTGCTCGGTTTTTAATTGCTCAATAATGTGCCGCTGTTGTCGTGCATGATCTTCTAACATGGCTTGTTTATCTTGATAATAATCCACTTTTTCTAGTAACTCATCAGGAGAAACCTGTGAGTCGGCCAGCAGTTGTGTGTAGCAGTGTTTCAGCTTATCCCGCTCTTGTTCAGTGAGTAAGACGAGATGATTAATTACTCGACTGGCGCTAGCCATGCCGATGATTCCCGCCAGTAGCCCGGTGACATCGCTACATAATTTGGTGAGCTGTATAATATCAACGTTACTCTCTTTGGTTAGCTTGCTTTGTGCAAAGTATCTATCGAGTTTTTGAACGGCCGCTTCTCTGCTTAAATACTTGTTTAATAAAAGCAGTAAGGTGTCGTATTTAGAGGCTAGGGAGATATCAGTGGCTAGTTTAGCGCGATATTTCTTTTGTATTTTACCTTGTCCAATGCGCATAAATTCTCGGGCGTGATCTAGGCTGGGACCAGAGTGCCGTTTACATATTGAGGAGACAAAAACAAATAAAGAGCTATTGATCACTAAACTGAAAAATAAGCTGTGCGCCGTTGAAGATTCAAAATGAAGACCTAATAATGATTCTGGTCGCAGCCAGCTTTGAGAAAATAGGCCGGATTGCAGAAGGCTGCTTTGTATCCAGCCACTGTCTATTAATGCAGGCAGTAACATAGTGTAAACCCACAATAGGGCGCCTCCTAAAAGACCTGCAATAGCACCCTTTAAATTTGCCCGCTCCCAGAGTAAGGCTCCTAAAAGCAGTGGCATTAATTGCGCGACGGCGACAAATGAAATAGATCCAATTTTGACCAGTAGCGCTGAATCGCCAATAATACTGTTAAATCCTAAGCTCAACAAAATAATCAGCGCGACAACTGCCCAACGTACATATAATAAATAGTGACGAAAAAAACTAAAGCGTTGATTGTATTCTAAAAGTGGCACAACGAGATGGTTGGTGACCATGGTCGACAAGGTCATCGCACTCACCATAATCATCCCGGTAGCCGCGGCAAACCCGCCGATAAATACCAAAATGGCAATCAAGCTATAACCCGCATTGATCGGAATAGCTAAAAGTACCAGATCAGCGGAGCTGCCCGCAGGCAAATAGAGCTTTCCTGCTACCGCAACGGGGATAACTAAAAGGTTAATGGCCAGTAAATATAATGGGAACTGCCACCTAGCGCTATCAATCAGTTTTTCATTTGAACATTCTACAATGCCGACATGGAATTGACGGGGCAATACAAACATGCCAACAGCGCCTAATAACATAGAGGTAAACCAAGCGGAGGAGCTAGGGATAGAGACGACTGATAAGCTATTAGCGTAAACGTTCAATCCAGATTCAATAATATCAATGGGACTCTTATACAAAACAAAGCAGATAAAAATGGCGGCGACTAAAAATGCGAACAGTTTAAAAATTCCCTCTGCTGCTAGAGCTACCATCATTCCAGGGTGTCTCTCTGTAGGGTCTAGCTTTCTTACTCCAAACAAAATGGTAAATACGATAATCAATATTACCACTACCCATTTGAAGAGATCGGAAGACCCAGCACTTGCCACATCACTCCCGCTTAACATAGCGACGGTGATGAACACTGCTTTAAACTGGATAGAGATGTAGGGAATAATGCCAACAAGGCAAAATAGGCTGATGAAGGCGGCGATTAGATAAGAGTTGTTATAGCGGGTAGAAATAAAGTCGGCGATGCTGGTCGAGTGGTAATGGTTTTTAATGCGAATCATACGTTTTAATAAAGGGCTAAGAAAAATAAAAACTAAAGTGCTGCCCAAAAATAATGAGACATGGTTAATACCTTGAGTACTCGCCTGCCCAACGTTGCCATAATAGGTCCAAGAAGTACAAAACACTGCCAAACTAAGAGAGTAGGTGATGCCAGAGTCTCTAACTTTATTGGCAATGTTGGTATTGGAGACTGACCAATTAGCCAGCCAGAACAAAATAATAAAATAGAGAGCCAATAACGAAAAGAGTGCAGCGCCACTCATGTTAACGATCGCTTTGGTTGTTATGTTGCTGATCTGGCCCCTTTGCCTTGATGCATAATGCCATCATTAGTAGCCAGATGATAAATGGATATAACCAAACAACGATACCGGGCAAATTTGCTTGAGTAATAATAGGCCAGCTTAATAAAGTGACTGACCAACACAATAAAACCAAATTTTTCATATAAATTACCTATTTCTAATTATTACTCCGCTATATGCGTTTCAACAGCGAATGTTGAGGGTATGGAAGTAAAATTAGTCTGAATTTATAGACTCAAAAGCAATACGATAAACTTAATATTTAAGTATTATAATGCTTTTGATTGTAGGGTATTTCCTAAAAGTTACTTGAAGAGGAGGGAGGATAAGCAGTCGATACCCTATATGTGGTGGTTTTAGGGATTAAAAATAGCTTTTTGGTGTATGTCATGCCTTAGCATCTCCGTTCTGTTTACAAGTTGCCAAGGCAGTAAGTCATATTTGAATGCTGTACACTGCTTTTTTCGCATGTTCCTTAGAGGGCTGTTGAACTTAACGCTAATCTACGGCGAAAAATCACATTATCTGCAATATTCTTCGAGGTGAAATGAACATTCCTGCACAAAGTGTGGCTAAGCCGCATATCGCCATTTTAATTTTTCTATCGGCACTGGGGCCTGTGGCGCTAAATATCTTTTTGCCTTCTATGCCTAATCTGACTGAATCACTTGCTACTAGCTACGATATTGCGCAGCTCACCTTGACCTTATATTTACTGGCCACGGCATTTTCCCAGCTAATTCTGGGGCCCTTATCCGATAAATACGGCAGAAGGCCGATCATATTAATGGGGGTGGCGTTGTATGTGGTAGCCAGTATCGCTTGCGCGCTGGCGATTAATATCGAGCAGTTAATTATCGGCCGGATTTTTCAGGCAGCTGGCGCCTGTGCCGGAATAGTAGTAACCAGAGCGATAGTGCGCGACTTATACGATCGTCAGAAAGCCACGAGCATTTTAGGCTACATGACCATGGTGATGGCAGTAGCACCGATGATGTCACCTATTATCGGTGGTTATTTGGATCAGTGGTCGAGCTGGCGGGCCAGTTTCTATTTAGTGAGTGTTTTTGGTTTTGTGCTGCTAATATTTTCTAGTATGAAACTGCACGAGACCAACCATCAATTGGTCAGCGATATGAAGCTGAATAACATTTTTGGTAAGTATCGACAGCTGCTGAAAAAACGCCAGTATTTAGGCTATGTCTTAGGAGTGTCTTTTGGCTCGGCGGTATTTTTTGCCTTTATCGCCGGTGCGCCATTTTATGCCACTAAAGTGCTGGGTTTATTGCCCAGCGAATATGGCTTTTATTTCGTGATGGTATCCATTGGTTATATGACGGGTAACTTTATCTCCGGGCGATTTGCCACACGTTTGTCCGCGAAGTTGATGCTGGATATAGGCTGCCTACTATTAATCATAGGCACAGGCGTGTTGCTCTATTACAGCTACATTGGTTTCAATCATCCTTCATCGCTGTTTATTCCCATGACGCTGGTGGCCTGTTCCAACGGTATCTCCATTCCCAATGGAATGTCGGGAGCGTTAAGTGTCGAGCCGAAATTGGCCGGTACCGCCTCTGGATTGGCCGGGTTTATTCAAATATCACTAGGGGCCGCGACCACTTTTATCGTCGGTTACTTCCACGACGGATCATCTTATCCAATGGTTGTGAGCATGGTGGTATGCGCATTTTTCTCGGTAGTATTTTTCAAATTTATGGCACAAGATGAAACTGGGGATACATCAGCGCAGACCAGTCGCTAAGTGTGAGTTGAAAGAGACATTTTACGCAGCGCAGAGTACATGACAGCAGTAGATGGTTATTTGCAAAAGGGCTTATAAGCTTGATAAGGAAGGCTATTTCCTATTCATGCGTTTAAATGACAGATCTCAGCCTACGTAGTTTTTTTATGTTATTATCGCCCCATAAATTTATTTGTATTTGAAAGGGAATTTAAATATGCCAAGTGCGGCGAGAGCATCAGATTCAGGCAGCGGTCACGGCTGCTTTCCTCCTACTTCTATCACCTCTGGCAGTGGAGATGTAATAATCGATGGGTTGCCAGCAGCACGAACAGGCGATGGACTATCTCCACACGGCTGTAAAGATTGCCCGCCTCATGGCAGAGGCATTGCCGGTGGATCATCAACAGTGTTTATCAACAACAGACCTGCGGCACGTGTAGGTGATGGTATCAGTTGCGGCGGATCCGTCTCTAGCGGTAGCGGCACTGTTAATATCGGTTAGTTATAGCAGCGATAACTTCTTCACTAAGCGACTGCCTTTAGGTTAAGTCGCTCCCCTCGTTTAATATCTTCTCGTATTATTGTTTTATCAAAATGACACTCGTTGTTTAATACCAATTCGCTCCCAAATTTTTGGGAGCGCTTTGAAATCATCCTAGCAATATTAACAAGCACCGATCAATTTAATTCAAAGAAAGAACATTGCTTGTTTCAGGTGATATAGATAGTTGTTTTACTGTTTCATAAACAGCCAATTAAACTAATTATTTAGAATAATGAATCTTCTCTTATACTACAGATGGTTACTCCTATACATGGAACAATGGCATCAACAACAAATCTTGTGAGTTTAGTATTTGCCGATACATCAATGCCAGTTAATGGGCTGTTATGTATATATAGACTGTCTAAATCAAGAGCATTAGAAATATCAATTGTTGTAAACATGTTATCCGAAAGGTAGAGAGAGGTAAGTGTTAAGTTCGAGTCTAAGATAATGTCACTCAATTGATTAGAATACAGCCATAATTTGATCAGCTCTGTATTCTCTGAGACGTCAATCTCCTGTAACTTCGTTTTATATATATATAAATATTTTAATGATTTGTTGTTTGATATGTCGATGCTGGTTAAATCATGTTCAGAAGACGAGAATTTCTCTAAAGCTAAATTATTTGATATATGCCAAGACAATAAAGGGTTGTTATAAGCAGTTAATGAAACGAGTTTCAGGTTGCTGGTTACACCTAAGTTCGTGAAATTATTAGAAGCAATATTTAGCTCTTCTAATTCTGGATTTTTAGCGAGATCTAGCGAAGATAAATCATTACCAGATAGCTCTAGAATTTTTAGAACTGGGTTATCAGTTACATTTAAACTAGTTAATGAATTATTAGCTAAATTAACTCTAATTAAAGTCGGACTATTGGATAAATCGAAACTTACCGGTTTGGTGCTTGATCTTAGGTAAATTGATTCAATGACTGGAAATTGACTCAAATCAAAACCATTTAAATCTGGTAGTACAAGTTCTAGTTTAGTAATAGCATTGTTGTGAGATAGGTCTACATAAGGCAGCTCTTCTCCTGCTAAATATAATTCTGTTAAAGCAATGTTTTTGGATAAGTCAATGCTAGTAATCTTATTATAGCCAACGTGCAGAGTTGTTAGGGAGGTAAAGTGCTCTAAACCATCGGTGAATTCTATGCCGAGATTAACACATTTTAGTTCTAACAACTCATGAACATATTCAACGCCGTATTTTAAAACACACTCTTCAAATTTCTCGTCAATAAAATTGATCGAGGAAATTAGTACAGGCTCGAAGACTTCGATAATCTCTGCAGTCTTCGATTCAGATCCGCCATTACAGGCTGTTAATGTTAAAAAAGCTAAGATAGATAATAATTTTTTAGTATTCATAAATGTCCATATTTGTGAATTTGATATTTTTCAAGTAAATGCTAGGCGCAGTGATGCTACTGGTTCGCGTTTTGTACGCTAAACCTATGGTTTGATCAGTAGCGAACCTCGCCTATTATATTTTTGCGTTTTTTCAGTTAATAATTTTTCTGTACTCTACTTTTTAAGGCGGCAAGTGCCTGTTTGGTGTTTTCGTTTAGCTCATCGGGTAGGGCTTCGTAAGCGAGGATGTCTGACATTAGTTGGCTGTAGCGGTTGTCTAAGCGCAAGTTTTGTAACTGCGTGCTGCTGGCATTGTCCCAAATTAAAATAAATTGCTTAATCTGCGCGTGACTCCACCAACTTTTTTGATTGATTAATTTGTATAATTCAGCTGTAAGCGGGGTTTGTGCCTGGCGGTTATCGCTAATAGGTTTGGTTGGATCTATCAGGTTATCAGTATTAGAGAGTTGATTGGCAATAAGGCTAATCGATCCAATGATCAATAAGATCACTGATACGATTAAAATTTTATGTGAAGTTTTCAACCCTTTACTGACAGATTCCTGCTTAGTTTTAGGCGCTGTCGCTAACATTTCGGCGTGCATCGCTGAATCAGTAATCTTTGTCATGGGTTTTGGGTCGCGCAAAGTAGTGTCTTCACCGACTTCCGGTAGCTGGTTAATCAAAGGGCGAGTTTGGTCCGCATGTTCAGTCAAAAGGTTGTGAATGACCTTGGCGCGTTGCTCTCGGTAGCTGGCAAAATCAATGTCACCTATCGCATAATACTTACACAGTAATGATAATTTATTTGGCATAGTTATAGGCTCCTTACTACTCTAAACCCGGTTTGCTTGTTGCCACCGTTCGGTGCCGATGATTTTAAATTGACGCTACATTTAGACATAGAGACGGTATAGTTACCGCCAAGGGCTGCATAGCCGCCACCTGCTCGGACGACCTCTTGTGCGTTGCCCAAATAATTGACTAAGCCCCAGCTGTTACCCGTGCCGGAAAATACATCTTTGAGTGATTTACCCTTTAGTATTTTACTGCCCTGTTTTAGGCGGCAATTAAAGTTTTTCGGCTGTCTAGCGCCGGTTGCTTTCGCCGCGTGTAACCACTGGGAAGAAGAGGGCAGTCTGTAATTGTGTCCGGTAGTGGTGGTGAGCCAAGCGGCGTATTGTTTCATTCTGCCAATACTGATGCCTACGGCTGGCTTTTTGACGTTGCCGCTCAAGCCGCCACAGGCACCGCTGGTCTTACAAAATAGGTTGTAGTCTTGTTTGGCTATTTCGAACTTACTGATGGCAAAAGGGCCGCTGCCCCCACTGGGAACGACAATCATGTAGGGAGTCTTAGTGCCATTAACACTGTCATAACATACTGAGCTGCGCTTGCTGCCCCGGCCCGCAAGACTGGCGGTACAGGCAATGCCGCCACTGGTGGAAACCGCTACTTTGACCGGTTTTTTCGCGGCGATGGATATTTGTTGGATAGGCTTGGCTCTAGGCCAATAAGCTTTAGATTTGTTGAGCCACAGCTGGGCGTTTTTAGAATTACCACTGACTGCGTTTTCCAGCAAAGGGGAGATTTTGGCAATGATATTGTTATCTAATCTGGTGTATTGCTCTTTACTTAGCTTGCTGCGTATTCGATTTAGATCTTGTTTAGCTTTTAGCAGCTTGGCGGTGGATTTAGCACTTTGAGTAATCTTGCTTTCCAATGCGTCAAAAACTGTCACCGGTTCTTTGATGGGCGTATCAGGAGTTGTTTCAGGCTCAGGGACTAAGTTTTCTTCCCCAGTGTCAGCCGTGGATTTTGTAGCACTTAACGTTCTGATTTTGGTGCTATTGGGGAATAACTCTAGGGCGAGTGTCAGTAATTGTTTAGCACTGTTTGGCCGTCTGCTTTGCCACTGTGCAATGCGCAAGGCAATAGCATTTTGCAGTGCAGCATCTAATTTATTCCAGCGGGCAGTCTCTAGCTCGGGTTTAATGCTATTTAATAGCTGTTTGGTTTTACGCAGCTCAGTGGTTTTTATGTTCGTGGTCGCCGCGTTGATTAAATATATATTTCGTGCCAGTTCATAGCTCTTTTGTTTGTCATCGATGCTGTTTGGGTCAAGGGCATATTTGCGGGCACCTTGCAGTAATTTTATGGCATTGGTGTAACGATCACGTTTTACCATTTGATCGGTCAGTCTGACATAGGCACCGACAATGGCAGCGGGGCCTTGTTCTACAATAAAGGCATCATCGGGGGCGAGGATTTTTTGCAGTTGTTTGAAGCTAATAATCGCTTTGCGAATGTCATTGGCACTGATTTGGGTATCAAAGCTCTGTTTTACACCATTGACGATGGCCTGCTGTTTACGATTTAGTTGCTGCTTAGCGTGGGCGGTTTGTCCGCGCTCTATGGCTGCTTGCTGTAAGCTAATACTTGCCAGTGTCGGATCAAAGCGCTTGGCCGAAGTTAAGGCGTTTTGCGCCTCAGCAAAGCGATTTTCGCCCGTGTATTGTTTAGATAAGTTTAAATAGCCGATCGCCGCCTGACTTTTGACCCCTTTAAGTTGCAGTTCACTCCCACCTGCCGATTCAATGTTATCTAACACTTGGTCGATGGCGGCGACACTATTAGCCTGCTCTAAACTATTATCGATCAACTGCTCAACACTGATCAATAACTGATTAACTTCGGACTCTTGGCGATCTAAATTCTCTTGATAAAGCTGGGTTTGTAGGGAATCTCGCTGGGATTGCAGCTGTTCGCTTTGCGGGAAAATACGCAAGCCATCTTCCATCAATTTAAGTGCTTGTACTAATTCGGCGCCCTGGCGGTGTTGTGTCGAGCGTGACAAATAACTATCTATTAACTGCTGTTGACCTTGCTCTATTGCCGGGTTATCTCTGTCTAAAGCGGCTAGCTGATCGAGTATGTTAAGTGCTCTACGGGTGTTGGTGATAGATAATTCGGAGTTGGATAAATAATTGTCAAATTGTTGTTTTAACGCATCAATCTCTGTTGTCAGTTGCTGTTTTTGAGCAGCGAGTTGGGCTTGTATTTGCGCGGCCTTTTGTTGCTCCGCTAGTAATTGTTGCTCTGCATCAGCGCGTTCAGCGAAACGCTGTTTAGCCTCTGCTAGTTTGCCTTGCTCTATTTGTAGGCTCTCTTGGGCACTCTGAGGGAGCGCTATTTTTGCCGCATTGAGTAAATCTTCGCCCTGTTGCCACTGTTGCGCACTACGCGCTTTGAATATCGCGCTTAACCAGCCCTGTGTAATGGCCTCTTGAGCCTCTTGCAATACAGTGGGGGTTTGGCTCAAGCTCTGTAATTCAGCGAAGAGTATTTGGGTGCTGTTAGCACCCTCAAAAGTGGCGGCTTGTGCGGCGTCATCAATGTCGATTAACAGTTTGTCTATGTTGTTATCAAGCTCTGCTTGCTTGGTTAATAAACGCTGCTCTTGTTCTGCTTGTTGTTGCTCGATAACTAGGCTGGTCTGCGCAATTTGCGCGATTAACTGCGCATCATTTGGGAATATACGTAATCCCTCACGACTTAATTGCAGGGCGCTCTGGACACGTTGTGCATCAAAATGTGTTTTAGCATCGCTCAAATAACGATCCAGAAGCTGCGACTTACCCGTGGTGATCAGGGTATTTTTGTTATCCAGTGCTTTGATCTGTTCTATCAGGCGCAATGCTTTACGACTGGCTGATATCGACAAGTTTTGATCGGCGACTATTGCCGCAAACTCGGTGCTGAGCTCGGTGATCTCTGTTTGTGTTTGCGCTTGGAGTGCTAGCGCCTTGGCAGCGATCAGCTTTGCTTGTGTCTGTGCTTTTTGCTGCTCGGCTAATAACGCTTGTGCTGCGGCTTGTTGTTGCTCAAACAAGTTTTTGGCTTGGGCAACGCTTTGTTGTTGCCGATCGAGTAATGGGTGCTCAGATACCGCAAGGGACTTTTTAGCTTGTATTATTAAGTCATTAGCACTGTCCCAATCTTGATTAGCGCGCGCTTGCAAGATGCTTTTAAGCCAAGCTTGGGTAATGCCCTGCTGTGCCTCTTGTAGAATATTGGCATCTTCAGTTTGTTGCTCTAACTGGCTAAACAATAATTGTGTACTGTCTTCGCCGGTTAATCGGCGCGCTTGGATAGCGGCATCTATGGCGGCGACCAGTTGCTCAACTTTACTATTTTGTCCTTCTTTGGCAGCGTATATCTGCTGTTCAAGCTGGCGCTTGCTATATTTGTTCAATGCCCATTGATACTGCCTAATATTTGATAGTGCCTGATCCCATTGCTGGGACTGTAACAGCTCATCTAAGTGGCCCTGCAGCAGCGCTTTGGTAAGTGCGTCTAACTCAACTAGCAGCGGATGCGCGGAATTTAGCGCTCTTAAAGCGACGATGTCTTGCTCGGCAGATGTTAGTGATGCAAGGTTAAAGTCATCCGTTAGCAGCTCTGATAGGATTGTCACTAATGTTTGTTGTTGCTGTTGTTGCTCAAAACTGCGCTGTTGCTGTTGCAGGGTATAAGCTAAGTTTTTCAAATCTAAAGTTTTACCAAAATAATGGCTGGCTTTATCGAGCAGTACTTTGGCGGTTTTAAATTGTTGTTGCCCAGAGTATTCGCTAATGGCATCTTGAAATTTTATTTGCAGGCGCTGATCTTGTAGTTTGTCGCTATCGGGCTCTAGCTTGTTCAGCGTGTTGCGCCATTGCTCTACGCTTTTAATACTACCGAGCAGTTGATTGAGCGGCAGTGCTAAGATGCTATTTAGTTGGTCATTGAGTTGGTTGAGCTGAATTTTACGCTCTTTCTCCACTTCGATAATAGTCAGCGAGATGATGTCGCTCTCGGCGGAGTTTTCGAAAATATCCTGCGCTTGTGCTTGCAGCCTCGCTGTTTCAAGGTATTGATGATTACTGGCGTTTTCTTGGATGCTTTTTTTGAAGTAACTCAATAACGCATTTTTCACTTTTTGGTTGCCTAAATACTTCTCTTTAAGACTGTCGTCTAACATTTCAAAGCGAGTGATCTCCAGGGCTATGTCTTCGTTGGGCAGTGTCTGTAACTTAAGGGAAAATTCATCGATAGCGTTTTGTGTCAGCCAGTTAGTTACCGGTAAATAGGCAGCAGAAGCTGAGACGATACCAATCAGTGGCCAGGCAAACCATTGACTGAAAAAACCAGTGGCGTGATTCTTTTGTAAGAAACCATTTAAAAATAGCTCCACCGAGGGGATTCTGTGTTCTTTCTTAAGGGCCAGCGCCCCTTGTAACGCCTGCCACTGGCGGCGATTTATTTTCTTAATGCGTGCCGGCTTTAGATTTTTAGCCAAAGCTTTTTTGGATGAAGTCTTTTTACCGTTAATTAAAAAAGGGTGCTTGCCCGTAAGCAGCTCGTAGGTGATGCAGCCCAAGGCATAAATGTCGTCTTTTGGGTCTGCATCGGCATCGCGCTCTATCAGTTCGATAGAGGCATAGTTCTCAGTGTAAGCGCCTAAGTCTCCGGCATCAAAAGAATCATTCTTGTGTTTGAGTGGGCCGTTGCTGGCGGCTCTGGCGATACCAAAATCGAAGACTTTGATGGTGTCTTGATCGATAAAAATATTGCTGGGTTTGAAATCGCAGTGGATAACGCCCTTGTGATGGGCGTATTTGAGCGCTTCACCCATACCGCTGACATAATGTTCAACCTCTTTGGTAGTGAAGCCATAGGGATGGCTTTTTATCGCTTTGTCTAATGGATCTCCGCGCATTAGCTCCATCACCATAAAAGCATTGGCTCTATCGCGCTCGAAGGAAAAAACATTGACGATGTTCGGGTGCGCTAAATCCATGGTCTTACGTGCTTCGCGCTGCATGGCCCGAAAAGATTCAGGATGATCGCGAAATTCTTTATTTAAGACTTTAATGGCGACGGTAGTTTCTATGTCATCCGCTTCAATAAGGATGCTGTCTTCTGCAATATAGACATCTCCCATGCCGCCAGCACCGATAAACTCAATCAGCCGGAAACGGTCTTTAAGCACGCTGCCGATAGTGATGTGTTGATCATCGCCCTCGGCAAAAGGTTTGCTCCAGCCAGTGGTGCTGCCAGTATAAGTATTAAAGGCAGAGCTGCTGGTGGCTTGAGTGTTTGAGCTTGTCAGCGAAGTGATTTTAGTACGATCATCATCTTGGGCAACGGGGGGCTCAGAGGGTGCTACACGGGTTTTATCATCATCTTGATTAGAGAGTCGGGTACTATCGTTATCAATACGAGAAATGCCAATACGGGTTTTATCTTCGTCACTAGCTGTAGATGGGTGTGATTGGACAGCAGGCAGCTGGTCGATAACATCGAGCAATTGTTGGGCATCACTGGCACTTAATCCACCTTTTTCGGCGAGTTTTTTAAGCCCTTGGGTGATGACCGTCGCGTATTTAGGCTGTTGTTGCAGGGTATCAATTAATACTCTCTCGACCTCTGATAAGGCGATTTCAGCTTTTAAATATTTTTGTAAGGTGCTTTTAAAATCAGCCATGATCGAATGTGCGTATCTCTGTTGGTAGTTATTATTGTTAAAATATTAAGTTAATATCTCATTTAGTTATATTATTCGATATTAATGATTATTCAAATAATATTGATACTTTACTTATTAGGTCACTTTTTTAAATCACAAGGCGAGCCAGTACAATTAACCCCATAGTCATATCGTAGTTCTGTAAGCTCAGTATTATTAGTTAGATCAAGATCAGTTAATAAATTATTATTAATTTGCAAGGATTTAAGTTTCTTGTTTTTGAATAAATCAATATCCGTTAATAAATTTGATGTTGCATAAAGTACTTCTAATTGAATGTTGGTTGAGGTGTCAAGACTAGAAATTTGGGTGTAATAAAAAGCAAGTTTTTGTAGTTCCGTATTATTAACAAGGTTAATATTTTTAATATTGTTGTTACTAAATGTTAAAGATTGGATTTTTTTATTGTGTAGAATTGATAAACTGTTTAGGTTGTTGAATTTGAGGAGTACTGTTGTTAGTAAAGTATTGCTGTCCAAATCAATAGTCTCTATTGAAGTTTTAAATAAATTTAAATATTGTAATTCTGTGTTATTTAGTAGGTTAATACTTGTGATCGGCATATCAGTGACTGTAAGATAAGTTAAACTGGTATGAGGTGTAACCTCTATACTAGTCAATAAAGTGGACAATATATTGATATCTGTTAGTTTTATATTTTTTGAAATATTTAAATAAGTTATTGGGGCTTTATCGATATAAAGGTTTGTTAGATTAAGATTGTTGGAAATATCTAGATCGTTGAAAACAGGTGAGTCAATGTATAAAGATGTCAACTCGGTATTGTTGGATAAATCAACAGTTTTAATACGCTGTTCTGCTGTTGCCGAAATAGTAGAGGATGTGGTAGTAATGATACTCGGATCATAAATTTTCAACTCTGTTAAAGCTGTGTTTTTGGTAAGATCTAGTTCCGATAAAATCATATTATGTAAATATAAGTTTTTTAATTTTAAATTGTTTGTTAAATCCAAATTTGTTAATGATGAACCCCATATTGTCAGAGTATCTAATAATAAACTATTAGTAAGATCTAAAGTTGTTATATTTGTTTGGGATAAATCAAGTTCAGTTAATAATGTATTAAAAGAGGTGTCAATATGGGTAAGACTTTCACCATATATTTTAAGAATTCTTAATTGTTTGTTTTGGCTTAAATCTATAGTGGATAAATCAAGAACTTTAATGTCAAGTGATTCCAGTGAAGAAAGATATTCAATGCCATCCAAGAATGTTATTCTGTTATACCCACAATCTATATCTACTATTTCATTAGAATACTCAACATTCTGATTTAAAATACACTCTTTTAAGTTTTCATCTACGAAATTTATTTCAGTGAGTTTGAAGATCTCAGGCTCAATAATTTCAGGGATTGTTATTTGATCAGTGCCATCAGATCCACCATTACAGGCTGATAAAGTTAAAATGACGATGATAGAGAGTAAAAATTTAATATTCATAAAGTTCCATTTTTTGAATTTCTGGTGGTTTAGCTGTTCGGATTATCTTCCAGTTGTACCAAGATGATGGTGGTGTTGTCGCGTCCGGCTCGCTGCAGACTTTTTTGCAGCATGTTTTGCGCTTTTTGCTCAATGCTCAGCGCGGGCGCCTCCAGGAAATATTGTATTTCACTGTCTAGAAGTTCTTTGTCTAATCCATCGGAACAGATCAAAAATAAATCGCCGGGCTTGCTGCGGCGCATATTAAAATCAATATATAGTTGATCCGCCGCGCCGACAGCGCGGGTAATGATATTATTGTCGGGATGATCACGTACTTCTTCTTGACGAATTTTTCCCGTCTCGACTAAATGTTGTGTGTAAGTGTGATCAATTGATTGCTGTTTCAATTCGCCATCGCGATATAGATAGATGCGACTGTCACCGACCCAGTAAATGAGAAAATGATTTTGGTGTAAAACTAGGCCTGCGACTGTAGTGCCGATTATTTTTTCTTTACCCCCGGCCATTTCTCTCAAGCTTAGGTTGGCCCCAAGCAGTTTGTCTTCTAAGCGATCAACAAAATTGGAGAAATCGTCGCCTATCTCAAGAGTAGCAAGCTCTTTGGCGACTAACTGACTGGCCACATCTCCCGCTTCATGGCCGCCCATACCATCAGCTACCAACCAGTGGCCAATGTCATTGCGTGACATAAAGGCATCTTCATTGAGTTTGCGCACGTGCCCGGTATCAGTCAGGGCAATAGAGTGCCAGTGGACTCTGCTAGCAACGGGGGTCATGCGTTTGCGTCCTCAGTAGTATTTACACCGGTGAAGTAGCTTAAAAACTGTTGTTGCTCGGGTAGTTGAGCGCTTAAAAATAGTTGCGAGGGGATGTCATCGGATCCCTCAGATTGCCAAATACACAAACTACTAGTGTCCTGCTGTTCGGAAGATTGATTATTAGCAGTCTGAATTTGCTGGGGCGTGAAAGAAAACATGGCTGTGGTGCGGTGATTTTCGATGACAGTCAACTGCGCAACGTTGTGACAAAATCCGTCGAAGTCAAAATTATATTCAAGGCTTTCTAATAACATGTCTTCTAACTTTATAAAGGTTTGCGTAAGCTGATCGAAAGCCTGTAAATTAGCGATAGCTTGGGTAACAGGCACCGCTAATAGTAGCGGAAAACAACGTCCAACCCGGTCAACACTGGGGATCATAACCCCGATCCAGCATTGCTCGTCCAATGTGTTAGCAGCTAGGTAAAAGCGCCAAATGGGCGCTACCATATAACGGTCCGACCATTGCTCTGCCAATGCCTGTTTGGAGTAAACCATACCGCGCTGTAGCCATTGATCTAGCTGTACGGTCATCTGCTGCGAAAAGCCACGTCCTACAAAGTCTCCTTTGCAGGGGACTTTACCGTAAAATCCAGCAGTAGATGTCTGCATCACAACTTCTCTACACACTTAAAGCTGGCCAGTAAGTTACCGCTAAAGGGATTGATGACACTTTTAGCGCGCAGTTGTAAGTTAATACTTTGATTGCCCATAGCAAAATTGACGTTGTAAACAGACTTGTTTTTGGTCTTGGTTAATCTGCCGGTATTTAACATGCGAAACAGCGCCCATGGCCCATCTTCTAAACTGGTGGCGAGGATGCCGTTTTCATCTTCGAAAGATAAACCAACAATTTCATCACTTTCTGAGGGCCAATTCATTTTAATGGAACGGATAGGCCCGTGACGGTAAACCAATTCCTGTTCGCCAACTTTCAACTCGAATTTAGAGACATTGGTCTGCATATTGATTACTTTGACCGAGAACGGTACTTGCAGCTGTCCTTTTCTAAAGAAGATGTCGCGTATTTTCGCGGCGCGTTGCAACTGCACTAAAGAGTTCTTAGAAATGCCAATTTTTTGGCCATCTAACGAGCGTTCTTTCCAGGTTTTGCCACGGGTATCGAGGAAGCTTTGTAAATAATCGGCGACAAACAGATCGAGGATGCCCTCTGGGGCAAAGAAGTCACTAAAGTCCTCTAAGGTGGCATCTGAAGTGGCGTTTCTATTTAGCGGGTAGCGACCAGCGACTAACATGCGACACTCATCGTAAACATTGGTTTTCCACAGCTGTTGTAACTCTTGCTTAGAGTTGTCTAAGATCTTTTCCCAGTTGCTACTGCCCATTTTAGACACCAAATCTTGGATACCTGCTGGCAGCACGTTTTTATAGGCATCAATATTCTTGATTGGATCGTTAGCGCCTTTGGTTAAACGTCCTTTAGTGGCTTCAAGAGAGCCAGTACTTGAGTAGGCTGATTGCGCAGCATCATCCAAGTACTCACCTAAAGCGCCGAGATCACGCAATAGTCTATCTAATACACTGCTGTTGCCGCGCACCGTCAGCAGTTTATGATACTTGCTGAAATGTTGCTCAACACGTTTGCCTAACTCTACCGTCAGGCCCGCTTTTTTGGCGTTACGCAATAACCGACTGACCCGTTGTTGCTGTACTTCTAATTTGGTGCTGACACTGGCCACAGCGCGGGTAACTTCTTCAGTGCCTTTGGCGCTACCAGAGGTGAATTTGCTGAGGGTCGTCTCCTTGGTGATCGACTCCAGCAAATAGCGCAATGGGCTGTCTAGCCCCGACACTAAGTTCACTTGTCTGACGCCATCTTCCGCAGTTGTGGTGGGTTTAGCGCGTAAATCGGCAATCATCGCATCCCAGTGCTGGATATACTCTTCGTAATAGAGATTAAGTATGCGCTCCCTTAACTTCGAGATATCCACATTGCGTGCCGCTGCATATGTGGGGCCCATCACCCAGTTGTTATCGAGGTACTGCTGCGACATTTTGACACTGGTCGGCAAGAATAATTTATAAAAACCACTCTTAGTGAAAATGCTCGCCATGCGGAAATTTTCAATACTTTGCTGGGAGTGAAACTCAAACACATCCCCAGCATAAGGACCTAAAATATCTTGTGACTCTAATTGATATTTAGTCTCGGGCAGCAACTCGCGTTTGATCGCCAGATACACTTGTTTTTCCAGTGAGTCTTTCGATAATATTTTACGCGCGTAGGTGACTATTTCCTCATTGGGGATAGTTTCTATAAAGCCTTCATCCATCAGTACTTGCATGTGCAAGCTCAGTTGATCGGCGACTTGTGGCTCTATGCTAAAAGTTTCCTGCCAGTCGAGTACCGCCCAAAACGTAAGTAGTTCTGCATCGTAAGGTTTGATATTGGCGTACATTAAATATGCGCGTAATAGCTCATATAAGGTATCGGTATTTTGTCGGTCGTTGTCTAAAATCAACTCTTCAAGGCGCGCCACCAACATCGGTAATAACGCCGCTCTTAGTCGCTTGTGGTATGCCTGCAACGCCCCATTACTGAGTTTGTCTCCCTGATACAGTCCCAGCTTATGATCGATACCGGTATCATTGTAAACTTGGGTCGCATCGCGCAAAGTATTGAGCTCAGGTAAGATCGTTTCAAAATCTGAGCCAATGATATGCCCGCTCACTTGTTGGCCCGCTAAATTGGCAATCAACAGGTTAGTATCATCAATGCGCTGGTTATTGTTGAGGTACGAATAACCCCAGCTCAAGCCGCCTAATATAATCAGGCAAAAGGCACTGAAATAGCTAACACGTTGTATCAGTTTGCGGCGGCGTACCACGCTCATGTCTAAACCGGCAATGCCCTTTTCGGCGAAAATAACTTTGCGTAATAAATCGTGTATAAAGTAGCTTTTCCCTTTGCCAGAATTACCAACCATAGTGGAGTTATTAAAGCCTAAATTCTCGGCCAAACTGCCCAGTAGACGGTCGATAGGCGTGCCAGATTGCGTACCACTGGTGTAATAAATACCGCGTAATAAAGCGCCTTCGTTGTAGCGGTTGTCGCTAAATACCTCTTGTAAAAATGAGCTGGCAATAGCGTTTAAACTGGCAAATTGTGCAGGGAAACCAACGATGAGAGTTTTCTTCTGTGGGTCTCGCTCATCGCGCAATCGATTAATTAGCAATACTTGCAGCCGCTCAGAGAGTTCGGCAAAGTGATTGGGAATTTGCGATAAATCAAAAGTACTGTTACCTAGATTATCTAAACCGAAGGTTTCACCCCAGACTTGGTTTCTGGCCTCAAGATCTAAGCTGCCAAAGAATTCACTGAAACCTGGGATCAAGTCACATTTAGTAAAGGTGAAATACACGGGGAAGCGGATGCCTAGTTCAGTGTACAGCTCTTCCATTCTACGACGGATAGTGCGGGCAGTTTGCAGGCGTTGCTCGTCACTTTGCTGCATTAAATCGGACATGCTCATGGTGACGATAGCACCATTGATCGGTTGTTGCGGGCGGTTGCGTTTTAACAAATTCATAAATTGCTGCCACGCGGCACGATCCACAGCTTCGTGGCTGTCTTGGGTGGTAAATCGCCCGGCAGTATCAATTAATACTGCTTCATCGGTAAACCACCAATCACAGTTTCTGGTGCCGCCAATGCCTTGTATAGCATCGTTACCGAGTTGCTCCGCCAGTGGGAATTTGATCCCCGAATGCACCAGGGCGGTAGTTTTTCCAGAGCCAGGTGGCCCAATGAAAATGTACCATGGCAGTTCATATAGATATTGGCTGCCCTTTTTATTAGAGCCAACGTTGCTCTCTTTGAGCACTTTTATCGCCTGCGCAAAGCGCTCGGAAATGATGGACTGTTCTTCTTCGCTGGCCTGTAAGCTAGGGTCGATTGGCTCTGGCTGTTTGGATAAATCATCCATCAGTTTTTCGTTGCGCTTTTTCTCGCGATATTTAATCCGCCAGATATTCGCCCCCCACAGCGCTACAATAACAATGATAGTGAGTAGACGACTGAAATCAGACTCTAAAAAATAAACTTCTTTGACGGCCATAAAAGGACCGACAAACCATATAATTAAGGCGATGCACAACACGCCGATAAACTGTAAAAACCAGCGATTTGTGATAATACTAATAAACTTTTTCACTGCAATTTTATCCCTGGCTATTTACGTAAATGAATTTCAACACGGCGATTCAAAGCGCGATTTTCAGCGCTGTTATTGGCCACCAATGGATCACTGTCGGCGACTCCCTCGGCAATCACTTTAACTTTTGGCTGTAATTCACTGATCAATAACCTTTGTACGGATTCGGCTCTGGCGGTCGAAAGCGCCCAGTTTGAGGTGTATCTGCCAGAGCGCATCGGGATATTGTCCGAGTGCCCAACCACTAAGATGGTTTTATCCAAATCGGTTAGCAGTTCGCCTATTTTGGCAATAAGCGGTTCAAAGCCTTTGCTGACGTTGGCGCTGCCCGATGCAAACAACTTGGCGTGACGCAGTCGCACACGGGTAATCGTTTCCTCGTCGATAATTTCCACAATGCCATCACTCACTTCTTGATTAAGCGGTTCGCTAAGAAGCTCAACATAATCGACACTCTGTTTGATAAGGTCTAACTGCGGTACAGCAGAAACCTCCTCAACTAAGTACATTTGCTCTAAGTTACTAGGATCTACAGTGATGACTTCAGCACGACCGGCGATGGCCAATTTAGTCATGGAAATATCTGAGAAGGTGTTGATTTGCCACATTAATAGCAGGTAAGTGATCAGTAAAATTGCCGCTGTGCCAACGGCTATTATCCATAGTGGTAAGTGGCGATTGATTCCCTGCGCCTCCTCTGAAATACCTACCCAAGCAGGAGACAGCGCGATATCGACGGTGTTTCTCTGGCGGCTGATGGCCACATAGACATCGTCCTTTAATATATCTAGATTGTGTCGGCCATTGTTTTTGCCGCGGTGCTCACCTTCGAATCCTAAAGAGAGACAAGTGTAATAAAGCTCTAGCAGCATCAGCGAGGCTGAGGGGCGCTGCATAAAATGCTGTAGAAATTGGAAAAACTTTTCCCCTCCCCAAGCCTCTTGATGAAAAGTGATGAGTAAACTCTTGCGACCCCAATCGCTATTTAATCCCCAGGGAGTGTTTTGCACGGTTTCATCGACCAGAGAGCAAAGTGCGTAACTGATGTAACTAGAGGTCTCTGCATCGGCTTCAAAACCCCAGCTAATGGACTGGTAATACTTAATTTGATCGACTGCATAGCGATGAAATTCATCCAAATTGGGGTGCTGATCAGCCAGTTTGACCTTGCCGACTAACGTTAGTAGCGGTGTGATTAAGGTCAGTATTGGGTTGCAACCGGCAATCTCACCGGCGCTAAACGCCGTTTGTGTCGGCACATTGGGTGGTGTTTGTATTGGCGGTGCAACAGGCGTAGGGGCTCTAAGTGGTGCCTGTGCTGGAGGCGAAGTTGCGGCGTTGCCTCTGGGTCTTCTGCCGCCAGGGGTAGGTCGAATAACTGTGCGATCATCCATGCTCATGCGCTGTATTACCTTCTTCTGATTGCATAGAATTGGCATTCTAAGCCTGGGAACTCACCGCCAATATGAAATGCGATGCCTCCCGATTTGCTCAGTTCTTTCCAATTGGCATCTTGTCTATCTAATTCAAAATAGGTAAAGCCAGCGTGGTAGGGGATTTCTCTAGGAGCAACCGGTAAAGGTCGAATGGGAATGCCGGGCAGTGCGCTGGCGATTAGCTCACGTATTTTCTCGACGGGGCCAATTTTTATCTGCGCCGGAAAATGCTGGCGCAATTCCTCTTGGGATACATCGGCGTTAACGGCAAATATAAAATCAGCGGTAGTGAGTAAGGTGCGATCGTTGATACGAGCCGCTCTGATGCCATATTGAGGAGGTGACAATGGAATAGGATGGGCGATTTGCCGAGCGACTGAGCCGAAGCCTTTCTTGAAAACGTTGATCAGCGGGGTAAAACAGGCATTTAACGATTCATGCTGATAGTCAGCAAATTCATCCGGGCGTTTCTCGTTGGTGAAAAAGGTGGCGAGCTCCCCAGCATAACTGACTAAATCTGCATAGAGTGCAAACGGCGTTAGCGTCGGTGTTTTTGCTAACAGGTCAAGGCGTGGGCCAAAGCCATTGAGCGCCTGCAATAACATAAAATCGGTTACTTCCCCAACACCGCCCTTACCGGATTGCTCGCTGGCGCGGCCGGCTAGTTCTCGGGTGCGGCTGGAAATCATCCCTTGTAACTGGGCCAAAAAATCCATCAATACTTTAGAGGGCCCAATATGCTGGATGCAGGGGATGAAGTCCTGCTGTAACCTTATTTTACCATTACTGACTTCATCGATATGAGCAACGGCTAAACGTACGTAGCCATCAGGTACTTTAAGGCGATCGGGATTCGCGCCTTTTTGTTCAACGTAAAGACGGGTTCTGAGTTCGCCAAATTCTAGGTTGACGGAGCTTCTGTCATCGCCGGCTGTATCAAATACATCTAAGTTTTTAGGCAGATACCTAACCATACTGCTGGCAGAATCATTGCTGCCCACTTCGCTTACGCCTTCTTGATAGAAGGGGATAGCCAGAAAGATATCGGCGTCGCTGATGCCATCGGCGACTTTAATGGACAGTGGTAGTGCATCGCCCTCAAGGGAGTCAAATAAAGTGCCATCGGGGAAACTGCCGGCGCAAACATTAAGCGATAGCTCCCCTAGCGGTAGCAGTGACTCGTTGATTTCAAGAGAGGTGAATCCCCAGCAAAACAAGCTGGTTTGGTTAGAGCGGCGCTTCAGTTCACTGGCGAGATACTGCTCGTTTTGCTGGAAGTGTTGAGGGCGCAGAAACATGCCCTCTCGCCAAATTACTTTACCTTTCACTATCGCTCTCCATTTCTATAAGTGTAAAACCCTGTCAGTGACTATCAAACTTGAAAGGGTTAATCTGCTGCAGTTTGCTGTTGTTTCACGCTGCTTGTTTGTGTGAGCGTTGAGCATTAAATTGCATTAGGTGGTTAATGTTTGCTTGCAGTTATTTGTGGAATCTATCGTGAGTCACTCGCTTAACACCAATTGATTAACCAGTAATTTCACTGCTGCACTTTGTGTCGAGCGCTTCCCAATGGGGATTAGTAGTTTGTATTTTGCATTGTTTGACTGCTGAAAAGCCGCCGTAATACCGATGTACTGAGTTTTTGGATCTAAGGTCATCAGCAGTGAATTAGATGATTGAGATGCCAGTAACAGTTCTCGGTGTTCTAAAACATCGCTGGAGAGAGTGCTGTCGTCATCATAGAGGGTGAAAAAGTCTGTTTGTTTGAATTTCCCATCACTGCTCAGTTGGTATATTTTTATAACGGTGGGTGATGGTCTGCCAGCGAGGTCTGGGTTAGAGCCAGAATTTGCGGAGATAGAAATGTTGATTATCTTGTCTGGGTCATCAAAAGAGATAGTGGGGATTGTTTTGCAGGCTGATAATATAACGCTACTGGTAATAATAGCGGTGTAAATAAATATAAACTTAATGAAACGCATTGTTTGTCCTCGAACCTTCCCTGTATTTGAGAGCTGTACTTTAACCAAATTTGTTTTTTGGTGATAGGCTTTTTCTTATAAATTATCTAATTATAATTATTATATTGTAGGCTGTGCAGGAGTATTAATATTAACCCTTAGTTAAAGGATAAAATGTAAATATATAACACTGTCGCCAAAATATTATAATATAAACTTGGTATCTGTTTAGCGTCTGTTATTGGAGTCGTTAATTGGTCTGGCTAAAAAATTAATAGTGTATAGGCTGGGGGTTTTGCTGCAGAACAGGGCTGGGAGGTAGGTAGAAAAGGCAAACGAGTGTTTGCCTTTTCCATTTCAATAAGGGTTTAGCCTTATGCGATTGGCACTCTCCAGTCATCAGAACCAGATGTTCCAGCAACTTCGTGAGTCCAAGTGATCTTACGGTAAGTGAAAGAAATCTCTTCAGAGTGAGTGAAGTGAGCCATTTCAGGATCTTGTGCGTTAGGCATAATAGTCTTAATGTCAACGATCATCGCGTCGATAATTTCGTGTGTAAAATAGTGCTCCTGCTGGCCTGTCATCGATGTTCTGTACCACTTAAGCTTCATGGTAGGTAGACGCTCGCCACTGGTAAGTGCGGCAAAAAGCTTAGGAGAAGTTTGGTCGAATATTTTAGTAATGACTAGAGCTTCGTGTACGCGTTGACCACTAGGCTGGCCACTTTGTGGGTCGCGAGGGACAGTGATGCAATGGTCAAATGCTTGTACAGTAATCTCATCGACATGCTCTTCTTGGTAACGGTTGCCCATAGAAGCCATGCTGTTTGCACCTTCTGTGATTAGGCCTTGGTTTTCGCCTTCAATGTGAAGGTAAGCTGGAGTTGGCATAATAATTCCCTTTTTAATGTTTTAAATTTCGAAATGTTTAAAGCAGGTCTCGTGCCAGTTTATGTTTTATTTTGTTTTCTGTGTATATTTTATTTTATGTTTTGTTTTAATTTGTTGTTACATTCTTTGTATATTAAGGATTTAGCGTTTATTTTTTGCGGTGTCATGTTCGGTTTTAAGTTTTTTTTATAAATTGTTTTTTAGTTTAATAAAATCAACAAAAACATAATTAGAGAATTATTTTGCTCTTTGTGAGCAGTAAAATGCTCATGGGATGGGTCGATAATAGAGTATTGGTTGTTTGCAATAGATCTATGTTGAAAGGAAATTATAACTGATGTATACAATGATTCACTCTAAAGGGGTGCAGTCAAAGATAATCAAAATTTGTTAATGTTTCGTTAATCTAGTGTTTAAAAAGCTGGAGCTTATCGTGGGTTTAATAAAGCCTCAGTTTAGTAGGGTCTTTTCTAAAGAGTAAAAAGGTTAAATTGTTATATGTTTAAAGTTGTGTTTTTTTTACTCAGTTGCTTCTCTGTTGCTGCAATTGCGGAGTCGCTAAATCCACCGCTAGCGGTTGGCGGTAAAAGTAATGTAAAGATAAATCAAAGTGAGTTCTTGAAGCTGAATAAAAGTGTTGGTGAGTGGTTTATCAACTGCCGGCAAAAATTTGCAGAAAATAATGATAATTGGCATTGCGTGGCATCTAACAATGTTGAAATTAGAACTTATGATGTGTATGGCGATGATCCGTTTACATTGTTCTCTCGTTTGAATTCTAGGCTTGAATCTAAGGCGGTTTGGCTGAGGTCTTCTGTTATTGAGAAGTCGGTTGAAAAGCCGCTTGTGAGTGCGATAGAAGAACCTGTAGACAGTGTTGAAAAAGTTTTAATTCAAGGCGTAGCTGTCGTTAATCAAGAGCCTGGCGTGCCGGTAAAAGTTGAAGTAGTGGCTGTTGAGAGCTTAGAAGAAGTGATTGTTCCTGCTAAGCATCCGCTAGCGCAAGAGTCGCTGGTAGCGCCACAGCAAGTAATTACTCAGTCTGAAACAGTCAAGGCTGAAAAGTTTGAAGTGCGCGGCCCATTGTTTGCCGTGCAGCTAGCGGCATTTACCACTAGGGAAGAGGCGCTGCATTTTATGTCTCAGGCGCGCGTGAGCAAGCTGATGATTCGCCAGACAAAGCTCAATGGCTTGCATTGGTATAATGTGGTGATGAAAGAGCTAGTCAGTGTTGAGCAGTCCGCCAGTGTAGAGAAATTTGTGCAGCAGCGAACGGGGCAGCGACCTTGGGTCAGAGAATATAGTGATTTTTAAGTCAGTGGTTCTTTGTTGATGCGCTTGCGTGTTTTAAACGGGCAGTCAAAGTTAACTATAGGCTAAAAGTAAAGATTTATATTATTTTTTAAAATTTTTTAGTGCTAATTCTAATAGATGACAGCGGTTTTTTTTGCGAAACTGCGTTCCTGAATCCGCCCTTAAGCGGATTTGTTGTTTTTGATCTGAGCAAAATATGCAAAAAGCCGAGATTTTATAGTTAGTTAGCGTCGCGGCAGAGTGACAGTTGTGTTGGTTGTAAGTTTTTTAGTGGGACGTCCGCAGCAGATATTTGTT
This sequence comes from Oceanospirillaceae bacterium, assembly GCA_013215375.1. Taxonomy (GTDB): domain Bacteria; phylum Pseudomonadota; class Gammaproteobacteria; order Pseudomonadales; family Balneatricaceae; genus Rs1. Next base: position 6,315 of record JABSRB010000031.1, on the reverse strand, counting down.
TCTGGATGGGAGCTGATCAGTAAAGTTTTTTAACAATAAAAGGAGTTGTTGCTAGTGTTGAGGGCTTTTTATCAAAGTGCAGGGAGCAGTGAAAAAAAATGAAACTTACCTTGTCTTTAGTTGCGTATAACGGCTTAGCTCCCGTGAGAGCGGTGCAGTTGAGTTTTGAAAAGTCAGAAGTGACGCTTGGTCGTGGCGTAGATAATGATTTTGTGATTGATGATCCTGATCGTGTCTGTTCTAGGAATCATGCCATTTGTTATTTGCTCAACGGCGATTTGTATCTGGAAGATGTTAGCTCCTCTTTTACCTTGTTGAATGAGTATGAGCGAATCGAGAGAGGGCACAAACGTCGTTTGCAAAGCGGTGACAGAATAGGCTTGGGGGATGCGGTAATACAAGTCACCTTAGAGCGCGAAAAAGTACCGGCAGTAGCGACGCCTCTCAGTGACGGTGTTTTTTCAATAGATGATTTTTTTTCCGGTATGGGTGAGGAAGAGTTTGTAGAGCCAGAACAAGGGTTTGTTGAACGAGCAAATATACCTTTTGCCCAAGATGGGGATTATTTACGCAAGGGCATTATAGAGCCAGCAGCTGATTTTTCTGATTTTGACTTCTCTGATATGGCGGGCTTGTCAGATACACATGCCAATAACCAGCAGGACGATCAATCAGCACAGGCTGCTACTAATGAGCTTCCGGAGCTAGAAACTTTAAACCCTCGTAGAGATAGGCAGCAGGTAGGAGTCGATGAGGTTGATAGTGCCTTTGCCGATGAGTTAGAGGTTGTAGGTAAGCCTGCGGCTGCATTAAAGGAAACCCAGGCAGCTACCGAGTCAGCGCCTCGTACTGCATCAATACCCGCTGAAGATGTAGAGAAAAGACCAATAGAACGCGCGGTTGTAACTCCGTCTTTAAAGACCGCTGCTGAGCTGCCGGCGCGCAGTGCTGCTGCTGAGGCCGCTGTCTTCGCTTTTATTCAAGGTTTAGGCATTAACCCGTCCCAGTTAGGGGACCAAGATTTGGTGAAAATGATGGGCGTTGCCGGGGGTATTTTGAATACTCTGACATCGGGCGTTATGTCTATGTTACAGGCTAGGGGCGCGGTAAAGCGTGAGTTTGGTATGGATACTACGCAGATAGCCGGGCAGAAAAATAACCCATTGAAATTTAGCATCTCTACCGAAGATGCATTGTTAAAAATGCTGGTAGGCGCACAAGGGTATTTAGGGGCTGAGCAAGCCATCCATGAAGGTGTAAAAGATGCTAAGGCGCATCAGATAGCAGTGATGGCGGGTATGCAGGCAGCGCTGGTATCTCTATTAACCCGCTTTGAGCCAGAAATGCTTGAGGCGCGATTAGAAAACAAGTTTGTATTATCAAAGAAAGCCAAGTATTGGGAGTTGTACAAAGATTCTTATACTCAGCTCGTTGGGGAGGCGGAAGACAGTTTTCACTCCTTGTTTGGCGATGAGTTTTCGAAAGTTTATGCGCAGCAGACCAGAGAGTTCAAGGAAGATTAGTAGCTAACATTTGATTGGGATTAAAGCAGTCATTTTGATGCGATAAAGGGATATGGAAAGAATTAAGGACATGGAAAGGACAAGCATGAAGACAAGTAAGGAATTAAAATCACTGAGCTTAGCTGCTGGCGGACTTATTGCAGTATCCATGGCTATTAATGCCAATGCAACGCCTACGCCAGTGTGGTTGCCAGATGCGGCAACGGCGGGCGGGTTACAGCATATTATTGAAGTGCCAATTCTTGAGCCCGTTGAGCCGACGCAGCTTATTATCCCTTCGCGTATTGAGCGAGAGGAGAGCGAAGATGATGGGCCGCAGATCACCATTGATAACTTCCAGTTGCTTGAGCAGCTCCCAGGTGGTCAGTTCATACAAGTGCAAGATAAAAAAGTGCTTGGGGTCATAAGTGCTATTAAGGCTGAACGTGAAAATCAATTTACGTTAAATGCTCTACAGTTATTAGCTGATGAAATAACCAATCATTATCGAGAGCAAGGTGCGATCCTCGCGACTGTCTATTTGCCCGCTCAAGATGTTACCGGCAATACTGTAAAATTTCATTTGCTAGCGGGCGTGCTTGAAAGCGTCGAGCCCGATGGAGAAACGAAGTTTAGTGACATGCAGCTACGCCGCCCATTTTTGTCCCAGTTGGGCAAAACGGTACAGAAAAATGCCATCGAATCTGGGCTGTTAACTCTGCTAGATTTTCCCGGGCTAGATGTGTCGGGCGTGTTAGAAGCGGGTGAGTCGGTTGGTTCTTCTAAAATGGTGTTATCCGTTGAAGATGGGCAAAAAGTACAAGGTTCTGTGTATGTGGATAACCAAGGATCGAGATACACAGGCGAGATTGGCCTAGGTGCATCATTAAGCATCAATAACCCCTTTGGCTTGATCGATAGATTAACCTTAAATGCCGCTATCCAGAACAAACCCACTACTGAAGGGGATAAGAGCGTTTCTCCATCTTATAGTGGTGGCATTTCCTACACTTTTAGACCCTTTGATCCCAATTATATTTTCAATATTGGTTACAACTCTAACAAATATGAAATTGGTAGGGAGTTAACTGAGCTGGGCTTTGCCGGCCAAACCCAGTCGCTTACCGCGAGTGTGCGTAAACAGTTGTTGCGCAGCAGGGTAAGTAATTCTTATGTTGAGGCGGGTTTTGAGCTTAAATCGTCAGAAACTACCCGTGATGAAAGCGTACAGAGCCATGATAAATTAACCAATATTAATGTTTCAATCGGTTACGATCACTCCGATTCGCTCGCAGGTGGTGGATTTTCCCAGGGCAGCATGAAGTTAGTTAAAGGGTTGGAAAACACCTTGGGCTCACGCTCCAATGACGATAGTGAAATAAGCCGCATAAGTTTGAGTGGTGTGGCACCTGTTGATTTTAGTAAGTTTCAATTTAACCTGGCCCGCTATCAAAAAATCACTAAAAACTTAAACGTTGCTGTCAAGCTGCAAGGGCAATATTCCCGTGATGCGCTGGTCTCTATTGAGCAGTTTGGCTTAGGTGGCGCGAACAGTGTGAGAGCTTACTCTGGGGCTGAATACATGGCTGATTCTGCTTATTATATCGGCGTGGAATTTATCACTAGAGCGCCAGGCTTTGCCGATAAAGCGGCCTTTAATGATCGCACTTGGGGTGAAGTACTCCAGCTGTCGTTATTTGTCGATTATGCCAAAGGGCATAAAAATGATGCCTTGGCCAATGAGATCGAAGACATAGAATTGTCGGGTATTGGTGTTGGGGTGCGGATAATGCCTGCAGAAGGGATGGTGCTTGATATGTCGGTGGCTAAACCTCTCGGAAAAATTGCGGCGGGAAATGAGCGAGATCCGCAGTTTTTTGCAAAGTTCAAATATGATTACTAATGGCCATCCGGCCAATTATTAAAGACTCAAGGAATGAGCCTCTCTGTTTATACAGGCTTATATGTACCATTAAATTGATTGATTTTTTATAAGCTTTCGCTGTAAAAAAATTGAAAATTAACAGTTAGAGAACTGTTTGCTAGGAGCATTACATGGAATGTCGTAGAAATCCTTTTACTTTAAATCGTTTGGCTAAAGTCATCCGGTCGGTAATTACTTTAGGTACCGCTGGTGCTGTTGCTATTTCACTGCCTGCAATGGCGGGGCCAAGTGGAGGAGTAGTCACTGCAGGTTCTGGCTCTGTGCAGCAAAGTGGATCTACGACAACCGTCAATCAAAACACCAATAGCTTGGTGGTCGACTGGGATAGTTTCAATGTTGGCACTAACGAGCTAGTGCAATTTAAGCAACCTAGTAGCTCATCTGTGGTGTTAAATAACATTTTAGATCAGTCTCCCTCATTAATTCGCGGTTCTATTCAAGCCAATGGCCGGGTCTTTCTCTCCAACCCCAATGGTATTGTTTTTGGCAGCGAAGCGACCGTGAACGTCAATGCGCTCATCGCCACTAGCCATAAAATCGACAGCGCAGATTTCATGAACGCCGATTTAAGTGGTCAATATGAACTGCTCGATGTTGATGGCCAAGGCATTATTGTCAATCACGGGCTATTGCAGGCAGCCAGTGGTGGCTCGATCAATTTAATCGGAGACAGAGTCGAAAACCACGGGGTTATTCTCGCTAACAAAGGCCAAGTAAACCTAGCGGTCGGATCAGTGGTTACCTTGGATTTTGATGGCGATGGGCTGTTAGCTTTTAGTGTCGATGCAGATCAATTAAGCAATATAGATGGATCAGAGACGGCAATTTTAAACAACGGCAGCATCGAGGCCACTGACGGTGCCGTCTATTTAACGGCTCGCGCCGCTAAAGATGTATTTAGTAAAGTTGTTAATAACCAGGGCATTATCAAAGCTACTGGTATAGATACCAGCGGTGGCGTGATTCGCATTACGGGTACGGGTGGCGATGTCTACAATAGCGGCGACCTTATAGCTTCTTCAAAAAATGCCAAAGGCGGCAGCATTGATGTGTTGGGCGATCGAGTCGCCATTATGGCCGGCACCATAGATGTCTCTGGCGCCACCGGCGGTGGCTCAGTACGCATCGGCGGTGATTACCAGGGCAAAAATGCAGCCATCCAAAATGCCAGCGATACCCATGTTGAAGTCGATGTAGTAATCAATGCTAGCGCCACTGAAAACGGTGACGGTGGCCGAGTGATTTTATGGGCAGATGGCGCCACAGTGTTCAAGGGCGAGATCATGGCCTTGGGCGGAGAGTTCAGCGGCGATGGTGGTTTTGCCGAAGTGTCGGGTAAGGAATTCTTGGCGTATCGGGGTGTGACGGATTTAAGGGCGAAAAATGGTGAGATTGGAACGCTGTTGTTGGATCCTGAGAATATAGAGATTTCCGGTGGCCTGACAGGCAATGAAATGCTTCCGGATGACCCAGAAAATGATCCTGGGCATGTAGTGGCTTTTTCGGTAGATGTAACTGGAACTTCGATCATTAACGCTGGTGAATTAGCCGCCGCTTTGAATGGTGGGAACGTAGAACTGCAAGCGCATAATGACATTACGGTCAGTGATATTGTAGATAGTTCTAGAAGGGATGCTGGTAATTTAATTCTGGAAGCAGGCAGAGATATTAATATCGATGCTGCAATAATACTTGAGTCAGAATCAACGTTAACATTAATCGCTGCTTCTTCAAATGCAACCCCCGTTGCTACTGATCCAATTAATACACATGGCGACATCAATATTAATGCAAGCATTTCTGCAAGGACGATTGATTTACAGGTGGAATCTAGAGTTTCTATGAATCCGATTGTATTACCTGGATCTATTAACCAAACAGCTGGAGTGATCGAAACGTCAAACTTGCTAGTTAGTAATATGGGTCTGACTACATCCTTAGATTTAGCTAATGAAATTGATAGCCTGACAGTTGCTTCACATGAGGGCGGCAATTTTTCGCTAACGAATACTATTGATTTGCAATTAAATGGTGAAATAAATACAGCAACTTCAGATTTTACTCTGTTAAATGGTAATAATGCAGTTACTTTGACAGCAAGTGTAAATCAAATAACAGCGGGCACTTTTACTGTTGAAGCAAAGGATATTGATGGAATAGCGGACTTAAATGGGCCTATTAATGCCAGTATGGTACTGCGCCCCGATCAGGATTCTGGCACTATCAATTTAGCCGTTACTGATGGTGTTGATTTTACGCTGACCTCAGGTGATATAGAAAAACTAAAAACAGCGGAAGGAGAGATAACATTAGGTCGTAGTGCTGGTAGAGGCAGAATTACTCTTGGCAGTAACCTAGATTTGGCCGGAAAAACTGTCACTATTCAAGGTGGTCAATTAAGTGATAGCGTTAATACATTATCGGCGGATAGCCTAACCTTAATTCTTAACTCCAATAGCGGTGCCAACCAAATAAAAACAAACGTAGGTTCGTTAGCCATTGATTCTAGTAATGGTAGCGATGCTGCTAATCGCACTATTGTTATAGATCAGGCAGGCGATATGGCAATAGGGGCCATCAATGCAAATGATGGTGATGTCACCATTGAGACTGATGGCGCGATAACAGACTCTAATGCAGCAGCCCTAAACGTCACCGCTAATACATTAACAATTACCGGTAATAATCTTGTGGGGACGGCCGCAGATGATGGTGAGATTGACACCTCCGTCACCACTTTAGATTTCACTACCGCAGAAACACACATTAAAGAGTTGAATGGGGTCACCGTTAATGACTCAACACTGACTGGTGCTTTGGATCTGACCACTGGTGCAGGTGAGCTATCATTAAATCACATCAATGCTA
>JABSRB010000030.1 GCA_013215375.1 Oceanospirillaceae bacterium | reverse complement strand
CTACACAACCTAAGTTAGCAGCCATATGCGCGTATTGTAATTTAGGTAAAAACTGCTTAATTGCCGCCATGCCGCCTTTGACACTAAAGCTTAACATTCCACCAAAACCGCGCATCTGCGCTTTGGCTACATCGTGGTGTAAATGAGTTTCTAACCCTGGATAATTCACAACATCTACAATAGGGTGCTGCTGTAACCAACGAGCAATGGTCATAGCCGATTGGTTTTGCCGCTCAACCCTTAAACTCAAAGTTTTCATACCGCGCAATAAACTATAAGCATCCATAGGCGACAGTGACGCACCGTTGATTTCACGGTAATGATAGAGTTTTTTGATCAGTGCAGCACTGCCGCAGGCAACGCCGCCCAACGCATCTGCATGCCCGCCCAAATATTTGGAAGCACTGTGAATAACAATATCTGCACCGAGCGCCAGTGGGTTGGTATTAATCGGCGTGGCAAAGGTATTATCAACTACTACTAAAGCACCAACAGCTTTAGCCGCTTTTGCCAGCCTAGTGATATCGACAATTTTAACGGTGGGGTTAGTGGGGGTTTCCAAGTAGAGCATGGTGCAGCCTTGGGCAATAGCCGCCTCTATTTCTTCATGATCAGAGGTATTACACAGGCAGACATCAATGCCCAATGGCGGCAAAAATTCTGTAAACAGTTTGTTAGTACCACCATAACTATCCTTGATAGACACAATGCGATCACCGGATTTTAACAGCGCACTAAAAGTATTGCTGATCGCCGCCATACCACAGGAAAAACTGGTGGCTGCATCCGCCCCCTCGAGCGCTTTTACTTTGTCTTCAAAGGCGCGCACCGTTGGGTTGGTATTTCGCGAATATATATGACCAGGCTCTTTTTCTAATGCCACATTGCGCCAAGTATCAATATCTTTATAAGCAAAAGACACACTGTGCACTACCGGCACTTGGGTCGCGCGCTCATAGAGCTCGTGTTCTGTTTCACCACCCCAGATACTGATGGTCGCCGCCGAAAGTTTATTTTTTGTGTTCATTTTTATCTCCAATACATTTCTGGAAATACTATAACAAAGACATTCAACACAATTAGATCAGCTATTGGCATAACAAAAGACATTTACATCTATTTAACCTAGATTATGATCTGTTAGTATCAAGTCTATTTCGTTTTCATTATCGAGCAGAGCGCATGCAATTAGACAATCAGGATTTACATATTCTTCGAATATTGCAGGAGGATGCTCGTAATTCGATAGAGTATCTTGCTCAGGAGGTTGGCCTATCTACGGCGAGTGTGCAGCGCCGCTTGAAACGCTTACGAGACAACAAAATTATCGCTAAAGAAGTGGTCATTGTCGCACCTAAAGCGGTTGGACAATTAATGAGTTTTATCATATCAGTCGAGTTAGAGCGCGATCATATTAACCATTTAACCCAATTTAAAAAGCGGATTAAAAATGAACCCCGCGTTCAGCAGTGTTATTACGTCACCGGTGAAGCTGATTTTATGTTAATAGTGACCGCTAGAGATATGGATGATTTCGAACGCTTTACCCAGACACTCTTTTACAATGACTCGAATGTTAGACGTTACAAAACATCCGTGGTGATGGAGCGCACTAAAGTGGGCTTGAGCTTGCCGCTAGCGGCTCTTTAAGCGAGATGAATAAGGAGGGGGAGAGACTGCTTAGAGCGAAATCAAAACTTTGATAACACTCTCAAGCCCCAGTCTTTCGAGATCCTGAAGGTAATTAAATATTTATAACAAGGCCACGGGAGCACTGTTTATAAATCGATATCGTAATCCATGATCAACGGCGCAAATTCTGAGAAATTTTGATCTTTAGCAATATAACCATCATTGATGGTCTCTAAAATATTCGCCGTTGTCAGTTGGTAATCGAGCCTAGCACCTTCATTGAGTTTGCGAGCGCGATTGTAATCAGGCCACCAAGTGTACTGACGATCAGCTTTGTTAATTTCTCTAAACGCATCGATATAACCAAGATCGCCAATGACTTCTTCCATCCAAGCGCGCTCGCTGGGTAAGAACCCTGAGATACTTTGGCTGACATACCAATTGGAGATATCTGAGGTTCTGTGAGCGGTGTTTAAGGTACCGCAAAAGATGAAATCGCGACGCTTGCGCTGGGTTTTTCTAAAGTGCGCCAGCAAGTGCTCCATAAATTGATGTTTAACACTTTGTGCCGCATCATTTTTAAGTCCAGAGGGCACGATCAATGAAGAGATACTCACGTTTTCAAAATCCGCTTGAATAAAGCGACCTTCATAGTCACATAACTCAAAACCTAGCCCGGTCATAATGGCCTTAGGTAAATGTCTGGTATAAATCGCGACACCGGAATAACCATCTTCAAAAGCATCAAAGAAATACGGGTAGTATCCATCAAGATGATATTTTTCATCATCTAGCTGATACTCTTTTGCGCGCAAATCTTGCAGACAAATAACATCAGCATCTTGATCCGCTAACCAAGTAAATAGCCCTTTGTCTGTTGCTTGTTCAATACCTTGGGTATTGAATGATATAACGCGCATATTGTAATTTTCTCCAGCTATAGTTTTTATAGCTTTCTTGGGTGACTAGATGATGTTCATCTATGGTTTATAAAAATAAACACAAGATGAATAATTGCAGGGCAATTGTATAACTTGGCGATATAAAATGAAATTTTCTGGGTGACTTATTTTAATCCTAAGTCAATTTTTTGGCTTTTAGGAAAATTTAGCAGTCTATTTATCCAATTTATCAATCAACTCGCTGAATAATTAGTCAATATTGAACTAAGCTTGTGCTGAATTTTCATAAGCTCAACTTTTCATTCAGCACATGCAACCCATAGTGTAGAATAACCCACATCATTAAAACTAGGGATTTGACTCATAATGCAACAGTATCAAAGAGACTTCATAAAATTTGCCATCGAACAAAACGTGTTATGTTTTGGTGAATTCGAACTTAAATCCGGCCGAGTCAGCCCATATTTTTTTAACTCAGGATTATTCAAGACGGGTCTAGCGCTGGCAAAATTAGGTCACTTTTATGCCGCCGCGCTGGAAAACGCCAACTTGTCATACGACATTTTATTTGGCCCTGCCTACAAAGGCATTCCGCTAGTAGTGACCACTGCCGTATCCCTTGCCACTGAGTTTGATAAAGATATTCCCTACGTATTTAATCGCAAAGAGAAAAAAGATCACGGCGAGGGAGGTTCATTAGTAGGCTCTGCTTTAGAGGGTCGAGTGATTATCATTGATGATGTTATTACCGCAGGCACTGCTATTCGCGAAGTGATGACCATCATTGATGCGGCGGGAGCCACACCTGCTGCTACTTTGATCGCCGTTAACCGTATGGAGAAAGGTAAAGCTGAGCTGTCCGCCATCCAGGAAGTAGAGCGTGATTACAACATGCCGGTCATCAGTATTATCGACCTCGCTCACATTGTAGAGTATTTAACAGAAGTAGGCGGTTATCAAACGCATATCGAGGCGATCGCCAAATACAGAGAGCAATACGGTATTTAACACCGCACCAAACAAAGCTGCGATGGCGTATTTTGCATATTATTTCAAAATACGCTTGCGCACTATGCTACTCGCTTGATCCATTCCCGAGCCACAGCTCGCCGCACTGCTAAGCTCAATAAAGAACTTGCCTTGGTGTGAGGTACTTGCACAACTCACCGTCGCTATGCACTCGTACAGCCCCTGGGTATCAAACACTATGTCTGCGCGCTCTGTAATACAGTTAGGGTGTTTGCGCATTTTTACCAACGCAATATCAAGCGCCGCCAGTGCGGCACTATTCGCGCGCACTGAAAGCAACTGCGCAGTGTGATTTTTGGCTGAATCAGACACCATCGCCGCCATGCCCGCAGCGAGTAACGCCAATATGGTGATAACAAAGATGGCCGAGATCAGTCCCAACCCCGTCTCTTTTCCATAACTGCGCGTTGTATTATTCATAATTGAAGCAACACAAGTTGATTAATTGACAGCTGCTCTTGGCTGTTCCCCGCACTCAAGTGCAAGCTAAAGCGTAATTTCTCACGATCAAAACTAAACCTTGAAGATGCCAACAGCCCTTGGCTCACTAATACTCTTTTAGGCTCTTTTTTAGGCAGATTAATCGGCAGTGGTTGGTTTTTTTGCAGTGAATAATCACTGTAGCGAAATAACTTATCTCCCTCAATGCAATAGCTAAGCGCTTTGTTAACAAAGCTCACTACTTGCTGGGATGAGTTCCCCGTAAAAAGATGCGCTTTGCGCAATGTTAACTGGGATATATTAGTATCGGGCATTTTTTGCTGGGTTTTAATCACACCGGAAAAAGGTGAGACCGCAGTGTTCTCTAGCGCAGCATAAATATTAAAAGGCTTAGCGGTGGCGATATAAGCTCGCATGCCTATCACTTGTCGGCCTGACGAAATGATTTTTAATTGATCACTGGCAGCACTCAATGGTGCCTGTAGATAAAAAGCACTTGCCTGTAGCGGAATCATCTCCACACACTGACCACTGGCACCGCGCTTGATACGAATAGAATCGACTAAACTGTTATGTAACTGCGCCTCTATTTTGGCAATACTGGTGGTTAAGGTGCTCGCCAGCGCTGAACGGCGACTAACATCATGCAAGCCCTGTACAGAATTGACGATAAACTGAGTACTACCTATAGCAATGATAGAGGTGATCACTATCACCATAATTAGCTCTATTAAGGTAAAACCTTGCTGTTTAACAGCTGACAAAGAAGGCTGTAACATCAGTATTGTCCCCTATAAGTCACGAAGTGCTGTTCACCACCCACGCTAGTGCTAATCACAACCTCTACTTTTTTAAGCGCCGCAGCGGGCAAGGAGAAGTCTTCACCGGCGTTGACCACTGCTATCTTTACACTAAAGCCCGCATAACCTGCAACCTTATCCCCTGACAACGTTTTAATCTCCCCCTCATAATCAACCAGCGCAGCAAAGGGGGTTGCATGTACTTGCGCCACATAAAACTTACCTAAGCTAGCCGTTTGGCTCTGCCAAAGAGGGTCGGCACTACGAGAAACGGCACTGGACCAAACCGCCACTATGCCAGTCATCGCAATAGCGATAATAACGATGGTAAAGATAGACTCTATTAGAGTGAAGCCAGATTCAGATACAGGGGCCTTCATAACTAAATCCTGTCGGTGCGATACAAAGTGAATTTTCACCTATTTGCAACGCAGTGCTAAATGAAATATCAGCCCCCTGGGGAAAGCTACGAGCGCTAATATCACCGTTCGCATCAAAGCTCAAATCCAGACGATCATTGCTAGCAAGGGCTTGGCTGTCGATTTTAACATCCAATTCACCATTGAGCTGATAACTTTGCGAATGAGTACCGTTGGCGATAATGACTTGCCACTGGGCTTGGGGCTGCTTAATAAGCGAGAAAGTGGCTGTTGTGCCATGGTTAGCGTCCGCCAATGGCACTTTTTGTGTCATTGCCAGTTGCTGAGTCAACCTTAAATAAGAGTGCAGCTGATCGATAAACAGCGCTTGGCGATACACGGCGGTATCTCCAAATCGAGAAAAAGCGACAGCTGACAGTATGCCTATCAGCAACATCACTGTAATCAATTCAACCAGCGTAAAGCCGCTCTGTCTATTTCTCATTAATCATTTAGCCCGGATATTGCATGCAATTTTCGGGCTTATTTAACGCTAATTTAAAGTCGGTATGACAAAGCCAGTCTGTTGCGAGTACTCAATTTTGACATTGCCGCTACCGTCTTTGTTGTATTTGTATTCACACACCGGTGATTTGTAGACCACCTTAAAAGAGGCGCCATCAGCGGTAGACACCGTCGGCGCATTCGCCTGTAACACCGCATTCCAAACTTCAACACAACCAGCAGCTGAAGGTTTAGGACTTGAGCTGCTCGTCGGTAATTTGTTTTTATTAACAAAAAGTGGCGAGCCGTCGAACGACATAGATTTACCCGCTAACACATTTTGCGCAATAGCTTGTGCTTTAGCGAGAGCGATACCAGAGGCAAATCCCCCTGCAGTTCCCTGCACTGTCGCTTTGTGGGCATCCGTTGAGATATCGATAAAGCGCGGTAGTGCCACTGCCGCCAAAATACCTAATAGGGCGATAACCACGATCAATTCTATGATGGTAAATCCGGATTGCTGTTGTTTCATTTGTCTATTCCTATATATCGTTATGCTCAAAACAGTATATGGTAGTTTAGCCTTCAATTGTGAAAATATTTCAGGGTAAACCATTGGATTATCAGATAATTTAACCACGATTTTTGCTTCACAAAGCAATTAACCGCTGTTAATTTTGCTGCCATTTAATCCAAGCTTTAACACCAGTGCAAATACCCGTTAGAGTCTATTCATCACTGTAGCGAAAAAAGCATACTTTTAACGCAAAATTCATTAAACGATCTCTTCTAAAAGCATAGACTAAAAATTAATAGAGCGGTTAAATATCTTGTTTTTTTGTGTGCTATCAGCGATTGATAGCCGAGCTGAGCTCCCACAAAGGTAAAAACACACCTAGGGCCAATACTAGGACTAATGCGCCAATAATGGTAATGAGAATAGGCTCAATAGCACTCGAAAGCCCTAGTAACTTATGCTCTACTTCCTCTTCATAAAAATCGGCGACTTCTGCCAGCATCTCGTCCACTCGGCCTGTCTCTTCACCCACCGCTAACATCTGCATCACTAACGGGCTAAACATCGCGGTGCGTTTGGCAGCGCTGGTAAACCCTTCCCCGCGCTCAATCCCAACGCGCATTTGATCCACTTTAGCGCCGACAAACTCATTATCGACCGCCTTTGCCACCACCGCAAGCCCTTGCTCTATCGGCATGCCAGCGGCTAATACAACACTAAAAGTACGAGAGAACCTAGCCAGCGCCGCCCGGTAGAAAATACCGCCGACCAAGGGAATTTTAAATTTAATCCTATCCCAAAACAACCGACCATCAGGGCTCTTTTTCCATCGATAAAAAAGCACTGAAGCTGCGATTCCTACCCCTAGCACATGAGGCCAATAGGCCAAGGTAAAATCGGAGACATTTATTAACGCAATAGTCTGCCAGGGCAACTGCCCACCGATACTGTCAAATACGTTTTTAAAGCTGGGAATGACAAATAGATTGATAATAGTGATAAAAACGCCGATCGCGGCAAATACAAAAGTCGGATAACGCGTTGCCTGTTTCAAATTCCTGATAGTCTTGCGCTCAAGATCCAAATAACTGGCCATTTGACTAAAGGAATCATCTAGGCGACCCGTGCTCTCACCGATACGGATCATGCTCACGTATAAATCCGAAAACACTTTGGGATAGTGCGCAATGGCTATCGAAAGCTCTTGGCCTTTTTCTAAGTTATCGGCAACACCGGCTAAATTTTTGGCAATAAGCGGATTTTTCACCGTGTCGGATAATCCGCGCAACGAGGCGACGATAGGCACCCCCGCACGGGTTAAACTAGCAAGTTGTCGCGACAACATGATGATTTCATCTAAAGTGGCTGTTTCGAATATTTCAAAGTTTATCTGGCCCTTTTTAGCGGCGCCTTTATCCGTTTTCCCACCTTTAACTGCATTAATACTCACCGGAATAATAGCTTGACGCTCCAGTTGCGCCACCACTTCAGAACGCCCTACTGCATCGATAGTCCCGCTCGCCTTAGACCCATCAACATGGCGACCACTGTAGGCATAAATTGGCATCTATCCTTCTCCAACAGCAGAGGCCGAATCTTCTGATAAATCTTCAAGCTGCTCTGTCACTCTAAAGACTTCTTCCAAGCTAGTCACACCTTCAGCGGCCTTTTCCAACGCGCTTAATACTAGCGGCTGATAACTATCACTTGCTCTAGTCATCTGTCCAAAGGCACTGCTGTCTCCTGCGCGCAGTGCATCGGCCATGGCATCATCCATCTCTAATAATTCGAATATGCCCACTCGGCCTGCATAACCGGTGTTATTACAACTAGTACAACCGGTGCCATGCCTCAGTTCAGCCATGGAAATACCCGTACCTGCACATTTCACTTTAAGCCAAGCACTCTCTTGCGCTGTCGGCTGATAAGCCGTTGAACAGTGCTTGCATATTTTACGTACCAAACGTTGCGCCAATACCGCCCGCAGTGCAGTGGCGACCAAATACCCTTCGATACCGATATCAATTAAGCGCATAGCACTGGAAATAGCATCGTTAGTGTGCAAGCTCGACAGTACAAAGTGCCCGGTCATGGAAGCCCGTAACGCGATCTCTGCCGTTTCTAAATCGCGTATTTCACCCACTAGCAAAATATCGGGATCTTGACGCAAGCAAGATCGCAACACCGTGGCAAAGTCTAAACCTATTTTGGGGTGTACTTGAATTTGGTTAATCCGCGGTAGGCGATATTCCACCGGATCTTCCACCGTCAGTATCTTCTTTTCTGGGACATTGAGTTGATTGAGCGCGCCGTACAAAGTAGTGGTTTTACCACTGCCAGTAGGCCCTGTCACCAACAGCAAACCATGAGGTTCTTTGATTAATTTATCGAGGCGTTTACGCATTTTTTTAGGCAGGCCAATGCTGTCTAATTCAATCAAACCATCGGTTTGATCTAAGAGACGCATCACCACAGATTCACCGTGCTGGATAGGCATCGTCGACATACGCACATCGATATTGTGGCCTTTCACGGTAATGTTAAAACGCCCATCTTGCGGCAAGCGCTTCTCTGAAATATTGAGTTCAGCCATCAATTTAAGGCGTAAAATTAACGCCGGGGCGATACGCGCATCTTTCATTACGTGCTCTTGCAGCAAGCCGTCGACTCGCTGTCGGATGCGCAGTACTTTTTCATCGGGCTCAATATGAATATCTGATGCCCCCACTGATACGGCATCTTCAAAGATACTTTTAAGTAAACGTACCACCGGAATATCTGCATCGTCCGTCTCTGAAAGCTTCGCGGAATCGAAAGTATCTTCCACTATTTCGTCGCTTAGCTGGTCCGCCCAATCGTCAATTTCACTGGTGCGTCGATACATTTGATCCAGTATGCCCAATAGCTGGCTGTCGGGAACAACGGCCAATTCTATAGGCTTGGGCAATAGTCGCTGAATTTCATCGTAGGCCGAAATATCCAGCGGGTCGGTCATGCCTATCAAGAAGAACTCAGCTTCCTCTTTGAGCACCACACAGCGGAATCGTCGAGCATGCGTCTCAGAAAGCTTTAATACATCATTGTGGTTAAAATTGTAACGCGACAAATCCACCATCGGAATTTTAAGTTGCTGCGCCAGAAAATTGAGAAACTGCTCCTCTGCTACATAGCCAAGTACAACCAGGGCCTTACCGAGTTTTTGGCGTGTCTGTTTTTGGTTGGCAAGCGCAGACATCAACTGTTCTTCGGTTATTACTCCGTTTTGTACTAATAAATCACCGATTCTTACTTTCATTTTCGGTGCTGCCATGGAGTTTCCTCTTAATTATTCACAGTGAAATTTCTTAATGTTAGCGATGTGTCGTTTTAGTCTATTGCGGTAAATATTGATAGCGCGATACTGATATTACGCTGCTGATCAGTCCCGTACTGGTACTCGATACTGTCCCAGGAGATAGCCACGGGCATCGCTTCCAAACGTTTAAGATAGTTTTTAAGCGCTATATCACTGCCTTGCAGCCTAAGCTTTAACTGCTGTTGCAAAACCAATGCAGGCTCGTCCACATAGTCTTCCTCGCCTCTAAACGGCTCTGCTTTGAGCGTAAAATCAGCAACGCGTAAACCTTCATCCTGCTCTAAAATATCCGCCAATAAATTAGTAAATTCCACCGTCGACAAAACCGACAAATTACTTTGCGCTAAGCTCTGCGCTAAATCTTTTTTCTCTGCTTGCAGTACTAGTAGTTTGTCGCGCATCACTTGCTCGGGCTCTGTCGACAATAATTGCTGGGATTTTTCTATCTGCTGTTGATTGAGTTGTAAGGCTTGCTGATTGCTCTGGTATTTAGCCGCAACCGCCTGCATGGATAAATATTGTGGCTCTAGCAAAAGTATAAACAGTAAACCAACAATAACGGCCACCGATGACAGCAACACTAATACTTTTTCTCGCTGGCTGAGTAATTCATAGCTAGTGGAAATTTTTGATATATCCATTACTCAGTTTCCTGTTGGGAAGAGAGAATTTTAAATTGATGCTCAGCACCGTTGTTAAGCACACTAACGCTGATAATTTGATCTTTAAGCAGCCCCGCGGCCCTTAAGTTGCCCAGCAGTTCAGGCATATCATGTGCATTCGCGCTCGTGCCATTCACATAGTCTAAACGCTGCCCACGGCTAATTTTAAAACTTTCAAAGGTAGCCCGAAACGGCAAGCTATCCTGCAGAGAGCCAATAGCAAGCAGAAATCCTTGAGACTTAGCCACACTTAACGCGCTAGATATCTCCAACATTTTTTGCATCGCTTGCAACTGGTTTTGTTGCTGCTCTAGCTGCAGGCTGACTTCACTAAATACTTTAGGCCTATCCAGCTGTGCCGAAAGTTCAATGAGTTGCTGGCTACTCGAAACTAATAACTGTTGCTGCTCATCCACTTGCGCCTGTAACTGATGCCCTTGCCACCCCCAAAAAGCAGTCAGAGAAAGACCTGAGAAAAAACTAAGCGCCAACACCACTAATAGATTGTTAAAGGATAACCAGTTGCGTATTTTTTTAGCTTTTAACGGCAGTAAATTGATAGTCTGCTTCATTTTTTAGCCTTCTTATCTACGCGCAATGAACCGGAGATAGCGAGCAGGCAGTGCTGTTGAATATCGATGCTTAAGGCCTCATCGGAGCTAACCAAGGTATTCATATCAAAGGAGAGTATTTCGACACCAATATTGTTGCGCAGCACTTGCATGACATCGCTGTCATCTTGTTGCAGGGGTAATACAATAATTTTGGTACAGGGAGGTTTGCCTATTTGGCTCTCGTAATAATCCATCGAACGCTGCACATCTAAAGCAACCGCATCCATTCGCTCTAAATAGTTGTACTGCAAGGTTCTCGACAAATACATATTTTCCTCTGACAACAGCATCAATAAACTCTGTTCAGGGTCAAGATATATAATGGAAGTACCGACTAAGTCAGTGCACAAATTCGCCACTAAATGCAATAATGCTGTCTCAGGGACTTCGACCGTGGTTGGATTTAACCCCAAGGCTTCAAGCTTAGCTATCTTGGCTTTTACTTTGGACTTATCAGCGATTACCGCATAAATTTTGCGCCCTTGATGTTTAGCACTATCAGCTGGCAATTCTATATAATCAATTTGCGCATTTTCAATTTCAAAGGCGACTAAATCTTTTACCTTCCACCACAGCGCTTCGCACAGTTCATCCGCACCCACCTCTGGCGCTTCGGTTAAAAGCAGTTGGTAATCTTCATTGGCGAGCACCAGAGAAGTATTCGCGCCGTCCAAATTATTTTTTTCGATAAAATCTTGGATGGAATCTGGATTTTGTTCTAAATCAAAAGCGCTGAAATATTCACAGTGATGTAATTGAATTTTACCGGCAATAAGTTTGCTGATAGCAATAGAAGTGCCTTCATTAGCGATTCTCAGACACACCCTAATCGCTTGTTTCTTTGTCTTTTTATCGAACAGCAACAATGTTAACTCCTCTGATTACTCACAATACCAACAATACTCAGCAACGGACGCACAAATAGCAGAACAGCCGCTAAAAATTCAATTAGATGTTATCTAACTTCCAACTATTTTGCATTAAGTGCAGCAATAACTATAGCTTATAAGCGAGAGGGGTCTAATTTATTAATCAAGGAAACAAAAAACAAAAAAATCAGTTGACGCTTAATACATATTATTGTCTAATACGCGCCGAGTTACCCAAGATATGCCCGGATAGCTCAGTCGGTAGAGCAGAGGATTGAAAATCCTCGTGTCGGTGGTTCGATTCCGCCTCCGGGCACCAATCATTTTTCAGCCTAAGCTGAAAATATGAGTCGATAGATTTTTGACCAGAGGTCAAAATATCGAAAGACATCCTTTCAAATAAGCCTAGATTAACGTCTGGGCTTTTTTGTGTTTAATCAGCTCTAAACTGGCTACATCGAACTGCATTCAAAAACACTGATTCCGACTTTCCACACAACCGGACACCAATCATTTTTCAGTCTCAGCTGAAAATATGAGTCGATAGATTTTTGACCAGAGGTCAAAATATCGAAAGACATCTTTCCAACTAAGCCTAGCTTTCTCATCATAAAGAGTCGCTGGGCTTTTTTGTGTCTTCAATATACTGAGAAGGCTACACCGAACTGCGTTCGATTCATATTGAGTCCATAAAAAAGGAGCTACCATTAGCTCCTATATTTAATCAATTATTCAACTCATGTATTGCTATGCTTATTCACTCGCCATTTGATAAGTCTGCCACTGTGTTTTCTCCGCTAAGCGATCATAAACTGCCCTGCCTCGATAGTTATTCTCCGCTGTAATCCAGCGAGTGAAAGGCCAGCCATTTGCTTTTGCCTCCTCTTTAAGCCGGGCAAAAAGCACGTCCACCACCCCACTACCGCGACACCCAGGATCGACAAACAAGTCATCCAAAAATCCTACGTAGGCACCACGCAATGGAGAGGCCATTTCTCGATAATGCATTAATCCAAGTGCAACCCCCGCCTCATCTTTGGCTATCAATGCGAAAAAACGCTGTTGCGGATCAAAGATCCACTGCCAAACCCTATCAAGAATTTGCGCATCCATCGGTACTTTATAAAACTGTGCGTAGGCGTTATATAACTTTTCCCATTGCTCTCTATCTTCTTGCTGTAACGCTGTTACTTTAATTTCCATTTACTGCTCTCCAATGTATATTTTCCTGAATCCCGTAGCTCATAGCTCATAGCTCATAGCTCATAGCTCATAGCTCGCTATTGATTAAACTCCGATAATGACTGCCTCTGCATCCCCTCATCATCAAAATTCTCGACCGCTAACCAGCGCTCAAATGCGCCCTGCTGCTTTGCCCATTCACTATCTAGGATAGAGAACCAAGCAGTGTCTCGGTTGCGCCCTTTATATACGACCGCTTGGCGAAAGATTCCTTCAAAGCTAAATCCCAAGCGCTGCGCCGCCTTTTTCGAGGGCGCATTTAGGTTATCGCACTTCCATTCATAACGGCGATATCCCCACTCGAAGATCTGTCGCATCAGCAAGTACATCGCTTCAGTGGCCAGCGGTGTTTTTTGCAACTGATCAGAAAAGTGAATATGCCCCACTTCGATTACCCCATTACCTGGGTCAATTCTCATCAACGATGCCATGCCTATTGCCAAGCCACTCCTTTTATCTACCACAGCATAAAACAACGGGTCATTACTATTGCAGGTTAACGCTAGCCACTGTTTGAATTCACTTATGTTTTTTGGTGGATTTGCCGGCAGATATGTCCAGTTTTTCCCCGCTAGATCTTCACTAAAGGCAGCGAATAGATCAGCACTGTGACGCTCCACTTCCAATGGCTGCATTTCACAATAACGGCCTTGAATAAGCGCCGCGAGTGGTTTAGTCGCTCCCTGCCAGTCCAGCACCTTCTCACCTATTGGCTGACCTTTATTATCAACATGTTGCATATCTAACTCTCTTAGTACCAGTAAATAAAGACTTAATAATTGACATAATAAACACCAGTTGGTATTTAATATATATCCACTTTTTATATTTTATAAGATACCAATTATGAGTTTAGAAGACGATTTAGCCACACTGAGTATTAACGTAGACAGTAGGAATGCGCAGCCACTTTACCAACAAGTCGCAGCACATATTCGCCAACTGATTTTGGATCGGCGATTAACCTCTGGCAATCAGCTTCCCTCAAGTCGCAAGCTTGCTTTGTTATTGAATATCTCTCGTACTTCGACGCTCAGTGCCTACGAGCAACTAATGGGCGAGGGATTATTAATTGCGAAACCTAGCAGCGGTGTATTTGTTTCCCAATTAAAAATTACGACGCAAAACACTCCCGTGAAACCATCAGCGATAGCGGCGGTAGACCCACCTATTAATAGTGGCTTTTTTGAGTCAGGCCCCGATATTGAGCAATTTCCAGCAGCACAATGGGCACAAAGTTTAGCCAGAGTGTGGCGCAAACCCGATAGCAATTTACTGCGTAATTTTCCACTAGGGGGTTATATGCCCTTGCGCCAAGCGGTGGCTCGATACGTAAAAGCGCTGCGTAATTTAGATTGCGCGCCCGAGCAAATTATCATCACTGCCGGCAGCCGAGATTCGCTCACCTTAATTGCAGAGGCCCTGTCACTTTCAGGAAAAGAGGTGGCACTAGAAAACCCTTGCTACCCGCTACTAAAACACGGTTTAAACACCTTGGGTGCGCGCCTTAACCCAATAGATGTTGACGCGCAAGGTATGCAACTACCCACTAAGCCCATGGACTTAGCTTGGATGAGTGCGGCGCGGCAATATCCGCTGGGTATGCCCATGTCTACACAGCGGCGCTTAGCTTGGCTAGAATATTCGCAAGCGCATGCATGTTGGCTGATCGAAGATGATTACGACGCTGAATTTCAATACCAAAAAACACCACTGGCACCGCTGTTTCAAATGGCTAATCAACAGCATGCCTCTGATCGGCAAAAAGTTATTTTTGTCGGCAGCTTTTCCAAAATTCTATTTCGAACACTGCGCATTGGTTATCTCATCGCGCCACCCGCACTTGTACCAAAACTATTAGAGGCGCAGGCAACCTTGGGTAATTTGGCCAATATCCCCACCCAACCGGCGCTGGCCGATTTCATTAACCATCGACGTTTTTCCAGCCATCTTCGACGCATGCGCCGCTGCTATCAACAACGACGAGACTTCTTACACGCTTTATTATCCGAGCAATTGGGCGATTATCTAGAGGCAGAACTTCCTGAATCAGGCATGCATTTGTTGGCGCATCTTAAAAACCGCCCAGATAGCAAGGATGATAAATACTTGGAGCAGCAACTTAGTCAACAAGGCACTTATGCTCCCGCTCTCTCATCCCACTATGCTAACTGTGCGCAGCAGGGCTTATTACTAGGCTTTAGTGGGGCGAATGAGGCGCAACTCAGTCAAGGCGTAGCCCAGCTTGCAAAACTGCTAAGAGCCTGACCGAGAGCACTAACTTCGTTTAGGCAGACCATCTTCAATATCGACGTTGCGTTTAGCATAAAAGAAATGCGCATTTGAGGCCAATTCAGCAGGCAGCTGCCCGCCATTGCACTTAGCCAATAACAGCTGTGATACCAATTTCCAACCCATAGCGTTAGTATTGTATAAAACCTCTCCACAACTTTTACAAAATATTCTTTTCATGCGCTTATGGGGGTGTTGAAATTCAGCCACCTGCTCTTGCCCAGAGGTTATGTTTACCCATTTTTCGTCCCAGGCAAGTACCGAATGATAAGGCACCTGCAAAAGATCTCTGCAGTCGTCACAGTGACAAAACGCCTGCACTTTTGGTGCCCCTGTCATCGACAGCTGTACAGCAGCGCAATCACACTGGACTTGATATTGATTAGACATATTACCTATCCTTTTCTCACCTACCTTTAGCAAAAAACCAAAGGCAGGTAATTTTGCTTTAAAAGTTCTGCTCTAAATGCGCGTCAAAACGCTTAAAATCACTCTCGACGTCGGCATTTTTCATCACATCAAAACAACTAAAGGTAGGCAGTGGCAGCATATCGAAAAACTTAAAGTTCATGTGCATAGGCAACATCAAATCATCAACACTGCTGCCTGCAAAAAATTCAGCCTCATCCTCAAACGCTGCTGCGGGTGCATTAAAGGTCAGTGATAACATATATTTTTTACCGGTTAAGGTTCCGCCCGTACCGTAATTTTTGTTAGGTTCTGTTTCACTGCGACCATCTCCCACACATAACGCGCCGCCCATACCGGCAGTGAATACTTCATCCATGTACTTTTTGAACGGCCATGGCACCCCCATCCAGTTACTCGGCACTTGCAAAATAACCGTATCGGCCCATTGCAAATTTGCCAGCTGCTCATCCACATCAACTTCTTCAGTAATCGTTATCTGACGGATTTGATAGCCTTTGGCAGCGAGGGTGTTGGCGGCTTTTTCCACCAGCGCAGCATTGAGCTTACCTTCTGAAAATGGATAGTAGTGGTGTGCATTAATAATTAAAACGTTGTTCATACTAGCTCCTAAAATGAGTGACGAATATTCTCTGTAACAAGATATATTTGTGGTATATTTTAGTAACCTGAAAACTATTATCAATTAGTATACTTTTAGTAACCTAGAATTATGAGAAACAAATAATGAAAAGTTCTATAAAAACAGACACTAAAGGTAGAAAAAAAGTTATCAACGCTTGTACTGAGCCCTGTGCAATTGAAAAGGGCATGCGCTTGATAGGGGGTAAATGGAAAGGATCTATTATTTATCACTTAAAAGATGAGCCGGTTCGCTTTAACGATCTCACTCGCATGCTGGGAGGTGCCAGTAAAAAAATGGTTGATCAACGCCTCAAAGAGCTTGAGGCGCAGGGCATGGTGTTACGTAAAGTGATTAGCGATAGGCCCGTCGCAGTGACCTATGAATTAACCGATTTTGGCAAAAGCGCGCTCAATATATTAGAGAGCTTGCGCCTATGGTCGGAATCTAACGCGGTGTAAGGCACTAATACCGCTTAATTCCTCGGTATTAGTACCCAATTTCGCTATTTTAGCTGCGTCCAAGACAGACGCCCTGTGCTACCTTCTCCTGGCGTGATGCCGATAACTTCTAGCCCGTTACCGTTACCAAGGCCATCGGTCCCTCCGACATAAATTTTATCACCAACTTTACTCGGGGTATTTGACATGCCCAAATTAGAGCGTCTTCCGCTGGCCGCTATCGCACTGTCCGATGCATCAATAATCCCATCATTATTGCTGTCAATTTTGACTTTGTCATCGGCACCAACAAAAGAGTCACCGCTGAAATCAAAAGTATTATTTAGCCTTGCTCCCGTTTGCGCATCCAACAGCATAAAAAAGCTTGAGCCTCCATTAGTACAGGCACCGGTCTCGGGAATAATGGTGGTGAAGAGCACCATGCCACTGAACGCTAACGAATCGGACACCACACGTTCACCAACATCTCGAGCATCATTAAGGTCTAAATACCAACCTACTTTTGTTACATCTTGGTTGTTTGTAGTCACTCTATACTCGGAGTTAAAAGTCACTGAAGAGTCGGCCTGCGCAGTTGCTGAGGTGATTATTTGTTGCGCTAGCAGTGTGGAGCGAGACGTCACCTGAGTGCCTAAATCTGGAACTGCATAATAGCTATTGATGTCAGTACCTGGATCGCGATCATTGGTAGAAAAATATCGACCAGTGCCAAATAACACTAATTTCCCACCAGCGGTGGCTTTAATCACTTCCGGTTTAGCGGTAATCGGCTGCAGGTTAGCGCTAGTGCAAGTATCATTGTTACAAGCGGTAAACAGCGGCTGAATAACATTACTGGTATCTTTGAAGGCGACTTTCCAATTACTCGCTGAGGTATCTGATACATCAAACTTCCACATGTTACCGTATAAGTCACCCGCGTAAATCGCATCAACCAACCTATCGCCATCGGAGTCTATGGCAATTGGCGTAGACAACCCGTTTGGCTTCGCGCTAGTCCCCTGAGTACCCGCGGCCAATTTTTTGATCACGGCACCTGTCTCTAAATTTAAAATATAAAGCACTGCTTGGTGATTGGCGCTTTCATAACCATTGCCAATAATCGCCGCCCACTGTCCGTTGGCCATTTTGACAATACTCGCGCGACTTAAAGTAAAACCTAAATCCGCCATGTCTGTATCGGTATTATCAATATCCCAAAGCACGTCTGCTGCAGAGAAATTCATCGGATCCGAAATATCTAGGGCAAATAACCCCTTGCCTCCCGCACCTAATGTACCCACTAATACACTACCCCATCTTGGCGTGCTGCTCTCGTAAGTGAGAAACGCATCGGAGTAGGTAGGGGAGCCATCCACGTAATACTGGTGCTCGTAATTTGTCGAGGTCAACTTTGACAAATTACTGTATACCGCTTTTGGCACATAGCTAAAGGCTTCTTCACCCTCGCAAACAGTGGTACTAATGTCGCAATTCGCCGTGGCATCGCCCTTGCCAATAAAGCCATGCAACATGCCGTCATTGGCGCCCACGTAGATCATGCTCTGTCGGTTGTTTTTGTGCCAACTCTCGGTCGTCCCCAATAAATACTCGGAATAACCGCTCATTTTAGAATAATTAAAGTTCTCAAGTCCGGCAAAGAGCGGGCTAGAATTGATGATATCGCCTAACAATGAAGCCCTTTGGCGAAAAACAGTCCCCTCGCCACTTCTATCCCCCCGTAAATAATTTACCTGAGCATTGTTGATTAACCCCTGCTGCACCGCACCTAGATTATTATAGTTAAATTCAATAGGGCTTTGCGACTGACTATTAAAGCTGAATATTTTACGATTGCTGGCTGCTGGAATCAGTTCAGCGGCATCCCAAAGCACTGCACCTATTGCACCTGTAGTATCATCTAGTGAGTAGCTGAGTAATTGCCCTGACCAGTTATCACTGTCAAAGCGAGCCTGATATATCTTAGAGTTGCTACGCAAGCTAGTGCTATTACTGGCAAGTGCTGCCGAGGTAGGTTTGCGCGAGGCGATACTGGCAAAAACTTGGTTGAGTGAGTCTTGCAAAGCGGCTGGGTTGGTGGCTTTAAAGTAGCCATCCGGCACTCCATCTGGATTACCTTCAGGTAATACATCCCACTCAGCGTCAAGATCAGGTACTGGATTGGCACTATCATTCAATTCGGTAAAGTTACCATATTTAGACATATACCAAAGCGGGTTTTTCAATTGTTTAGCACTAGAGGTTCCAGGGGAAAAAACTCTGGTCTTCACATACTGAGAAGGAGGGTTATCCATGTAGTTAATAAAGCCACTTTTACTCAGCTCATAAAAAGCGCCATCGTTTGAGGTGCCTGTGACAATATAGCCAAAACTTAACGTATGACCCGCGCCTATTTGTCGCAAATCTGTAGTGATACGAAGCTTGCCAGCCCCTGGATTAACAGCGCATTTATTGGCGACACAAAATGATATTCCCACAATCACATCTACATCATAATCATTGCCCCAGCTGGAGTCCTCCCAGACAATATCAAAGGCCCCCTTGGTTCCATCGCTATTGAGTTCTTTTACTTGTAGATCCAAAATACTGCAATCGCGCCACGCGGTAGAGCTGTTATTGCGCGCACGACACGCGGGTAATAAAGAGACCATTTTACCGTCGACCGGAATTTCAAATTTCGGCAAACTTTCAGCCAGAGAAATACCGTAGGTAGTCAAAGTCTGTTTGCCCTGCCTATCACTACGCAAATCATTAGTGCGGGCGTAATATGCCATGCCTGCCAAGTGATAACCGCCCTCTAGCGTTGGCATTTCGGGGCAAATCCCCTCAGCATCATCCAAGTTATCAATGTGCTTCGCAGTACAGCGTTTGTTGTTATTACTAGTACCACTACCAATTAAATAACTACCTGTAATCCCTTCAGCAGTACCTACTTTATTCACCCAAGTGCTGGCATTTAAGCCTATGTCATTACTCAACTGATCTGTATCAAATGAATTCAAGCCCGTGGAAATGGTGATCACCGAGAGATCCGCACACCAGTTTTCGGCACTAATATACTCATTCCATCCCTGGGTCTTTAACCCGGGAATATAACTGTTATCGTTGGCATAAAATGCCGGAGTTGGATTACTTTTCCCTGAAAAATAACGTAGAGTTTCTAAATAAATTTCGCTAAGTGGATTGCCCCAATCGACACATTGACCGTTAGAGATAGTTAATTTACCCGGAAAATTACAACTGTATTCATGCCGGTTACTATTTTGCTTCCAGCCAGCAATACGCAGCGCATCTAAGCTTTGAATAATACCCTTAGCATAAGAGTTTTTATCACCTAGCGCGGTGTTTAAGTAGTTAAAAATGCCGCTATCGGCACTGTATTCATCATCATAAGTACCGTTACCTAACATAGGCAAGATATTCTTGCGCAACACTCCGCCAGATTTGTTCTTGGCATAACTACCTGTTATCAAACCAAAATCAATCGCCTTAGAACTATTACCGCTATTTTCCTGCAAAATCCCAACGGGTTTTGCCTTGCCATTAGGATAGGTAAGACAATCGGAATCGGTAATATAGTCTTTACAAACTCGTACCCGCACCACCGGATCAGGATATAATAGTCTTTGACTAGTAGAGGGGCGACTACCACTGCCCCAGGCGCATTGATGGTTTTCAGAAGAAGCCCAGCTAGGATGTATGCCTTTCGCTATTCTCATTAGCGGCGGGGAGCTAGAAGTAGATATTTTGCCTGATAAGCTTTGGCTTGAATCAGTATCAAAAGTCACATTACAAAAGCTGATTTCCTTCAGTGAATAAGGGGTAAACTCCAGCATTTTAGCCGTAGTGCTGGTACTAAACACCTTGGAAAAAGCGTGGGAATCGTTGGGTAAATAGGCTCTCTCTAATATCGTCGTATTAGTGGTATCTTTTGATCTCAAACCGCCATAAAGCACTTTGCGAATGATATCCATGCGGGTCATGGTCGCCCAATTTAAAAAGTTGCCGCTCCATCTATTATTCGCCGTACAGCTGTGTAAATTAGCTCCCGCAGCCAGCCCCTTACTTACATAACGTTTGCTATTAGTATTATAGAAATAACATTGGTTGCTCTCAAAGTAACCAAAGTAAGCAATACCATCCACATAAGTGGTATCAATGAGGCCATCTGCATCTAAATCCGTGTAATCAGTATAAGCCTTGATAAATAACTGATGGTCATTAGACATACTCAACATCACTTTAGGCGAGGTTTTAACCACTAAATACAATGGATCTTGGGATATTTCATCGGCATTGGTGGTCATACTGCCCAGCGAAAGTAACATCACTGTCAAAAATAACCTTAAGCGATCTATTAACTGCATATTCAAAACCTCATTTCCTTTAGCCTGCTTCCATTAACGCCGATAGATACTTTGCAACACAACTACCGCCGAGGGGCTTTGCCCGCGAGCTCTGGCGGTAATTCTAAAATACTGAAATTCAACACTCTGTTGCGCCTCGTAGGAGTCACTGTTACTAGCAAGCTCATACTCTTCGATAAAATAACTCGGTTGTTCGTCTAGCTCTTGGAAGCCCTTGTTGAAAACAACCACTTGTGTAGCGTCTAGCCAATCAATATTTCCCATATGATTACTAAAGTTCGCTATTTTTGCGTAAAATCCGTTAGTGCCATTAAAAGGGGGTAGCGTAACAGTGGTTTCTAAAAAAATTTCCGCCTCACGCAGCGCCGCTTCAGCGCCTTCAAAGGCCATTTGTTTGTTACGCAAATTACCCGCCATTTTCTCTTGAGATGTTGCTATGTCCATACCGGCAAAACCGATCAGCGTTATCGCTAAAATAAAAATAAGGCTGGTGATAAGTACCGCCCCGCGCTGCCCAAATTCGCTACCGGCTATTTGTCGTTTATTCAAAGCCGATTCCTCAATGCGATGGTGGTAGAAACCACTTTTCGTAAACGCCGATCCGTTGCGATTATTGTCCTGCCAGAAAAGTCATAAGTTTGCGGCGCATCAACCAAATTATCTTCAATGCTGCGCAGTAAAATATCGACTCGTAAGCTGATCACTTCTGCAAAATCAACAGCACTAGCCGGTGCGTAAAGATTAACCGACCCGTCATTAGTCGTGTCCTGCCCATACAAAAACTGAATATCCTCTACCCCCTCAACAATTTCTCGGGGATTATTGGTGAGCGCTCCCGCGGCATCGATTGAAGTCGTTTGGCGATACAATGCCGGTTGCCCTAAATCGTTTTGCGCCACAAAATATACCAGTGAATTAAGCGCCATGATCGAACCACTGGTAAACTGATAAGGTGGCGCAGTGCATTTAGCTGCACCTTTGCCAAGATTAGCCACACAGTTCTTGGGATTAAGCCCCACCATCAAACCGTGATTAATATCTGTGGTACTGTTATTAGATTGTAAAAAAATGGCAGATTGAGAGCAATCTGTGGCGATTAGCGGCGTATTTTTAACAAACGGGTGAGCACTCTGGCAGCTAAAAGTAGCGCTGCTAGTATTGTGAGTAGCTATTTCACAGATATTCCTCGTCGAGGCGTACTTTAGCTCCAAGACATCAGTGCCTTCATCCACAGTGACGATATTGGCGCCGGCACCGTAAGTATGGCTACTCACTAAAACATTATCAAACCCGCTCAATGTTTGTGAAAAACTCAACTCATCTGGCACCGCATTACTGTTATCAGCGATGACATTTACCTGAGTAGCATTAATATCACAGCCCATGTAACCACTTAAACGCACATCTTGAGCAATAAAGTTGGTCGCGTAACGCGCATTTTCCTGTAATTTTGCCAAGCCGCTCTGGGTGCGAAAGAAAATCACGCTACTCATCACTACTTCCACCACAGCACCGACAATCACTAGGCCGATCAACATCCCGATCATCAGCTCAATTAGAGTGAAGCCGCTTTGCCCTGAGTTTTGTTTTAACGTCATATTTGACTGCTCACACTTAATTGTAATGGAGCTTCACCGCGGCTATCTTGCCACCAAATATAAACCACAATAGGGAAGTCAGAGGTATTGCCCTCACAATCAGGGCTGCCAGCGCTATCGCCTTGCAAATCACTGCGACAGACTAAACCATTGCCCAGTGCCAGCTCCGCTTCAATTTTATTCCGCCATCTAAAAAGATCATCCTCTGCGATTTGTGCAGAAGTACAATTTGGTAATGGCAGAGGAATAGGCAGCAAATTACCACTGGCATCATATTCATTAAAGACCACGCAGCCGCGATCAACACCGACTGCTGCGTTAACACTAAAGTACTGAGTAACGTCAGTTGAATTGACCCGCATCCGCTCTAAAATATCATAGGCCAAAATGCTCGCTTGTGATCTTGCATAAGCACTTTGATTGGCTTGTAAAGAAGTAATTTGCAGACTCATCAAACCTAATAACACAATCGAGATAATCACCGTCGATACCAGCACTTCTATTAGAGACGCCCCTGCTTGGCTGGGTATATTGTGCGAGTTGTTCAATGCTTATTACCTATCAAGTGGATAATCCTTCTCTATGAGATCTCTGCATAACTACTGCACTCGATAATGCGCCGTTAGAAATCGGTTCAACATGCTCACTTACACCAGCAAGCTCCGCTATTTCGCCGATTTTTTCCTTGCCTTATCTTCGTTCGCTACGTTATGCAAAGGTCTCTCTATACTATTTTTAACAACTGTTTATTGGTCATCGCATTGACCTGAGATGGCATTCCAAGTCTGACAAGTACGTAATCGACCTGTGGTCCTTAATGAAAGCGCCGCTGTTATAGCTGATGCACCCGTTATAACAAAATCTTGTTCGTTATTAGCAATGGAATCTAACTCTCCCAATGACTCAAATGTCACTCTATTGCCACCGCTAAAGCTAATACCAATATTGGGCTGCATTTGCCTTTTATTACGGATGATAAAATTAGTGCTTTCCACAAATACTATCCAGCCCCCCGACCAATCGGTATTAGTTGTTGATACTGCGGCACAAGCGACTTGGCCTGCAGGTATGGCACAAACAACAACCCTCTCACCACGGGTAACCGCTTCACTGCGCGCTAAGGATAGAGTATCAATCAAATTTTGTTGAATACTACTCACTCTGCGTTGCGCGATAAAACGGTTGAAATTAGGCAGTGCAATACCGATCAACAGACCGAGAATGACCAACGAGATCATTAATTCAATCAGACTAAAGCCGGTCTGCGCTCTTTTACTATCGTCGCGGTGCAAAATATTCATCCATCTTTTCATATAAGAGCGTCAATCTATGGTTGGGGCAAATATTAGTCAATGAAATTTTTCAATATGTAGCCTATTTATATAAACACTTTTGGAATCAAATCATTAAATACCAATCACACCTGTGAGAACGTACCAGATCCATCTATATTTTCCGCACAACAACTCAGTTAGATAGGTAAAAAATGCTGCGCTTTTACTTGGCCAAAGGCAAAACTAGATTCAATTGAACTTATCCCCGTCAACTCAGAGAGTTTTTCGCGAATAAAGTTCTCATAGCTCTGCAAATCTTTGCTGACGACTTTCAATAAATAATCCCTATTGCCAGTCATTAGATAACATTCCACCACTTCATCCATCGTAGCGATAGCCGCCTCGAACTCGCCAATATTTTTTTTGTCGGGTTTTTCTAAACGTACACTGAGAAATATATTCATCGCCAGGCCACATTTTACTTGGTCTATCACCGCTGTATAGCTTTGCAAGATGCCCGAACTCTCCAACTTTCTCACTCTGCGCAAGCAAGGTGAAGGAGATAAATTCACCTTCGTCGCCAAATCCTCATTGGATATTCTGGCATTTAATTGAAGCTCGCGAATGATTTTCTTATCTATATTGTCCATAACTAACCTATTTTGGCAGAATCCACCAAAACACTAACGTCTTGGCAATGAAAACACCAGCCTATTGCTAGACCCTTTTGCTAATCTTTTATTAAGAGACTTCATAAAGACATTAGTTAAAGGAACTATCATGAATAATTACAATAAAAAACATATCGGCGAACATGCTCTGGCACCAGAATCGATGATGCTGCATTACGGCTACGATCCCAAACTATCCCAGGGCGCCGTTAAATGCCCGCAGTTTCAAACCTCGACCTTTGTTTTTGACAGCGCCGCTCACGGCAAAGACTTTTTCAACTATGCATCGGGCAGAGTGGAAGTTCCCGAAGGCGTTGAACCCGGCTTAATTTACTCCCGCTTTAACAATCCAGTGCTAGAAATTTTAGAGGGGCGCATGGCGCTCTGGGATGATGCTGAAGATTGTCTAGTAACAGGCAGTGGCATGGCGGCAATCTCCACCACTATTTTGGCGCTATCCAAACCTGGGGATGTGGTCATCTATGCAGAACCCATCTACGGCGGTACCGACACTTTATTAAACAGCATTATGAGCCAGTACCATCTACAAGCGGTGGGATTTAATAGCAGTGAGGGCGATAAGGGCCTGGCCATCGCTATTGCCAAAGCTGCATCACTTGGGCCTATATCGGTAGTATTGATGGAAACACCCGATAACCCAACCAACCAGATGATAGATATAGCCGCCTGTAAAGTACTGCTGGATGCAGTAGAACAGCCAGATAGCAATAAACCGATACTGGCCGTTGATAACACGATGTACGGGCCAATCTTTCAACAGCCATTATCGCTCGGTGCCGATCTGTGCATTTATTCACTGACCAAATATGTCGGCGGTCACTCGGATATTTTAGGTGGCAGTTGCTCAGGTGATAAAGCGTTGATTAACAAAATTCGCGCCTTTAGAAATATCCTAGGCACCAATATGGATGCACATACCGCCTGGTTGGTGATGCGCTCGCTTGAGACCTTAAAAATTCGCATGTTAGCCAGTGCAGAAGGGGCAGAGCAAGTAGTGGATTATTTACAGCAACACCCGCTGGTTGAAAAAATATACTATCCGGGGTTACTCAGGGAAGGGGATCCGCAGTATGCCACGTTTAAGAAACAGTGCAGCGGATGCTCATCGACATTTTCATTTACCATTAAAGGCGGCGAGCAGGAGGCATTCAAGGTGTTAGATGCTATGCAGATGGCGATGCTCGCAGTCAGTTTAGGTGGCACAGAAACCTTAGTACAACACCCCGCCTCCATGACACATTCATCAGTCCCAGAGGCACACAGAGCCGAAATAGGCATCACTGATAATCTGATTAGGATTTCGGTCGGGATCGAAAACCCTGCGGACATTATTGCCGATTTAGCTCAGGCATTAGACGCTATTCAATAAAGGATAAAGAGCCAGCACTAAACTGCTACTGGCTCTTTTTGAATTTAACTTAAACAATGCCTGACGGCAAATATGCATAACCTTTGAGCGCAGATTTAGGCGTTTTTTTGCCGGTGAGCTTAGCGATTTCTTTGAACTTTTCCTCTGCAAGGGGAAAACCTCTTTTAAGCTCCGACCACACCTCAAGCATTCTTTCAGTGAGTTCAGGGTAGTTTTGAACCTTCAAACTATGCAGCCACACCATGCCGCCAGCAGCATCAAATGGCTGGTCTCGCTTTTGAAATTCACGAATCAGATTGGTCATATACAACTGAGAATTTTTAAATTCCCGCGGCGTTCCTGACCCTGCGAGCACCGCTTTAGGTAAGCCACCATTATCGGCTAGATTAACTCTTATCAAAGTTGCGACCGCCACTAACATGCCCATCTCATGGTCATTTTTAGCCTTTATCGCCTTTAGGAATACTTCCATTTCTTTAAGCGCCGTTTTACACTCGCCCTGCGTTAATTTTTTCTGAATCCAATTTTTGATCATTCTCACCAGCTCTTAACATTTTAAATGCGCTATTTGTGATCTCGCAATCATCCTTAGCACTATATTTATTGGTACCCATCCCTGTAGGTGAAAGTCCTAGTGGGAGTATCGCATATCATTTTAAGCGCTAACAGCTTTGGGGTTAAGAAAGCGCCTGAGGACGGCCATTTTCGCTCCGTGAACAGGGTTATAGTTAATTCCTTTTAGAGATAACAATTTCACAGGTAAGGAGTTGGGGGGATTTCATAGCAACGTCGTATATTCAACGCTATGAAGGTTTACTTGGTTAATATTTTGGTAAACGATGAATAAGCTCTGACTCCACTCACACCGATTTAAATCCCGACGAGTATTGTATTATTAGAGTTACACACCTTTATCATTGGGTCTGCAACCAGTACTTAGCATTTTCAAAAGAGGTATTGTCGGGGATAAAAGGGTTGTGAATGCTGATTCTTCTAACTTTAGACCATTTTGACAGAGGAAAAAGATCCGCTGTTATCTCATGATTACGCATGAAATCATCAAATGTCCCATCTTCAAGCGCTATTTCCAATCCCAGCTGTATTCTTAGTTGCAAATCTTCTCTCTCAGGGGAAACAAAAAAGTACATCGAAAAAGGATAATATAAAATTAGTTTTTGATACCAAATAAAATCGGGATAGCGATCTTGTACCGCAGCGACTTCTGCTCCACCTTCTGAGACACCACGGGGAAAATAGTCACGGCGACCTGCGGCTAATTGCCTGAATAAATTTTTATAGATGGGGTTGCGTATCACCTCTAAACCCGCGAACTCCAGAATATCAGAGTCGGGCCAGTGAGCTCCTTGGCACGCCTTGTAGAGTTTCAAATCAGCTAAGGTTTCTATTTTTGAAAACCTACTGAGCTTAGACTTATCAATAATGAACTGGCGGTAACCTAACAACCCTTTTAACAGAGGGATATTAATAGCTCTTAACTGTCGCTCTCTTTTAATCGAGGTACCGGCCCAATACACATC
Organism: Oceanospirillaceae bacterium; assembly: GCA_013215375.1. Taxonomy (GTDB): domain Bacteria; phylum Pseudomonadota; class Gammaproteobacteria; order Pseudomonadales; family Balneatricaceae; genus Rs1. Next base: position 47,932 of record JABSRB010000030.1, on the reverse strand, counting down.
AATACGTCTATTGTGAATGAGCTCTACTAAGGCTCTTCCCTGCTGAAGAGTCTCGTTGGTTGTTATCGAAAAAGGTCCGTATTTGTCACGGGTTTTCTCCAGTGCAAGATTCAATAATCCTATGTAATAGCTGTGGCTGGCGTCAGCTTTTGATTGAGGGGAAACCGTTCTAATTTGCTCAACCGCCATGGCAGGGGCCGAAAAAATAAATAAAAAAATAAAACACTTGAACCTTTGCAGCCTCATCCTATCATCAGCTCCTACTCGTTTTTTAGTGAATATACTGCCAATTGCAAAAAACATATATACGAACAAGCCTAGAAATACCCTTAAAACCTCATAAAGAAAACCACTCGATAATAGTGGATAAATAATACTTGTTGTAACTTATCTACCAATTAGTTTCTCATGCAGCAGGGAACGGGATCTCCCTGCTAGCTGTAACTATTCGTACCGGTAATGATAAGAATATTCATAGCTCTATTTTAGCTATACCTTGATCGCTATTAGCCTACTCAGCCGTATTGGATTTGCTCGCAGTCTCCTTCGGCGCCTTTACTATTCTAAGTACCAAATACCCAACAACGCCAGAGAGGAAAGAGCCGACTAATATGGCCAACTTATCGGTGAACTGAAAAAGACTATCATCGGTAAATGCCAGTGACACAATAAACAAACTCATAGTAAAACCAATGCCCGTTAATACAGATACACCATAGAGTTGCGCCCAATTACTGCCTTCAGGTAATTTAGCCCATTTTAGTTTGATCGCGACAAAGCTAAAGCCAAACACCCCTAGCTGTTTGCCAACAAACAGCCCCAATATTATCCCCAGAGGTACGGGGCCTGCCATTTGATCGAGTGATATTTTGGTGAAATTGACCCCTGCATTCACAAAAGCGAATAGCGGTAATATAAAAAATGCGACCCAAAAGTGCAGGCTGTGCTCCATTTCTTTGAGCGGCGAAAATGCTTTATCATTTTCACTTTTGGCATTTAACGGGATGGTGAATGCCAGTGCAACACCTGCCAAAGTGGCGTGTACACCTGATTTTAGTACACTGATCCACAATATAGTGCCCACAATAATGTAAGCCGCCTTTTTTGACACCCCAAAAATATTTAATAATATAAGCACCGCTAAGGCCGCAAAAGCCACAGAGATAGAGAGCGTCGAGAGATCAGTGGTATAAAAAAGTGCGATGATGATAATCGCGCCTAAGTCATCAATGATGGCTAGAGCCATTAAAAATATTTTAAGACTAATGGGCACCCTCTTTCCCAATAGCGACAGGATGCCTAAGGCAAAGGCGATATCAGTTGCCGTAGGCACTGCCCAGCCACTGGCGGCGATAGGGTCGCCTAAATTGAACATCAAATAGATAGCAGCGGGAACCGCCATACCACCCACTGCAGCAATCCCCGGCAGCGCTATTTGGCTGAGGGAGGATAGATGTCCCTCTAAAATTTCTCGCTTCACCTCCAGGCCAATGAGCAAAAAGAACACCGCCATCAGACCGTCATTCACCCAATGGTATAGTGATTTATCCAAGGAGAGAGCGCCAAATCTTATTTCAACCGGTATATGTAAAAAGGCATTATAAAAGGGTTCCAAAAACGAATTACTTAACAGAAGCGCAAAAATGGTCGCAAAAATTAACAAAATACCACTGGAAGATTCTTTCTTTATAAACTCTTCGATCATTTTAATGTTTACCTTAGTTAGTTCCCATCCAGAAGCGGGGTCGTAGCGAGGGTGATCCAATTGCTCGAGGTGCGCAATACTAGATGTGGGCGTTTGGTCATTCCAAATAACTACATCTAGTAGTGAGCAGATTGAGCGAGTGGGACATCCGCAGTAGACAGCCGTTTCTGGATGGGAACTAGTTAATAAATGTTTTTAAAGCTTGGATTCACTATAGCTGAACTGGCCTTAGTTTGATGCTGATATTGGGCATTAACCGCCATTAAATGGCCGCTACATCATAGAGGAAAACAGATACATGTTTAAGTTCATTGAAAGCCTTGGTTACTGGCTAATAAGTGATAAAGAACTGCAGCCTTGGTTGGTATTTGCACGGAACATTGCACTAAGGAACTACTAGAGAACTACTAGAGAACACGGCGACTAATACCCAAAAAAACCGAGAACTAGCACTGATATGCCGAAAAGCGCATAATCAAAAATTATCTATTCGAAAATCGAACCCATGAATTATCAAGACTTACAAATTGACTGGCTAAAAAGTTTTGTCGCTATTGTCGACGCGGGTTCTTTATCGAACGCGAGCATTATAGTTCATCGTTCTCAATCAGCCGTTAGCATGCAGCTTAAAAAACTTGAGTCTGCGCTGGATTGCACATTATTGGTCAGAGGCAGCAGGCAGATTGAATTGACGGTTCAAGGGCAAACACTGTTGGGTTATGCCAGGCGAATACTTGACTTACATTATGAGGCACAAACTGCTTTTCACACGGAGGATATGCAGGGGCAACTCAAATTGGGGGTCCCCGATGATTATGCCGCCAAGTACTTGACCCCGGTACTTAAGAACTTTGCTCCTAGATTTGCAGGGGTTGAGATAGAATTAATTTGTGAACAGTCTACTTCCCTTATCCCCCGTATTGAGAACAATGATCTCGACCTAGCGCTCGTTTCTAGAGACAGTGTTAGTAGAGGCGTATTGCTTTTTCATGAACCTTTGGTGTGGGTCGGGTCCTCACAATTTGAAATATGGCGGCGAGATCCAATGCCTATCGCGGTGTATGAAAGTAGCAGTCTGGCAAATAAAATTGCCATTAACACGCTCGCTTTACAAGGTAGGCGCTATAAAGTGGTTTACCATAGCTCCAGCTTAGCAGGGCAGATCGCCGCTGTTGAAAGCGGACTTGCCGTGGCAGTTTTTACCCAGTGCAGTGTTCCTCAACACTTAGAGATATTAGGTAAAGAGCAAGGGCTCGGGCCGTTAGAGCCGATGCAAGTTGCCGTATATCGCAGTAAGCAGTCACAGCAATCGAAGGCAGTTTCCTACCTTCATGACTTATTAATTAAGACTTTAAGAATATCGCCTGTATAAATAGTTCAAGCTGTAACACCACCTCCTAAGCCGCTTTGCTAGCGCGTTGATACCTCACTAATTGCGCGTAACGACCATTTTGTGCCAGCAATTGCTGATGACTGCCCTGCTCGACAATAGTGCCGCCATCCATCAGTACAATCTTATCCGCGTCTTCAACACTGGCGAGACGATGCGCTATCACTAAAGTGGTGCGATGTTGCATCAGCTGTTGCAGCGCAAGATGTACCGCCGCTTCGCTGATGGCATCTAAATGGGAGGTGGCCTCGTCTAAAATAAGAATAGGTGCATCGCGTAAAAAAGCTCTGGCGATCGATAAGCGCTGGCGCTGACCGCCGGACAAAGCAAAGCCGCGCTCGCCGATTAAGGTCCCCAGCCCCTCACTTTGTCTCACCACAAAATCACCTAGCTGTGCCATTTCTATGGCCGCGAGTAATTCTGACTCTGAAGCTTCGGGCTTGGCCATCAACAGATTGTCACGAATACTGGCATTAAAAAGGTAGGTATCTTGTGCCACTATCGCCACGTAATTTCTAAAGTGATCCAGCGGCATGTCTTTGATATTAGTGCCATCAATACTAATATTACCTTGCTGTGGATCCCAAAAGCGCATTAACAGATGAGCCAAGGTACTTTTACCTGCCCCAGATGCGCCCACCAGCGCGACTTTGCTACCCGCTTCGATCACCAAATTCACTTTTGACAACACTTGAGGCGTATCCTCGCTATAACCGAAATTTATGTTGGTAAAGGAGACTTCCAGTGCAGCGCTATTATTTAACAAGGGTGTGATTGTCCCATTATCGACCACTACCGGCTCAGCCTCTTCGACTTGCATTAACCTGCTGGTTGCCGCCAGCGTTTCAGAAAGCTGTCTGCCAACATCAGCGATTTCAATCACCGGTAAAAAAGCAGCGACAGAAGCCAGTGCAATCAGTGGCAAATAACCCACATCAAAAACGCCCGCATGCGCCAAGGGCGTGGCGATGATCAACATCACTAACGCTGCAGATAAAGTGATAAATTCTACACTGACACTTTGCAGCGTGCCGATCTTAAAAAAGCGACTACGCTGTTCTTTGTGTTGCTCAATTAACCCCTCAAAAGCAGCGCGGCGCTGATCACTTGCCTGATAATTTAGCAACTGCGCCAACCCTTGTAATGACTCTACTGTGTGCGCCGACAAGGTTGCCAATATGACACGGGCTTTGCCTGCTGCCACATCTAAGTTTTTGCGAAACAATACCGGCATCAAGAAGACTAACAAGATGAAAGGCAATAGCGCTGCTGCCAAGGTCCATGAGAAACTGGCGAGCAATAACAACACTGAGCTGGGCACTAATATGGCAACAAACACCGGGGTGATGGTATGGGCAAAGAAATACTCGACCATTTCTACATCGTGCGTGGCCAAGTTGATCAAATCGCCACTGCGGTGTCTGATCATAAAAGCTGGCGCCAAACGCTCTAGCTGGCTAAACAGTTTGATGCGCATCTGCGCTAACATTCTAAAGGCCATATCGTGGGCCAGCCAAGATTCAAACCAATGCAGTAGCGCAGCCAACACAGCACTGCCAATCAACAGCGCGATCCAAGTATCAGAAGGCTGCGAGTTTTTCACCGCAAAAGCCGCCAACGCTGAGAACACACTGACCCCGATATAACTAAACACCCGACAGACACCCAAGACAAAAGTCACCACTAAGCGCCCTTTCCAACTCGCTGCATATGACAATAACATCCTGATTACTTGGGCCCAGCTGTGTCTATCCCCCTGTAAAATACTACTATGCCCAGACTCTTTAGTTTGCTTGGGTAGTGCCACTTCAGCTTCGGCTGTTTTGGCAAAACGCTGTTCATCAAGCTCACTGGCACTATCCAATAGCTGTTGCTGCAACTGGTGCTGCGTTGACATCAACTGCGCATACATCCCTTTTTTCGCCAGTAGCTCGGTATGTGTGCCCAGCTCTGCGACACGACCTTTATCGAGTAACATAATTTGATCGCAATCGATAATACTTGAAAGGCGATGTGCCAAAATCAGACAAGTGCGCCCCTTCATCAAGGTATTAAGTGCCTGTTGAATCTGCGCTTCATTTTTGGCATCTACAGAGGAGAGCGCCTCATCTAAAATCAAGATCGGAGCATCGCGCAGCAGCGCACGGGCAATAGACAAGCGCTGTTGTTGCCCGCCAGATAAACGTACCCCTCGCTCGCCGATAACACTGTCGTAACCACCCTCTAATTGCCTGATAAATTCATCGGCATTGGCCGCTTTGGCCGCAGCCATCAGCGCTTCATCAGACACTTGCTCACAACCTAAGGTCAGGTTGTCACGTATAGAGCCGTGGAATAAATAGTTATCTTGAGATACCACCGAGAACTGAGAGCGCAACTGCTCCAGTGGCATCTGTTGAATATCCACACCACCGATACGGATCACTCCCGCCTGCGGATCGTAATAGCGCAGCAACAAATTAACAATGGTGGTTTTACCGCCACCACTACTGCCTACAACGCCAATACGCTGACCTGATTTAATCGTAAAACTCATACGATCATGCACTAACCCGGCTAGTGGCGTTTTATCATCAGAGTTATTTTTCAGATAACTAAAGCTTACATTTTCAAAGCTAACGGATTGATCACTAGCGGCAATCACCTGATATTTAGTCGCTTTATCGATCACACTAGTTTCAGATTCCAGCACTGCAAACACTTGCCCAGAAGCGGCTTGTGCCAACATTCCCGCATGCATTAAAGAGCGTAATTCGCGCAGGGGTCTAAACACTTCCACACCGAGCAATAACACCAACAATAAAGCATCAAAAGACATTAACCCGGCTTCAACGCGATAGGCTGATAGCGCCAGAGCACTGGCCGCGCCTAAGGTAATACCGATATCGGTAATGCCCCGTGCCATTGCATTGGTTGCCATCACCCACATGGTACTTTGGAATAAATGATGGGCTTTTTCGGCGAGTTTAGACTCGCGCGCCTTGGCCTGACCGAAAGCTTTTAAGGTGACTAATCCCTGCAGTGCATCTAAAAACTCGGAGGCAAACGCTTTATAAGCCGTCGCTCTATGCATCGATTTTTCACTGTCCAAGCGCTGGAAAATGCTAGGTGCCAACAAGGTAAAGACTGCGGCAACTAACAACACCGTCGCCACGGGTAAATCGATCTGCGCGACCACCACAAAGATAAGTAGCGGAGTGATCGCCGCCACAAACAATTGCGGCAAATAGCGTCCAAAATATATTTCTAACTGCTCAACGCCTTCAATGGCGGCATTGCTCATCTCACCACTGCGTTGATGGGAGAAAAACGAAGGTCCTAGTTTCACCATTTGATCAAACAGCGCAGTACGCAACTGATGCTGCACGGTAGCGGCAGTGCGATGTGCCAGCATCAAGCGCTGGTATTCCCACAGCGAATAACAAAGTAAAGCGGCAAGTGTGGAAAATATAAGCGGCAGACACTGCGCTAAACTAGCACCGCCAATAACTTTGGCAATCAGCAACCCCAGCAGTAACAGCCTGCCTATGCCTAACATTGAACCAACGATACCCATCGCCACTGAGGCGGTTATTTTACGTCGTACTTTAGTGGTCAAAGACCACAACTTCTTATTGAAATACATATTTACTCCTAGCCGATTTGACTAGTTCCCATCCAGAAACAGACGTCTACTGTGGATGAGAACTAACTAACAAAGACCTAATTAAATAAAGCTACTGGCTTGGATATGTCTAACAATTTCGACATCCCTGGCTGGGAAAAGTAGCCCAAAGTATAACAGGAGCCTGACCGAATACAGGCTAATCTGCTGCGATACATTGAACCCAGCCTATAATGAAAATATATGTATAGCGATAAACTAAAATAGATAGCCCCTATACAAAATTGAACAGGCATTAATTACCTGAAATGGTATAAACTGTTTTGAAAATTAAGACATTGAGCGATGAGTATGAATTTTGATTGGGACGATTTAAAAGTGTTTCTCGCCATCTGCGAGCAGGGAACTCTCTCCGCTGCATCTAGGAGTTTAAGTATTAGCCAGCCTACTGTAGGTCGCCGCTTAAAGTCTTTAGAAAACAGCTTAGACACCCAACTTTTTGACCGCTTACCCGACGGTTTGGTCCTCACCCGACATGGCGAACAGCTGCAGCCACTTGCACAAAACATGCAGTTAGCGGCAAACGCCGTACAGCGGCAACAGGCGAGTTTTAGCACTCCGGTAAAAGGCAGCGTACGCATTTCCATGTACGAGCAAATCGCTCAATTTGTAGTGCCGCACCTTCCGCTTATCCGAAAGCAGTGCCCCAACATTGAAATCGAAATTTCGATTGCCCACAACGCCGCTAACCTCTCACGCCGTGAGGCGGATATCATGATTAGAAAATGTATCCCCGATTTACCCGACATTATCGCCAAGCCTTTAGGCCACTATCATTATGCTATTTATTCAGGCCATGAATACCTAAGGCAAAACCCCGCGGCTCTAACGCAACAGCGCTATCAACAGTGTGACTGGGTGGGTTTTGATGATGAGCACGTCTATTTCAGCAGCCAGCGCTGGCTGCGAGACAAACTACAAGACAAATTACCAGTGATTCGCAGTAACAATGGCGTAACTATTTTAGACGCCATGGTGCAAAACTGCGGCTTGGGCATATTGCCCTGTTTTGTCGGAGATAGAGAGCCACGCTTAGAAAAGTTACTGACCATTGAAGATGAAAGCGCCAGTCTTTACTTACTTATCCACAAAGACTTACGAAAATCAGCAGTGGTGCGGATGATGATGAACGCGTTAATCGATATGTTTCATGATCACCATGAAATTTTTCACGGGCATACCCATTTGTAGCCAAGTGGGTCCTCTTAAACATCTCGACATGTGATAGATAAGCACTACTGCTCAATGGTCAACATTGAACAAAACCGCAGTTAAGATTTACTGATAGTTTTTTTATAATAGCGCAATGCCAATTTAGTCTTACCCAGCATATCTTTATGGGAAAAGTAGCTTATGTATTGAATTTGCGATTCCACCTCATCCTCTTCGATGTTTTCATCCATCTTTCGCAGCTTTTTCTCCAGTTTACTCGCTACTTTCTGTAAACGCTTTTGGCACTGCTTTGCATTGTGAGCAATCTTTTTGTGATGAGTACGCTTAAAGTTATCGAGCACTTGGCGCTCTTCTCCACGCAGATACTGCAATACAGATAAAGTGACTAAGTCATCTTTTTTATAGCTAGTCGCTTTAATTTTCTGCATATTTGGCTGCTGGTAGAGCTGTGTATAAGAGCTATCTAAATTATTGAGTAGCAAGTTCAACCTAGGTACGCCCTTTTTTCCAGAAAAATCGTAGATGCTAAATACGGTAGCCGCGACTTCTTGACCAAACTCGCTGGCAGGTTTTAATAAGAAAGACATAACGATGGCATCCCCAATACAGATCAAATCATCTGCCTTGAGACTTCGGTATTTAGCTAGTGAATATTTTTTAATAACCTCCTCGCGTAACTCCTCATCCCCTAAGCCGAGAAAATCTCGCAGCGCATCATCACTACCAGTACTTATTTTTTCTTCCAAGCACTGTATATTCTGATCTTGAGAGTGACTAGCCTTTAAACAAGAGATTTGCCCAGCGCTAACTAATGATGTAGAAAACATGCCTGACAAAACCAATATTCTTAGCACCATAATCATCTTCCATAATTAATATTATCGATCAAACAATAACTTACATGAGAGATGTTTCCTATATCTCAATTTCAACGATAGTGTATATATTTTCGGATACTCTATCACTACATGTATAAACCTTTCATATTCAATAACACTCGGCCTCTTAACTTAGACACCGTCAGCATCCGACAGTTAAAAAGTAATTGCAGATACAACTATATTGAGTTAATCTAAATCCTATGTTTGAACAATGCCTATTTTTTAATAGTAATGCGTTAGCGCGCACCGTAACCAGCGTTTGGGTTAAAGCCTACAAACCTTTTGATTTGTCGCCGCCTCACGCCTTTATGTTACGCGTAGTTTTAGCAAAACCCGGTCTGATGCCCCGTGAATTAGCAAGGGAGCTTAAGCTTTCCCGTTCAACAGTGACCCGATTTTTGGATAGTTTAGAAAAACGTCAATTTCTAATACGAAAAATGACAGAGAAAGATGGCAGAGAAATTCAAATTTATCCGACCCAAGCAGCCATTCAAATTCACCAACAACTTGATCAAATAGGCAATCAATTATCCCAGCGCATGGGAAAAATAATCGGTCAAGATGAACTTTCCAATACTGTTTTAAGTATGAGAAAATTACAGAACATATTAGAAGAAAACTAATTTTTTAGCTTTGTAGTTGTATATACAATTATTATTTTAACTAATAAAGATAGGAATTCACTAATGCCATACATAAATATCCGCCTTAACACTAAATTGGATAGCAACCAAAAGTCACAATTGAGTATTAAAACAACTGATCTCATGAATACCATCATGGGTAAACGCCGTGAAGTTACCGTCGTACATATACAAGAAGATGCTCCCGAACAATGGGCAATTAATAGCTTAACTTTAAATTCAGAAAATCCAACCGCTGCCTATGTAGACATTAAAGTAACGCAGAACACCAACACCCCAGTAGAGAAAGCAGCCATGCTCGCGCAAACAATCATGATGCTGCAGGAAGTAGTAGGCGCACTACAAGAAGCTTGTTATGTCGTTATAACAGACGTCCCCGCAAATTCATGGGGATACAATGGTAAAACTCAGGCAGCACGTGCCGCCTCGAAATTACTCTAATTAAATAGCGAATTAGTTCACCGCTCTCTTCAGGCTTATGGTTATCGGGTACATAAAGGTGAACAGTGAAATAAAATGATGAGCTATAACCAAGCGACCAGCCACAAACAGCGGGCTATTGAGACCAGCACAAAGCTCTACAAACACTCTTTATGTTAATGACGTTTTGGCTTTGCCCACGGGACTCATCAGCTCCACTCTCTCTATGCGATTGCACTATTTATTCGAACTAACGTATTGAATTATTGATGGAAAAATATTACTTTAGCGCTATACTCGCAAATCAATAACTTAAACATTTGAAAATAAAATTGCTAGCTATTGGTTTAATGCTATATTTCTTGAACATGGCAACTTAGGGAAGAGTGCATCGAAGATCTAGGTATGTAATCTGCAGGCCATCACTGTTAAAGAGGCTCTCTTGTCAAAGAAAATCAAATTTATGCTGTTGCTGTGCGCGATTTTATCCCTGGGATTTATTGCCACTAGCATGGTCGGTTATTTTGTGGCCAGAGACTCTCTAACTAAACAAATTTCAAACGATACTTTGCCATTGATTGGCGATAATATTTACTCTGAAATTCAGCGCGATTTGCTCAAACCTATTATCATTTCTTCACTGATGGCCAACGATACCTTTTTAAAAGACTGGGCTATTAACGGCGAACATAACCCAGATCAAATAATAAAATATTTAGCACAAATCCAAAGCAGTTACGACACTGTCACTAGTTTTTTCATCTCAGATAAGAGTTTGAAATACTATCATCCAAGTGGCGTACTAAAAACCATCGACAAGAACTCCCCGGTGGATAAATGGTATTTTCGAGCAAAGGAGATGACAACCAGCCACGAATTAAATATCGACTTCGATCCTTCATCCAACAATTCTCTGACAGTGTTTATTAATTACAAAGTACTAGATGATCAAGGTGATTTTTTAGGGATCACTGGCGTAGGTTTATCGCTATCAAAAGTGCAGGAGATCATCGAAGAATACGAAAAAAGATATGATGGAGAGATATTTTTCGTCGATTCTAAAGGCTCTCTCACCTTACATGGAGCAGCGTTACCCACCGATATAGATTTTGAAAAAATAGTCGATGGCCAAAGTATCAAGCAGCGCATACTCAACCAAAAAAACACTTCTTTCAGCTATTCACAAGGCCTACATAAAATCATGTTGGATAGTCGTTATTTAGAGGAGTTCCACTGGTACTTGATCGTGCGCAAAAGCGACCAGAACTTGGACGCGGACCTATTCGACTCTCTATTAATCAATCTGTTGATCTCATTGGTGATCACTTTAGCAGTGCTTAGCCTTAGCTGGCTAACTTTGAGTAGTTACCAGAGTCGCCTAGAAGAAATGGCCACTACCGATAAACTCACTGGTCTCAACAACAGGCAGATGTTCGACCCTATCTTTGAGCAACTGTTTAAGTCTGCTTCAAGACATAACACAGATTTAGCAGCCGTCATTATCGATATTGATAATTTCAAAACAGTAAATGACCAATACGGCCACCCCTTTGGCGATAAAGTGCTCATTGAAGTTGCCGAACTAATCAAACAATCCACCAGAAAGTCTGATCTGCTCTGTCGCTGGGGTGGAGAAGAGTTTGTGATCATTATGCCCGATTGCAATAGTGAAGAGGCGCTAATATTCGCAGAGCAGTTGCAGGGTACTTTTGCCGAGCATCTGTTTAGTATTGAACAGCAGACCATTGATGTTCAGCTCAGTATTGGCATCTCTCAAAAAACGGATACTGATCAATCCAACAAGTTGATTTTCCGTGCTGACCAAGCGCTTTTATCCGCCAAAAAATCAGGTAAAAACTGCATAGTAGCTGGCTAGCTCCCATTCAAAACAGCGGTATGGGCACTTATAAGACTTAAAGTCTCTGTCCATCCATTTCATCTTCAAGCGTTTGAATTTGCAGTATTATGGCGATGAATTTTTCGCCATAATCAGTAAAACTATACTCCACCCTCGGCGGAATTTCTGCAAACGAATGTTTCTTTAAAATGCCAAACTTAACATTCGCTCTCAAACAGTCGTTCAACACTTTAGTACTCAAACCATCTACGCTTCTGACCATTTCTCCCGGCCGATTTATTTGATTAGAAATTAGATGGAATACTGTGAGCGACCATTTGCAACGAAAAATGGTTTCAATTAAACCTCCCGTTTTCCCCACAGAATATATTTTTCTAAGGCTCGTATCAGGGCTCATCATAATTGTTACCTTTAAGTACCTACCATACAAAAAAGTACCCACTTTTCAAATAGGTAGCAACTTTGTAGATTGTTGTCACAAGACAAAGCAAAGACTGCTTTGTTATTTATTACCATAAAAATCTATAACCTCTTGGAGTCATATCATGTCACAGAAAAATAATGAAATCGCCTATATTGTTGGTGGTAGTAGCGGCATAGGGCTGGCAACGGCCCAACTGCTTTTAGAAAAGGGCATCAGTGTCTGTATCATCGGTCGCTCATCAGGGCACTTATCCTCAGCTGAGCATCAACTCAAACATTTAGGAAACCTAGAAATTCATCAAGCAGACTTATACCAAGCTGATGATAGACAAGCATTAGAGGAAAAAATTGAACGGGAGACCCGCCACATTAAATACTTGGTTAACGCCGCAGGCTGCTTTATGCCCAAGGCATTCATTGAGCATAACCATGCAGACTTTGATATCTATCACGATTTAAATAAAGCGTTGTTTTTTATTACTCAAGCCGTGATCAAAAACATGCAGAAAAATGATTCGGGATCAGTGGTAAACATTGGCTCTATGTGGGCAAAGCAAGCAATCAAGGCAACTCCTTCCTCGGCATATTCTATGGCAAAAGCAGGCATGCATGCCCTAACCCAGCATCTTGCGATCGAGCTTGCTGAGAGTAATATCCGTGTCAATGCAGTTTCGCCTGCAGTGGTGCGTACTCCCGTCTATGAGAGCTTTATTCCAAAAGAGCAGATTGATGCAACCCTAAGCACATTCAATGCAATGCACCCATCAGGGCGCATTGGCGAACCTTTAGATGTCGCTAACGTCATCTCATTTTTATTATCGCCAGAGAGCGCTTGGGTGACCGGTGCAATTTGGGATGTCGATGGCGGTGTTATGGCTGGCAGAACTTAAGTAAGCCTTAGCCCTGTTATTAAATCACTCTACAACGAGAACTAAAATAACGAGAGGGGCATATAACTATTATCTTATGCCTGTAGGAGGCTGACCGAGAACAGACTGATCTACTGCGAACTAGTCTGTTTCGTTAAATTTAACGCTGATTATCGTTGAATAGCTCGCTATTCGCCTCAAATCACCGCTAATTTTTCCAGAAACAGACTCGCTCTCGCTACAATCGCTATTCTCGGTCAGCCTCCTAGGAGCCTGTCGGGCTTTACCGATCGTAGCGAGAAAAAATAGATTTGAGACATATTTTCTGTTCTTTTGAGGCGAATAGCGTGCTATTTAACGAGAAATAACAGGTAATATAGCCAAATTCTGATTTTTCGCAGTAGATTAGTGTTTAGTCCGACAGACTCCTAGGTTTACTGACAGTGAGCTGCATCTCATTATGCCCTTTTACCGTTAAGCAATAGACTCCCCTCGCAACCCGTTCGAACCAACCGTAATAATTTTTTTGCAATATCGCCGCGGCGTTTGTCACCGCGGCTTGCTCGCGTATCTCTTTAACAGACATAGCGTCTTTTTTTAGCAGCAGCTGTGCGCATTTAAGCGCTGCTTGACGATAGGCGGTGACAATTTTTGTTTTATTCACCCCTCCCATATTAGGGTCCCCCACTCTGCTATTAAACTCTTTTAACAACTTAGTTTGCCTGCCTTTATTTTTTCGTGGGGAGTACTGCGCGGGATCTAGGATTATTTGTACTTGTTGATCTTCAGCGTTGGCCTGTACCAACAATAAACCCAAACCTAAACGGCGACACAACTTTTGACAAGCCGACTGTCTGTTGCGCCAGTTTCGTCGCTTTGCTGCTGTTTCACCTACCGCTATCGCGAGATAAACATCATCACTAAGCGCTTGCCTGTTGACACCTTGCAGGACTAACTCCAGTGAAAAAGTCAATTTTAGCTCGACAATCAAAGGGGGATAATCCGCTTTAACGGCGAGCAAATCGCAGTCTTTGACCTCGCCTTTCACTTCATAGCCAAGTGCCTGAAAAAAGTTTTTTACCGGTGTATATAAATCTGATTCCTTCACTTTACCCCCCTGTGGCCAATAGCATTGTTTGTAGCAATGCTCCATTAATCAATAAAAGCACTAAGATTGAAACCATTGGGCCAACCTAGCGGATAAAATTCTGGCGGTAGAGGAGGACGGCTCGCTAGTGCGAATCAACGCTGACCATTCCAGATCTAAGCTCTCGGCACTTACCTTCATCACCGCCACACTGTTATTTTTAATCGCTGATTGCACTGCCCATTTGGAGAGAATACTCACGCCAAAACCCGAGGCAATTAGCTCTACAATGGCATCTGTTACTTCAACAACGGTAACTAAGTGGGGCACTACTCCAGAGGGGCGAATAAATCGCTCATACTCAAACCCTGGCTGTGCCGTTTTGCTATAGGTTAAATAATCCTCGCCTGCTAAATCCTCAGCTTCAATAAACTTTTTACCCGCAAGCTTATGCTTCACATTTGTCACGAACACTAACTCATCCTGAAACACCGGAATTGACTCAATACCTGGCGCTGCAAAATAGCCAGGTGCCAACACTACGTCCACAGTGCCCTCCTGAAGATTACGCAGCGGATTTTGCGTGGCGGAGGCCACCAGCTCCAACTGTAAACCAGGTTCAATTTTCGACATTTTCGCTAAAAATGCAGGCAGCCAGTGATAACAACTATAAGCGGCGACACCAAAGCGCACCACCGTAATTTCATTATCCGCTGCCTGTTCAAAATCCAGTTCAGCGCGCTGTAAAATGGGGATTATTTGGTTGGCCGTCTGTGTCATAGCGCGCCCTGCAGCAGTCTCACGCAGCTTGCGCCCCTCTCTGACAAACAACAAACCACCCAAACGTCTTTCAGCCTCGGCGAGTCGATGACTCAATGCAGACTGAGTAATACCTAAAGTATAGGCTGCCTGCCTTAAAGTACCTGTTTCACCAATGGCTTTAAGCATAGCCCAGTGTTTTATATCCAGTTTCATCCATTACCTTCGTCATATTCAAAGCAAAAATCCTCATCAACACATGCACACTATTAATCAATAACTAGAATTATTCATTATTTTTCTAATCAAAAGCACACTATTATTCACAATTCGACTATCGAGTTTAGAATTTTTCGACCCTATAACCCTCTGAGTGATAAAGATGTGAACAGTGCTTCCAACAATAGTGGCCAGTATTTAGTATTAAGTGCCGCTTTTTTTTACGGACTTAACCCTTTTTTTGGGCAGCTGTTATTTCAGGAAGGACTTGGCGCCGAGATGGTGAGCTTGTATCGCTTTATTATTCCCGCTATATTTTTTACTTTTTTCCTGCGTACCCCTAAAGAAAACAGAACAGAAGCTTTGCGAACGTTAATATTGGGCGTCGCCAGTGGCATTGCTATTTATAGCTTTTTTCATGCGCTGCAAGTGCTCCCTGCCGCAACCGCCATCTTAATTTATTATACCTATCCCGTTTTCAGCGTATTGATTGGTTGGGCAGTGTACAAAAAAACACCTTCACACAATGCGTTGATTTCAGCTGCGCTAGTGGCTATTGCCGCCTCATTGACGGTCAACCCGCAAGCGATTTCTGCCGACCTATGGTTTACCCTGGCCAGCTGTTTTTTAGCGCCCTTAGTGGTCGCCACTCAAGTTCAGTATTTATCGAACCCTAGAAAAAAGATCCCCACCACCAACCGTATGGCCTGGATCACTATCGGCCATATAATAATTCTACTACCGATCGCGATCTGGGTAGCACCCGCCCAAGTATTACCGGTATCCCCGTTAGGCTTTGCCTCATTGATAGGCATCGCTTTATTCGCGGCCGCCATCCCTCAAGTGCTATTTATGATAGGAGCACCCAAATCAAATGTGGATAAAAACGCTTTGATAGGATCGCTAGAGTTAGTCGTGGCATTACTCACAGGCGCAGTATTATTAGGCGATAACCTAAGCCAACTGGAAATGACCGCCATGGCGCTTATTGTGCTGGCATTGTTTATTAAGCAGGTAAAAGAGCAACCTATAGTAAAAATAGCAGAGAGCTAGGACACCAGCCATTGGCTGTAATAATTTTATACAAAAAGCATTCATTGAAGCAGTCACTTTCCCGTTTTATCTCTCCATGACTAGATTAGACAGCCGCAGTATTTAGCCTATAGTTTTTTACTTATCGTGCACCGCCATCGATTAGTGGCCCATATGCTGGCGTTTTGGCAGCAACATGGGATGATACACCCCAGCTGTCAATGGCTGATTTAATCAAGATGCTCTCAGAGCAAGCTGATGTTTTTGAGCTCGATCACAACGATTCGCTGGCGATAATGCTCACCTTGAAGCCATTGATGATATCAAAGCGCTGAATGCCAACTTGCGCGAGGATCAAAAACGCGGTGTTTCCTGGCTTCGCTACCTTGAATAGTTAGGTCTGAATGGCTGCCTAGCCGATGACATGGGTTTAGGTAAAACCATTCAGGTTATCGCCAATATGGTGAATGACCACGATCAGCGCAGCGGGCCGACGCTGTTGATTGCAGCTACTTCTGTAATGGGCAACGGGCAAAAAGAAGTCGATAAGTTTGCCCCAGCTCACCACTGCGATTCACCACGGTAGAAATCGCTTAACAGATATTGCTCAGTTTAACGCTTTATGCAACGCCACTGACATGCTAATTACCTCTTACAGTTTGATTCGCCGAAATGCTAAGTTATTTGATGCAGTGAAGACATTCACCCACACAGGCCGATTGACCAGGGGCCGGGCCTATCGCGGCAACATCAATTTTTATTATAGTGTGACTAAAGAACCTACTTTAACGACCCATTTGTCACTCATGCAAATATCGATCCAAGATTGTGACAAAGTCGTGCTGAGCATTGTCGAGAACGCCGGCTCGGTCTGCAAACTGATGATGAATGAAATGCCGGACGATATCGAACAACCTTTTAAAGAAGTGGGATTGACTCTGCTGCCCAGCAGTTACCGCGATTTTAATATGAGTTGTTCCTGCCCTGATAATAGAGTGCCCTGCAAGCATATTGCCGGGGTTCTGTACCGCCTAGCCGAGCTGTTAGATCAGAACCCGTTTTTGTTGTTTCAGCTGCGCGGGCTCTCCCGAAAGCAGTTGCACAGCCAGTTGGTCAAATCTGATTTGGGTAGGGCTTTATTGCAATCGCTGCAACAGCAGCTTACCCCCCCATACAAAGCAGTTATTTTACCCGGCCGCAAAAAGTGCAGCTAGCAGCACAGGTAGACCTTAGAAAATTTTGGCAAGGTGAAGCGGTTAAACCTTCTTCTCTGCCAAACAACAGCGTAGATAACACCATTATTCCCGCATTATTAATTAAGAAGGGTGGCGATTTCTCACCTTTTTGGCCGCGTGATAATTCATTTATAGAGGCCATGGAAGAATATTATCTGGGACTGCGTAAAGCGGGGCAAAAGCTGTTGTAATGATGCTGGCGCTAACAGCGCCAGACCTATGCAGTCTTTACGAGCACTTTGCTGTGCCTTCTGATCTGGCGGTCATAACTTATACGCATTAGATACTATTTTTTATTTATCTTTTGTTTCCATAGACCAATAAGTCCCTTCTTTTCTATCAATATGCGACCTGAGAGTACTGAGAGCAAGATCAATATTTCTATCTTTAACAGCAGTTAATATATTTAAATGTTCCCGATAACTTTTTAACATATGATCGGGATGACGACCAAGCCTATTTCTAATAGCAGACATTTTTTGGGAAATAGTTTGATAAGCGTCATTGAGAAAACGATTCCCTGAACAATCAAACATTAATTGATGGAAGATAGAATCTAACCTGAGATATTCTGAATCATCATGGTTGTCCCTCGCCACCGTCATTGCATTTGTGCACTCCTCCATATCTCTCTCTAATAAATCAGGATTCGTTTGTATAGCCGATGTCAGAGCTGCTGTCTCTAAACAGGTACGTGCATCACACAATTGCGCTAATTCATTAGGGGCAAGACTGAAGACGAACGTTCCTCTTTGAGGAACCACTGTGACCAGCCCCTCTGTTTCAAGTCTGTTGATAGCCTCTCGTACCGGTGTGCGGCTTACTTGAAATTGTTTTGCAATTTTTACTTCTGAAATCTTGCAGCCCAAATCAAGCCCACCTTCAATAATTAATTGCTCCAACTTCTCTGTCACTTGTTCAGTCAGAGACTTAGTCCTTTCGATCTGGCTCATTCACCCTTCCCCATTATTCAATACTCTTCTAATAATAAGCTGAATTATATACTATTTAATTACACTTGACCAACTGGCATACTGTATGCCAGTATATATTTACAACAAAAACAACCTAAAAGGTACACCGTGAAAAACATAGAAAGCTATTTCGTTTTGATCAATAGAATATTTGTAGCGAGCCTTCTTGCCATCGTGTTCTTGATAGTCATCGTCAATGTCGTAGGGCGCTATGGCTTTAACTATTCTCTATCTTGGGCGGAAGAAGCAGCCAGACACTTAATGATCTTGAGCGCCTTTTCCGCATCTGGTCTTGCCCTTAGAGAGGGCCGCCTAGTTGCTATTACTCTTTTTCCCGACCTCCTTCCAACGAAAATTCAACTTGTCCTAAGATGGCTGATTGTCATCACCATGTTTACATTCATGTTAGTCATGACCTGGCTCGGTATTAAATTTGTACAGTTTGGGTGGAACAAGGAAACCATGGCAACGGGCATGTCGAGGGGAATTCCATACATGGCCATACCATTTGGCTGTTTTATTTTTTTAGTACAACTCGCTTTCTTCGCGCGACGATTTACTCGCTTTGAGTTCGAGTTTGAATCCCAAAAAACTAAAGAATTGGGTGCTAAATAATGGCTAAGTCTCTAATTATACTTTTCTTTATCACTCTTTTTTTAGGTATACCTGTCGCGTTTACCATGGGAATAGCGGGGCTGGCCACTATTCTTTCTTTTGAAACAATCAACCCGTTAGTCGCTGTTCAAAGGCTTTTTAATGGTATAGATAGTTTTCCACTCATGGCGGTGCCGTTTTTTATATTAGCATCAGAACTAATGACCGCGTGCGGGTTAACAGCCGCTCTACTAGGATTTGCAAATGCGCTAGTGGGGCATTTAAAAGGGGGGCTTGGGCACGTGAATGTCTTGGTCTCTATGCTCTTTGCGGGCATATCTGGCTCCGCATTGGCCGATGCTGCTGGGCCATCGGCAATTGTCATGAAAATGATGCGTAATGCAGGTTACGACAAATACTATGCTGGCGCTTTGTCTGCTGCGACGGCAACGATTGGCCCGATTATCCCACCTTCAATTCTAGCGGTAATATTCGCCATATCGACATCAGGAGTAACAGTGGCAGGTCTGTTTTTGGCAGGTATTATTCCCGGTGTACTGCTGGGGGCAGCACTGGCGATAACCAATCATATAGTGTCAAAACGAGCGGGGTATAAAGGTAGAGACGTTAGAGCCTCTAGAGCAGAATTACTCTGTGCACTCTATAGCGCTGTACCGGCTCTGATTATGCCCGGCATTATTCTTGGCGGTATCATCTTTGGCATCTTCACACCCACAGAAGCGGGGGCCATCGCCTCTGGATACGCTTTGATCTTGGGAACAATTAAACGTGCTTTTACCTTTAAATCCATATATTTAGCCTTCGTTAGAGCGGCGATAATTACTTCATCTGTTTTTCTGATTATAGCGATGGCTTCCATATTTGCCTGGCTATTAACCTATCTGCAAATCCCGCAGCAACTAGCCTCTACTATTGAAGGCATTACAGAAAACAGAATCGCCATATTATTCATCTTGGCGGGTTTTGCACTCGTTTGCGGTTTTTTTATCGACACGCTTCCCGCATTAATTATTTTAACACCGATACTTGGCCCCATAGCCTACAGTGCAGGTATCGACCCACTACATTTTGGAATGATGCTGATCCTCAATCTTACCATTGGCATGATTACGCCCCCAGTTGGTCCGGTACTATTCGTGATAGCAACGGTGGGGCAGCTAAAATTAGAAGGCCTTTTTAAAGCAATACTGCCTTTGTTATTCGCTGAAATAGTTGTTCTTTTGCTGATCATTCTGATTCCAGAACTCAGCACCTTTATCCCCAAAAGTTTGGGTTATAGCCATTAAAATGAAACGGAGAAAAAAATGAAAAAAATATCCAGAGTAATAAATACAACAATAGCGCTAACACTCCTTGCAGCTGCAACCGCTGCCCATGCAAAAGAATTGAAATATGCACATTTTCAATCTGCAGATCTCAGCTCTCCTAAGCATGCAGCTGCACTCGCATTTGAAAGTTGTGTTGAGGGCAAAACCAGTGGCTCCATTGATGTACAGATTTACCCTGCCTCTCAACTGGGCGGTGGCACAGCTATTATGGAAGGTCTAGAACTTGGAACTGTGCAAATGGCGGCTATTCATGACGGTCCAATCTCTACCACTTACAAGCCTTTCTCTGTTTTAGCGATGCCTTATCTGTTTGACGACCAAGCAATGGCTTGGTCTGTAATGGATGGTGAATTTGGCCAAAAGATGGCGGAGGATATGCGCAAGAAAATTGGCATACGCATGTTTGGAGTGGCTGACAACGGTGTTCGTAATTTTACCAACAATGTTAGGCCTGTTTCGTCGCCAGAAGATATGGTCGGACTTAAGATACGTGTCATGACCGCCCCTGTTTGGGTAAAGCTTGTCGAGAGCCTTGGCGCTTCTGCCACACCGGTTTCATGGCCTGAGCTACCCGGCGCTCTTCAGCAAGGGGTTGTTGACGGCCAGGAGAACGGGGTTACCAACATCGTCAATGCCTCTTTATACCAGCATCAAAAATATGCTTCTTTAGATGGCCATGTATTTAGTTGGCACGCCTATCTAATGAATGACAGTTTTTTCCAAGGTCTGGAAAAGAAGGAACAAACTGCAGTTCAGCAATGTGTCGCTATTTCAAAGGTTATACATCGCGGTATGACTGCTGCTCAAGATGCAAATGCACAAGAAATTTTAACCGCTAAAGGTATGGAGGTTGCATCGGTAAGCCCCGAGCAAAAGGCTCAATTTAGAGCATTAGCACAACCTGCCGTTAGAGAGTTTATTGTCAGCGAAATAGGAAGCCAATGGCCAGACCTTTTAGATGATGCTGTCGCGAAATATCGCGCTAATTTTGAGAAATAAAGAGGCTATTGTGAAAAGTTTAAATATTGCCATTATCGAACCTGGATATGCAAATTATGAAACAGAACGAACGGTGTTGTCAGGACTGAATGTTAACGTCATTCCAGTATCAACCGATTGCAATTTGGTTGATCAGTTAACTGCTATCGATCCCGTTATCGTGCTGTTGAGAGAGCGGCAATTTAAAGGTCCACAAATCGATGCTTGTGCAAATCTACGAGGCATTGTTCGCTACGGCGTGGGTGTCGATAACGTCGATATTGACTACGCTAAAAGCAAGCAAATTTATGTGGCTAATGTTCCTGATTATGGCGCAGAAATAGAAGTCAGCGAACATGCCTTAGCGCTCTATCTGGCAGTACAGCGACGATTAATTTCGCGAGACTCACAAGTGCGCGATAGGCTTTGGGGAGTGGGACAAGATGCCATTATTCCCTCGAGAGAGGACTCTGTTTTAGGGCTGGTAGGCTGCGGCAAGATTGGCTTACAAACCGCCAGCAAATTTCGCGCTCTAGGTTTTAAGACAATACTGGCCTTTGACCCTTATCTGTCCAACCAAGATGCGCGTCAGAACAACATCCAAAAGGTCAATTTAAATGAGTTGTGCGCTCAAGCGGATGTGGTTAGTTTGCACGCCCCTTTAACACCGGAGACCCACCATATCATTGGCCAAGAAATGTTTGATCTGATGCAACAGTCAACCATTTTAATCAATGTTTCGCGCGGAGGCTTGGTCGATGAGGGCGCACTGGCAAATGCGCTAACACGCGGTCAGCTATTTGGCGCGGGTATCGATGTTTTCGAAAGCGAACCTGTCAGTTCAGACAATCCTCTGCTCACATCCCCAAATACAATCTTAACTGATCATACCGCTTGGTATTCCGAAAGGTCAGTGCGGGTTTTACAGCGTAAAGCAGCAGAAGCTGCCTACCAAATATTAACTAACAAGGAACCCGCTAACTGGGTTAACCCTTGGCAAACACACCCTAAACAATAGGAGTTTCACATGGAATTAAAAGAATTAATCAAAGGCTTTCGCACCGTGGCAACAGCATCTGTCGCAGATGCCGTGGATAAAATTTCCGGTCAAACGGGGTTTCTTCCAGAACATTTTAAACCGCGTATCAACGATCAAAAAATCGTCGGGCCTGCAGTGACTATTTCAGAGGGGCCAACCAGTGAGTTCTTGCCTCCTCAGCATGCATTAGACGCCATTGATGAAGCAGCGGAAGGTTCTGTCATCGTTATCTCGACTAACGGCACAACCGATGTCGCTTTATGGGGCGGGCTAATGACAGCAGGGGCTGTTGCAAACAAACTGGAAGCTGCTGTTCTTGACGGCGGCGTTCGCGACTTGGTTGAAATCAAACGTGATTTTGACTTTCCCGTCTACTCTCGCTGCGTAAATCCAGGCACCACTCTGGGAAGAATTAAAACTCTCTCTGCCAATGAAGAGGTGTCTATGGGAGGCGTCCTAGTTAACCCTGGTGACATTCTTGTCGGTGATATTGATGGGATTGTTGTAGTGCCAAAAGGTATAGCGGAACAAGTGTTGGCTATGTCGATAGAGATTGATCAGCGCGAAGCTGAACAGGCGAGGCTCATTATTGCATCTGGGTCTCTGCGAGAAGGACTGGCTAAATACGGTCGAATCTAAACAATAGAGTGTCTTCGTAGTGCGCCAACACTACGAAGACGCCAATCATACAACTAGGAAGTCACACCATGAATAATAAAAAATTAATCCAAGTGATATTTTGTGCATTACTGGCAACTCCCGCCCTGGCTAAACCAGAGTTAGAGGTCGCTGTAGAATGGAACAGTTTTAGCTATGATGTCAAGGACTCAAAGGTAAAGGCAGTATGGGAAGCCAGTGACCTTTATGGCAAAGCGCTTGTACAAGGCGTGAAATTAGACTCCCATGGGACCATGTATGTCTCTACCGCCAGATGGGGAGGCGCGAGCATGCCCTCTACATTGTCCAAGCTGGTAAAAAAAGCAGATGAATGGGTTTTACAAGCATTCCCCTCTCAAGAACTGAACAATGTTGCAAACCCTCTGGGGCTGAAATCGGTATTAGGTTTTGAAATCGATCGTAATAATGTGATGTGGATTTTAGACCAAGGGCACATCGGCGGGTCTATGTCGGCAGGTGATGCAAAGCTAATCCTTTGGGATATCGATAACAACAAAGAAATTCAACGTCACGTATTTTCTAATGAAGTCGCTGATCAGAAGTGCTCTTTCTTGAATGATCTCGCAGTAGATAATGATACCGGCGTCGCCTACATCGCAGATAGCGGCATTTTTTGCGATCCTCTGCACGGTGGATTGATCGTTTATGACAGTAAAACACAATCGGCAAAAAGAGTCTTAGATCAGTCCAAGTTCACTAGCGACGACCCTAATTTCTTTTTCAATATAGGTGAACGTGTCGTCACTAAAGGCGGTGCTATGCGTACCGGCGCTGATGGCATAGCGCTTTCCTCTAATAAAGAAACACTTTATTGGACAAACTTAACCGGTAATTCTCTGTATAGCTTACCGACCAAATTACTCAGAGATTTTAGTACCGAAGAAAACACTATAGAAGGCGCTGTCAATCTTGAAATCACCCTGCCATCCAATACAGATGGCATGACATTTGATAATAAGGGCAATCTATATATGACCGCGCTAACACTGGATGGCGTTATGAAATACAACACAGCCACTGGAAAGCTCTCACGCTTTATTCATCACCCTGAAATGCTGTGGCCTGACACGCTAGCATGGGGGCCAGATGACGCTTTATACATAACCTCTAATCAGCTGCACGTCTGGGTGGACGGTGAGATGGATTTTGAAAGCCCTAAAGTGCCAAATTTCAGAATTTGGAAAATTAAGAATGTCGGCAAGAGCTATACATCTAAGTAAATGACTATTGGAGCGGTGAATAGCCGTTCCCATTTCAGGAGAACAACATGAATTCAGAAATAATCTGTATCGGCGAACCTTTGATTGAATTTAATCAACAGAGCGACGGTAATTATCTACCGGGACATGGAGGTGATACCTCCAATTGTGCGATAGCCGCCGCAAGACAAGGCGCCAGTGTCGCATATTTTACACAATTAGGTGAAGACTCGTTCGGCAGATCATTTTTAAACCTATGGCAGCGTGAAGGCGTAGACACATCATTAATCAACATCATCAAGACCGCCCAGACAGGGGTCTACTTTATTACACATGGGGAAAATGGCCACGAATTTAGCTATTTCCGGGCGGGCTCAGCGGCTAGCTGTATGACGCCAGAATCCCTACCTGTAGAGGCGTTGCAGGCAGCGAAAATATTACATGTATCAGGGATTAGCCAAGCTATATCTGACACTGCTGCAGATGCCATATTTACTGCGATTGATATTGTAAAAGCAGCGGGTGGGCTGGTCTCTTACGATACCAATTTACGTTTAAAACTGTGGCCTATTGAAAGAGCTCGCGCCATTACACATGCCGCTATGGCTAAATGCGATATTGCTCTGCCAGGGCTCGATGATGCCCAACAACTGACTGGATTAACGAACCCAGATGATATCGCTGATTTCTATCTTGAGCTCGGTGCAAAAATAGTGGCTTTAACGTTGGGCCACAGGGGGACTTTGATCGCAACGCCTACTGAAAGGAAGCTTATTTCAGGTGTAAAAGTGGATGCTATCGATGCCACAGCAGCAGGAGATACTTTTGACGGCGCATTTTTGGCGCGTCTAGCAAAAGGAGAAAATCCATTTGATGCTGCTGTATACGCCAATGCAGCTGCTGCTTTATCTACCCAAGGGTTTGGGGCTGTGGCACCAATGCCGCATGAAGCGCAAGTGAGGTCTTTCATGGAACAATCCTTATGAGCGAGGCAAAAAAGCAAGTAGTGGTTATAGGGGGAACTCGTGGCATAGGCGCCGGCGTGGTTCAAGAGCTATTCAAGTACGGCTGGCAGATAATAGCCACAGGAGTCGATGAGCAAGAAGTTAATGATTTTCGCGCAGAATGCCCCTCGATTGATGCTGTAAGACTAGATATAACCGACACAGTTGCAGTCGAGAGCTTTTTCTCTGCGTTGACTCATTTAAACGCCTTGGTAAATTGCGCGGGTATTCTTCAGCGAGGTAAGGAGTACGATATTGATGTGTTCGAAAAAGTCATCAATGTCAATTTAACCGGCACCATGCGCTGCTGTCTTGCCGCCTACCCATTATTAAAGCAACAAGGTGGAGGTATTGTAAATACAGCCTCTATGCTAAGTTTCTTCGGTGGTCCACTGGTCCCAGCGTATTCGGCCTCAAAAGGTGGCGTTGCACAATTAACCAAGTCATTGGCAGGAAACTGGGCAGCAGATGAGATACGTGTGAACGCTGTGGCTCCCGGCTGGATCGAGACAGAAATGACTCAAGACATTAGGCATGATGAAAACAGAAACATGCCTATTATTAAGCGCACCCCTCTAAACCGATGGGGAAAAACATACGAAGTCGGTGCTCTTGTAGCATGGCTTTTATCTGATAAAGCCTCGTTTGTGACAGGATCTGTGTACCCTGTCGACGGTGGTTATTCTGCAATGTAAGGAGTAAAAAATGAGTCGTGATTCAACAGTAGCGGGCATAGCAGCAATGCCATACCAGCTACCATTTCCTGAAGATGCCTTAAAAGAAATCGTCGTTGCTAATGCTATTCCCGACGATGACAGGCTCTGGGTGCCCCAAAGTGAAAACGTATGGTTCCGCCCACTGTGCCTCAATCGCAGTCAAGGTTATTGGATGAACTTACTGAAAGTAAGAAAGTCAGGTGTGTTATCCAGACATCGTCATCCGGCTGCTGTGCACGGCTTTGTTCTCAAGGGCCGCTGGAAGTATTTAGAACACGATTGGGAGGCAACGGCAGGCAGTTATGTATTTGAGCCACCAGGCGAGACCCATACGTTAGTGGTACCGGATGACGTTGAAGAAATGATCACCTTTTTTCAAGTCAACGGGGTCATGATTCACGTAGATCCCTGGGGGGAGGCTACCGCCTATGAGGATGTTTTCACCAAAATCGATATGTGTAAAAAACATTTCGAAGCAGCTGGGCTTGGAGCCGATTTTGTTGAGCAATTCATTAGATAGGTAATTTATGGCTCTCTCAGCCCGGATATTGCATTCAATATTCGGGTTAGGTATGCGCAAGCTATAATTAAAGCATGATCATAATCATCAACTATTTCCTTCAAAGTCTTAACTTTTCATTCGACTCCGCAGTGCTTCGAGCCCAACATTTTATGACAAATATATTAATATTTAATTAACATTACAATGTTAACACTCTATATAATTGATCATTTCACTACTCACAGTAATCCTATTATTAGGCGGGCCAGAAGGTCCTTAATGGTGTTCAGTATGCTGGGACTATTGATTATACAAGTAAAATGGTAGCCTCTAGTAATAGAGGCCAATGACTAATTAGGAAAGCAAACAACACCCAGTGATTCCAACAAGACACTTTGCTGCCAGTCGTTTATTTTCACTCCTTGTAAATCTACTTTTCTAATATCTAAGCCATCCAACTGCGCATTGCGCAAATCTGCACCAGAGAGTATTAAGCCTTCAAATTGAATACCGGTTAGATCAGCACTGAGCAACTGACATTTTTCTAAATTACTCTGGAAAAAATTGGCATTTACAAATGAGCTACCACTCAAGTCACAACCCACTAATTGGCAACCTTCAAAATCTGCATATCTAAAATGGCTATCGGTTAAATGTGCACTACAGAGTAATTTCCGGCGACTCACCACACTGGCAAAGTTAGCCTGCTTAAATGAGCACCCCTGCGCTTTGCTGTTGGATATTTCAATACCAAACATATCAGCCCGTTCAAACTCCGCGAGAGAGATATCACAGTGTAGAAATTGACTGTTGGTCAAATCGGCCCCATAAAAATAGCAACCTTTTTGGGCATCCGCATCAAAGAAATTACATTTTTCAAACACCGCCTCTTTTAAACCGGTGTTTTTAAAATCGCAATCATAAAAGGAGCAACCACTGGCCTGCATAAAGTCTAAAGCGGCGTTGCTGAAATCACAGTGATGAAATTCACAATCAATCAGCTGCATTTCTTGCTTAGATTGATGACTCCATTTCAAATCATAGAACACTTGATCTTTGAAGACCCCTTCTTGGTCTGCAACGATCTGTCCAGTAACCTGTTCCTTAATAGGTTTAGGTTGCGGGCTGGGGCTTTTTTTATCATTGGATAATTGGTAATTGGCGCTGATTTTAGCCAGTGATTGGCTAAGCGCATCCTCGGTATTTTGGCTCATTGGCTTACCTTAAAGTCGTCTAGATTTGAGCGCATGCTAACAACAAAAGACAACAAAAACCAAAGCTTTATCTGCTGTATCACAAAGACTTCAAACAGCCTTTCAGCAGAAGAGAAACACATGATCCAGCACTTTTTAAGGACATTTCATATGCCGTTTAATGTAATTTCAAAAAACCCTTAAAAGTTCGCTACTGTAGGCTACACTGCCCTTTGTACTTTCAGACAACTGACATCTATAGCCCCTCGCATAAGCCAGCCTAAGTATTGAGTAAAAAAGTCTGACACCTACTCAGTTCAATGATACCAATCCATACCTGTTAATTACGGGCAGATCCGATTGATTTGAATTTTTACTTATGAAAAAATACTTACTCATAGTCTTACGGCCAGATTATTCAACCATAAAGTTTGACCAGTGCTGAAAACTATCACGATGATCTTCATTCCCATCTATAAAACGAAAGAGTTTAAATGACAAACCGACAATCAAACATAATTTTCTACAGCGTTATTTTTCTAACCATCTCCGCTTTATTAATAAAGTTTTTTATCCCCAGTGCATTTGACGGCTTTACGAAAAGCCAGGAAGAGCGGGTCATCAAAGAAGCTGTTGCGAATCAAGAATATAATAAAGCCATCGCCAGTTATAAGAGTTTAGTGGGGCAGCATATCAGTGACGGTGATGAATATACGATTGAAACTGCGGATATGTATGAAGAGATAGCCCGTTTGTATGCATTATTGGGCAATACAACCTTAGAACAAGAGCACTACTTAAAATCTTTGGCCGTTAAAACACAACTGGATAAAGTGGACCTTTATAGCTTTGCCAATACTTATTATCAACTGGGTTCCATTGCGCAAAACGAGCAGAAATACGACCAGGCCATTAACTTTTTTGAAAAGTCACTATCGACGAGATTGGGCGATGTAGAACAGCCTATAGTAGAAGATGATGGCATGTTTATCGGCATGCAAAAATCCCGCATAAAATATCTAAAACTCAATCATGAAGACACTATCGCCACTTATAAAAAACTAGCAGCCATTCACCGCCTTCAGCAAGAATACGCGATTGCCAAAGGCTATTATGAAAAAGCGTTAGCGGCGAGTAAAAATACTTTTGGTGAGGAAGATGTTAGAACTTTGAAGATAGTGACGCTACTTAAAAAAATGTAAATTTTCAGGAGCACCCCATTAATAACTGAACGGTTAAATACTATTGAGGCAAATTCGCGTCACTCACTACTTTCTCCGGTTAAATCAGCATCATTTCCACTCTAGGTGAACTTCTCTATTTCTATTTAGTCATGTTATCAGCCGCTGAAAAAAGTGTCTGATATTTCTCTGTGTGTATGCGCTGGTGATTGTATGCTGGTGACACCATCCGTATTCACACGCCTCATATTAAATAGGAGTCATCATGATGAAAGCTCAACAAAGCAATCAAGTTCATAGCGCTGGAATTCCTCAAGAAGCATTTGACTGGTACGACGAATACGCTCATGGCGACATTGATCGACGCACTTTTTTAAAGCGTTTAGGAGCTATTGGTTTAACAGCGGCAGCAGTGTCTGGAGGGCTTATTCCAAATTACGCGCTCGCTGAACAAGTGTCTTTTAATGATGCGGACATCAATGCGACATATGCAACCTACCCTTCTCCAGGTGCTTTTGGTGAGGGCCGTGGATATCTAGTCACACCTAGTAATGTACAGCCCAATACTCCCGCTGTACTTGTGGTGCACGAGAATAGAGGATTAAACCCCTATATTAAAGATGTGGCGCGCCGCTTAGCAAAAGAGGGCTTTATTGCCTTCGCTCCCGATATTCTTCACTCCCTCGGAGGCTATCCCGGTAATGATGATGAGGGTCGTGCCATGCAAAAATCTCTGGATCGGGCCAAGGTTGAAATTGACTTTATCCAGGCAGCCAAATTTCTTAAAAGCCACCAGCTTACTAGTGACAAGCTAGGAGTGGTCGGTTTTTGTTTTGGAGGCTACATCAGTAATATGTTGGCCGCGCGTGAACCCGAGCTCATTGATGCGGCTGTTCCTTTTTATGGCACCCCCGCCAAAGAAGCATTTATTAAAGATATTAAAGCGCCCCTACTCTTACAATTTGGCGAGCTAGACAAACGTGTCAATCGCAGTTGGCCTGACTACCAAGCACAGCTAAAGGCCATAGATGCAGATTACCAAGCTTTTGTTTACGAGGGCGTAAATCACGGTTTCCACAATGACTCAACTGCCAGATACAATGAAACGCAAGCAGAGCTCGCCTGGTCTCGTACACTAACATTTTTCAAACAACACTTAGCTTAACTTTATACTGCATCTTGAAAGCTCTGTGCTACTGAGCAGGGTTCTCAAGATGTTATTTACAAGAAAAAACGAGTATATTCAAGCATGTTAAAGTACTTTTCACCGCTCTATTTACTACAAAAATTTTGGAAAGACATCCTTGTCGCTATCTTGGTTATAGTGGCTGTAACGACTTGGATGCAAAGAAATATGTTGGAGACAAACAGCCAAGCACGTAACTTTGAACTCAGGACTCTTGCCGGTAAATCTCAAAATTTATTACAGCCTTCACAAAAAACCTTAATCTATTTCTTTGCGCCTTGGTGCGGTACTTGTAAATTAAGCATGTCAAATTTAGAGGCCGTTAGTAGTGATATACGTACTGTAGCTGTTGCTTTAGATTACCAACATCAAACTGAGGTAGCTGATTTTATCGAGAATATTGAAGTTAAAGTACCCGTATTGCTCGGTAACGCCGATATTGCTTCAACCTATAAAGTGAGCGCTTATCCGAGTTATTATGTAATCGGTGCCAATGGAAAAATATTGGATCGGAGTATGGGGTATAGCTCATTAGCGGGTTTGCTGTGGCGCACACGTTAAACCTAAATTCGACAGCTGTTGTTCTACCATCGCCCCGCCCTTTTATATTGTTAGGTTTAATAACATGATTTATTTCTTATTAGTTTGTGCTTTTATAGCGTTGGCCTACGGCCCATCTCTGTGGGTACGTTATATTTTACACAAATACTCAAGCCCCATCGCTGGCATGCCGGGCACGGGGTCTGAGCTTGCCATACATCTCATCGAGCGCTTTGAATTAAAGGGAGTGAAAGTAGAAATGGGAGCCGCCGGTGAGAATTACTATTCACCGGATGAAAAAATTGTCTGCCTCAGCCCTGATATTTATGACGGTAAATCACTGACCGCTGTGGCCGTCGCCGCCCACGAAGTAGGCCATGCTATTCAATTTAATAAAGGCGAAGCCGTCACTAAATTACGCCAGCGCTATCTTGGCAAAGCGATGATGATTAAGCGCTTAGGCTCAGTGATTTTAATGAGTATCCCGGTACTTACCATCCTCATAAAAAGCCCGGCTATTATGTTTTTTGGCATAGCAGTGGGCATTGTTACTATGCTAGTTTCAGTATTGATGTACGCGGCAATTTTACCCGAAGAGTATGATGCGAGTTATAACAAAGCACTGCCCATCTTAGCGCAGGGCTATTTACCCGCAGAGCATATGGTGGCCGCCAGACGCATCTTAAAAGCCTGCGCACTAACCTATGTCGCTGGCGCCTTGGCTGATGTACTCAGTTTATGGCGTTGGTTTCGGATGATTCGTTAGCTTAATTTTATGTTTCAAAGGCGATATATGTACGACCCAATTCAAGATGGCAGAGCAAAAACGGTACACTCAGTCAGTTACCAAGAGGCTGCGCCACCGAGTATTTTGTCTGAGTTAGTGCATAATTTTTGGGAGCTAAAGACCGATAAAAAACTAACTGATGGTTTTTTCCTGCATGCTGTGCCCGATGCTTGCGTGAATATTCTGCTCAATCAGCAAGATACACGTATTGCCGGAGTAACGGCATTGCGCACCACTTATGAAGAACTAAATTTGGGAGTGGAGTTTCACTATGTTGGTATACAGTTTTACCCTGGAGTATGGCAAGGCAACCTCGAAGACACTTGCGATAGCTATGTAGGCACTCCCTACCTCGGTGATTTACCGCTAGTTGCCACAAGCAACGCACTGAACTCATTAGACTTTAACGCTAAACAAGGCGTTTTATCCAAATTAGTACAGCAGCTTATGCAGCAAAATCTGGTAGCCGTTAATCCTGTCACTGCTAAAATACTCGCCAATCTAGACAACATTCTAACCGTGGCCGACATGGCCGCTACTACGCATATGTCACCGCGCCAATTACAACGTACCCTCAAAAAATCCACCGGATTTTCGCCCCATGACTTTCTTAAAGTCATTCGATTACAACAGTCATTCAAACATCACTATCTGAATGCCTATACCGATCAATCTCACTTTATCCACTCATTTCGCAACATCACCGGTTACACCCCGGCAGAATATTACCGTAAGTTTGATGTCTGATATCTACAATACTTAAGCTAATAGGTTGATTAACATTGCTCATGACTTAAACAGAGGAAAAACTCATGACACACAATGCAATCGGCTGGTTTGATATTTTTGTAAACGATATGGATAGAGCCGTTAATTTTTACCAAAGCGTTTTTAACAAAACCTTAGAAAACATGGGAGACCCTACCGATAGCTCGGTAATAATGAAGAGCTTCCCGACTGAAATGGCGAATTATGGCGCCGGTGGAGCACTGGTCAAAAGAGCGGGGGCGAGTCCAGGTGTTGGCGGTACTGTCATTTACTTTGGCGTAGAAGATTGTGCCATCGAAGAGGCGCTTGTCAATGACGCCGGCGGCAAGGTGATAAACCCTAAAATGTCTATTGGCCAGTTCGGCTGGGTCAGTCTATGCATGGATACAGAAGGTAATATGATAGGCCTAAGTTCCATGAAATAGCCTTGCTGGGTGATGATGTCAGGTCTTGTTTTCAAGTAAGAAACAAGATCTAATCGCTTTGTTAATAAATGAAAACCATCGGAAATTGGAGTATTAAAAATGTCCAATACACTTACCCCTGAGCTGTTTCAATTCTTGCGCGAGCTGAGCAAAAATAACAATAAAGACTGGTTCACTGAGCACAAGCCACGCTTTCGCAACAACGTACAGCTACCGATGGTTAATTTTATCGAAGCTATGCAGCCTTGGTTGGCACTAAATACTCCCGCCTTTGTAGCCGACACCCGCCTCAATGGCGGCTCGTTATTTCGCATTTACCGTGACGTCCGTTTTGGCTCCAACAAGAGCCCTTATAAAACCAACATCGGCTGTAACTTTCGCCACCGCGCCGGCAAAGACGCCCACGCACCCGGCTTTTACGTGCATATTGCAGACGATGAGATATTCTTTGGTGGCGGCATCTGGTCACCACCGACACCTGTTTTGAACAAAATTCGCGATGCTATTATTGAACACCCCGAGCGCTGGCAGGCAATTCAACAGGCACCTGCCTTCATCGAAATATTTGGTGAATTAGGCGCGGCGCAATCGCTAAAAAACGCCCCGCGTGGCTATCCCAGCGATCACCCTTGCATCGATGATCTCAAACTTAAATCGCTGTTTGCCTTCACTAGCTGTACACAAGCTCAGGTTTGCGCCGACGATTTTCCCGAGCGCGTCGCTAAAGCTTTCGGGGCATTAACGCCGATGATGGAGTTCATGGTCAAAGCTTTGGAACTAGGCTGGGATTAAAAATCGTTAATAGGTTGGTTTTATACACAGGAAATACTTTATAGGGTGATGACAGGGATACTTAGCGTTAAGGTACCTGTTTAAAGGAGCTCACTGACTCCTTCACTGTGTCGAATAATACTGTCTATCGCCACGATATCAACAGCGGGACTGAAGTAAAATCCCTGACAGGCAATGGGGATCCCCTTTTCATTTAAGCGCTTTAATGTTTCTAATTGCTCGATATTTTCTACCCCTTCGGCAACCACCTTTAACGATAGTTTCTCGGCCAGAGAAAACACCGCTAAGACTATCGCCTGTGAATCCATGCTATGGCATATATCATGGATAAAACAGCGATCTATCTTTAAGGTTTGCACTGGAAAGTGCTTCAAGTAGAGCATCGATGAATAACCGGTACCAAAATCATCAACGGCAATCGAAATTCCCTGTTTAACCAGTTCTTTTTGTACCTTAGCTGATTCATCAACACAGCCCATCATCAAGCTTTCGGTGATTTCAAACTCTAACGCACCCGCCCCAATAGCGTATTCTTTTTTCAGTGCGATCACTTTGTTGACGAAACCTGGATCAGATAACTGTATCGCCGAAACATTGACAGCCACCGGAATAATCCGCCCATACTGTTGCTGCCAACGATTAATATCCCGCATCGACTGCTTGATAACCCACAACCCCACTTCTATAATGCGGCGGTTGCTTTCCAGCAACGGAATAAATTTATCTGGCGCAATAAGCGTACCGTTATGCTGCCAGCGCAGCAGTGCTTCAAAACCAACCAATTTGGCCCCGTCGAGGCTCCATTGCGGCTGATAGTGTAAAACAAACTCTTTGTTCTCAAGCGCACGATACAACTCAATATCCATGTTGAGCTGTTCAGGTCTAGTGTTATCGAGATCTTGAACATAAAAAACATAAGTGTTTTTCCCGTTCGCTTTCGCTTTATACATCGCCAGATCTGCGCAGCGATTCAAAGTCGTATAGTCCTGCCCGTCTTTTGGATATTCGGCAATGCCAATGCTACAGCCCACGGTGATATTTTCGCCAAAGATAGAGATTGGAATTTGTATGTCCCTAATAATGTCTGCCGCTATTTTAGCGATATCACTACTGCTTTGAATGGGATCGAGTAACGCAGTAAACTCATCGCCACCTAGCCGACAAATATAATCACTTTGCCTTTTCACTGCGTGACTGAGCCGCTTACTCACGGTTAGTAAAACAATGTCTCCCGCCTCATGTCCCAAGCTATCATTAACTTTTTTAAAATCATCTAGATCAATAAATAGCAACGCCCTTTTCAACCCATCACGCTGACCGCTTCCGCAAATATGATCTAAACGCTCGCGATATAAACGACGATTTGGCAGTTGTGTGAGTGGATCGTAATAGGCAAATTTCTCGAGCTGCCCCTCATACCTTTTCTGCTCGGTAATATCGGTAATAATAGCAACACTATGGGAGGGA
Organism: Oceanospirillaceae bacterium; assembly: GCA_013215375.1. Classification (GTDB taxonomy): domain Bacteria; phylum Pseudomonadota; class Gammaproteobacteria; order Pseudomonadales; family Balneatricaceae; genus Rs1. Next base: position 13,201 of record JABSRB010000030.1, on the reverse strand, counting down.
ATATTCTGTTCATCGAACAGTAAAATAAGCGAAATTCGCACCAGACAGTACTGGCCATTTTTACAGGGATTTTTATACTCACCAACCCACTTGCCGGTTTGTTGTAATTGCACATTCACAGCATCTTCCATACCCGCTTGTGTCATAAAAGCAGGCATGCTGTGGATAACATCCCCGATCTCGTACCCAGTGATCCTGGTATAGGCAGGGTTGATACTTAACACCAAATTTTGTCGATCAATAATCATCACCGCCTCGTCAATACTATCGATGACGCGACTTGCCAGCTTCAGTTCTCGAGTTCGCTCAGTGACTTTAAATTCCAATAATTTGTTTGCCTGTTGCAGCTCCAATTCCGAATTAGCCAGTAATTTAAGCTGATTTTGGATCAGTACGTCCTTTTCTTCTAGAGATAGAGCAACCTCATTGATGGTGGTTGAGAGTCTGCCTAAATCATCCGAACTAGCCACGCTTCGACGCTGGGTATAATCTCCTCCTTCTATCGCTGTGACGTGGCTGGAGATGCTTTCAACTCTTTGTTGTACAATGCGTTGTATCCAGTAAATGGTCAGAATACCAATCACCGCGACTAACAGCATAATCACACCCAGCACCGCCATTTTACTATCCACCAATCGTTCTTGCTCAAGCTGAAAGACCGCTCTGGCTTTAGGTAATTCTGTTACATAAATGGATAACAGCGCATTTGTAGCGCTAAATGCCCGATAGACACCCCCTAGCAAGGCATCTTCCTGAAAATCATCCTCATTGTCGAAATTACTATAAGTAGCATCTAAGCCACTGCGCAGCTTTTTTACATTGTCCATTAACTGGGTATGTGTACTACGCAATTTTTTCACATTATTCAGAACCTGTGGCCCCGCATTAGGCAACTTTAAACTATTTAAAAATTCGGCATTGATGGCCAAATAGTCTTGATTCTTTTGCAGCAAAATTTGAATTTCTTGGTTATGCGCGACATCCTGCTGAGAATATAAGGTTAAGTTTTCCACCAGCCGTTCTATTAACATTAAAAATCGATCTGCTAAGCGGCTATCGCCAGGCAGACGGTAAGTATCGTTTAGCACTTCATCGAGTAATTGTGCACTAGAATCGTACATGATTCTTACACTATCACTCGCCGATTCCTCGCTGTGCTGCTGATGAGAGGCGTTATAAAATGCGGTAAATGCCATAGTGACACTTTGATAAACCCCATCCACTCCTTGTTTATCTAAAGACTTGGCCAGTTTTCTTACTTCTCGAAAAGCCGTATTGACAGTCTCTAATGAGTTTCTAGGTTGGTTGATGTTGCGCTCAAACAAATAACGCACTTGCTGCAAGTTAACCCGAAAATTCGCCGCGTTCAACTGCGCTTGATTGTAGGCGTAATTCAGTACTTTTTGCCGATCGTTGAACTCGCGAAAATGATTTTGCATCAACAGCGCCAAGGTCACGAAGACAATGACCACTAGCAGTATCGAGGTATAATATAAGCTGATGTAAGATATTTTTGATGTTGTTTTTAACATATCAATATCATTCAAAATTCAAATGAATGACAGCCCCTACCTCACCGGCACCATGCAGTGGCTGTGATAGCTTAGCATTGACAGCCCTGCCGGCGATTTCATAGCGAGATAAGGCAAAAGTGAACTCTTTATCGATAGAAAATTGCACATCATCGGTGTTACCAGTGACGAGCTTTCTCTGAAATTCAATTGTCCAAACGCCGTTATGCCAACGCCCTTTGGCTTTTATGTCACCACGGCTACCAGAGGGGGTAGACACTTCATAGCTATTCACAGAATCACCTTCATACAGACCTTTAAGACTGGTTTGATAAGCCGCTTTACCTGCATCCCCCTTGCGGATTAAATAAAAAATCGCCCCCTCTCTAGAGGTCAACATCTTACTCTTTGGCCCTGAATGCCTACTGTAAACATGATATTTATCATCGGCATAACCGGCCGGATCTGTTCTGTTGGCTTTCCAGTACCAAATATCCGCACGATATTCTATGTCTGAACTTAAGCTTAAATTGGTGGCAACATCACCCATATTCCATTTAAATATTAGAGTATCTTCGCGCTCCGTCGATACTTGATAAATCTCTATTGCGGAATTCCATACAAAAGGTTTATGACGACGTGATTCTGTTTTATCCTGGTATTGCACCAGAAAATACAGGTATTTTTGATCATAGACCGCTCTGATTGATAGCTGTGTTTCACTAGCACCATCTTTGATCGTTAGCTGTTTAGCTCTCTCCCACAGGACATCATCTACACTGCCGTCAATAACGGGTGCACTAGCAATTTTCACTGCGGTTAATTCTGCAGAAAATATAATGTGAGTAAAAATAAGGAAGGGCATTGCAAGGCTAAAGAGTGACATTTTTTTCATGTTCCACCTCTGAAAGAAAAGCGTGACATCGAACCAGCTAGTGCCCTATTTCTGGGTAGACACCGAAGGCGAGTATTTGCCCTCTGTGAAGTATAAGGCCTGCACTAGTGTGAAAAAATGCGAATAAATCCTGTTTATAGCGACGTTGATAAAAATAATTCAGCATATAGACAGCTTAAGCACTGCTTTAAAACGAGTACACCAAAGCAGCATCCTCTTTGATATACGGGTGTGTCTGGTTTTCATCACTTGCGCTGAAATGGATTTCACTCCACATCAGCCATACCCGTTAGCAACGTTTCTTTGCCCCACAGCGCCTGACTAGTTAAACTGGCTCTCCACTATTTTTAGAGGATAACATTGAATAATTCACACTACTCTCAATTGATCATAGCTATTAATTCACACGATCAATAATCGTTTTTGTATAAACTTGGTCGATTATATTCTTCAGCCAATTCAGTGCAGGATCGCGGTGTTGCCGGGTGTGCCAGGCCATATATATTTTTATATCACCCAGCTTTATAGGTAGTGTTTTAGTAATAACTAATCCTGCTGCTACTGCATCAGCTGTCGCTGCATCCGGTAAGGTGCAAATTAAATTAGTCTCAGTAAGCAACGGGAAAGCACCACTAAAACTGTTGACGGTCATAGCAATACGTCGCTGTTTACCTAACTCAGTTAGGTGAGTATCTACGGCACCTTGAGCATCACCCGATAGCGAGACAAATAAATGTTCGGCCGCCAGAAATTTTTCCAAGCTCAACGGCTGTTTTGCCAAAGCGTGATCGGGGCGCATCACACCGACAAACTTAAAATCGCTCATCCACTGGCTGTGAATCAATTTATTGCTGCCTTGGTAGCCGTCGAGCACCAAATCCACTTCATTACTCAGTAGTAATTGCTCACCATCTCCGCGAAAAGGTACTGCGTGTATATCGATACCTGGGGCTTGTTGTTCAAGAATTTTTCGCAGCGGTAGCCAGAGCACACTGGTCATACCATCGGTGAGAGAAATGCGAAACTTTCGACGAGCGATAGCCGGAATAAACTGCACGGGATTAACGGCATGACTAATCGTATTGAGGGGCTCAGATATTTGCTGCCACAACTGATTGGCAAAAGGCGTCGCTTTGATACCGCGCCCCTGCTTCACAAATAACTCATCATTCCAGCTATAGCGCATCCTCGCGACCGCATTAGACACCGAAGGTTGGGTCATAAATAAGCGCTTCGCCGCCGCAGTGATCGACTGCTCCTGCATAATGGCATCAAAAATAACAAACAAATTAAGATCCGCTTTACTCATTTGTACTCCATCATCAGCACTCAACTCATTGATTATATCAATATATATTATACCAACCATCAATTAGAAGATATGAATAAAAACCTGCAATATGGGCCCACTTCCAAACAACATTCAATATTTAGGAGTTCCATTATGAAAGCAGCATTAATCGAAAACTACGGCGATATCGAGCAACTTATCGTCACAGAGATCCAAACTCCTGTTATTGCAGCAGATCAAGTATTAATAAAAATTCACGCTGCGGGCGTCAACCCGGTAGATGCTTACATCCGCAGCGGCATGTTTAAAGACACAGGCACACATACTTTACCACTGACTTTAGGTTGGGATGCTGCTGGCACCATTGAACAAATTGGCGATCAAGTAGCCACTCATAATGTTGGAGATCAGGTCTTTGTGATGGCCCCTATCGAAAAAGAAGGTTGCTACGCACAATACCTCGCAGTAGAAGCCAACTTAGTTGTTGCTAAACCGACTAACCTGAGCTTTGCCCAAAGCGCAGCGGTGCCACTAGCGGCACTAACAGCTTGGCAAGCATTATTCACGCAAGGCAAGTTGCAAATGGGCCAACGTGTATTAATTCATAACACTAGCGGTGGAGTAGGTAGCTTTGCTGTGCAGTTGGCAAAAGCGGCGGGCGCCCATGTTATTGGCACCGCTTCAGCAAAGAATAGAGCCTTTGTTGAAAGCTTAGGCGTCGATGAATTTATTGACTACCAAAAAGGCAAGTTTGAAGATCAGTTAGATGCGGTCGATTTAGTCTTAGTTGCCGTCGGCGGCACCGACATCGTTGAGCGCTCTCTATCGGTAATCAAACCTGGAGGACATTTAATTTCACTATTAGATGAGTTAGACGCAGCATTGGCAGAGCCAAAAAAAGTCACCTTTCACCGACTTTGGGTACAGTCTGATGCCGCTGATTTATCCCAAATCAAAACATTGTTGGAGCAGGAAAAAGTGAAAGTACATTTAGATTCGGTACTGCCGCTGGCCGATGCACAACTCGCCCACCAGCGCATTGAAGGTAAACACTCTGTCGGAAAAATAGTTTTAGAGGTAATAGCAGACTAATGTTTTTCATTGAGCTAGCCCTTTATTGCACGAATTTATTCACGCAATAAAGGGCTAACTTCTCACTGATTTATTGACTGGAAACAGCGATCAAACCCAGTTCCCCTCAATCTGCTCGGCCAATCTACTAACTAAAGCCAGCCACCGGTCGCTTGCAATGGCTGTTCTAAACTATCGGTAACCCAGCTCACTATCGCTCGGCTTTTATGAGTTAAACCCTCCGTGTGAAATTGCAGTGATGCTTGGCATTGATAGCTACTGGCCTCTCTCTTTATCGCTGTTTTTTGCACGTGTAGCGCAACAAAATCCTGATTAATTTTAAGCCCAGTGTTCTCACCTGCCGCAATAGCTACCCCTTGCTCAAAGCCCAATATAGCGAAGTAACAGTAACTAGGTTGTCTTACTGAGTCCACGTAAGTCACCTGAGCGGTTTGGTTTTCACTGTCCCAATTTAAGGTCAGGTCTCCAGCGGTTTCCTGAGTTTTTGGAATATCGCGACCGCGAAAAAACCCTCGCCACTCCTTACCATCAACTACAAAACCGGGAGTATATACATTACTGACATTTCCCAGTTGGTAATGCTGGTGCTGGCGCTTGGTATAGCTTGGCTTAGAGTAAATATCTTTCCAACCCAAATAATCCCAGTAATCAACGTGGAAGGCGATCGGGATAATATCTTTCCACAGTCTGTTACTTTGCAACTGTTTTGATAGTAGATGCTCCGCTGGCGGGCAGCTACTACAACCTTGCGAGGTATAAAGTTCAACTAGTTGCGTTCTAGCGCCACTGCTATTAAATTCTATTTCCCCCGCCAAAGCGGCGGTACTTAAGCCACCGCTTAAAATGAGATTTACCAATAGTATTTTATTAATAATAGAACGCATAACTCACTTCTCCGACAAGGTTAAGATCAAAGGGCTGTATGAGTGATACGTAGTGAGTAACTATTTAGTTTCAAATAATAAAGGAGAGAGCGTGCTAATACTTTTTACAGCACTGTTTAAGACAGCTAATGTTTCTACTTTACTGGACATGAGATTCAAAATCACAGCGCACATTTAACTAGTTCCCATCCAGAAACAGATGTCTACTGCGGATGACCCACTAGCTCAATCTGCTCACTACTAGATGTAGTTATTTGGAATGACCAAACGCCCACATCTAGTATTGCGCATCTCGATCAATTGGACCACCCTCGCTACGGCCCCGTTTCTGGATGAGAACTAACTACTTTCTCTGTTTAAGATTAAGAAGTATCTAGCATTTTTTCTTGGGTGCTTTTTAATAATCCCATACCTTGATTTTTCACTGTAGATGCACCTGCATTTTGCATCGCGCAGCCGAAATGAATACATATTATGCAGTTTTTTTATTACTGCGTTTGATCCTGTTAATTATAATTCAATACAAGCTGCGCCTTTCGCCCCTCTCCCTTATCTTAGCAGCAACCAGTAAAACTGAGCTAGATTCCATTATTCAGTCTTATTTTTACATCAACTCTCTGCTTTGTCCTACCTCCTGCATACCCGTGCAGAACTTACCCTTTTGCTTGCACTTGGAACGGCTCAACAAGGCCTGAGCCATGAGCGAAGTTTCGCAAACGGTCAATTAACGGACCATTCAGCTCTTGCCCTTTGCATAATACAACTCCGCCGTTCACTCCCATCACATTTTCATTGAGTATCATGCCTGCTTGCAACTGATCAACCGTGATAGCCTTAAGCACTAGGCTGTCATCAGGCTTATGCTTAAAGGTTTCAAGAATATCCAGCAAAGCTTGATCTTCCTCCGCTAAAAAAACGGATTTCAATTGTTTCACTGCACCAGACATATTCAACTCTTCACGCATTATTAACTGATCTGCCGCATTGGCGATACGTAACATTCTCGCACCAAAAGGCACATTAGCATTGTTATTTTGACCAATTTTCACATCACTGCTCGCTTGCCCAGCAATCATTGCCGCTACGTTTTCTAAGCGTGGAATGCTTTCAACCAACTTAGCACCAGCGGCAGGTATCGTATCTAGCATATTCTGCTCTCTTTCATCTAATGAAATAGAGCCAAATGCTTTTTGCAACAATTCCGGCGGCAAGACGATAGCACCCATTTGAGATAACATCGCGGCAATTTCAAATTCCCAAATATTTTTCTTTTTACTCCCTCTGGCCATATACGACACATACTTTTTTATGTGCATTGAACGGCTAAAAGCATTCGGTGCAACAATGCCCAGTGTATCCGTTAATATACGAATAGAGCCTTTCAAGGTTTTTTCTAACAAGTTTTTTTCTGACTTAAGTAAGTTATGCAAACGCACCGCTTCATTGATGTGCTTTATTAATGTCTCCTCTGGGCAGGGCTTCATTAGAAACCTGAATATATTACCTTCATTGATCGCCAATATAGCCGCTGCCATTTCGGACTGTCCTGTCAATAACACCCTCGTTGTATCGGGCGACATCTTTCTAGCCTTAGATAAAAACTCAGCACCATTCATTTTCGGCATGCGCATGTCAGAGATAACCACTGAAAATTCCGTTTTACCCATCAGCACTAACGCCTCTGCGCCACCTAAGGCGGTGCTGACTTCAAAGTGCTCGAATAAAATCCTTTTTAAACCACTGAGTACATTGCTTTCATCATCAACACACAAAATGGCGGGTAATTCACTCATTATTTTTTCCTCAGATTTGGCTGTTAAGCTGACTGTAAGGCGCTTTCTTCATCTGAATCTAGCAAAGGTAGACGAATAATAAAGGTAGTACCTTTACCCTCTTCAGATTCCACTTTCAAAACACCGCCATGTTTATCCACTATCACGCTATAGGCTAGGCTTAAGCCTTGGCCAGTCCCCTTACCGACTTCTTTGGTGGTAAAAAACGGATCAAATATTTTTTGCTGAATCTCTTTTGAGATACCCAGTCCATCATCGGTGATGGTAACCGTTACATACTGAGTGTCATGGCTAGTACAAATGTGAATATTTCCCAACTCGCCACTGTTTTCACCGCGATCATCTGCAATCGCATGCGCTGCATTAACAATTAAATTGAGCACTACTTGGTTAAACTCATCTCGCTGGCAGGGAACAGTGGGTAAAGCGGGATCGAATTCAAAGTGCATTTTGGCAATATACTTCCATTCGTTATTGGCCACTGTCGCCGTAGCCTCAATCGCCTCTTGAATATCTGTCGGCTCTTTTTCACCATTGCTTGGATGAGAAAAAGATTTCATCGCACTCACTATTGTAGCGACGCGCTGCAGCCCCTCTAACGACTGATCGATTGCCTTTGGCACTTCATCACTGATAAATGCAATTTTAGCGTTTTTAAGTGCCTCTTCAGTGCGCTGCCGCTGCTCTTCTTGATCATGGGCATTTAACAAATTTTGACTTTCATGCAAGGCAGTAATGATGTTACCAAATACTTTTTTCAAAAATGAATTGTTATCGGAGACAAACTGAATAGGGGTATTAATTTCGTGGGCAATACCGGCTGCAAGGTGCCCTATCGACTCCATTTTTTGTGATTGCTTTAGCTGCTCGGCTAACATTTTACTGACTGTAATATCGCGAATCACGGCATTAAACATTATCCCGGTTCCTAAATTCATCTCAGAAAAAGTGACTTCGATGGGAAATAACTCTCCACTCGATGTCAAACCTTCTAGCTCTACTGTCGTCCCAATAATTTCTTTGTTAACGAGACGCGCATCCTGCACCAAGCGCTGATGGTCAATCCCTGGCATTAAAAGGCTAACCTCCTCACCTAATACTTCGTCCGGCTGGCGTTTGAACATCAGTGCTCCGGAACGATTAAAAACTTCAATTTTCCCCGCTTCATCAATAACAATAAAACCATCCGAAAGTGTTTCAAGAACCGCATCCACTCGGCTCCTATGAGCAGTTTCCGAATCTTCTGCACTCTGTAACCTGCGGTCTATTAATGTCCCAATAAGAGTAATTCCAACGAAAACAGCAACGATTAAAAATAGCGCCACAGAGAGCACAATATGGTCGCGTGAAGCCATCTCCCGACTAATTTCTAAACCTTTAATCACATAATAAGTAGAAGCCTCCATGGCCGTATAGTGCATGCCTGATACCGCTGCGCCCATTACTGCGGCGCTCAACATTCTCCAGTATGGCCTAGAGCTTTCATCCGTTTTCACCAACACTCGTACATACAGTGCGATAGTGGCCAGCACATGGGCAACAATTATTGAGCCGATAAAAAGCGGCAGGCTGTAAACCATTAATGCAGGCATCACCATAGATTCCATCCCCACAAAATGCATGGCGCCCACGCCCGCGGCAAAACAAATAGAGCCTAGCTGTATCCACCAAAAGCCAAACAGTTTTTTCGATAATATTTTTAAAGCAACATAAGCCCCGACAATTGCAGGAAGGGCTGACAGAAAAGTAATCCAGGGGTCATAGCTCATCGGCAAGGACATTCTGAAAGCCAACATGCCGGTAAAATGCATCGCCCAAACCCCTGAACCCATTACCACCGAGCCGAATAGCAGCCAGAGACCGACCATTTTTTCCTGCGAAGAACCCCAAATTCTCTCCAACACAATCAGCGCAGAATATGCAGATAACGCCGCAACACCGATAGAAAGCAAAACTAACAAGCTATTATACTGACCCGACATTTCAATATACGCAGCGGCATCGACACTTCTGAAACGCCAAAATTCCAACATTGCTCTCCTCCTGATTTCTTTATTCCATTTAGCGCATTAGATATCTGCCGCGACTTTGCTAAAGAATCGATACTAGCGCTTCATCATCAGCCTAATGCTCTTTTTTATAGGCATTTGGATCGTCTTTCATGAAATAAATGACTTATCTTAATTGGCATAACAACACAGGTTAAATGAGCGTTATATGAACATATTTTAATTGTGTATCCATTTACACTTCTTAATAAGATCTTGATATAAAATACGTGCTTAGGAAATCTAAAAAGGTATTAGATTTAATACGATAAAGGGACGTTGAATAGAAAAATGACTCAGGTCGGGATATTTCCTATTTTATTAGTTCATTGCTATACAGCAGATGGAATATAAAAAAAGGAACAGAACACAGACACTTTTAAGGCCGTCATTTTTAAATAAAAAACTATTTTAGGACATATATATGGAAGTAAGTAATACCGTTACGCACTGACGCTATCCCTCTTGATACGAGAGATGATGTTAGTTTCAATTTCTAGCTCTTTAGGGACCTGTCGGGCTTGACCGATCGCAGCGAGAAAGAATAGAAAATGTGGCCAAATTCTTATTTTTAGCAGTAGATCAGTGTTTAGTCTGACAGTCTTCTAGCATTCCATGCAGCGCCTTCTTCGGGGTACGGGCGATCTTTTTCAGCAGCGCAAAGGGGATATTTGTTATACCGTAGCGCGTCTCGATACTCTCCAGCATCGCCTGCCAGAGCTTGGCGGTCATCTGGGTGTCATAAAGCGCCCGGTGAAATACCCCTTCGGCGGGGATCTTCGCGTGTTTTATTAAAGTACCCAATTGATGGTTGGGAGCGTCTTGGTAGATACGTCGGGCGACCAGCATCGAGCAGACGAACTCACCGCGATAGCTGCGATCAATCCGGGCCAGTTCGGCATCCAAAAAACGCTGATCGAAAGACGCATTATGTGCCACCAGATTAGCGTCGCCGATAAAGTCAGCAAACTCTGCCATCACGCTCTCGCAGGCAGGCGCATCGGCGAGCATCGCATTGGTGATACCCGTATAATCTTCAATAAAGCCGCTGACTCGCTGACCGGGGTTCATTAAAGCTTGAAAGCTATCAGTCACCTCACCGTTTTCGAGGCGTACTCCAGCGATCTCAATGGCCCGATCGCCCATATTGGGGGATAATCCGGTGGTTTCAAAATCGAGTACAACTAGGCTATTAGCGGAGGGCATTTCGGGTAGTTCCTAAATGGTTATTGTTTATTGGATGAAAAGGAGCCTGAGCCATTTTAATTGACCAGCCCCGCTGTTTTTCAATTTCAGAGAGTATTAAAGTGTGATGGATATATTTGCACAAGCATCGCTTTCGGCAAAGAAAAAGCCTATAACCAAAGACGATAATGTCTAGCTATTAGCTTTCTCAATTAACTTAATACATTTAATCATGCAAGCATCGAAGAAATGGACAATGCCGATTAGAAACTGGAAACCGGCACTGAATCGTTTTATCATTGAGTTTGAAGATAGTGAGCGGGGTCAGGTCTTGCCTTTTGCCCCACAGTCAAAAGACAAGACCTGACCCCGCCTCCTTGCAGGCGCAATCTTAATTCATTGACTTGTTAGCTGCTTGTTGCTCTAGTCTTTCTACCAGCCACACTTTAATTATGGACTGCCTAGTAACTCCAATGCGACTTGCCTCTTTATCTAGGGAATCAACTACCCAAGCAGGAAAATCAACGTTCACTCTTTTTTGAGACTGATTTGGGCGAATTACTGAAGATAAATCTAGGTCATCAATGATATCGTCATCATTAGAGTCAAATTTTTTATCGAATTCATTAGCTTTCATACAGTGAAATCTCCGTTTTTCGTGATCGACGTACCGATATAATTCGAATGATGTCAGCTCTAAAAGTAATAACAGCAGACCAATATTTTCCGGCTATATATCCTATGATTAGGTAACGAACTTCACCGTCAGATTTAGCTTTTACCTGAATATAATCAGGATCATTCCAAAGTTTCTGAGCATCGGTAAAATTAATACCATGCTTATCTTGATTAGATTCGCTTTTCTTTAAGTCAAATTCAAATATATACATAGAGTAAAAAATATACCTTTATTACTCTAGAGTCAATCGATGGTAGGTTTAAATGCAGCGAACAGCTTAATCATATGACGTCTTTTTACATGAAAGTAAAATTCACTAACAAGCTTAAAATGATAAGGGACAGGCACATTTTATAACTGCTTTCGTCATATTAACTCAGCGGTTGTCACTGATATTCTAGTTTATTGCAGATAAAAGTAACTATGTATACAGCATCTAGCTACGGAGCCACAAACCGCTTGGATTGCAGCCGGAGTAATTTACTAAATTGACGAAGTGGAGTGACAGGATGTCACGAAAAGTGAAGCTGGGCCATGGACGGCCCATCTGAACGGCCGGCAATTTAGTGAATTACGGAGGAGTCTTTCTGCAATCGTAGGGTGGGATTTTCTTTGGTTCCGTTTCTTTTAGCCCATTCAAAAGAAATGAACTCGACGAAGTCGAAACCACCCTTCAATCCCTTGATCTTAAAAATATAAAAAACATATCACTTAAAAATATTTTATTCTTTATGTCGTTTAAATACCACCCACAAAAAAGCCGCATCATAACGCGGCTTTTTTCATTCCAACAAACGCCCCCCTAGAACGGGATATCATCATCAAAATCATCAAAATTCGGTGCCGGCTTAGCCGCCTGTTGAGGCTGCTGTGGGGCACTCTGCGCTGGAGCACTATTTTGTTGCGGAGCTTGCTGCTGAGCTGGCGCACGATTCTGCGCTGGAGCTTGTTGCTGCTGCGGTGCCTGCTGGTAATTCTGCTGAGGAGCCGCTTGCTGTTGTGGCGCCTGCTGCTGGTAACCACCTTGTTGTTGCTGGCCGCCCTGTTGGAAACCACCACCTTGCTGTTGACCGCCTTGTTGCTGGCCACCTTGGAAACCACCCTCGCCACCACGAGAATCTAGCATCTGCATTTCGTTGCCAATAATCTCTGTTCTGTAGCGATCTTTACCTTCCTGATCCTGCCACTTATTGGTACGTAGTGCGCCTTCGACATAAACCTTGCTGCCCTTGCGCAAATATTCACCGGCTATCTCACCTAAGCGGTTAAAAAACACCACGCGGTGCCATTCTGTGCGCTCTTGCGTTTGACCTGTTTGCTTGTCTTTCCAGCTTTCGCTAGTGGCAAGAGTAATAGTGGTGACCGCACTACCATTTGGCATGTAGCGTACTTCTGGATCGCCACCGACATTACCGATTAAAATTACTTTATTTACGCCGCGCGCCATATTCCTCTCCAAAATACTGTTTTTATATACAATAGCTCATGATAGCAAACCTACTCCTAAGATTGCATCCCTTTGCTGATTTTTTAATGAGAGTTTTATGCTTTTCTAACTTTGCTAATAGCTCTAAAGCCATTATATTTCGAGATATTTTCTACTGCGATAATTTAAATGCCGATATATCTATTTACACTCTTGACTAATTTTAACGAAACCCTACAATAGCCGCTCGTTTGAAGCAGTACCTGTTACCTTCAAGCGAAGTAGGCGCCCAAGACCTACTATAAAAAATACCCCTGATTGCCCGGGTGGTGGAATTGGTAGACACAGGAGACTTAAAATCTCCCGATCGCAAGATTGTACCGGTTCAAGTCCGGTC
>JABSRB010000003.1 GCA_013215375.1 Oceanospirillaceae bacterium | reverse complement strand
CTTCCCCTCAGACGGGGCGATTCTGCTTTCTTTCAAGCAGACGGGTTTGCTGGCTTCGCCGAGCAAACACAAAAAAGCCGCGATAAACGCGGCTTTTTATTAAGCGAGAAGGCTGATTTACATCATGCCGCCCATACCGCCCATTCCACCCATGCCGCCCATATCAGGCATTGCAGGAGCACCAGCGGCTGCTGGCTTGTCAGCAATCATCACTTCAGTTGTGATCATAAGACCGGCAACAGAAGCGGCTGCTTGAAGTGCAGCACGCGTTACTTTAGCAGGATCAAGAATACCCATCTCAATCATGTCGCCGTATTCGCCAGTTGCAGCGTTGTAGCCGAAAGAGCCTTCGCCCTCACGTACTTTGGCCACAACCACTGAACCTTCATCGCCTGAGTTTTCAACGATTTGACGTAGTGGAGATTCGAAAGCCTTAAGAGCCAGCTCGATGCCGACGTTCTGATCGGCGTTATCGCCTTTAAGACCTGTTACTTTTTGTAGTGCGCGTACTAGTGCAACACCACCGCCGGCAACAACGCCTTCTTCAACCGCTGCTTTAGTTGCATGTAATGCATCTTCAACACGGGCTTTCTTTTCTTTCATTTCGATTTCAGTCGCAGCGCCAACCTTGATCACAGCAACGCCGCCTGCAAGCTTAGCAACACGCTCTTGAAGCTTCTCACGATCATAATCAGAAGAAGTCTCTTCGATTTGCGCGCGTACTTGGTTAACACGTGCTTCAATCGCAGAAACATCACCAACACCATCGACAATAGTAGTGTTTTCTTTAGAGATTGAAATACGCTTAGCTGAACCTAGCTGCTCAAGAGTCACTTCTTCTAGAGACAGACCAATTTCTTCAGAGATCACAGTACCACCGGTAAGTGTAGCGATGTCTTCAAGCATTGCCTTGCGACGATCACCAAAACCAGGTGCTTTAACAGCAGAGACTTTAACGATGCCACGCATGTTGTTAACAACCAATGTTGCCAGCGCTTCGCCTTCGATATCTTCAGCGATGATCAATAGTGGACGTGATGCCTTAGCAACCGCTTCTAGTGTAGGAAGCAAGTCACGGATGTTTGAAATTTTCTTATCAACAAGAAGAACGAACGGAGCATCTAGCTCAACAGACATGCTCTCTTGGTTGTTGATGAAGTAAGGAGATAGGTAACCGCGATCAAACTGCATACCTTCAACAACAGTAAGCTCGTTTTCAAGACCAGTGCCTTCTTCAACAGTGATAACACCTTCTTTACCGACTTTATCCATCGCTTCAGCAATGATATCGCCCACTTGAACGTCAGAATTGGCAGAGATAGTACCCACTTGTGCAATAGATTGAGCATCAGTACAAGGTACTGCTTGAGCGGCGATTTCAACAACAACAGCGGCTGCTGCTTTATCGATACCGCGTTTAAGATCCATTGGGTTCATACCAGCGGCAACTGCTTTAAGGCCTTCAGCGATGATCGCCTGCGCCAATACAGTGGCTGTAGTAGTACCGTCACCCGCTACATCGTTAGCTTGTGATGCCACTTCTTTAACCATCTGCGCGCCCATGTTTTCAAACTTGTCTTCAAGCTCGATTTCTTTAGCGACAGATACGCCGTCTTTAGTCACGGTAGGTGCACCGAAAGACTTGTCTAATATTACGTTACGACCTTTAGGTCCTAAGGTTGCTTTCACTGCGTTAGATAAGACGTTAACGCCAGTAAGCATACGAGTGCGGGCTTCATTGCCAAATATTACTTCTTTAGCCATTGTTCTAATTCCTTAAATTTTGGATTAATCGACTCAAATTTTTGAATCGATAAAAAACTTTAAAGCTGAATAGAGAAACTGCGATTAACTTTCTAATACACCGAAAATTTCGCTCTCATTCATGATTAGCAATTCTTCGCCATCAATTTTTACCGCGTTTGATCCAGAGTACTGACCAAATAACACAGTATCACCGACTTTAAGACTAACCGCTTGTACTTCACCATTATCTAAAACGCGACCAGGACCTACGGCAAGGATCTCACCTTGATTAGGCTTTTCCGCTGCTGAGCCAGGAAGTACGATACCGCTTGCTGTGGTTTTTTCTTCTTCACTACGGCGAATAACTACACGATCGTGAAGTGGACGAATATTCATTGATAAATTCTCCTAATGTTTTATCACAAAAACTCATTGTTAATTTGCGATATATTAAAGCCGTATACCTTCTTTTTAAAAGGTATTTACCAGTTGTTTATTAGTTGGGGACAAGGCTATATTATTTCAATAGTATTTTTGAAATTAATTCTAGGATGGTGACTCCCCAACCCTTTCGATGAGTAGTTGTGGTACTTAAAATATCAATCACGCTCTTTTTTCGAAGCGCTTTGCGCATCGACAATAGCAGCACTTATCTCTTTCTCCTGGGTAAACTCCCCTTCAAAGGTATTTCCCTGATCTCTTTCTTGGGCTGTGAATGGCCCAGATGAGAAATGGGAGGAGCTATGCATATTAGTAAAACCTCCCGCAGAAATTTTACTTTTAAAGCGCCCTTTCGCTATTTTAATAAAACCTATACGGGTCAATGGGATCAAGCAGCAAAAACCGATCACATCGGTAACAAAACCTGGGGTAATCAATAGCGCTCCCCCCACTGCTAGTACTAGTCCCTCAATCATTTCCTGTTGTGGCATTTCGCCCTGGGCCATTTTCTGCTGGGCACGCCCCAGCGTTGCCAGCCCCTGATAGCGCAACATATTTACGCCAATAAATGCCGACAACAGTACCAAACCAATGGTATACCAAGCGCCTATGAGCTGGCCGATATTGATCAGCAAGGTAATTTCAATAATGGGAATGATGACAAATAATATAAAAACAATTGGCATTATTACTCTCGATTTTAAATGCATTAGCGGCTATTGCCACTTAGGCTAAATATAGAATATATCTTTAATTTAATGGATACTTCTACTTATATGGTGACCGATAGACTAAAAGTCTAGAGTTTAGCGGTAATTATTTGATAAACAGCAGCCAATTACCTGAAAATTCAAAACATTTCAATTCTTTAGACATACTATGATGCGGATTACTTAGCTTGAATTTCTCTCTGCATTCTATTACCTTAGCCTGTATTCTCTCTATCAAAGGCTGAAATCTCTATGTCTCAAGATCAAACAACCCGTACTTGGGGTGAAACTATAGCGCTAATCTTTCATAAAAAAGTATTGGTCATGTTATTTCTGGGATTTTCCGCAGGTCTACCTATCTTACTAATATTTAGTAGCCTATCTCTTTGGTTAAAAGATGCTGAAGTATCCCGCAGTACTATTACCTTTTTTAGCTGGGCAGCCCTTGGCTATTCCTTTAAATTTATTTGGGCGCCATTGGTCGATAACTTATCTATCCCCGGTATTACCACCACACTAGGCAGGCGCAGAGGTTGGATTTTACTCAGTCAGATCGCCATTATCATCTCTATTTTAGCCATGGCATTTTCCGAGCCCACCAGTTCATTAACCTTTACCGCTATCGCAGCGGTGATGCTCGGATTTTCATCGGCTACCCAAGACATTGTCATCGATGCCTATCGTATTGAGTCCGCCAAAGGCGATATGCAATCGATGTTATCCAGCGCCTATATTGCAGGTTATAGAATCGGCATGATTGTAGCTGGTGCCGGTGCGTTATACATCGCAGGCTGGCTCGGCACTGAAGGTACTTATAGTCCCAATGCTTGGACAACCGCGTATGTGTGCATGGCTGTCGCGATGTTAATTGGTGTCGCCACTACATTGTGTATCAGCGAGCCTACCAGCTATCGCCCCAGTCACAGTATTTTTGATGACAATAGCAACGTACTAAAATTTTTACTTTGCTTTATTATTTGTGTCGCTGTTTTTATCGCCTCTTTTACCTTAATAGGCCCCTCTATCAAGGAGTTTAAGGCTTGGCTATTAAGCGACATCACCAGCAACAAACGCATTGCTGGCTTTATAGCAGCAACGATTAAGCTCTGGCTTTGTATCGGCTTCGCCGTCGTCATGGCGTGGGTGCTGATTCGATTAAAAGCAGTGCCAAAAGAGATGTTAGTACTGGGTTATGTTAATCCGGTTAAAGACTTCTTTGTTAAATACGGGAAAACCGCGCTGCTGGTTATTTTATTGATTGGCCTCTATCGGATATCAGATATAGTGATGGGTGTGATTGCTAATTTATTCTATTCCGATCTAGGATTTAGTAAAATTGAAATAGCCGCATACTCTAAAACATATGGGCTAATAGCCACTATTGCCGGCGGTTTTCTAGGCGGTGCTATTGCGATTCGCTACGGGGTTTACAAGGCACTGTTAACAGGAGCGATTCTGTCTGCAGCGACTAATATCTTGTTTGCCTTTATGGTGGATTTAGACAAATCCGGCTCTATCTTGTTTATGACCATTACCGCAGATAATATCAGCGGTGGTATTGCCACTGCGGCTTTTGTCGCTTACCTTTCCAGCTTGACCAGCGTGTCATTCACCGCCATGCAATATGCTATTTTCAGCTCTTTTATGACGCTGTTTCCAAAGCTGCTAGCAGGTTATTCAGGGGCGATGTCGATAGAACTAGGATACCAGCAGTTCTTCTATTTAACGGCATTAATGGGTATACCCGCCGTGTTTTTAGTGGTTATTCTCAGTAAGTTAGTACCTGTTGAAAAGCTTAATTAACTATTATTAATGAGCATTTCTTAAAATGCAGGCATAAAAAAGGAAAGCCATTGCTTTCCTTTTTTTGTGCTCAATTCAAATTCTAATTAATCGCGAAAGTTATTGTACTGCAACGGCAAATCAATCTCGCTCTCTTTCAAAAGAGCCATTACAGCTTGAAGATCATCACGCTTTTTAGCGGTAACTCGTACTTTCTCACCTTGGATCTGCGCCTGCACTTTCAGCTTTGAATCCTTAATTGCTTTAGTGATTTTCTTAGCACTTGGCTGATCCAATCCCTGACGCAACTCTATTTCCTGGCGTGCTTTAACTCCTGCCAATTCTGGCGCTTGCTCATCAAAGCATTTTGGATCTAAGCCACGAGCGACAAATTTAGACACTAACAGATCGATCATTTGGCGCAATTGAAAATCAACATCGGCCTCTAACGACACCGAACTTTCATTGCGCGTAAAGGAGGCTTTAACGCCTTTAAAATCAAATCTGGTACTTAATTCACGACTCGCTTGATCGACGGCATTAGTCACTTCGTGTTTATCAAGTTCCGAGACAATATCAAATGATGGCATACATAACTCCTCACATAGTTTGTGACGATTTTACTGAGTTTGCGTCACTAAACAAGCGTTGATAAACATAATCCTAGTGAACAAATCAACAAATAGGGTATATTGCTGTCTTTTCCACCAACTGATCTACGTTATGCTAAATAATAAAGACATCCCCTCCTGGTACATTCTAGGTACCGGCGCCATCGGCACTCTCTTTGCGGCTAAGTTACTAAAACAATCCATTCCCTGTACTTTGCTGCATAGAAGCAGTGATAAAAAAATGCCGCGACACTTACAAATAACCAATCTCGATAACTCTCACCAATCATTGCCTATCAATATCGATCACATCTCAAGCCAGCTGCCCATAGAGCGTCTTATCCTTTGCACTAAATCCTATCAGAGCGAAGCGGCGATTAGATCTATTCGCGGTCGGTTAACAAAAAACGCGCACATTGTATTGTTGCAAAATGGCATGGGGCAACAGCAATCAATTGCCAAAATTTTATCATCACAAGTTATTATTGCTGCCACTACCACGCAAGGCGCACTGCTCAATAACCCTTTAGATGTCACACACACTGGCAACGGAGATAGTGTTTACGGCTTATTAAATACAGCGACGACAATAGATAATAACGTCTGCGACACTTTGTCTCGTATCGGTATGCAACAAGTAACTGATATCAACATTCGTCTGTGGCGAAAATTAAAAATTAATTGTGTTATCAACCCTCTCACCGCTATGCACAACTGCAGCAATGGCGACATCATCAACAACGCCAAGTTGTACCAACAAGTCATTTTTTTATGCAAAGAGATAGACGATGTCGACAAGGCCTTAAAGCTTGAAACACATATTCCAATATTAACTCAAGTTACGGCAATAGCTTTGGCAACAGCGACTAATTACTCCTCCATGCATCAGGATATTCAGCATAAGAGGCGCACTGAAATTGATTTTATCAACGGCTATCTGCAGCAACTTGCATTGCAACACGCAATTAAAACTCCCCTTAACAGACAGTATATCTGTGATATAAAAGCACTAGAATCTACGTAAAATATGTAAAGAGCACTACTATATGAGTAAAAACAAACCAGAAAATAGGCTAGATAAAATTTACACCCGTAGCGGCGATGCGGGAAAAACTTCCCTCGCCCAAGGCAAACGTATCTATAAATCAGATAACCACATCAAAGCGCTGGGTGATATTGATGAGCTTAACTGTGTAATTGGAGTATTAATTGCCAGTTATGCAACCCAGGACTCGCTCAATAGTATTTTTACGGGTATTCAAAATACCTTGTTTGATATCGGTGGCGAGCTCGCGATGAATGATGAACAATATCCTAGTTTAGAGCAGCATTTTATTGACCAACTTGAACAGCATATCGATCAATTCAATCTGCAATTAACGCCCTTAAAAGAGTTCATATTGCCAGGCGGTCATATTAGCGCCGCACAATGCCATTTAGCACGTGCAGTTTGCCGTCGTGCTGAACGCCAGCTGATAGAACTGACGATTGATGGCGATAAATTTAGCCAGAGTAAAAAATACTTAAATAGACTCTCTGACTTTTTATTTGTTGCTGCGCGTATTTTAAACAAACAAAACAACTACCCTGAACCCCATTGGCAGGCGAGCACAAAGCCTAACTGAACTTGCTAATTTAATAGTAAATATAGACATTCACTCATAGGATTCTCACTAGTTTTCATTTATTCTTGCTTACAACTCAGTACTCATAAGTTGATGAGCGAGTTTTCATTTACCAGCAGTAAGGAGATACTGTGGAAGAAAGTAATATTTTAATTGCCGTCATCACTTTGGCGGTCGGAGGCCTGATCGGTTATTTCGCAGGTCGTTCATCATCAAGCTCTGACAATTCACAAAAGCGCCAAGTAGATGAGCTAAAAGTTGAAATCAATCAGTATAAAGATTCTGTAGCCAGCCATTTTCAACAGACAGCAACCATGATCAATGAGATGAATGACAGCTATAAAAGCGTTGTTCAACACTTGGCAAAAGGCTCTCAAGATCTGTGTGATGCAGGCATAGCGAAAGACATTGAATCCAGACTTATTCCTAAACTTGATAACAACGATGCAGAAGTAGAGCCACAAGAGCGTCAGGAAAACACCCCTGTTGAATCTTTTGAGCCCCCTAGAGATTACGCACCTAAAAAGCCAGACGAAGTAGGCGCTTTATCAGAACACTACGGCGTCAAAACAGCACCTATTGAGCAGGAGCCCGTCACTGCTGATGCTGTCACGCAACCTGATGTTGCAGCCCCAAAAAGCTAAAGCCGCTTTTAAACAGGATTTGGAACATCAATAAACTGGTGTTCCAGATCATATTTCTCAGCTAAATGCTCCCCGAGCGCCTGCACACCAAAGCTCTCTGTCGCGTGATGCCCCGCCGCAAAATAGTTAATACCCAATTCTCGCGCCAAATGTACGGTCTGCTCGGAAATTTCCCCCGATATAAACGCATCCACGCCAAAACTTGCCACTTGTTCAATATAACTCTGTGCAGCTCCGGTGCAGAACGCTATTTTCTTAATCGGCCGATTATGACCTTCAATGTATAGTGGTTCACGATTGAGCTTTTGACCAATTTGGCACGCCAATTCAGCTGCACTCATGGCTTGCTGCAACTCCCCTAACAGCACAATAGATTCGCCAATAGGTGCATCCATTCCAGAAGTCACCTGCCAGCCCATGAGCTTAGCAAGCTGCACATTATTGCCATAAATCGCGTGTGCATCTAAGGGAAGATGGTAAGCCAACAAACTTATATCATTGACTAACAAAGTCTTTAAGCGATTCTTTTTAATGGAGACCACTCTCTGATCTTCGCCTCGCCAAAAGTAGCCGTGGTGAGTCAAGATAAGATCGGCACCGACACTAACCGCACTATCTAACAGCTGTTGACAAGCAGTCACGCCAGTGACTATTTTGCTGATTTTATTCGCTCCAGCGACCTGTAAGCCATTCGGACAATAGTCTTTAAAACTATCGCTTGATAACAGCTTATTACAATATATTTCTATCTCTTCTAGGGATACAGACATCAGTTTTCCATCAATTTAATAGAGATGAATTAGGCTGGGCCTAAATCATCAAGGGTTTAATTCCCCGCGTGAACTTGTATAAACCAAAAGTAACGAGGAACACCCCGCATCCGTAAGGGAAGGCTCGCGGCGCGAGAGGGCCTGCCCCGGGGATCTTTAATATCAATTACACGCTTTTAAAGGCGACCAGATAGACTATTATTCACTTGTCTTCTGTTTAGCGCAAACCTTATGCTGCTAACTGTGCTTCAATTTGCTAGACTGCCCTGCATAAAGCATCAATCCAGCTAATTATATTCTGTAACCATTTATATGTGCTTATATTCTCTATGAAAAAATTTGCCTTTCTAGCTTGGCCGGCCCTCTGCGGCATTCTCATAGCACTATTGATTCTGCAGTTTCGCAGCCAAATTATTACACCCGTCCCAACCACTATTACCCGTGTAGATATCACTCAAATAAGAAGTGCTCCGGTTGCCAACGAAGTTCAAATAGATAAAAACTTTATTCGCTCTTATGCAGATGCTGTCGATAAAGCAGCTCCCGCAGTGGTTAATATTTATATCCGCACAGAAAGCGTGGATGACAATTCTAATACTCCACTACCGGCCCCATCCAGTGAATTTAACTCAAGCTTGGGCTCTGGAGTCATCTTAAACCAGCAAGGCTATATCGTTACTAACAACCATGTTATTGATAAAGCGGATGAAATAGTGGTTGCGCTACAAGATGGACGCGAGGCACTCGCCAAAGTGATTGGCACAGATCCAGGTACTGATCTAGCTATTTTGAAAATTAATTTAACCCAGCTACCGGTAATCATGATTGAAGAGTCTGATAGCTTGCGTGTCGGTGATGTGGTGCTGGCCATCGGTAATCCCTTTGATTTTGGACAAACTGTCACTAAAGGCATTATTAGCGCTAAAAGTCGTACCAGCGTCGGCCTCAATCGCTATGAAAACTTTTTACAAACCGACGCCGCCATCAATCCTGGTAATTCTGGGGGTGCGCTAATTAACACTCAGGGAAATTTAGTGGGCATCAGCACCGCTATTTTCTCCAAATCTGGAGGGTCTAACGGTATTGGCTTTGCGATTCCCTCATCGCTAGCATTAAAAATCATGCGTAATTTGATTGAAGATGGTCGCGTGATACGCGGCTGGCTAGGAGTAGAAACCCAAGAGCTTACACCACAGCTGGCGGAATCTTTTGGTCTTAATAATGTACGCGGGCTCATTCTGGCAGGGGTTATCACTAATGGCCCCGCCTATAATGCAGGACTGCAAGTCGGCGATTTAATTTTAGCCTTTAATGACGTATCTATCATCAGCGGTTTAGCTTCAATGCGCAGCATTGCAGAAGTTAAGCCTGGCAGCATTGTCAAAGTTAACTTTTTAAGAAATGGCGAGTCACTGACTACAAACATATTAGTCGGCGAGCGCCCCTCTACATAATCAGGGTATTGCACCCAATATTCAGTTTAATTTTCTACAGCCTATTTAAGTCCTAACAAGCGCAGTCTCTTATATAATGTATTGCGACTGACTCCCAAGGTTTTTGCCGTTTTCGATAAATTGCCATTACAGCGATTAAAACAGTCCAGCAATGCAGTTTTATCATCAAGGTCAATCTTCTGGGAAAACGGCATTGGCACTGCGGTTATAGGCACAATATTATCTTCTAACTGGTAATTAAACTCTGATGATTGATCCATCTTAATAACATCAGTCAATGGCACCGCTATTTGAGTATCCTCCTCTAACAGATCATCAAAGAAATCATCTGCCAGATGCCAGTTTTCGATGGGCTCATCATCTGCCATGGCCAAAGCCACTTCTAATACACTGATAAATTGACGAATATTTCCAGGCCATGGATGTTTGATGAATAATGACATTATCTCTGCGGATATTGCCGGCTGTGAGCTTTGTGCTTTTTTATGAAAGATACTTTCAAATAGCGCACGTTTGTCGGTGCGCGCTCGCAGTGCTGGAATCTCTATTTTTAAGCCATTTATCCGATAAAATAAATCTTTTCGAAATAACCCACTGGCCACTAACTCTTTCAAGTTACAGTGTGTTGCTGATATCAGCTTGATGTCTACCGGATAAGATTTGGTAGAGCCTAAAGGTGTCACTTGTCGCTCTTGTAATACCCGCAATAGTCTAGCCTGAACTTTCATTGGCATGTCACCAATTTCATCCAGAAACAAGATCCCTTTGCTGGCCTGACGTATCAGCCCAATAGAGCCTTTTGCATCCGCCCCTGTAAAGGCGCCTTTTACATAGCCAAATAGTTCCGACTCCACCAGCTCTGCGGGAATCGCCGCGCAATTTAGCGCCACCAAATGACTATCGGCTCTGCTGCTAAATTGATGCAGCGCACTAACAAAGACTTCTTTCCCCACCCCTGTCTCGCCAAAAATCAATAGTGGAATATCTTTCTCAATGACTTTTTTACCCTGCATAATTGCCCTTTGCATTTTGGCATCACCAAATTCAATCTGCGCTAGATCTAGAGGTAAGCCTAAGGGTGATTTTTTTGAGCAGCTATTAAGCTTATTTTTTTCAGGTGTAAATGCAACCGGGGTGATCAAGCCAATACTGGCGGGCATGCTCAGCTGCGCGTACATCGTATATTTATTGAACACTCGAACTTTAAAAGGCTCATTTTTAGTTTTAGACTGGAGTGTTTGCAACGGTAGATGCAGTACTTCTTCAATATTTAAGCCGCTCAATTGAAAATCGAGTAATTGCTCCGCGCGTCTATTGGTCACGATGACACGGCCCTGTTCATCGAAAACGATTAGCCCAGACCACTGGCTATCCAAGTTATCAATGTGAGTATTAATAGTCACTATGGCACTACTTGCATGGTATTTATCAAAGATCAGTTTGTTTTCAATAGACTGTGACATCAACCTGACCATACCTAAAGTATGCGCTTGGGGCATATAAGTATCACTGGAGATATCTAACACAGCCAGCAGCTCATTATTGGCATCGTATATGGGCGCTGCCGAACCTATCATATACCGATGACGCTTTAGAAAATGCTCATCGCGCTCTATCTGTACCGCCTGACCAACCGCTAGTGCTGTGCCTATAGCATTAGTGCCTGTACTCACCTCTCGCCAACTAGCACCCGCGCTAAACCACGCTTTTTGTTGCACCGATAAAAAGCGCCGCTCCCCCCAGCTATTGAGCACATGCCCACGACTATCTGCGAGTAAAATAAGACAAGGACTGTTGTTAAGTATGTTGTCGTAATAAGGCAATACTGCGTGATCGGTCGTGCTGATTAATTGACGATAGGTCTCCTGCAAAATATGCGTATCAGCACTTGCCAGTGACTGCCGCTCAGGCTCTGTATCGTGTTGTAGACCAAATTTACGGCAGCGCTGCCATGACTCTGAAATTAACTGCTGATGTTTCTCTGCGTTGTTTTGCATATTGTGATCATCTTCTTTGTTATTTTTTTAGATGGCTGCAATTCGTTCAAGTGATTAAATCAAAATTCCCGGGGCAAGCCCTCTTGAATCTTAAGTCATCACTTTGTGAAGCGGGAAATTAACCTTTGATGAGTTAGGCTCCGCCTACTTCATCTCTATCAAACGTGTTCATTGATGTTCACTTTTATGTTCATAAATGTTCACTGTCAACCTTTTTCATATTTTTATCTCACCAAAAAAACCCAACCAATTACAACAAATCAATTTTAATACCAACAAATCAGCTAGTTACAGGCAACGCGTTTATTAAAAAAACAACTTGGCATGACTTTCGCTTTATTACCAAAGACTGTAAAGCAATCGAACACTAATGATTCTAGATTCGACAGTCGAATTTAGGATAACAAAGAGCAGGAATGTCATATGTCTCTGGTTTTAGAAAATGTAAACAGATCTGTCGACAATACGTCCCACTTAAAGGACATCAATCTCTCTTTTGAGCCCGGATCTTTTAATGTATTGCTCGGAAGAACTTTAGCCGGTAAAACATCGTTGATGCGGGTCATCGCAGGTTTAGACAAAGTAAATTCAGGAAGGGTTTTGGTAGACGGTCAAGATGTGACCTCGCTGAGCGTACAAAAACGCAACATATCAATGGTGTACCAACAGTTCATTAACTATCCGAACATGAACGTATACGACAACATTGCCTCTCCGCTTATCTTGGCAGGTACCGCCAAAGCAGAAATCAAAAGACGTGTACAAGAAACCGCAGAAATGTTGCGCATCGAACCTTTTTTAAAACGTTACCCACTGGAACTGTCAGGTGGTCAGCAACAACGAACCGCCATGGCACGTGCGCTGGTAAAAGATGCCAGCATTTTACTCTTTGATGAGCCACTAGTTAATTTGGACTACAAGCTTCGCGAGGAGCTGCGCCAAGAACTCAGGGAACTGTTTAAGCTGCGTAACAGCATCGCTATTTACGCGACCACCGAGCCCAATGAAGCACTTGCGCTCGGCGGTACCACCACGCTTTTACACCAAGGGCATGTTTTGCAAACAGGACCCGCCATTGAACAGTACCGCTACCCGATTAATTTAGACGCCGCCGATTTATACAGTGAGCCGCCGATAAATATTCTGCCTGGCACTATCAGCGAGCAAGAAGTCACTTTTGACGAGTACGCAAGCTTCCCTGTTGCTGGGCACTTTAAAGATGTGCCAGTAGGTGCTTATCGTTTTGGCATCCGCCCATCGCACATGAGCTTAGTCCCTAAAAACGACGATGACATAGAGCTTTCCGTACAAGTCGAAGTTGCCGAAATCAGCGCCTCTGAGACATTCTTGCACGTGGCGAATAAACATTTTCAATTGGTATTACAACTCTCGGGGGTACACGATTATCGCACCAACACTCCGGTAAAAATTTACCTGCCACCCGAAAAATTATTTTTATTCAATTCTGAGGGAGGCATCGTTAAAGCGCCCTACCCTGAAAGAAAAAAAGGAGCCCAGCAACATGGCTGAAATCCGTTTAACAAATCTAGCGCACAGTTATGCTGCAGATCCTGAGCACACCACGGACTATGCGATACACGAGATGAACCACGTCTGGGAGCAAGGTGGAGCATATGCACTACTTGGCCCCTCTGGTTGTGGTAAAAGCACCTTACTCAATATTATCTCCGGCCTGGTAAAACCGTCTCACGGCAGTGTTACTTTTGATGGTGTTGAAGTTAACAATGTATCCACTCAGGATCGCAACATTGCTCAAGTGTTTCAGTTCCCCGTTATCTACGACTCAATGACCGTTTACGATAATTTGGCCTTCCCACTGCGAAACATGAAAGTACTTGAATCCGAAATTGACGCCAAAGTACGTGAAGTGGCGGAAATCTTAGAACTTAGTAGCATTTTGCAGCGCAAAGCGAACAACTTGAGCGCCGATCAGAAACAAAAAATATCCATGGGCCGGGGCTTAGTTCGCGATGATGTCTCTGCCATTTTATTTGACGAGCCACTCACGGTCATTGATCCCAATTTAAAATGGAAATTACGCCGCAAGCTCAAACAAATTCACGAGCGCTACAATATCACCATGGTTTATGTGACACACGATCAATTAGAAGCTTCTACCTTCGCCGATAAAATCGCCTTAATGTACGAGGGAAAAATAGTGCAATTCGGCACACCAAGAGAGCTGTTCGAAAACCCCAATCACACTTTTGTCGGCTATTTTATCGGCAGCCCTGGCATGAATTTGTTAAAAATGACACTTTCAGAACAAGGCGCTGAACTGGGGGGAATAACACTTAGCTTAAACGAAGAGCAAAGAGCGTTACTGCAAGACGTTGGCAACGCAGAACTCACTTTGGGCATCCGACCTGAATTTGTGCAGCTATCGGCCAATCAAAATGAAGATTCACTGACCTGCACTATCCAGCACACCGAAGATTTAGGCACCTATAAGATAGTGACTGTACTGCTCGGTGAACACACCATCAAAATAAGATTAGATGAAGAGCAGCAAATCCCCACCCAAGAAGCCTATCTTAATTTTCCAAATCAATGGATGAAGTTCTATGCAGATGATTACTTGATCAACTCTAGTGAGGAGGATAGCAATGAATAAAACCCAAAATAACAAGGCTTGGTTCTTGGTTCTACCGGTATTTTTACTGGTAGCATTCTCCGCTATCATTCCCTTAATGACGGTCGTTAACTACTCAGTACAAGACATTTTTGATCAAAACAACGCCTATTTTGTGGGTGTTGAATGGTATCGCGAAGTACTACAAGATCCACGTTTACAAGACTCTTTACTGCGCCAATTCATGTACTCAGGCTCAGTGCTCGCCATAGAGATTCCGTTAGGGATTGCGGTGGCACTGATGATGCCAACGCGTGGCGCGATGGCCTCCTTAACGTTGATTGTGCTGGCCATTCCACTGCTAATCCCCTGGAATGTGGTAGGCACTATCTGGCAGATTTTTGCCCGTGCCGACATCGGCCTACTCGGCTATGTGATCAACGGTATGGGGATTGATTACAACTACGCCAATAACGCTGTCGATGCTTGGCTAACAGTGGTGCTGATGGATGTATGGCATTGGACCTCCCTCATAGCACTGCTTTGTTATTCGGGGCTGCGCGCTATTCCCGATGCCTATTACCAAGCGGCTAGAATTGATCGCGCCTCCAACTGGGCTATTTTCAAATATATCCAGTTACCAAAACTTAAAGGCGTACTGATTATAGGGATCCTGCTGCGATTTATGGATAGCTTTATGATCTATACCGAGCCTTTTGTACTCACCGGTGGTGGTCCAGGAAACTCCACGACTTTCCTCAGTCAAACACTTACTAAAATGGCCATAGGACAATTTGATATAGGCCCAGCCGCGGCGTTTTCAATGATCTACTTCCTCATTGTACTGCTCGTTTCATGGTTGTTTTTCACCACTATTTCTCAGTTAGATAAAGACAAAACCAAGGAGATCAGCCATGAGTCGTAGAAAAAATGTCGGGATCTGGGCGTACAGCGTCTTTGTCCTGTTGCCCGTGTATTGGCTGATCAATATGTCATTTAAAAGCAACGAGGAAATACTCGGCACTTTTAGCATGTGGCCACAACAATTCACTTGGGCCAACTATCAGGTTATTTTCACTGATCCTAGCTGGTACAACGGTTACTTCAACTCCATATATTATGTGGTGTTAAATTCAATCATCACCTTGTTAGTGGCGCTGCCAGCCGCTTATGCTTTTAGCCGCTATAAATTTGTCGGCGACAAACATCTGTTTTTCTGGCTACTCACTAACAGGATGGCACCGCCTGCGGTGTTTTTACTGCCCTTTTTCCAACTTTATTCATCGGTGGGACTGTTCGATACCCACATCGCGGTAGCACTTGCCCACTGTCTATTTAGTGTGCCATTAGCAGTATGGATTTTAGAGGGATTTATGTCCTCAGTTCCCAGAGAGATAGATGAGACGGCTTTTATTGATGGCTATAGCTTTCCACGCTTTTTCATCCGTATCTTTTTGCCGTTAATTAGCTCTGGCATTGGCGTCACTGTGTTTTTCAGTTTCATGTTCTCCTGGGTCGAACTACTGCTCGCTAGAACACTTACATCGGTAGAGGCAAAACCTATCGCCGCCATCATGACCCGTACCATAGGCGCCTCTGGTGTTGATTGGGGAGTGCTTGCCGCCGCTGGGGTATTGACCATTATCCCGGGAATACTGGTAATTTACTTTGTCCGTAACCATGTCGCAAAAGGCTTTGCCTTAGGCCGAGTTTAAATGAGGAATATATTATGAGCTGGATGGCCTGGACATTACCTACCGCCGTTTTCTTTGCCGTCATAGCCACTATTTTAGTGAGCATGACTGTTTGGGAGATTCGATCTCCCTGTATCGAGCGCAAGGGACTTTTACCTATTGCCACCACCCGTGGTGATAGATTGTTTATCGGATTACTCAGCAGCGCATTTTTCCATCTATACATAGTGGGTTTCACCACTATTAACATTTGGGTGGCATTAGTGCTGTCAATAATTTGGTTAATTTCAGTGATGCGCTGGGGTTAATTGATCACTCAGATTAAGTGCTGATAATTTTTGCAGCACTTAACTTGAGTAAAACATCGATTGGTGACAGACCAATTGATAGAAGACGCAGCTGAGAAATCAGCTGCACACACTAGCGCGCCAAAACTACAATATTGGCAAGCTATAACCCTAGACTCAGCAGTTGAATCACAAAATTAAGCACAAGCTCTTGATGTACCAAGAAAATTAGAAAATATTTTCATCACCAATGAGGTGACCACAAATTTTTCTACTTTTCTATGCACACCAATATCTTACACTTCTTTTTTACGCTTAACCGCCGAATCTAGGATAACAATATGTGATTGAGGTTAAAAATGATAACTAACAAATCTCCACGCTTATTAACACTTGCAGCGGTCATTGCACTGACAACAGCTGGCATGCAGGTACAGGCTGACATGGCCGCAGCAAAAAGATGGGTCTCAACTGAGTTTACGGCATCCACCTTAAACGAGAGCGAGCAGCTCAAAGAAATGCAGTGGTTTATCGATGCTGCAAAAGATTTCCAAGGTATGGAAATCACCGTGGCTTCCGAGACGATTGCCACTCACGAGTACGAATCAAAAACCTTGGCTAAAGCTTTCACTGAAATCACCGGCATCAAGGTCACTCACGACCTGATTCAAGAGGGAGATGTGATTGAAAAACTGCAGACTCAAATGCAGTCTGGCAAAAACATCTACGATGCCTACGTCAATGACTCAGACTTGATCGGCACCCACTTTCGCTACGGCAAAGTAGTCGCCATCTCAGACATGATGGCGGGCGATGGTAAAAAATACACATTACCAACCTTAGACCTGCAAGACTTTATCGGTCTTGATTTCACTACAGGCCCGGATGGCAAGCTTTATCAGCTTCCCGATCAACAGTTCGCCAACCTTTACTGGTTCCGTGCCGACTGGTTTGCCCGTGAAGATCTAAAAGCACAATTTAAAGATAAGTACGGTTATGACTTAGGCGTACCTGTCAACTGGTCTGCCTATGAAGATATCGCCAAATTCTTCTCTGAAGACGTTAAAAACATCGACGGTAAACGTGTTTACGGACACATGGATTACGGTAAAAAAGACCCCTCTCTTGGATGGCGCTTTACCGATGCTTGGTTCTCAATGGCGGGCGCTGGCGACAAAGGCCTACCCAACGGACTACCCGTTGACGAGTGGGGAATTCGTGTTAATGGTTGTAAGCCTGTAGGTTCCAGCGTGTCCCGCGGTGGTGCAACTAACGGCCCAGCCGCTGTGTTTGCCACCACCAAATACGTGGATTGGATGCGCAAGTATGCACCACCTGAAGCTCAGGGCATGACCTTTGGTGAGTCGGGACCGGTTCCTGCTCAAGGACACATTGCGCAACAGATCTTCTGGTATACCGCGTTCACGGCTAGTATGAACAAGCCAGGACTAGCGGTAGTAAACGAAGATGGCACGCCAAAATGGCGCATGGCCCCAAGTCCTAAGGGACCTTACTGGGAAGAGGGCATGAAGTTGGGCTACCAAGACGTTGGCTCTTGGACCTTCCTTAACTCTACGCCACAAAAGCAGCGTTTAGCCGCTTGGTTGTACGCACAGTTCACTGTGTCTAAGACTGTTTCCTTGAAGAAAACTCTAGTGGGCTTAACCCCGATCAGAAACTCAGACATCAACTCCCCTGAAATGACCGCAGCAGCACCGAAACTCGGTGGTTTGGTGGAGTTTTATCGCAGCCCTGCCCGCGTGCAGTGGACGCCAACCGGCACCAACGTACCTGACTATCCAAAACTTGCACAACTTTGGTGGCAGTATGTGGCTGAAGCTTCAAGTGGAGAGAAAACCCCACAAGAGGCACTTGATGGGCTGGCTAAAGCGCAAGATAAAGTCATGGCGCGTATAGAGCGAGCCAATGTACAAGGCGAATGTGGACCTAAGCTCAATCCTGAGAAAGATCCACAGTACTGGTTGAGCCAACCTGGTTCTCCAAAGCCTAAATTGGCCAATGAGAAGCCACAAGGCGTCACTATTAACTACGACAAGTTATTAGAGAGCTGGAAGCAAGCAGCAAAATAAACTCACTATAACCCCCTTAAATTTTAAGGGGGTTTTCAACTGATACTGATTACTGATTACTGATTACTAATAAATAATTATCGGGCTAAATATTAACAACGTCTCACTTTTCAATACCCTTTTTTTAATACATATTTTGTCACTTTCAGCAGCAGCCCTTCCCTAATAATTTTGTTATTCATTTTGCATCCGTGGTTATTCATTTAGCAACGCTTCATCCATCATTAATTATTGCGAATAGAAACAATTATTATTTGCAAACTCATCAGCATTCCTATAAATTCTAAGCAGTTTTTAATCGCTGAAAAAAGCGCGTGCAAATTTAAGGGACAATCATTGTGAAACTAAATAAATTAATGACTGCAGTAGCCATCGCTACTCTATCAACTACCGTACTTACCGCTAATGCAGCCTCTAACTACGCTGACTTCCCCATCACTGTTAAAGATTACGCGGGTGACAAAAAGTCTTCTATTTCTTACGGCGGTCAAATTGCGCGCCACGTATTGCATACTTCTTTAATGAAGCTTTCAAAAACGGGTAACGGTGCTGCTAACCCAGAGTTACTTGCTCAAATGCAAGCTTACTTTTCAGGCAAAGAGACAGGTCGCGCTATACTTTCCCCTGCAAGCCAGGAAGGTTTTACTATTGCACAAACCAACGTTGATGAGCTTTCTAAAGGCAAAAATCTTGCGGGCAAAACATACAAAGGCGCTGTTGCAGGCTGGCCTGGTAACAAAACAGGCGTCGAAGTACTTGAATTCCTGATCGAGAAAGCCGCCAGCTCTGATGCTGGTTTTGATTACATCAACGGTATGGATTACCCGCAGCTTATCTCAAAGTTCGCAATGGGCGCTATTTTCTACAACCAAGCAGTGGATAACTACTTAGATGAAAAACTAGCTGCTGACGTTAAACCAAACGACAAGCCTTACAAAGACGGCGCGCCTTATACCGGTAAAGAACACGTTTGGGATGAGGCTTTTGGTTACTTCGGTGCACCAATTAACGCAGCAGGCCTTGATGCTAATGAAGCTTACTCAATTGCCAAAGGCAAAAAAGAGATCTTTGCAAAAGCGGATTTAAACGCTAACGGTAAAATCGATCTTGATACTGAGATGCTTTACGCGCACGCATACTATGCAGCAGGCGCTGATAAAGCGGGCAAGTCAAACTACCTGAATGAAATCACTCAAGCATTCGTCGATGGACGTCAGATCATTACTGATGCGAAAGGCGAGAAGTTGAGCGATGATCAACGCAGCCAATTACTGGCTAAAGCAGACTTTATCAAAACTAACTGGGAGTTAGTCATTGCAGAAGCGGCGTTTAAATATGCAGGTAGCGTATACTCAGACGCACTTAAGCTACAAGCTGGCGTTGAAGAAAACACTGATGTTAAAGCTGATTTCAAAAAATACATCCACCACTGGGGCGAGCTAAAAGGCTTCTCTATGGCGCTGCAAACAGGTGGCAAGGATTTGGGTGAGTTTTCCGTTAAACTTAACCGCCTAATCGGCTTCAGCCCAGTATTACTTGGCAACACTCAAGTAACGGGTCTTGATGATAAAGGCAACTATGTACAGTCTAGTTCAATCTCTTTAAATGAGTTTGCACTGCACATGCTAAAAGTACAAAAGGCACT
The DNA here is from genome assembly GCA_013215375.1 of Oceanospirillaceae bacterium. Lineage (GTDB taxonomy): Bacteria > Pseudomonadota > Gammaproteobacteria > Pseudomonadales > Balneatricaceae > Rs1. The sequence goes on along the minus strand of JABSRB010000003.1, from coordinate 68,168 downwards.
TGCTGATCGCTACCCACTAAAAGCACGTCTTAACGACCAGAGCGAAAAGCTTGCAGCTTTAGCTGAAAAACTAGGTTCTGGTAAAAGTACAGAAAACGATTAATAGATAGAGGTCTCAGATAACTTATCTATTTTTCTTAAGAAGTAAGGCGGCTATAATGCCGCCTTACCTTTACACACAGAAAAACCTCATTTTATGGATAGCTTTTTTCAACAGTACTGGAGTGATCTCACTTCATTATTTAGCAATTCACAACAGCGCCTATACTGGGGCTACCTCGTTTGCGCGATTATTATCGCAGCGCTTTACAGCCTTAAAAAACAGCCTAAACAGCTAAAGGCGTCAATATCAAATGCCTTGGGGCTACCCCACTGGTTATCAAGATCTGCCAGAGCTGATTATCAATTAATCATCATCAACAAAGCCATCTATTTATTATGCAACCCAATCTTGATCGGCAAACTGAGCATAGCCACGCTAATCTTTGAGCTTATGCATCAATGGTTAGGCCAGCGCCCTGTGGAAAGCGACATCCCCAGCTGGATCATCATCAGTGCCTTCACCGCTTTTATCTTTATTTTCGATGACTTTGCACGTTTTTATACCCACAAACTCATGCACCAGATACCTTGGCTGTGGGAGTTTCACAAAACCCATCACAGCGCCACCACACTCACACCTCTTACGGTATTGCGTACTCACCCTGTAGAAGGGCTGTTGTTTGCGATCCGCAGCGCTTTTGTGCAAGGCATCAGCATTGGTGTTTTTGTGTTTTTGTTTGCCGATAAAGTCGATTTATATACGGTATTAAAGGTCAATGTTTTAGTATTTATATTTAATGTTGCCGGTGCTAATTTGCGTCACAGTCACATCTCTATTCGCTATTACAGAGCCATTGAAAATATTTTCATCTCCCCCGCCCAACACCACATTCACCACTCCACCGCACCACGTCATTTTAATAAAAACTATGGGGCTATCTTGGCGATCTGGGACAAGTGTTTTAACTGTCACTGTTATAGCGAAGACAAGCCGCTAAGCTTCGGCCTGAGTAAAAATCAAAACGGGAATGAACAAAGCTTACAAAAACTCTATTTAGCCGCCTTTGTTAACAGCTACAAAATTATCAAAGCGCAACTAGGAGGCTGTCCGAGAAAAGACTAATCTACTGCGACCAAGCCTACTTGGTTAAAATTAACGCTAATTTTCGTTAAATAGCACGCTATTCGCCTCAAATGACCGTTAATTTTTCCTCAAATAGCCATACTCTCGCTACGATCGCAGTTCTCGGACAGCCTCCTAGGCCGAGGTTATCGATTAGTTTTTAATAGCAATCAATCAAAGATGTAAATAACAACCATAATCATTTATAATCCGGTTTCTTCGTTGTTATCCTTTACCAGAGTTAATTATTATGTCGAATATGCGTAAAACAACTATTAAACTTGCCACCATCAGCCTGTTGCTAACCTGCAATATTGCTCAGGCCTCCTCTGAAGTTAATGTCTATTCAGCCCGAAAAGAAGCATTAATCAAACCCCTGCTTGATAAATTTGAGCAGAGCACTGGCATTACCGTTAACTTAATTACCGGTAAAGCGGATGCTTTATTACAGCGCATTAGAATTGAGGGTAAAGCTAGCCCCGCTGATATTTTTATCACAGTTGACGCTGGTCGTTTACAACGCGCTAAGGAAGCAGGCATATTACAAGCTATTGATAGTGAAATATTAAATGCTAACATTCCACAAAATTTAAGAGACAGTGATAACTTGTGGTTTGGCCTCTCGCAGCGCGCCCGTACTATTTTCTACTCAAAAGCCAACGTTAATCCTAGCCAGTTAACTAGCTATGAAGATCTTGCCGATAAGAAATGGCGCGGCAGAATTTGCCTGAGAAGCTCTAACAATATTTACAACCAGTCCCTGGTAGCCTCCATGATTGACAATATCGGCGCAGAAAAAACCCTTACTTGGGCTACCGCGTTGGTTAACAACATTGCCAAGCCACCTGCGGGCGGTGATACAGACCAACTCAAAGCGGTAGCTGCAGGTGTTTGCGATATTACCATTTCCAACACTTATTACTTTGGCCGCTTAATGAACAGCGACAAGGCTGATGACAAAAAGGTAGTGGAAAAAGTGGGGCTGTTTTGGCCTAATCAAAATGATCGCGGTGTACACATGAATGTCAGTGGCGCGGGTGTCACTAAGTACGCGCGTCATAAAGACAATGCCATCAAGCTAATAGAATTTATGACATCCGCTGAATCTCAAGCTTGGTACGCTGCGGTGAACAGTGAATTCCCAGTATTAGAAACAGCACCTGTTTCAAAGGCTCTTACCAGCTGGGGAAGCTTTAAAGCCGATAGCATCGCCCTTAACAAGTTAGGCGAAAACAACCGCCAAGCGGTAGAGCTGATGGACAAGGCTGGTTGGAAATAATTTTCAGTGCTTGCTGGCATTTTTTTATGTTAAACTTGCCAGCTTTTTAAGCCTTTATAGATAGCCATGAACGCAATATTAAATCGATATAAAAGAATACATTGGCTCAGCGGTATCGCTCTGATTATCGCCTTAGTACTCTCGTTACCCATCTTAGTGGTTACTAGCTCCCTGTTCGGCGGATTTGGCCCAACGCTCGCGCACTTAATAGACACTGTGCTCTCTGATTATGTGATCAACTCACTACTACTGTTACTCGGCGTCTCTGTTGGAGTATTGCTGATTGGCGTGCCCACTGCGTGGCTGACTAGCGTCTGTGAATTCAAAGGAAAAACGCTTTTTACCTGGGCATTGTTATTACCTTTAGCGGTGCCCGCTTACATCGTCGCCTATACTTACACGGGCATACTCGATTATGCAGGTCCGGTGCAAAACACCATCAGAGAGCTTAGCGGACTCAACTATGGTGAATATTATTTTTTTGAAGTGCGCTCTCTAGGTGGTGCCATCACTATGCTCACCCTAGTGCTCTACCCTTATGTCTACCTATTAGCCAGAGCCGCTTTTTTGGAGCAATCGAGCAACGTCTTAGAAGTATGCCGCACTTTAGGTTACAGCCGTAAACAAGCTTTTTGGCGACTCTCACTACCCATGGCAAGACCAGCTATCATTGCTGGACTCACTTTGGCATTAATGGAGACCCTGGCAGATTTTGGTACAGTGCAATACTTTGGCATTAGTACATTTACCACAGGTATCTATCGCACCTTTTATGGCCTGGGCGACCCTACCGCAGCCTCTCAATTAGCGAGCATACTCCTCACCTTTGTCGCCTTCTTAATCATTTTAGAGCGTTACTCTAGACGCCAGCACCGCTATCACTCCAGCAGCGAGCAACGCCCTGCCAGTGCATTAATTCAATTGTCTAAAAAACAGAGTTGCTGGGCTTGGATAGTTTGCCTAATCCCTATTTGTTTTGGTTTTTTAATACCCGCCAGTGTGTTGAGCTATTGGAGCATTACTCAAGCAAGTTTTGATGGCCAACAATTCATCGGCCTTGCTTGGAACTCCCTTTATTTAGCTTTTAGTGCCGCTATTGTTGCCGTGCTCTTATCACTGTTACTGGTTTATGCAAAGCGTATTAAAAGCACGGCATTAGTAGTCAGCGCCAATACTGTAGTAGGTTTAGGTTATGCACTACCAGGCACCATCATTGCCATTGGTATTATTATTCCCCTAGCGTGGCTTGATCATCGCATCATCGAGTTTGTTGATCACTACTTTAAGATCGATGTTGGACTGGTATTATCGGGATCACTTTTTGCACTTCTTTTTGCTTATACCGTGCGTTTTTTAGCCGTCTCTATGGGAGCCGTGCAAACAGGGTTTGATAAAATTAAACCCAACATCGATAACAGCGCTAGATCACTAGGACATACAAACTTGCAGGTGATTGGAAAAATACATTTTCCACTGATGCGCGGCTCAATGCTTACCGCTTTATTAATTGTATTTGTTGATGTGTTAAAAGAATTACCGGCAACCTTGATTTTGCGGCCTTTTAACTTCAATACACTAGCGGTACATGCGTACGAGCTTGCCTCTGACGAGAGGTTGATTGATGCAGCCCCCGCGTCCATTATGATAGTAGCCGTAGGATTATTACCTGTTATTTTATTAAGCCGTTCAATTTCTAATTCAAGAGCACAAAAAGCACTATGAATGCAGCCGAGCCTATTCTTGCCCCCCTTCTCAATATAAGCAATGTGAGTGTTGCTTACGCCAACCACACTGTTGTTAAAGATGTGTCTATTGATATTAAGCAGGGGGAGATAGGCTGTCTTTTAGGACCCAGTGGCTGTGGCAAATCGACGCTACTGCGCGCTATCGCAGGCTTTGAGCCACTTAGCCAAGGGAGCATCAGCTTATTAGGGAAATCCCTATCCAATAAAGATTTTACCACTGCCCCAGAGCAACGCAATATCGGCATGGTTTTTCAGGACATTGCGCTCTTTCCGCATTTAAATGTTGCGCAAAACATTGCATTTGGCATTCAACATTTAACCAAGACCGAGCAGCGCGCAAGAGTAAAGCAACTGCTCGACTTGATAGAACTAAGCCATTACGCGACACTTTATCCTCATCAAATTTCAGGCGGACAGCAACAACGCATAGCGTTGGCCCGCGCACTAGCACCCAAACCAAAGTTGCTGTTACTGGACGAGCCCTTCTCTGGACTAGATGCCAAACTGCGAGAGACTTTAGTCCCGCAAGTGAAAGCGATACTTAAAGCAGAACACGTCAGCGCCCTAATCGTCAGCCACGATCAAGGAGAAGCCTTCGCTATTGCCGATAAAATAGCCATTATGGAGAACGGTAAGATACATCAATGGGACAGTGCATTTAACAGTTACCACATTCCCGCCACCAAATTTGTCGCCTCTTTTATTGGTGATAGCCGCTTTTTGCCAGGTATCGTCAGTTGTGAGCATTGTATTGATACACAACTGGGCAGACTTAAGAATCCGTTCCCACATGGATTTAAAGAGGGATCAACGGTCGATGTACTAGTGCGTTTGGAAAACATTATCACTCAAGCGGACTCTGCACACTTTGGCAAAGTGGTTAAAAAGAACTTCCACGGCAGCTATTACAAATACGAATTATCCCTTGCTGATAACAGCACTATTTTGTACAGCACTAACGCGAAAGATACCGCAGAACATCAACTAGGTGAAAATATTCCCCTTAAATTTTGCAGCGAAAGCCTGGTAATATTTGCTCGATGAATTTAATTTTAGTGACTGCTGAAGATTTCATTGATGATAAAAGCGTCAAACTTAGCGACAGCAGGCACACCCATATCAGCAAAGTACACAAAGCGGTGACAGGACAGGCATTAAAAGTTGGTATGCTCAATGGTAATACCGGTACCGGCACTGTAGTAAGCATCGATGATCAATCTGTGACACTAACCCTTGCCTTAAACACAAAACCTCTGCCTCCCCTACCGCTGACATTAATATTAGCACTGCCTAGGCCTAAAATGCTCAAGCGAATATTGCAGTGTGTCGCCAGCCTGGGAGTCAAAGATATATATTTGATCAACAGCTACAAAGTTGAAAAGAGCTACTGGTCTTCACCAGTGCTTGAAGCTAGCTCTATCGAGCAACAGTTATTACTAGGCTTAGAGCAAGCGGGGGATACCTTAATGCCCAAAGTACACTTAAGAAAGCGCTTCAAACCATTCATTGAAGACGAACTACCTGCTATAGCAGAGTACAGCCGTAAGATAATTGCGCACCCTTACAACGCACATACCTTTGAGGCAACAGCTGACCAGCCAACCACTTTGGCAATTGGTCCAGAGGGCGGCTTTATCGATTATGAAGTTGAAAAACTATGCTCTCAAGGCTTCGCAGCCATGAGCTTAGGTAGCCGCATATTAAGAGTAGAAACGGCGCTGCCGGTGGCGATTAGTAAATTATTCAGCTTTTAACTCGAACTGCTATTAACTTTGCCAACCCATAAATCACGATATTTTTTCCAATCAAAACTATCACCTGGATCAGTCTTTCGACCCGGTGCTATATCACTGTGACCATGGGTATTTTCAACGTTTATCAGCGGGTAAGCACTTTGTAGTGCCGTACTTACCTGAGCCAGAACTTGATACTGCTGCTGGGTAAAAGCTTCGTCATCACAACCTTCTAACTCTATTCCTATAGAGAAATCATTACAGTCGCGGCGATCTTTATAATTTGAGACTCCTGCATGCCAAGCCCGGTCTTTGAAATTGACAAACTGCACCACTTCCCCTATTCGAGTAATCAGCAAATGCGCTGATACATGCAAATCTTTGATACTGGCAAAATAGGGATGCTGATCTACATCTAAACTATTTTGAAAAAACTGCTCAATATATCCGCCACCATATTCTCTCGGAGGCAAACTGATATTATGAATCACTAACAATTCAAGCACTTCGCCAGTAGCTCTTTGATTGCAATTGGGTGAAGGTACTTGCCTTGCCTGCAGCAACTGACCATCAACAATTGAAAATTTCTGCACCTAAATACATCCTCGCCAGTAAATTTCAGATATTATAGGCGCTATCAATCTTCATCACTAGTAGGATCAATAATGTCTGTTCAATCATCTCTTTATACGATAATTAAAAAAAATGTACGCGCGGCATTAGAGGAAGATATTGGATCTGGCGACATTACCGCCAGTTTAATTTCAAGTAAAACAACTGCCACTGCACAAGTGATTACCCGCCAAGATGCCATCATTTGCGGCACTGCTTGGGTTGATGAAACCTTCCGCCAAGTGGATCCTGATTTAAGTATTGACTGGCAAGTAAAAGATGGCGACAGCGTTACTACTAACCAAGTGTTATTCACTTGCACCGGCTCTGCCAGTTCACTGCTAACAGCTGAGCGCACTGCACTAAATTTTATGCAGACTTTATCAGGCACCGCCACTATCAGCAAACATTATGCTGACATGGTAAAAGAAACTAAAGTAAAACTGCTCGATACCCGCAAAACACTTCCGGGATTACGCGCCGCGCAAAAATACGCAGTCACTTGTGGCGGCTGTCACAATCACCGCATTGGCCTCTTTGACGCCTTCTTGATTAAAGAGAATCATATTATGGCCTGTGGTGGTATAGCAGCAGCAATCAACGCCGCGCACAAAATAGCGCCAGGTAAAAAAGTAGAAGTGGAAGTGGAAACTTTCGCACAGCTAGAAGAAGCTATCGATGCTAATGCCGATATAGTGATGCTAGATAATTTTAGCTTTGTAGAAATGAAAGAGGCGGTAGATTTTGTAGCAGGAAGATTAAAACTGGAAGCTTCTGGTAATATTAACGAAGATACTTTATTAGATACTGCTAAAACGGGAGTGGATTATATTTCGATTGGGGCATTGACAAAAAACTGTCAAGCACTGGATTTGTCAATGCGTTTTATTTAATAACCCATTAGCATACTAATGGGTTATTAAATGGTTTTATTAGTCTCTGCAATTAGCAGGAACTAACGTAGCAGCTATACTACCGCGACTACAAGTCCAAGTCACACTTCCACCTGCATCAACAGCAGTTAATGTCATTTCCCTGTTTGCTGCTGTTGCATTATTAATCACATCTATCTCATACAGTATTGTTATGACAGAAGCACTCGCCGCCGCACTGATAGTGACAGAAGTCACAGCATCGCCAGTAATTGTATTGGCAAGGGGAACACCGGCAGAGGTATTAGTCGAAGGCCAAACACCTGTAGAAGAAAAGGTCTCTACAATACCAGTCTTCGCACCAGCCGCTAGACTAAGACCTTCGGCAACTCTAGATCTTGTAGTATAATCCTGATAAGCCGGTAAAGCGATCGCAGCCAATATACCGATAATCGCCACTACGATCATCAATTCAATTAATGTAAATCCTTGTTGCTTTTTCATATTGCTCTCCAGCAGTTACCATAATTTGGTTATTATTTATCAAACTAGTTTTAATTAGTAAAAAATGCAATTTTTTTCGCAATTTATTCTATATTTAAACGCTTATAGCTTCAAAGTAGTGATACTACCATCGAACAGATGATTTTATTAGATTTTTTGGTTATTATTGCCATCTTTGATAGCGTTTAAGCTATATGGCATTCAGGGAGCTAGCAGATTGCAAACCACGAAACCTTTGGTAGGATTGGCGAGAAGATTAGTTAAGGATGGCTATTTTTCTGCCCAAGTTGCTCATATCGCTTTAGAAAAAGCGCAATCTGTGCAGAAGCCATTTATCTCCCATATTATCGCAGAAGAATTGATCAGCAATTATAATGCGGCGTTCGCTGCCTCAGATGAGTTTGGTTTACCGCTGTTTGATTTAGATAGTTTTGAGATCCAGAATATTCCCGACGGCCTCGTTGATGAAAAACTAATTCTTAAACACCGTGCCTTGCCCTTAATAAAACGTAATAAAAAGCTTTATGTCGCCATCGCTGATCCCACCAACATCGGCGCCTTAGATGATTTCAAATTCCATACTGGTCTAAATACAGAAGCCATTATTGTCGAACAAGATAAGCTGCAGCGAACTATCGACAGCTTTTTAGATACACAAAGTTCAGGTTTAGATGGTCTTGATGATGATAGTTTAGAAAACTTAGAGCTTGAGGATACTGATACTAGCGAACAGCCTGAAGAAACTAGCGACCCGAGCCAAGAAGCGCCGATTGTGCGCTTTGTCAATAAAGTATTGCTGGACTGTATTCGTAAAGGCGCTTCAGACATTCATTTTGAACCTTATGAAAAAACTTATCGAGTTCGCTCTAGAATTGATGGAATTTTGCAGGAAGTCGCCAGACCACCTTCTTCCTTAGCACCAAGAATTTCTGCCAGAATAAAAGTGATGTCCAAGATGGATATTTCCGAGCGCAGGGTTCCCCAAGATGGGCGCATTAAAATGCGCCTTTCACAATCTCGATCAATCGATTTTCGAGTTAACTCTCTCCCCACCCTATGGGGTGAAAAAATGGTGCTGCGTATTCTCGACTCTAGCAGCGCCAAGCTTGGCGTTGATGCATTGGGCTTTGATCCAGAGCAAAAAGAGGTTTTCTTAGCCACACTGATTAAACCTCAGGGGATGATATTAGTAACCGGACCTACTGGTAGCGGTAAAACAGTTTCCCTCTATACCGGATTAAACATACTTAATACTGAAGAGCGCAACATTTCCACCGCCGAAGACCCTGTGGAAATCAACTTAGAGGGCATCAACCAAGTACATGTGAATGTAAAAGTAGGGCTAACTTTTGCCGAGGCATTACGCTCATTTTTACGTCAAGACCCCGATGTGGTGATGGTCGGCGAAATACGTGATTTGGAAACCGCCGAAATAGCGATTAAAGCAGCGCAAACAGGCCACATGGTACTCTCTACTCTGCACACCAACAGCTCCGCTGAAACCTTAACGCGACTTAAAAACATGGGCGTTGAGCCATTCAACGTTGCTACAGCTGTGTCAATAATTATCGCGCAGCGCCTCGCTAGGCGATTGTGTGAGGAGTGCAAGGTATCCCAAGAACTACCAGAAAGAGTGCTGATAGAAGCCGGTTTTGAAGCGGGAAAAACCCACAACATAAATCTGTTCGAATCAAACCCCGCAGGCTGTTTAAAATGCACCAAAGGCTACAAAGGCCGTGTGGGCATCTACGAATTATTGGTCATCACCCCCGAAATATCAGATTGCATCATGAACAACGGTACCTCTTTAGATATTTTAGAGATAGGTTTACGCCAGGGATTCAAACCACTTAAGAAATCTGGCTTAGCCAAGGTCGCTCTGGGAATAACCAGTTTAGAAGAACTTAATCGCGTTATCACACATTAGGAATAACCATGGCAAGCCAAACTAAAAAAATATTTACTTATGCATGGTCAGGCCTTGATAAAAGCGGCAATAACAGCAAAGGAAAAATTGATGCAGCGAGCCTTGCTGAAGCAAAGGCGCTACTTAGAAGACAAGGAGTGGCTCCACGAAAAGTAACTAAAGAATCTAACTTTAGCCTGTTCAGCGCTCGCTCTAAACCTATCAAACCAATCGATATCGCCTTTTTTACTCGCCAAGTTGCCACCATGTTAAAAGCCGGCGTCCCTCTAATTCAGGGCCTCGAAATTGTCGCAACCGGTGTAGAAAAAGATGCTCTAAAAAAGCTGGTTTTAGATATCAGAGACTCTGTCAATTCCGGGCAAGACCTGGCCAGTTCAATGGCCAAGCACCCACGCTTTTTTGATGATTTATACTGCTCTCTCGTCGCAGCTGGCGAGCAATCCGGCTCACTTGAAACCATGTTGGAAAGAATCGCCACCTACAAAGAAAAATTGGAGTCATTAAAAGCTAAAATCAAAAAAGCCCTCACCTACCCTATTGCCGTTTTAGCAGTGGGCATGATTGTCTCGGTCATTTTACTGTTAAAAGTAGTCCCACAATTCGAATCTATTTTTAGCAATTTTGGTGCTGACCTACCTCCCTTTACCCGAATGATTTTAAATCTCTCTGCATTTGTGCAAGAGTGGTGGTGGATTATTGGGCTGGGAATGGTGTTGTTTTTCTATGGATTTGGACAACTTAAAAGGCGTTCCGTGAAATTCGCTAACCAGCTCGATGTGCTCATTTTAAAGCTCCCAGTGCTTGGTGCCATTTTACGCAAGGCCGTCATTGCCCGCTTTGCTCGTACATTATCCACTACTTTCGCCGCAGGCGTACCTTTAGTAGAAGCCCTCGAGTCTGCTGCTGGCGCCTCTGGCAATGTTGTTTACCGCGATGCCATTCTGCAAATACGTAATGCCGTTTCAACCGGACAATCATTGCAGAACTCGATGGCAATGACCGGTGTTTTCCCCAGCATGGTCGTACAGATGATTGCTATAGGCGAAGAGGCGGGCTCTCTGGATAGCATGTTAGATAAAGTGGCCTCTTTTTATGAAGAGGAAGTGGATAATGCAGTAGACAACATGTCCTCTCTAATGGAGCCATTCATTATGGTGGTATTAGGAACACTGGTCGGCGGTTTAGTAGTCGCTATGTATCTGCCTATCTTTAAGTTAGGTGCAGTCGTGTGATTTAGCGAAGCATCAGAGCACTGTATTTGTCTCACTCTAATTATAAAGACTCCCAATTATGCAATTATATATAGAATATTTTTCACAACATTTATTTGCCGCCAGTATAATAGTCGCCCTTTTTTCTCTGATGGTCGGCAGCTTCCTCAATGTGGTTATTCACAGATTACCAGTAATGATGCAGCGGGAGTGGGACGCACAAATCACCGGCGAAGATGACGGCGACAAATACAACTTAGTTAAACCTGACTCGCAGTGCCCTAAATGCCAACACCGCATTACTTGGTACGAAAACATCCCAGTACTAAGCTATTTTTTATTGCTGCGCGGCAAGTGCGCGGGCTGTAAAACCCCAATATCAATACGCTATCCACTGGTTGAAATACTCTCTGCGCTTATCAGCTTCCCAATTGTATTTACATTTGGCTTTAATGAAATCACCTTGTATGTGCTGATTTTTTCCTGGATATTGATCGCGCTCACTTTTATCGATTTAGACCATTTTTTGCTCCCCGACAAGCTCACGCTCCCCCTTCTCTGGATAGGCCTGTTACTAAACACCCAAAATACTTTTGTGAGCTTAGACTCTGCCGTCTATGGTGCTGCGTTTGGCTACTTATGTTTATGGTCTATTTACTGGGCTTTCAAACTCATTACCGGCAAAGAAGGCATGGGTTACGGTGATTTTAAACTGCTGGCCGCACTTGGCGCTTGGATGGGTATTACAGCACTGCCAATCATTATTCTGTTAAGCTCTATTAGCGCTGTCATTATTGCACTAGTACTGGCTGCTTTAAAGAAACAGCAATTGGATAAACCTATCCCCTTTGGCCCCTACCTTACCATTGCAGGCTTTATTAGCTTACTTTGGGGCAATGACCTCACCCAGCTCTACCTTAACTTATTGTTATGATCTCTAAAAAGATAGTAGGCATTACCGGTGGCATAGGTTGTGGAAAAACAACCGTCACTGATTTATTTGCCAAACTAGGACCCAATATCGTCGACGCGGATCTTGTAGCAAGAGAAGTGGTTACTTTAAACAGTGCAGGATTAAATGCTATTCATGATCAATACGGCGCTGAGATATTATTACAAAGCGGTGAATTAGATCGAGCAAAATTACGAGAAATCATATTTAATGACACCAGCCAAAAACAGTGGCTGGAAACACTACTTCACCCTCTTATACGTACACGTATTATTAATTCTCTGCACGATCCTGAATCCCAGAACGACTGCAATTACAACATTCTTAGCTCGCCGCTATTATTAGAAACAGACCAACAGCAAATGTGCGATGTAATCATCGTAATAGACCTGGACAAAGAAACTCAAATAAAGCGCGCAATGGTGCGTGACAAAAACAGCCGTGAACAAATAGAAAAGATTATAGATAAGCAGTTAAGTAGCAAACAGCGCAATGAAAAGGCAGATATCACCATCAATAACGACGGCACCCTTGCGCAATTAAACCAACAAGTGAATAATATCCATCAACAGTTATGCGCTAGATTTTCCATATAAAGGAGTGACCATGGCCACTAAAAAATTTCCCTGCCCCGAATGCAATACACCTCTAGAGTGGAGCACAGACAATGTCAATCGTCCATTTTGTAGCGAGCGCTGCAAATTATTAGACTTGGGCTCTTGGGCTAATGAAAGCTACCAAATCCCTGCTGAGATCAGCGCTGAGGAAGATGACTACAGTAGCTCAATGGTACCGTTAGAAAACTGGAAATCCCCAACGATCCACTAAACAGCCAAAGCTCGTATAGAAAAACAAACTACAGCTGCGCCACGATTTTCTCTAAGATAGGCAAGTTAGCTTCTGGGAACTGTAGTTTTGAAAGATCTTTTAACGCCACCCAAGCTGTCTCTTGCCCTTCCTTTCCATAGGGGTCCCCACTAAATTTGGTGACTTTAAATACATCTAATAAAACAGATTTATCAGGATAGCTAAAAGGAATTTTAATAAAAGGCTCTGCGTCTGCTATTTTAATTCCAAGCTCTTCATCAAGTTCACGCTCTAGTGCTTGTTTAGCACTCTCTCCAGACTCCACTTTACCACCGGGAAACTCCCACAATCCCCCTTGATGAGCTCCCGTCAGCCTTTTCGCTAAAAACACATTACCGCTGTTATCTAAGATAACCCCGGCAGCAACATGAATTTCTTTACGTGAATTAATCATATTTAGCTTCTGTAATCGGCATTGATAGAGATGTAATCATGGGAGAGATCAGTCGTCCATACCGCTTCAGAGACCTCACCTCGATTAAGCACAATACGGATTAAAATCTCATCCTGAGCCATCACCTTCGCACCAGCTTCTTCTGTATAACTCGTAGCACGACCGCCATTCTCGACGATACATATATCATCTAGATAGATCTTCAGCCTATCGACATCTAAATTCTCTAGTCCTGAGCGCCCTACTGCCGCTAATATACGTCCCCAATTGGCATCGCTGGCAAATAACGCCGTCTTTACTAGTGGTGAATGCGCAACGGTATAGGCAACTTCCAGCGCTTCTGCAACGGTAGCTGCATGCTCACAGACAATCTTCACCAGCTTAGTCGCACCTTCTCCATCGCGGACAATTTGTAACGCAATCTCTAACATCAGCGCATTTAGCTGCTGTTTAAAGACAACGTAAGCTTCTGTATTTTCAGTAATGCTAACCCCGCTCGCGCCACTAGCAATTAAAATACAGGCATCATTAGTCGAAGTATCGCCATCGACAGTAATACGATTAAAGCTTTGATCAGTTGCATCAGTTAGTAATTTTTGTAACACAGAGGGTGATATATCGGCATCAGTGGCAACAAAACCTAACATCGTGGCCATATTGGGCCTAATCATCCCTGAGCCTTTAGATATACCAGTGATTAAGACACTCTTACCGGCTAATTCAAAGCTGACACTGTGCCCTTTAATGCGAGTATCCGTGGTTAAAATACCCGCTGCTGCTGCGCGCCAATTATCCATTTGTAAGGATCTTATAACATCATCTAAAACGCTGGTTATTTTAGCCGTTGGTAACAGTTCGCCAATCACACCGGTTGAAAAAGGTAAAACACACTGTGCACTACTACCCAGTTTATCAGCTAGCGCTTGGCAGCATAGCTTTGCATCCAACATGCCCTGCTCACCGGTACCGGCATTAGCATTACCGGTATTAACTAACAAATAACGCGCCGCATTCACTTCATTAAAACCTTGTAGGTGTTCTTTCGCTACATGTACCGGGGCCGCACAAAATGCATTTTTGGTAAAAACGCCAGCGACACTGGCACTTGCAGAGATCTCAAACAACACGACATCTGGGCGCGTAACTTGCTTTATTCCCGCATTAGCCACACCAATACGTACACCTGCAATCGGCGCTAACGCCACTATATTTCCCGGACCTACAGCCATCTTTATTTCCTATCTCTAAAAACGACTAAGAGCGATAAATCGCTCTTAGTATGTTGTAATTTAATAAACCTAAGTAATCAGCTTAATTTTCCATGACACTGCTTATATTTTTTACCTGAACCACAGGGACAAGGAGAATTTCGACCCACTTTCTCGCCCTCTCTTACAAAAGGTGCCGCCTCTTGCTCAAGCTCTGTACTTTGTCCAGAATCTGCCTGATCAGTAGCTGAAGTCGATTGGTGCTCAAAGTTCATTTGCTGCTCTTGTAACTTTTGGCGACGCAACTCTTCTTGCTCAGCCATTTCCTCTGGCATTTGGATTTGCACGTGAGATAACACTTTGATTATATCGATTTTGATATTACTCAATAAGTGCTGGAATAACTCAAATGATTCACGCTTGTACTCTTGCTTTGGGTTCTTCTGTGCGTAACCGCGTAAATGAATACCTTGACGTAAGTTATCCATGGTTTGCAAATGCTCTTTCCACAAAGTATCTAATACCTGCAACATCACTTGCTTCTCGAAGGTACGCATCCCCTCTTTTCCTACCATTTCTTCTTTCGCCTGATAAGCACCGGCAATTTCTGCCTGCAACTTGTCAGTCAAGGTCTCCTCGTGCAGCGAGCTATCTGTCGCAAGCCACTCTTTAATCGATAAGTTGAGACCATACTCAGCTTCAATGGCTTTTTCTAATCCCTCTACATCCCACTGCTCTTCAATACTTTGCGGTGGAATATGATTGGCAACAGTATCACCTACCACTTCTTCGCGAATCAGACGAATCGTTTCAGAAATATCATCAGAAGCCATTACTTCGTTACGCTGTGTATAAATCACGTTGCGCTGATCGTTAGCTACATCGTCATATTCAAGCAGTGATTTACGAATATCAAAGTTGCGACCTTCCACTTTACGCTGGGCTTTTTCGATCGCATTGCTGACCATTTTATGCTCGATTGCCTCACCATGCTCCATGCCGAGAGAACGCATAAACGAGCGCATTCTGTCTGAAGCAAAGATACGCATCAGATCATCTTCTAGAGAGAGGAAGAAGCGAGAAGAGCCCGGATCACCTTGACGGCCAGCACGACCACGCAACTGGTTATCGATACGACGCGATTCGTGTCTCTCTGTGCCGATTATATGCAATCCACCCGAAGCCAATACCGCCTCTTGACGTTTTTTCCAATCCGCTTTAATGCTCTCGTGTTCAGCCTCAGGTGCCGCTTCTAGCTCCGCCTGTAAACGTCCACCCAGTACAATATCGGTGCCACGCCCGGCCATGTTAGTGGCAATGGTAACCGCCGCAGGACGACCTGCTTCAACAATAATCTCAGCTTCTCTACCATGGTGTTTGGCATTAAGTACGTTGTGCTCAATATCTTCTTTAATCAATAACTGTGAAATCAACTCCGATGATTCAACCGAAGCGGTACCCACTAATACTGGCTGCCCTTTAGCCTTAGTGACTTTAATCTCTTCAATGATAGCTTGGTACTTCTCTTCCATTGTCATGTAAATCAAATCGTTAGCATCGATACGCTGCACATCGACATTGGTGGGAATAACCACCACCGTTAAACCGTAAATCTGCTGTAACTCAAAGGCTTCAGTATCGGCAGTTCCTGTCATCCCCGACAGCGTGTCATACAGTCTGAAATAGTTTTGGAAAGTCGTCGAGGCCAAAGTTTGGCTCTCTAGTTGGATATCCACACCCTCTTTCGCTTCTATGGCTTGATGCAATCCTTCTGACCAACGGCGTCCGGGCATAATTCGACCGGTATGTTCATCGACGATAACCACTTCGTTGTTCTGGATAATATAATCTTTATCGCGCGTAAATAAGTTATGCGCCCGCAATCCGGCTAATACATGATGTAATAAATTCAAGTTATGAGGGGCGTACAAGCTCTCGCCCTCATTTAAATAGCCACCTTCCACCAGCAACTCTTCGACCAGTTCATGGCCTGCTTCTGTCAGATCAATGGTGCGATTTTTTTCATCAACCACAAAGTGCTCATTAACCACTTGCTCCGTATCTTTTACATCTATCTCGCCATCAAAACGCAATAACTTCGGTACTAAGGTATTAATGCTCGCGTACATTTTTGAGCTATCTTCTGCAGGACCGGAGATAATCAGCGGCGTTCTCGCCTCATCTATTAAAATAGAATCGACTTCATCGATAACCGCGAAGTGAAAATCACGTTGTACTTTCTCTTCAATACTAAAAGCCATATTATCGCGAAGATAATCAAAACCGAATTCGTTGTTAGTGCCGTAGGTGATATCAGCCTGATAGGCCGCACGCTTAATCTCTGTATCTTGTTGAGACAAAACCACGCCAACGCTCATTCCTAAAGCTTCATATAATGGGCGCATCCAATCGGCATCACGGCTTGCCAAATAATCATTCACTGTCACTACGTGCACGCCTTTTGCAGACAGTGCATTTAAATAGACAGCCAGTGTTGCCACTAAGGTTTTACCTTCACCGGTGCGCATTTCAGCGACATTGCCTTCATGTAAAGTAATGCCTCCCATCATTTGCACATCAAAATGACGCATGCCCATTGCGCGCACAGAAGCTTCACGTACCAAGGCAAAAGCTTCAGGCAGCAATTCTTCTACCGTATTTTTTTGCTCTGCAATAAGAGACTTAAACTCATTGGTTTTGTCGATGATCTGGCTATCACTGAGCGCCTGCATCTGAGCTTCAAGGTCATTGATCGTTGAAACAGTTTTCTGCATGCGCTTAATAACACGTGCATTTTTACTACCAAATACTTTCTTGAAAATTGAAGTCATCATGTTGTAGATATCACCAATAAATTATCGTTCTATTTACCGACCACTAAAGATCGACACAAGTCGCTTATCGCTCTTGTAATGCATTCTTTAGCTGTTTCTAAAAAAGTCATACTTCGTCGTATAAACTTATAAATTCAAACAAAAAAAAGGCCACATTCAAACTGGATTCAGCGATCAGTAAAAATTTTATGCATCATTAAAATTGTCGTTATTGTACCTTGATGGGGATAGATAATAGAACCTCAAGGGCAAAATAAAAACAAAGATTATTATCCGTTATAAATCATTTTCAAACGAATATTTTTTATACAGCGTTAGTAATCAAAAAAACCATCATTTTCTTTAAAAACAAAAAAGCCGGAAGTAAATTCCGGCTTTTTTAATTACTTTAGATTCAAGCGACCGCCAAATCTAGCTCGTTACAGGTAACGATCTCGTAGGCATCTTTAGTCGCGAGTAACTTACGCACTAACTGATTATTCATGTAGTGACCTGTCTTAAAACCGACAAACTCACCTATTAAGCTTTTACCTAACAAATAGACATCACCCACCGCATCTAATACTTTATGCTTGGCAAATTCATCTTCAAAGCGCAAACCATCACTATTGAGAATAGAGTTTTCATCCACAACGATAGCATTTTCCATACTGCCACCGCGCGCTAAGTTATTAGAACGCAAATATTCAATATCGCTCATAAAACCAAAGGTTCTAGCGCGACTCACCTCTTTAATGAAATTCTCACTATTTAACTCCAGCTCACAGACCATATTCTTGCCTTTAAAAGCGGGATGATCAAAATCTATTTCAACCGTAATTTTACAGCCCTGATAAGGTTTGAAGGTCGCCACTTTCCCCTCGTGTTTGAAACTGACTTCGCGGGTAATTTTAATGTACTGTCGGTCACTTTGCTGTTGCAAGATTCCAGCAGCTTTAATTAAAAAGATAAAAGGCGCCGCGGAGCCATCCATGATAGGCACTTCTTCAGCGTTGATTTCTACCACCGCATTATCCACACCCATCGCAGAGAATGCTGCCATCAAGTGCTCAATAGTGGCTACTTTAACATCGTCTTTAAAAATATTGGTAGACAGTACCGTATCTTTTACCAGAAAAGCATCGGCGGGTATTTCAACCATTGGCTCAAGATCTACTCGGCGAAATACAATGCCTGTATCAACAGGTGCTGGGCATAAATTCAAATAGACCTTATGGCCGGTGTGTAAGCCTAAACCTGTGGCTTTGATACTACTTTTCAATGTTGTTTGCTTGATCATTAAAATTGACTGAACCTAACTCTATTTATTAATTTAAAAATGGGCAGATATTAGCAAACACAGACACAAACAACAATTATTCTCATCTTTTACTGCTGTGTTTATTCGCTTTGACGACGGATAAAGGTCGGCACGTCCAACAAGCTTTCACTTTGTTTATCTCTGACAGGTATCGCCTTACCATCAAGTAACGCTTCACGCTGCGCTCTGCGCAATACTGTCGGCAACTCGATTTGATCCATATTTGTGATTAACGGATTAGCTACTGGTTTTTTTGTGGCATCTTTAGTGACAGATTGTAACTTTTGCTCCAAGTTCTTATTAGAACCTTGCATCAATGGCTCCAGATCCTCCGATT
The DNA here is from genome assembly GCA_013215375.1 of Oceanospirillaceae bacterium. Classification (GTDB taxonomy): domain Bacteria; phylum Pseudomonadota; class Gammaproteobacteria; order Pseudomonadales; family Balneatricaceae; genus Rs1. The sequence continues at coordinate 49,228 of JABSRB010000003.1, read as the reverse complement.
TTTTCTCAAAACCTGTTGCTACCACCGTCACTTTTAGATCATCCACTAATTCTGTGTCTATGACAGTTCCTATCACAATAGTTGCATCACTGGATGCATACTTTTCGATGATATTACCCACTTCGCTAAACTCACCTAAAGTGAGATCAACACCTGCGGTGATATTTACCAAGATACCGCTGGCACCTTTGAGATCAACATTTTCTAACAGCGGGCTGTTAATAGCCCCCTCTGCGGCGATAGAAGCACGATCTTCACCACGCGCTCGATCAGAGCCCATCATTGCCATGCCCATTTCAGACATCACCGTGCGCACATCTGCAAAATCGACGTTGATCATGCCTGGGCAAGTGATCAACTCAGCAATCCCTCGCACTGCACCGAGTAATACATCATTAGCCGCGGCAAATGCTTTAATCAGGCTGGTATTGCGGCCCAATACTTTCATTAACTTTTTGTTGGGAATAATGATCAGGGAATCCACTTGCTCGCGTAGCTCTTGCACACCCGCCTCGGCCAGTAACATACGCTTGCGTCCCTCAAACGGGAAAGGTGTAGTGACGACAGCCACAGTCAATATGCCCATGCTCTTGGCCACTTCAGCAACGATGGGCGCAGCACCCGTGCCAGTTCCGCCACCCATGCCAGCGGTAATGAACACCATATCGGCACCTTTTAGTGCCTCGCCAATAGCCTCTTTATCTTCAATGGCAGCAGCACGTCCTACATCTGGATCAGCCCCAGCACCTAGTCCTTTGGTAGTATTAGCACCTAACTGAATGGATTTATCCGCATCGATACTGCTGAGCGCTTGCGCATCAGTATTGGCACAAATAAATTCAACCCCATTTAAATCCGCAGCTAACATGTGACCTAATGCATTTCCGCCACCACCGCCGACGCCGACTACTTTTATAACAGCACCCGGCATATCATCATCTTGCATACTAAACATAATAATCTCCTAACAGATTACGGGTATACTTACTGGCCAGTTTACACTGTCGCCAGTTTATATTTATTGCCTGAGAATATACTCAGTTTATTTTTTGTTCCGGTACAGGCAGCCATTTAACCGCTACCCCATTGGTATATCTCACATCAACGCGCTCTATTTTAGCGGCCTGTTGATATAAATGTCCTTTGTACAATTCTAAAAAACGCCTTAGTCGAGTCAATATTTTCTCACGGCCTAATTCAACTTCTATTTTATTATCCAGCAGTAGTGTCCAAGCGCCACGTGCCTGCAAGGTCAGACCTGTCATTAAGGTATTAGATCCCTTAAAAAACTGACTCAAAGTATGGTATTGATCCATCACTCTGGCGGTGTCTGTAGAGGGCCCGTCTAATCGCGGTAAGTGCTCTAATTCTTGTCTGTTTTCAGGCCAAAAGATATCGCCTTGATGGTTTAGCAATCCCTTATTGCCCCACTTAGCCACAGGCACTTGTTCTGTTACTTCTATCGCGATAGTTCCAGGCCAGTTACGCTTTAAGCTCACACTGTTTACCCAAGGCTCTTCTAATGCAATTTTCTGAATTTCATTGATATCCAGAGACAGTACAGAATTACCAATGCTCGTTACTCCCACCTCACTACTTACCAACCCCAACTGTAGCGCTGCGCCTGGCTGTATATTTTCCGCCAGTTTATGCAACATTTGATTACGATCTAAATACTGAGTATTGCCAATAATATTTAATCGCGTAACGGGTCTATCCAGCCAGTCCCACAAATACGTGGCAGCATTGAACAATAATCCACAAAAAAGCGCAAAAGAAGTCAATATAATCGCCGGGCGTACATACCAGTCACTGATAAAAAAGAGCGGTGATACACTTTGTTCAGCGCTGCTCTGATCATTCACTTTAGACGCAGCAAAACGTACTTCTTGCTCTACTTGAGGAGCGATGTCTTGCTTGCGCCATTGCAACATTTATGCAAAATCCATAGTAGATAAACGGTGCGCTAAAGCGGTAATATCACCAGCCCCTTGCGTCAGTAAAATATCATTGGGACGCAAAATATTTTTCAGTAGAGCGGTCACCTCATCAACACTGTCGACAAAGACCGGCTCCAATTGGCCGCGCTGACGAATACTGCGGCACAAGCTTCTACTATCAGCACTGGAAATTGGCTCTTCACCTGCCCCATACACTTCCAGCAATAGTAGTACATCAACTTCTGAAAGCACTTGTACATAGTCCTCGTACAAATCTCTAGTACGGGTATAACGGTGCGGCTGATTGATCATCACTATTCTGCGCCCTGGCCAGCCGCGACGAACCGCCTCTATAGTGACTTGAATCTCACGCGGATGATGACCATAATCATCGACCAACATCACTGAACCGCCAGCAACGGGCAGATCATTTAATACCTGAAAACGTCGATCAACCCCGGAGAAGGCATGCAGCGCGCTGGTAATCGCACTGTCTTCAATTCCCTCATCAGTAGCCACTGCTATTGTAGCTAAAGCATTTAATACGTTGTGATTACCCGGCATATTAACCGTTACTTGTAAATCCTGGTGATGATCAGGACGTATCACTTTAAAGTGAGTTTGCATGCCATTTTGCGATATATCTACCGCGCGATAATCAGCTTCCTGTTCAATACCGTAGGTGATCACTGGGCGATTCACTCGCTCGCGTATCTCACGTACCACCGGATCATCTATGCACAACACCGCCAAACCATAAAACGGCAAGTTGTGCAAAAAATCCACAAAAGTTTGTTTGAGTACATTAAAATCACCGCCGTAAGTGTCCATATGATCTGCATCAATGTTGGTCACGATGGCGACCATAGGCTGTAAATGCAAGAACGAGGCATCACTTTCATCCGCCTCAGCAATCAAATAGCGACTAGCACCAAGCCTTGCGTTAGTGCCAGCACTATTAAGCCTGCCACCAATGACAAAAGTAGGGTCTAAATCGCCCTCGGCAAAGACCGACGCCAATAAACTAGTTGTGGTGGTTTTACCATGAGTACCAGCCACTGCTACGCCATGGCGGTAACGCATCAGCTCCGCTAACATTTCTGCACGGCGCACAATTGGCACATGCGCAGCGCGCGCAGCAATAATTTCTGGATTGTTTTCATCCACAGCAGTGGAAGTCACTACCACATCAACATTTGTTACATTTTCACTATGATGACCAATGAATATCCGTGTGCCCAACTTTTCTAGGCGGGCGGTGGTAGCCGACGCTTTAATATCGGAGCCTGAAATAACATAGCCCTGGTTACACAATACTTCGGCAATACCGCACATGCCCACACCGCCAATGCCAACAAAGTGAATTGACTTAATTCTGCGCATTTCTGGAACGTCATGAACCGCTCTAGAGACTGTTGGGGCTTTACTAATATTGCTCATTTCATTTCCTCAAGACAGATATTTGCCACTGTATTAGATGCTTGTGGCAAGCCAACTCGCTGCGCTTTAGCGGCCATATCCGCTAATACTGCTCGATCACTTAGCTGCGCGAGTAATTCAATTAATTTGTTTTCAGTTAACTCTTTTTGGGCAACCATTAATGCCGCACCCGCAGCGACTAAAAATTGTCCATTAGCCGTTTGATGATCATCGACAGCAAAGGGAAAAGGTACCAAAATTGAGGCGACACCGGCTATGGCCATTTCACTGACGGTTAATGCCCCCGCTCTACAGATAACTATATCAGCCCAGCTGTAGGCCTGATCCATATCCTCAATAAACGCAGTAACCTTTGCAGCGACTTCACAGGTTTGATAAAGCGCTTGAGTCTCTTCAATATTACGTACACCTGCTTGATGCCAAATATTAGGGCGCTCATCACTTGGCATTTTAGCTAATGCTTTGGGCACCACTTGGTTAATCGCCATCGCTCCTAAACTGCCACCCACTATCAGTACGTTGAGCTTGCCTTGACGGGTGTTATAACGTTCACTACTGCCCAGCATTTTCAGAATAGGCCCCCTGACAGGGTTACCGACAATCTCTATTCCTTTATCTTGGTCTTTACTCTCACCAAAGGCATCGGGGAATGCCGCTAGCTTACGTTTGGCTAACATCAATGACAGCTTATTGGTCATGCCTGCTCTTGCATTTTGCTCGTGAATCACTAACGGTACGGCACAAAATTTAGCCGCGACAGCACCGGGACCTGAAGCAAAACCTCCCATCCCCATCACCACGTCAGGCTTAACGAGATCAAATACTTTTTTTGCCTGCCAAATAGCTTTTAGTATTAGCCATGGTGCTTTTAATAGGCCTAACTTGCCCTTGCCACGTAATCCTTTTACTTCAATACAATGTAATTTAATTCCGGCTTCAGGAATCACTTTCGCCTCTATACCTGCCGCAGTTCCCAGCCAGTGAACTTGCACATTGGCCTCACGCAGTAAATCCGCCACTGCCAGTGCTGGGAAGACATGTCCACCAGTACCGCCGGCCATGATCAGTGCCACTTTAGTTTTTTGTTGCGTCTTCATATAGAATCTCGATTTATTCGACGTTTTGCTTTTGCCTGGTCAAAAGTCTTGCTCTGTACTCTTTTCTTCACTGGCTTTAACTTATCCCTACTCACGCCTGTGTTCTCTTCTTTATATTCAGAGATATCCGTCGGCTGTTCTTGATCGGAATCATCAGGAGATTGTTTAGCTTTAGCGCGGCGTTTCTTCACGCTCTTTTTTGGCTCCTGTTCTTCGTCATCTGCTTCTTGCTCAGCTTCTTGCGCCTCTTTAATTTGTGCCAATAAGTAACTGGCGCCGATAGAATCACTTAACAAAAACTCGCCTTTAGGGCCCGCTTTAATACGTTGTAATTTCAACTCATAATCTATGCGTAAAATAACCGCAATCATCGCCGTACAAACAATTAAGCTACTGCCACCATAACTTAGCAGTGGCAGAGTTAGTCCTTTAGTTGGCACTGCTCCGACATTCACCCCTATATTGATCAATACTTGAGCTGCCAGCACTAATGCAAAACCATAGGTAATAAAAGCCATAAAAAATTGCTGTTGCTTCTCCGCCTGGCGGCCAATAGAAAACACTCTGTAAAGCATCACCGTATAGAGCATTATTACCACCATCGCCCCCATCAATCCCAGTTCTTCTGAGAGTACCGAATAAACAAAATCGGTATGAGCTTCTGGCAGGTAAAATAGCTTTTGCACACTATTACCCAACCCCGTACCAAACCACTCACCGCGACCAAAAGCAATTTGTGCCTGTGACAGCTGATAGCCGCTACCAAAGGGGTCAGCCCATGGGTCTTGGAACGATTTCAAACGCGCCATGCGATAGGGTTGAATAACCGCTAGAGATCCTACGGTTACTAGTGCCCCCGTTAATATCACTAAAAATTGCGAAAAGCGCATACCGCTGAGAAATATCATGCCCATCACCGAGGCCATCAATACTACGGCTGCGCCATAATCGGGCTCCATAATTAGCAAAAACACAAAAAAACCCAAAGGTAATATAGGCCTGACCACACCTTTCCAGCTGTTGCGTACATCCGTTAAGCGCCTAACTAAATAGCCACCTAAATAAATAATCATGCAAAATTTGGCCACTTCAGAGGCCTGTAAATTTAGCGCCCCGGCACGGATCCAACGCTGCGACCCATTCACTTCTTTACCAATGCCTGGCACCAACACTAATACCAGCAGGATAAAGCCAAACGCCAGTAAACTTGGGCCAAAACTGTACCAGCGTTTGATCGATATATTACACACCACCGATGCAGCCACTAATGCAATGATGATGAACATGCCGTGGCGCATCGAGAAGAAAAACGGTTGTTGATAATTTTTAGCCGCTACATCTAAAGATGCCGAAGTAATCATCACAAAGCCGGTCAACATAATAAATAGCGCACTGCACAACAGCAGTGGATCAAAAGGTAGCTGCCCCGCCGGCAGCTTTAACCAACGCGCCAACAACCCTTGTTGTGTTAACCACTTAGGTTCTATCAAAGGCGACTGCGTTAGCTTATCCATTATAAATTTTCCGCCGCTCGACTAAATACATCACCGCGCTGCATAAAATTATCGAACATATCAAAACTGGCACAGGCGGGAGACAACAACACTATCTCACCTGCTTGAGCAAGCTCGGCGCTTTTAAGTACCGCATCCGCCATGGTTTTCTCGTAGTAAACACTGCCAAATGACACAGCATCAGCAATACGCGTGGCATCAGTACCAATTAATACTAACGACTTTACATATTTATTTATCGGATCGGCTAAATCATCAAAGCTGGCACCTTTACCATCGCCACCCGCTATTAACACAATTTTTTTATCGATGGCCAGTGTCGCACCCAAACCTTCTATAGCCGCGACAGTTGCGCCCACATTGGTGCCTTTGGAATCGTTAAAATAGTTAACGTCGGCTTTCGTCGCGACTAATTGGCAACGATGCTCCAGCCCGCTGAATTTTTTCACAGCGCGCAACATCGCTGGCATCGGAAAACCTGCCTGGTGACCAATGGCCAGTGCTGCCAGTGCATTCATAGTATGGTGACGACCTGGCAGTAAAATCTCATCGCAGGCCATTAAAGCTTGTTTTGCCAGCGCTAAGTATTCACGTGGTACTCCTTGCTCAGTACGATTTATCAAGCCAAAGATATTAAAATCTGACTCACTCATACGAAAACCGGTGATGCTCACTTGTTTGGCCACTAAAGGATGCGTTAATGCATCATCTAAATTTTCCACCACCTTTTTACAGCCTTTAAATACTCGGTGTTTGGCTTGGTAGTACTTTTGAAAATCATTGTCGTATCTATCTAAATGATCGGGAGTAAGGTTTAACACACAGGCGACTTCTGCACGCAAATCATGAGTAGTCTCAAGCTGAAAACTAGATAACTCTAATACATATAACGCTTTTTCCGGCTGCTCTAAAAAATCTAATACCGGCAGGCCTATATTGCCGCCAACGCCTACATCAATCCCCGCTTCACGTGCCATATCACCGACTAAAGTAGTGACACTTGATTTAGCATTTGAACCGGTGATAGCGATAATTGGGGCCGTAATTCTGCGACAAAACAAATCTATATCGCCGATAAGCGGCACGCCTTGCGCAACGGCAAACACAATCGCTGGATCATCTTTAGCCACACCTGGACTGAGCACTATTTCACTGGACGCGGCTAACAAGTCTGGATCCAAAGGACCCAATATGACTTTTACCTCGGGGTAATCCCGTTGAAACACAGCCAAATTAGCAGGCGCTTCACGCGTATCTAAAACCACAAAGCGCTCTCCTTGTGCGGCTAACTGCTTTGCGCAGGAGATACCCGTAGCTCCAAGGCCTATCACCACTTTCAATTGATCGCTGGCAATTAAAGTCATAATGCTCTACCTGATCTTCAAGGTCGCCAGACCTATCAAGACTAAGATGACGGTAATAATCCAAAAACGCACAATAATGCGCGGCTCAGGCCAACCTTTTAATTCAAAGTGATGATGGATAGGTGCCATTCTAAAGATGCGCTTACCGGTCAATTTATAAGAGCCCACTTGCAATACCACAGAGACAGTCTCCATCACAAACACGCCGCCCATAATCACTAACACTAACTCTTGGCGCACTATAACAGCGACTACACCGAGCGCTGCACCTAGCGATAAAGCACCGACATCACCCATAAATACTTGTGCTGGATAAGTATTAAACCAGAGAAAACCAAGTCCAGCGCCTACAATAGCACCACAGAAAATAATCATTTCGCCCGAGCCATTGATATAGGGAATATTCAAATAACTGGCGAACTCGACGTGTCCGGATAAATAGGCAAACACTCCCAATCCCGCAGCGACCATCACAATCGGCATTATCGCCAGGCCATCTAAGCCATCGGTTAAATTCACCGCATTAGATGTACCAACGATAACGAAGTAGGTAAATATAATAAAAAACAGCCCCATATTAATCGCGATGTCTTTAAAAAACGGCACGATCAATTCGGTTTCCGCGGGTGTTTGGGCCGTATAATAAAGCACTATTGCCGCACCAAACCCGCCGACAGATTGCCAAAAGTATTTCCAGCGGGCCGGTAGCCCCACTGAGTTCTTTTCCACCACTTTTCGCCAGTCATCAACCCAACCAACTGCGCCAAAAACAAAAGTAACCCCAAGCACTATCCATACATAACGCGAGCTTAAATCTGCCCACAATAAAGTACTGATAGCGATAGACAGCAAGATAACGGCACCGCCCATAGTAGGCGTACCCGCTTTGGATAAGTGGGATTGCGGGCCATCGTTTCGAATCGATTGACCTATCTGCTTTTCTTTCAAAAAGCGGATCATCTTAGGCCCTAAATAGAGTGTGAGACACAGCGCCGTTATCACGCCCAAAATGCCTCTTAAGGTCAGGTACTGTAAAACAGTCACTGCATTAAAATATTGTGCTAAAAAGTCTGCTACTAATAAAAACATTAACGATCTCCTCTTTGACTTAACGCCGTTACTACTTCTTTCATGCCCGCGCTCAAGGAGCCTTTAATCAAAACTTTTGTATTGCTATCCATGATTCTCTTCAGTGTATTTATCATATCTTTTTTATTATTAAAGGCAGTCACTGCCGTGTGGGTAATATTAGAAAATTGCTCTGCAGCCAATGCACCTTTAGGTCCACAGCTAAACAGCTTATCGATATTTTTCTGGGCGGCATAGGTGCCGATCTCTCGATGTAAATCAAGATCATTGGGCCCAAGTTCTGCCATGTCTCCCAGCGCTAAAATTTTACAACCTGGCAAACCACTGAGTAAATCTAGCCCGGCTTTCACTGAGTCAGGATTACCGTTATAGCTATCATCTATGACAGTGGCATCATTTAGTCCCACCAGCGCATTGAGCCGGCCATTGATAGTCCGAGCGCTTTGTAAACCATCAATCACTTGCTCGAAACTAAAACCAACCGCAAAAGTAGCGGCGGCGGCGGCCAGTGCATTATTAACATTATGCAGCGCCAGTAAATTTAAAGTAACAACAGCACTATGCTCTAAATGGTGCAGTACAAAGCGATAATTCCCAGCGGCTAACAGCTCTATTTCACTGGCATAGACGTCTGCTTGAGCGTTATCCAAGCTAAAGGTGAGATAATTATTAACCTCTGGGAGCGAGATCCACTGTTGTAGATTGGCATCGTCAAAATTTAAGATGGCGACGCCGTTATTCTTCAGCCCTTGGAAAATCTCCCCCTTGGCCTCAACCACACCTTGAATACTGCCAAAACCCTCTAAGTGCGCCCCCATAGCATTGGTAATAATAGCCACATCAGGCTGAGCTAGTGCGGTACAGTAAGCAATTTCTCCCTGATGATTCGCGCCCATTTCAACCACGGCATACTGTTGCGTGCCATCAAAGTCCAACAAGGTCAAAGGCACGCCAATTTCATTATTGAGGTTGCCGATGGTTGCGAGAGCTGGCCCTTTTTGGCGCAAGATCGCCTTAATAATTTCCTTAGTAGTGGTTTTGCCGTTAGATCCGGTCACTGCAATCAATGAGCCTTGATATTGCTCGCGATTAAATTTGGCAATAAGACCTAACGCGATATGGCTATTTTCAACCACTAGCTGCGGCACATCAATATCTAAGGTTTGCTCTACCACCAAGGCAATGGCGCCTGCATCAACTGCTTGCTGACAAAAGGCATGACCGTTAAAATTTTCACCGCTAAGTGCTAAGAACACATCGCCAGCCTTCACTTTTCGGGTATCGGTACTGAGCTGACTAAAGGCACAGTCGCCGTTGATTAAAACAGCCGAGGTTACTTCGACTAATTGCGACAGCTGGGTAACAAAACTCATTTAGCAACACCCCCATGTCTTAAGTGTTTTTGTTTGAGCGCTGCTAACACGACTTCTTCATCCAAAAAATACTGCTTTATACCCATAATTTCCTGATAATCTTCATGTCCTTTGCCGGCGACTAGCACTACATCACCCACCTGCGCGGTATTGACCGCAAATTCGATAGCGCTTTTACGATCTGCTTCGATACGGTATTTATACGCCGCTGAAAACCCTGCGCTAATCATTTCAATAATGGCGTCTGGGTTTTCTGAACGCGGGTTATCGCTTGTAACAATGACGGTATCGGCAAAACGTTCTGCTATATTCGCCATTAGCGCCCTTTTACCGGTATCTCTATCCCCACCACAGCCAAACACTACGAGTAACTTGCCTTGAGTATGTACCCGACTAGCTTGCAGCGCTTTCTCCAAAGCATCTGGGGTGTGCGCATAATCAACCACGCATAGCGGCTCATCAGCCACATTAGTCAAAGCTACTTTTTGCATACGTCCAGGCACGGGGATCAAAGCGCTAATAGAGCGCTGAATTTGCGCCGCTGAATAAGACAATCTGGACAGTGCTGCAATGCACAGTAATAAGTTGGCTACATTAAACTTGCCGAGCAATACACTGCTAATAGCAGTGGTGCTTGCTCCTTGATGTAATGTGAAATTCAGACCTTGTTGCAAATCAATATTTTGCGCAATGAAATCAGCATCGCTAGCCAATGTCTCGCTATAGCTAACTAGCGTATCGGGCTGGCTTTGACCCAATTGTTGATACAGATCTCTATTGTAGGGATCGTCTAAATTTAAAATACAGTGCTTAGCATTAAACTGGCTAAACAGTTTCGCTTTAGCCGCAGCATAGGCCTGCATAGTGCCGTGATAATCCAAGTGGTCTTGAGATAAATTAGTGTAGGCCACCAAATTAAAAGGCACCCCTTGCACCCGTCCCTGCTCCAAAGCGTGTGAGCTGACTTCCATCACTACCGTTTTGGCACCATTGGCATAAAACTGTGCGAACAACTGCTGCAGCGAACAGGCATCCGGCGTTGTTCTACTGGCACTGCGTAGATCCTGTGGGTGACCATTACCTAAAGTGCCAATAATATAAGTATTAACACCCAAGCTATTCAGCGCTTGGGCTAAATAATGCGCACATGAGGTTTTACCGTTAGTGCCGGTAATACCTATAATATTAAGTTTAGTGATCACATTATGAAAAACCGTTGCCGCTATACTTCCTAATTCCATCGCCATATTTTCTATGGCTATCACTGGTACTTGATACTGGTTTGTATCAACAACAGACTGACGCGCCGTTGTCTTTTCAACCAACACCGCCACAGCACCTTGGCTTATCGCAGCATCTATATAATCAGAGCCTTTAAAGCTCTCACCATCACGTGCTACAAAAATATCACCTGGGGCTATAGATCGACTGTCTTCTTTTATGCCGGTGACTACTTGCGAGCACCAAGCACCGTTATCGGTATGTTGTAAATCACTAAACAATGTACCTAGCAATAGTTGCTTACTGTCCATTTTGCACCGCCAACTGCTCTTTTTGCGGCCATTGATCTGGCGAAATATTTAACATACGCAGCGCACCCGCTGTCACTCTGGAAAATATTGGGGCTGCGACACCGCCGCCAGAATACTGCTGACCTTTGGCGTTATTGACCATGACTACCACGGCCAATCTTGGATTACTTGCAGGCGTGATACCGGCAAACACTGAAATATATTTATCTAAGTCGTAACCACCGCGTTTAGCTTTACGCGCAGTGCCTGTTTTACCTGCCACTGAGTAGCCAAAGATAGCAGCCTTACGCCCAGTGCCCCCTTTATTAGCCTGCGTAGTGGTCTCCATCATAGTCACCACATCCGCGGCAATATCTTCAGGAATAACACGAACACCTTGGGGTTTTTCTTCCAGCTTTAACAAACTGACGGGAATTTTAATCCCTTTGTTGGCCAGCACTGCATAAGCTTGTGCCAACTGGATAGGCGTGACCGACAAACCGTAACCATAAGACATAACAGCGCGTTCAATCACTTGGCGTTCATAGTAGTAAGGTAACTCGCCACTGCGCTCACCGGGAAAACCGGTACTAGACAACTGGCCAATGCCGACATTAGAAAACAGGCTATGCATCTGATCAGGCCCTATAGATAAGGCAAGCTTAGTCACTCCTACATTGCTGGATTTAGTAATAATACGGGTGAGTGATAGCTCGCCATAATTACGAAAATCCTTAATGCGTTTACCTTTCACATATATATAACCAGGTGTAGTATCAATCACCGAATCACGCTGGTACTTCCCACTCATCAACGCTGCCGCTATGGTGAAGGGTTTGACTGTTGAGCCAGGTTCAAACACATCGGTAAGGGCACGGTTGCGTAATTGCTCACCGGTCAACACACTGCGGTCATTCGGGTTGTAGGAGGGCTGATTAACCATCGCCAACACTTCACCTGTTTTAATATCAAGTATTACTACAGAGGCGGAATCGGCACGGTGAGATTTAACCGCTGATTTCAATTCTTTGTAGGCTAAATATTGCAAGCGCAAATCAATGCTAAGGGCTACATCTTGTCCCGATTCAGGCTCTTCTACTAGCTTGATATGCTTGATGACACGACCCAGCCTATCTTGCATAACCAACTTTTTACCAGGCTCTCCCAACAACGCACCTTCATACGCCAGTTCAATACCTTCTTGTCCTGCGCCATCTATACCGGTAAAACCGACCAAATGCGTCGCTACTTCCCCCGCCGGATAATACCTCTTGTACTCGCGATCCACATTCACACCGCTAATATTAAGCGCAGCGACTTGCCGAGCTAAATCTGGCGAGATCTGCCTTTTTAAATAGATAAAGCCACGATTCAAATTGGCTTTAATTTTACGGCTCACCGCATTGGGCTTTTTAGAGAGCAAAATGGACAATTGTTTTAGCTTAGGCTCTAGCGGATCAACCACTTTAGGATTAACCCAAACAGCGGCAACGGGAGCACTCACCGCTAGCGCCTCACCGTTTCTATCGGTGATTAAGCCGCGGTGCGCAGGAATTTGCATGGTTCTGATGGTTCGCTTATCACCTTGCCCCTGTAGGAATTCTTTATCATAAGTGTAAAGTGACACCAATTTTACCACTATCCCTACCGCGATCGCTCCCAACAACACACAGACCAGCCACAGGCGCCAGCCTCTTGAATGCTGCAGAACAATCCTTTGTTCACTCATAACTTATCATCTCAACGCTCTCAGGCTCAGGCACTCGCATTGAGAGCAGCTCTTTCGCCTTTTTTTCCACTTTACTATTGGCCCCAAGCGCACTTTGCTCTAACAGTAACTGTCCCCACTCTACTTGTAACTCATCCCAGTGAGACACTAACTGCTGTTGAGTATTAAACAATTGCCGGTATTCATACGCCTGATAAACAATAGAGACACAGCTCACTAACAACGCCACCAACAGCACGACAATCACTAACAGCGGTCGCCCAAACTCATTGGCACTAAGCATGGTTAACTCAGCGACCTTATTGTTTGAGCGATTGGATTGGCGGCGAAATTTCATCATGCTATTTTTTCACAGACCCGCATTACAGCACTGCGTGAGCGAGGGTTCTCATCAACCTCACCTTTACTTGCTTTCACTTTTTTACTGATATCTTTTAAACGACAACGCAACATATCGTTAGTGTAGGGAATTCCCTGCAACAAGTGATCATCACCTTTAACGTGTTTACGAATAAAACGTTTCACAATGCGATCTTCCAGCGAATGGAAACTTATAACCACTAAGCGCCCACCTACTTCCAAAGCTTCAAGCGCACCGTCAAGACACTGCTCTAGATCACTCAGCTCTTGGTTCACTTGAATTCTCACCGCCTGAAAAGCACGTGTAGCAGGGTGCTTGCCTTTCTCCCAAGCAGGGTTAGCCTCTTTAATAATGTGCGCAAAGCGAGCCGTGGTCTCAATCGGAGCTATTTCACGCTCAGCAACGACCGCTCTAGCCATACGGCGACCAAATTTTTCCTCGCCATAAGTATATAAAACATCGGCGATTTCTTTTTCGCTGGCATGAGCTAACCACTGTGCGGCACTTTCACCACAACTAGTATCCATGCGCATGTCTAATGGGCCATCATTCTGAAAGCTAAAACCACGGCTAGGATCATCCAACTGCGGCGAACTCACACCCAAGTCTAGTAGCACTCCCTGTACTTTCCCGTGTACATCGCGCGATTGGGTAAACTCTTCGATACGCGAGAATGATCCGTGTGCAATCGAAAATTTAGCATCATCAGCAAAACGTTGCTGGGCAAAGTCGATCGCCACTAAATCTTTATCAATCGCCATTAGATGGCCTTCTTCAGAGAGGCCCTCTAAAATTTTTGCACTGTGGCCGCCACGACCAAAAGTACCGTCCACATAGAACCCAGCGGGATCTGAGATTAACGCATCCACGGCTTCTTGGAGCAATACTGTTACATGTTTAAAACTATTACTTTCCACTGTTTTTACCTTTCACCGCCATTACCAGCGATGTTTAAATTATGCTAAATTAGCGCTATAACGAGAGCGATTGCAGGTCAACTGGTAATTGCGTATCAGCATCACCAAGCTGTAAATATTCATCTCTCGTTTGATTCCAGAGCACCTCGCTCCATATCTCAAACTTTTTTCCCTGACCAAGTAAAACTATTTTCTTTTCTAACTGCGCATATTCTCGCAGCGGAGCGCTCAACAGCAAGCGGCCATTGGCATCCATCTCTATATCCGTAGCGTGACCCAGTAACAAACGCTGAATTCGACGTGCATTTTTATCAAAGCTGGGTAACGCCTCAATTTTTTTCTGGATAACTTCCCACTCATGAATGGGGTAGAGCAACAAGCAGCGTGATTCAGTATCAATAGTGGCCACCATTTGGCCCGCGCAATGCACAGCCAAAGGCTCTCTATATCGAGAGGGGATAGCCATCCTGCCTTTAGTATCCAAATTAATTGGATTGATACCGCGAAACATCACTTAGTCTTCACCAAACCCATTTAAAAACATAAAAACCCCACATTAACCCACTTTTTACCACTATATTACACTATAGAAATTCCATGTGGTTTTTGCAAGTATTGCATCGCTTAATTTTCAAATAGGAAAACAACCTAGCAATCCCGAGAATCCGGGCCTTCAGGCAGCCCAGTCGAAACTGTCGCCATCTATTTACAGTTTTAAAATGCCTGTTTTTCAATCAGATACCTTCATTGGTAACATAGACATGTATCGAGAACGAAAAACACAGCTATAGATACAATTCGATATTTGGCTCGAGCTCAAAAGAAGACTTATTAACCACAAAGAAGTCAAAGCACTGAAAAGATGGGCGCAATTTTTCGCGCATAATCATAGCAAAAAAACACTGGAATTTCGTGGTTTTATTGCTCTATTGAAGTAGTTTTCTAGCCGGTTTTTACACCGCTTGCTAAACCCTTAATCGCTATTGGTTTTGTACTAGAGAAACACAATAGCTGGCACTGATAACCTCTCCTCTATTCATAGATCCCAGTTTATTGCACAGTCACTGCCTCTTTGACAGCTCTGTATAACCATCAAACAAAGCCACCTCAAGAACATACATAGAATATTAGCAAAAGAGAACAATCTTGAGCCGCCATTAGGTGCTATAAATTAAACTTGGATGAATTAGGCTGTACCTAATTCATCTTTGCAGAACCCATTTATCAAACGGCTATTGGCTCCTCTCCATTGGTTCCAGCAGATTATTATCAACCAGCAAATGGTAATTATCCGCTCGATTGATAACAACTACATTCCCCGAGTGACTTTTAGCAGCGTGTTTAAGTGGCGATAATCTAGAAGATATTTCAAAGTGATCCATATCGGCGCCACTCTTTACCTCTACCGCAGCAATAGACAGGGACGCTATCGGATGAAAACGTGAAACCCCATAGCGGTCCTCACTACTAAACCCACCCGACTTCAAATGCTGGGGTAAATAAAACCCCTTAACCATTTTATCAAAGCAGCTTACCGCATTTTTAACATACTCAAACCAGTCTTTACTGTTATATATAGCGATGAAGTCATCCCCGCCAATATGACCAATAGTATCGCGCTCAAGGCTATAGTTTTTTTGCAAACTCATTCCCAACGCTAGGATTACTTGGTCTCCTTTGGCAAAGCCGTAGACATCATTAAAAGGTTTAAAGTTATCGATATCAAAATGCACCACGACAAATTCATTGCCACTGCTAACCAACTGATCAATACAATCATTGACGGCAACCAAACCCGGAAGTAATGTTAAGGGATTCGCGTGCCTAGCCTGGCTCAACTGTAACTCCGTGACTTGCTTAAGCAGATCGATCACATGCCCTATGCCCACAAACTGATTTTCACGGCAAATAACAAAATCATCTTCCTGACAATAACGCGCTCTAGAAGTCACCAGTCGACTAACCTGCTCTATACTCAGGCCAGCATCTACTATTAAAGGCTGATTGAACATCACCACTTCACTGGCTTTTTTCTTTGAAAACAAATCGCGACCAAAGGGTCGACTCAACTTTCCCTGAACCGCGCTTCTGCTCACCAACCCCAAAACACGCTGCGTCTCTACCACCGCGATGGAGTTGATATAGGGCTTATCCTGAAAAATATTCGCCAGTTGTTCCACACTATGCTCCGCATCAACGCTAATCGTATGCACTGTAAGATTATCGGCACTTGGTTGTTTAATACCCGCTGTGCCAGATTCTTTAGCGATAGGCAGGATATCTACTTTAAGCGGCGGCCTTGCCTGGGGCTTACAAAAATAATAGCCCTGAAAATAATCAATGCTTAATTTTGATAGATAGCGATACTCTGCCTGCGTTTCCACCCCCTCAGCAATCACCTTACACTGCATAGATTTGGCAATTTCCACAAAAGAGCGCACAAACTCCTGTTTAATTAAATCTTGATCAATATCTTGGATAAAGTGACGGTCTATTTTCACAAACTCGGGACGCGACTTAGACCATAATCGCAATGAAGAGTAACCAGCACCTAAATCATCCAGTGCGATGGACAAGCCCATTTTTTGATAATGTTTCAGCGCATTTAATAACAGGCCTTCATCGGTACTTGGAAACTGCTCAGTCAACTCGATAACCACTTGAGAGCAATCCAGTTTTAAATCACTTAACAGCTTTAAGGTCTGACCCTCTTGATGACCCGCTTGCGCTAATGACTGTGGCGTTATATTAATAAAAAGTTTGCCGGGAAGGCATTGCTCAACAAAACCTGTCGCCGCTTTTTCGCGGCACAAAGATTCTATTTCGCTGAGCAAGTTATATTTTCTGGCCTGCTCAAACAATTGCGTTGGCGAGTGCAGAGGACTATCAGAGGGACCGCGGCTCAATGCTTCATACGCAAAAATTTCGCCGCTATGTTTATCAACGATGGGCTGATACAAACTGGTGATGGAACGCGTTTCAAGAATTA
Organism: Oceanospirillaceae bacterium; assembly: GCA_013215375.1. Taxonomy (GTDB): domain Bacteria; phylum Pseudomonadota; class Gammaproteobacteria; order Pseudomonadales; family Balneatricaceae; genus Rs1. The sequence goes on along the minus strand of JABSRB010000003.1, from coordinate 31,904 downwards.
TTTTTAATTGATCTAACATTAAAATACTACCTATCTTTACTAAATCGATAGCTAGATTAAATGACATTTATATTACAATTTAATGACACTGCACCGCATAAGAGACATTGACATGTCTTTTAGTGGGCGGTAAACACCATCATCATAGAAGGGTCGGTTTGCTCCTCGTGAAAGCGATAAGCGTTCACCGATTTTCCAATCACATCCTCTATAAGCGACTTGATTTTCATAGCCTTATCTATTTCACTACGATTGAAAAATATATGACTAGGTGATTTTTTAGAACCCGTTAATGCCGGTTCATTGGCAGCGGGTTGCATCGAAATATTATAACCATGCTCTTTAAAGTAATAAGTGAGAGCTTGCGCTTCGGACTCTTTTTCTGGGAAATAATAAACGACTATTTGGAAGTTACTATTGGATTTATCGCCCAGCTGTATTTGCGCCCCACTCACGTCACTGTCTATAAACTGTTGTTTATTTAATAAAAAAAACACTAAAACAATCACTAATAGCGCCCCTATTACGATCCAAATAGGTTTTGATTTGCCACTGGTACTGCTCATTATTACATTCCCTGAAATTACTGCTGATGTGATTGGCAAGATGCTTCAAATCTCGACCATTTTAAGAGGGTTTATTAAACAACATCAACACTTTACGGAAACTGAATTTATTCTAAAGGGTATTTTAAAAACAAAAAAAACGCGCTAATTTAAGAGCGCGTTTATTATTTTAGTCTTAATACTCAGAAACTGTTACAAAACATAGCGAAGTTATAGAACGTCAGCCGCTATGTTAAAGCCTCTTTTAATAAGGTTAGTCCTCTATAGGATATGCCTGCAATGTGTGTCTAGTCATACGTTTTGCCAAGCGCATCACCTGACAGCTGTAACCAAACTCATTGTCATACCAAACGTAGAGCACACAGCTCTTACCACCTTCAGCAATGGTAGCCAGAGCATCCACAGTACCTGCCGAGCGTGAACCTACAAAATCGGTCGATACGGCTTCTGGTGAAATGCTGTAACCAATTTGCTTTTGCAAACTAGAGTGCTGAGCAGTATTGCGTAAAAACTCGTTCAAACTCTCTTTATCCGCTGCTTTTTCTAAGTTCAAATTTAGAATAGCGATAGAGACGTTGGGAGTAGGCACACGAATAGAGCTACCAGACAGCTTGCCTTCCATTTCTGGCAGCGCTTTAGAAACAGCCTTAGCAGCACCCGTTTCAGTAATCACCATGTTCAGTGTGGCGGCGCGGCCACGACGATCACCTTTGTGGTAATTATCAATTAAGTTCTGATCATTGGTAAATGAGTGAATAGTCTCGACGTGGCCATTGACGACACCGTACTCATCACACATTGCCTTGAGTACTGGCGTGATAGCGTTGGTGGTGCAAGAGGCGGCAGAGACGATATTATCTTCATCTAATACGTCGTCTTGGTTAACACCCATGACGATATTTTTAATGCCCTTGCCCGGCGCTGTCAGTAATACTTTAGCCACACCTGGACACTTAAGGTGCTGATTTAGACTCTCTTCATCACGCCAAATACCGGTATTATCAATCACTAGCGCATTGTTAATGCCATGTTTAGTGTAATCAACTTCATCGGGACTATTGGCAAAAATAATCTTAATCAAATTACCATTGGCGATGAGTGCATGATTTTCTTCATCAACCGTGATATTGCCCTTAAAAGCACCGTGAACAGAGTCGCGACGCAGCAAGCTGGCACGTTTTTCTAAATCAAATTTCGCCTTGCCTTTACGTACTACAATGGCACTTAAACGCAAGCCGCTGCCACCGCCAGTCTGCTCAAGTAACAGCCGGGCAAGTAAACGGCCAATACGTCCGAAGCCATACAACACCACGTCTGTAGCACCGGCATTATTATCCGCAACAGCAGGGGCTAACTCTGCACTCATAAAAGACATTAAATCCGCATGCTCGCTCTGCTCGCGATATTTAACCGCTAACTTTGCTATATCTACATGCGCATTTTTTATTTTCATCTCTGATAAGTTTTTTAATACGGGATAAGTATCATCAACAGTGAGTTCTTTACTTTCGATCTGGCGCCCAAAACGGTGCGCCTTTAAAATATCAATAACTGAACGCTTAACTAACAGACGACCAAACACAGACGTCTCTACATTATGCTCTCGAAACAATTCTCCGACCAGTGGAACCATTTTCTCGGTTAAGGCTTCACGCTGCTTCCACGCTGAAAAAACTTGCTCTCGACTCACAATATTCTCCAATAAATTTGGTGATAATTTGAGCGGTCATTATGTCTATTTACGACCGCTTGGGCAACGCTTTGACAATGACTTTTGACTATAATCGTTAATTAGTAAAATGTAGTAATAATCCCACTCAATCTAGCTTAATATAAGGCCTCAAAGCACCGCATAAATAAAGTTTATTGATTAATTAAGCTCTCTCGCTTCGCTAGCATTCACTCAGTGAAGAGGGGGTATATTAAGCGTGAAAAAGCAAAAAACAGTCGTAGTAGCAAAGAGGGGGAAAAACCAACTCTTTGATGATTTAGGCGCCGCCTAACTCATCTCTATTCAATCACTGACTAGCACACTAAACCGTACAAATTTGGGGAATAAATTGACAAAGCTTGCGTTTACTTTACCGGTTAAAAATGGCGACACAAAATGGCTCGGCGGTGTTGAGGGAGCCAGTGCCGGCTGGTTAATTGCACAAGCTGCTAAGCAACAGCAGGGATTAACCGTTGTTATTTGTCGAGATACTAGCAGCGCTTTAATCTTAGAAGGTGAAATTAACTTTTTTGCAGCTGATCAAGGTGTGCAAATTTTACCTTTCCCCGATTGGGAAACTCTTCCCTATGATAATTTTTCACCGCACCAAGACATTATTTCCAACAGGTTGAGCAGCCTGCATCAACTACCACTGATCAAACAGGGCATTATCATCGTGCCAGTCAGCACGCTAATGCACCGTATTGTTCCCAAAGAATTTTTAAGCGCCAATACTTTATTGGTTAAACGCGGTCAAAGTATCGACATTGATAAGTTGCGCATGCAATTGACTCAAGCGGGATATGTCGCTGTTGACAGTGTGTTTTCTCACGGCGAGTTCGCTTTTCGTGGTTCGATTATTGATTTATTCCCCATGGGCAGCCAACAGCCCTTTCGCATCGACTTATTTGACGATGAAGTAGACAGTCTGCGTACTTTTGATCCAGAAACACAGCGCTCTATTGAAAAGATCGATGAGATCAACTTATTGCCCGCGCGTGAATTTCCTCTCACCGAGAGTGCTATTAGTTTATTTAAAAGGCAGTGGCGCGAGCGCTTTGATGTCAGTGTTAAAAACTGCCCAACCTATCAAGATGTCAGCAACGGTTTTGCCCCAGCGGGAATCGAATATTATCTGCCGTTATTTTTTGATCATACCAATACCTTATTTGATTACTTGCCTGATAACACCTTGATCATTAACGAGGGAGCATTGGAGAGTAAATGCCAAGAATTTTGGCAAGACGCCACTGCGCGCTACGAAGATCGCCGTCACGATATAGAAAACCCCATTTTAGAACCCAGCGCCCTGTTTTTAAATGCCAATGAGTTCATGGGATCACTAAAAACATTCCGCAAGCTACAATTCAGCACAGCCACAGTCGAAGGTGCTGGACGCAGTAATCTCGCTTGTCAATTACCCGCAACGCTGAGTGTCGAGGCACAAAGCATACAACCCTTAAATGCGCTCGAGCGACATCTAGAAAGTCATAGTGATAGTCGAATTCTATTTTGCGCCGAGTCCGCAGGGCGCCGTGAAGCGCTATTAGAGTTATTTGCGCGCATCAAAGTCAAGCCAAAGCAAGTCGATAGCTGGCAGCAATTTGTTGACTCGAAAGCAAAAATATCCATTTGCATCTTCCCTTTAACTCGCGGTTTTAGCGCACCTAAACAATGGGAAGTGATTAGCGAATCGCAACTCTTTGGCCATCAAGTATTTCAACAGCGCCGTCGCAGCAAGCAAAAGGTTCAATCAGACTTGGTGGTGCGCAATTTAACGGAATTGCAATTGCACTCCCCTGTAGTGCATATAGATCACGGGGTTGGTCGCTATTTAGGACTAGAAACGATTGTCATCGACGATCAGAGTAATGAATTTGTAAAATTAAGTTATGCCAATGATGCAACCCTCTATGTGCCGGTCGCCAACTTGCATCTGATCAGTCGCTATTCTGGCAGCAGCGACGAACTGGCACCCTTACACCGCTTGGGAACAGAACAGTGGAGCAAGGCTAGGAGAAAAGCGGCGGAAAAAATCCGCGACACCGCTGCTGAACTACTCAGCATTTACGCCAGACGCGCTGCGCGCAAAGGTTTTTCCTTTGATAAACCCGATTTAGAATACCAGCGCTTCGCCGCCAACTTCCCCTTTGAGGAAACGCCCGATCAAGCGCTTGCCATTGAATCAGTGATCAATGACATGACTTCTCACCAACCGATGGATCGCCTTATCTGTGGTGATGTAGGTTTTGGTAAAACGGAAGTCGCGATGCGCGCTGCTTTCATTGCGGTGCAATCGGGCAAACAAGTCGCCATTCTAGTACCTACCACCTTATTGGCACAGCAGCACTTTGAAAACTTCAACGATAGATTTGCCGACATGGCTATCAACATTGATATTGTCTCCCGCTTCAAGACTGCCAAGGAGCAAGGCATTACCTTAGCAAAACTAAAAGCGGGCAACGTAGACATCATTATCGGCACACATAAGCTGATCCAAAAAGATGTTGTTTTTGGTCGCCTTGGATTAGTCATCATCGATGAAGAACATCGCTTTGGCGTACAGCAAAAAGAGCGTTTAAAATCGATGCGCTCTGAAGTCGACATCCTTACTATGACCGCCACCCCTATTCCACGCACACTTAATATGGCGATGTCTGGGATGCGAGACCTATCTATTATTGCCACCCCACCCGCGCGACGCCTGTCGGTCAACACCTTTGTCCGCGAGTCAGATCCTGGCATTATTAAAGAGGCTATATTGCGCGAGCTACTACGTGGCGGCCAAGTATATATCTTGCACAACGAAGTAAAAACCATCGATAAGATGGCCCGTGACTTAGCCGAGTTAGTCCCTGAGGCACGTATCGCTGTAGGTCACGGTCAAATGCGTGAGCGCCAGCTCGAACAAGTTATGTCCGATTTTTATCACAAGCGCTTCAACGTTCTATTGTGTACCACCATCATCGAAACTGGGATCGATGTCCCCAATGCCAATACCATCATCATTGAGCGCGCCGACAAATTTGGTTTGGCGCAATTACACCAACTGCGCGGCCGGGTAGGACGCTCCCACCACCAAGCTTACGCTTACTTACTCACGCCCTCTTTAAAAGCGATCAGTAAAGACGCCAAAAAGCGTTTAGATGCCATTGCTGAAGCCACCGACTTAGGCGCTGGCTTTACCTTAGCCAGCCACGATTTGGAAATTCGCGGTGCCGGCGAATTACTCGGTGACGATCAAAGCGGCCAAATTCAAGGAATAGGTTTTACCTTGTACATGGAGATGCTAGAGCAGGCGATAGAGGCTATACGTGAAGGCAAGACCCCAAATTTAGATAAGCCGCTGCAATTCGGCAGTGAGGTAAACCTACACATTCCCGCCTTAATTCCAGACGATTACCTACCTGATGTACATAGTCGTTTAGTGATGTACAAACGTATTTCGAGCAGTAAAAACGATACGGAATTAAGAGAGTTACAAATAGAAATGATCGACCGTTTTGGATTATTACCAGAGGCCAGTAAAAATCTGTTTCGCATCACCGCCCTCAAACATCAAGCAGACGCCTTACAAATCACTAAGATTGATGCAGGTGCCGGTAGCGGTCACATTGAGTTCTCGCCCGATACCAATATTAATCCGATGATTTTGGTCGATTTAGTACAAAAACAGCCTAAGCGTTTTAAATTGGCAGGAGCAAGCCAACTTAAATTCATTTTACCGATGCCAGGACCTGAAGATCGTTTCAATGCAGTAGAGCAGTTATTGAAAATGTTAGCGGCTTAGGTAGTCCTTTAGATGGAGCAGCCTGAAAGCTTTAGATGGAGCAGCCCTTTAGCTTTAGATGGAGCAGCCTGTTCCTTTAAACAACAGGCGCTCCTTTATTGTCAATTAATGAGCGAGATCAACTGTAAATTCATCGCTCCAGCGAGAGGCGATAATCACCAACCACCAAAGTTGCAAATTCACTCAATCTCTAACAGATAATCTGCCATTGCTAGGCGATCAGCCTCGCTCATAAACTGCGTGCCCTGCTCGATGATCTCTTGCATCTTAGCCCCAAATACATCTCCGTCCGGTTTTATGCCGGTTTTAAAAGCATAAGCTAAATCAGCGCTATCCCAGCCATTGAGCAACAAAGCCTCTTTAGTGATGGGCGGCGCCCCCCCCTCATTGGCAATAACGCCCTGCAACCACTGATCTTGCTGTAAAGCTCCGAGTATATTACGCGGTGTGTGACAAGCCGCACAGTGCCCTGCAACCTCAACCAAAAACTGCCCGCGCTGTAACTGCAATTGATCAGTGTTAACCGAATTATCTAATTGATACAGCCGTTTCCATAACGGCAGCGAAAATTTCAAATTGTACGGAAAATCAATTTCGGAGGATTGGGCGCGTTTAGCATTAGCCGGAACGCTCTGAAATGCAGCCCAGAGGTCCCTGATATCTTGATCGCTAAAGTTACTAAAAAACTCGTAGGGAAAAGCCGGATAATAATGTTCACCCGTAGGCGACACCCCTTCTCGCACCGCTGTAGAGAAATCTGCCAAACTCCAATTGCCAATACCCCACTCTTTATCCGCGCTTAAATTAGGCGCATAAAAAACACCAAAGCTGCTTTTTAGAGGGGCACCAGAAACGAGTCCAGAAGGGTTTTTAGTGTCAGTATGGCAAGCGATACAGCCGGAGATACGCGCTAAGTATGCCCCATTAGCAACATCACCTTGAGGCTGGATAGCGATCACACTGTCACTGCGATGTGACATAGAGGGATTCATCGACAAATAATAAAGCAGTGTCGCTATCAAGATAACAATCAGTGACAAAAGTTTAAGAAAAGCTCCAACTCGCCAGCCAAAAATTAGTTTTAAACTCGATGCCTGCTTGTTGAAGTCACTCATTACGGTACTTCGTGTGGCAGGCAGAACAGGTCTTAGTTAATGTTTTGAAGTAACTATCAGCGCTGGGCGCAACCGCTTTAGCAGGCGCTGCTTGCATAGACATTGTTAAAAATACTTCAGGCGCTGCGACAGCACGTTGTCCTGCAGCTTCACCTAGAGACCCACTGGCACTTTTAAGTTGAACCGCCAGTGCTGAAAAGTCAGCCCATTGCTGCCAAATTTTACCATTAGCTTCGCTCGGCGCCGTTAAACTTCCCTCTGGGAAAAATTGCGTCAATGCATCCCCAGCATGATTATTAATGATTTTTGCCTGAGTGCGAACCTGCTGCACATCATAATCAGACTTACCTCGAAACATGTCAGACAGTATTTTAAGCGCATTTTTCATATCACTCATCTGTTCCATTCGTTCTTTAACCACACCCGTAGCTCCACCATGGGCCATCAACTGTGTAGAAAAGCCAAAGACAACAAACGATATAATGGCCAATAATTTAGATTTCATTGCAATACCCATAAATAGCTTCTAGCGATCAGAGATCGCTACATGCTGTATAAAATTGATTTTTATTCACTTTTTAATGACGACAGTAATCAATCAAACAATGGGCGGTGGGAAATCTGCAATTAAATAGGGAGGATAATAAATAATATTCAGATCGGGCTGAACAAAATAGGAGGCATTTTTAAAGTGGAAATCAAACAGACCTAAAATAAACAAATGACTGGCCACTGGATTTAAATGCTCATGTAGAGAATCCATTTTTTGCATCTCATCATGGGCAGTTTCATCGGCGTTTTCGGAGCCATGTCCATGCGATAAATGCGAAGCATGATAGCTGGCATGTTCTAGTTGATGACTATTATTAATTTGCTGTTGAACAGAACCAATGAAGGCCTGCATCACAAACAGACACACAGCGAGAAGTGCTATGAAAATATGCGAAGAGCCGTTCTTAACAATACTTAATCTCATAGACCACTGTTTAACTGCTGTTTATATTGCGGGATACATTTAGGAGGACATTTATAGCACATCGCTCCCTTAAATCTAACTTTTTGTTTTCTCTATCTTATTATTGATAGATATTTTTGTTACTTAAGCTATCAACCGAGTCGCTTAAGCCTCCACCGCAGAGCCAGCTCTATCCAAGATAGCCTAGGAATATTTCAGTTTACTTAACTTGCATTTACCGACATCCATCTTTGGTTGTTAAAAATAAGATCCCGATAATAAAATCATAACACTCTATAGTGCTATGAAACTATTACTCAGGATACCAAAGCTACCATAAGATTTTGGAATAAAAAAAAACTGCAATTACTGCAGCTCAATATTTAATAAACAGGTAACACACTTAACCCGGATATTGCATGCAATATTCGGGCTAAATCTATCCATACTAATAAACCTCAAATAGACCAGCAGCGCCCATACCACCACCAACACACATAGTCACTACCACATATTTCACGCCGCGACGCTTACCCTCAATCAAGGCGTGTCCAACCATGCGCGCGCCCGACATACCATAAGGATGGCCGATAGAAATAGCTCCACCATTAACGTTTAAAATTTCATCCGGTATACCTAGTACATCACGACTATGAATCACCTGGCACGCAAAAGCTTCATTGAGTTCCCACAAACCAATATCCTCCATTTTAAGACCATTGGCTTTTAACAACTTAGGCACGGCGTAAAGGGGGCCAATACCCATTTCATCGGGCTCAAGACCAGCTACGGCAATGCCACGATAAGCGCCTAATGGCCGCAAACCTCGACGTTCGGCCTCTTTGGCTTCCATCAATACTGTCGCAGACGCCCCATCAGACAACTGGCTGGCATTACCAGCGGTGATGAAACTCCCCCGCTGTACCTTTTGCCCACTTTGATAAACTAAAGGTAAACCATTAAGCCCCTCCAAAGTTGTACTGGGACGATTGCCTTCATCTTTATCCAACACGACTAATCTTTCAGACAGCTGCCGAGTCTCTTTATCAAGTACTTGCATGGTCGCAGTCAAAGGCACTATTTCATCATCATATTTACCCGCTTGCTGAGCAGCAGCTGTACGCAGTTGGCTCTGAAGTGCATATTCGTCTTGGCGCTCACGGGAAATATTATAACGTTCAGATACAATTTCAGCAGTCTCGAGCATCGACATATAAATAGCGGGCTTATGCTCCAGCAGCCAAAGGTCTTGCGTCATAAATGCCTGCGCCACTTGATTGGTCGAAATAGACTCAACCCCGCCACCGACAGCAATAGACATACCGTCGACTATAATTTGTTTAGCGGCAATCGAAATCGCCATCAAACCCGAAGCGCAAGCGCGATCGATTGACTGCCCAGAAACAGTAACAGGCAAGCCTGCACGTAACAAACTGAGACGGGCAATATTCCACGCGCTAGTACCGTGCTGCATATTACAGCCCATTACCACATCGTCAATTTCAGCGAAATCAACCCCAGCACGACTCACCGCATGAGAGATAGCATGAGCACCCAGTAAAGCTGCCGAGGTATTATTAAAAGCCCCCCGGTAAGCCTTACCTATTGGGGTGCGCGCCGTAGCAACAATAACCGCTTCACGCATCACTGCACCCCACCATTTTCTAATTCAATACCCTGAGCTTGTGTCGCTTTATGGATAAACCTAACCACTTGCTCACTCCCCTGAGCCAGCATAGTTTGAGCATCAGCGTCTAAAATTTTATCAATATTTTCCGCAATATTTTCTGGCGTCTGCTGCTTTGGCGGTAAATATATGCCTTGTGTTTCATAAATACGAGTAGCCGCATAAACACCGGCACCGGCGCATAAGATAACCTTGGAAGGCGCATCTTTATGAGCCAAATAAGCCAGTGCAGCGGTCACGCTTTTAACCGTCGTTAAATCGGTAACTTCTGCAGAAAACAAATCCTCAGTCATACGTGTTGCAGCTGCCGGCGCCAAAGAATTGACATGAATATTGTATTTAGCCCCCTCCAGATGCAGTGTATTCATCAGCCCTACAACACCCATTTTTGCAGCGCCATAGTTGGCCTGACCAAAATTACCATACAGACCTGAAGACGAAGATGTCATGATAATACGGCCATATTGTTGCTCTCGCATTATCCCCCACACGGCCTTCGTACAAATGGCAGCCCCCATCAAATGAACATCAATCACAGTGCTAAAATTTTCAATATCCATATTAGAAAAACTTTTATCACGTAATATTCCGGCATTATTGACCAAAATATCAACGCGCCCCCACTTTTGTATCGCCATTGCAACCATCGCATCAACTTGCGCTTTATCAGTGACATTGGCACCATTAGCAATAGCCTCACCACCTTTAGCGATAATGTCGCGCACCACTTTATCGGCAGCACTTAGCGAACCACCTTCGCCACCGAGCGATGCACCCAAATCGTTGACAACCACCTTTGCCCCTCGAGCCGCTAACTCGAATGCATGAGATCGCCCCAGCCCATTACCAGCACCAGTCACTATTGCCACTTGTCCATCAAATCTAATCGTCATACTTGCCTCTTCTCATCATAATTAATTCTATATAATCGCCACACAGCGCTGTTAATTTTTCTATTACTTTTAAGCATTTCATCAACCTCATTCACAAATTTTTTAGAGGCCTTTATATTGGTAATTTAACTGTAGAGCAGCATAAATCAGTACTTTTTTAGCATGCATCAGAATATGATTTTTTATAAAACTCACATAATTTTTGAATACATCGTTGACTTATAAAAACAGCAAACACACCAAGAACCGCCACTCTCCTTTATCAGTGATCATTAAAAATAAAAAAAGTGAATAGACCGTACAAATTTAAAATTATAATTCTTAGTAAATTATTGAATTATTTACGCATTTAATTAATCAGCGTAATGATTTATAATCCCTGACTTTCAACATCGAAAAACAAGCGAGCCGGGACCTAAAGTGAACGATAAAACACATGAAATAATGCGGGCAGCCTCAAGCTTATTTGCCCACTACAGTTTTGCCAAAGTCACTATGGAACAAATTGCCACCTCATTAAACATGGTCCCTGCCGCGCTATATCATTATTTCAACGACAAAGAAGAACTCATTTACTCTTGTTATATTCAGGGGCTTCTTAACTACGAACATGAAATGCAAGCGGCCATCGAACCAGGCATTGACGGATTAGAGATCGTCAGGCGCTTTCTGCGCGGCCGGTTAAAACCAGAAAGCCAACACATAGTAATGTTCACTGATATTGACGCCCTGCCCGAAAAATATAGCAACCAAGTACACCAACAGCGCTGGAAAAACGCCGAGAAACTTGCTGATATCATCAAACGTGGTGTCGCTGATGGATCGATGACTAGCGACAAGCCACTATTATCTGCAATAGCGGTGATTTCTATTTTTGATTGGCTGTTTTTTTGGTACTCCAAAAATGACTATTACAGCAGAGCCGATGCTATCGATGCGATAGACGATATCATCACCCATGGCGTTTACAGTCGCCATAAAGCAATCCCAGAGCCCCCGGAAGCACCTTGTCTTGAAGATTTTTTAGCCACTCAAAAAAAATTCAATAAACGCGAAACAAAATATGACCACATGCTGCGAGTAGCAGCAGATAACTTTAACCGCAAAGGCGTTATGGGCGCTTCCCTTGAAAGCATTGCTAAAGATGTTGGCATTTCCCGCGCCGGTATCTACTATCATTTTGACGACAAAGAAGAACTACTATTAGCGTGCTTACAGCGCGGCCACGATCACGAAAAAGAAATCTCAGCCTACTTGACCAATAAGGGCTACAAAAACGACGCTCATGTAATACAAAACACCCGTTTATTACTCATGCTTCATGCAACACCCTACGGCCCCAAATGCACTTATCACAACATCAACTACCTCACCAAAGATTGTCGTGAGAAATACATCTGCGATGTATTAAAAACCATTGGATCAGCCCAACAAGACTACAAAAATGCCATTGTCGAAGGTGATTTTCGCCATATTGATGTCTATTTTGCCCAGCGAGTCATTACCGGTATGTGCCATTGGTACCCAATTTGGTTCAATAGCCGATCAGACTGGTCACCACTGACTATTGCCGATCATTACACACACTTATTTCTATACGGACTCAAACCACGTAAAAGCACCAGCAGAGCTTAAGGTCAACTCGCCGCTCTAACACCTGCCAGCTCGGAGCGCCTCACTTTTCCTGAATCATTCCGGACTGGCTTATCGACAAGTTCGACGGTACGCGGAATTTTATAGCGCACCAAAAGCATTTCAAGATACGACTGCAACCCCTGCTCAGACAAATCACCAACACTTTCCACAACGGCATGTACCACCTGCCCTAAGTCTTCATGAGCTACCCCCACTACCGCACAAGAAAGAACTGCCGGATGAGAATCTATCGCCGCCTCAACCTCAGCGGGGTAAATATTGGCCCCACCACTTACAATTAAATCTTTCTTGCGATCAGCAAGGTACAAATATCCCTCCTCATCTAGATAGCCTAGGTCGCCAATACTTTCCCAACCACCCACCAAGCTATCAGCCTTTGCACCGAGATAGTGATAGGTACTACCTTGACCTGCAGCAGGCAGGAAATAAATCTCACCCAGCTGACCTGTCGGTAACTCTTTACCCTCACTATCGACAATCTTAATGTCTGACTCAACATACCTAGCCTCTAATTTTCCAACGGAACCTTTATGCGTTAACCATTGCGTACCTGTAATCCAGGTAACCCCTATTGCCTCCGTGCCACCATAAAGCTCATGAACCTTCTCAGCTCCTAGCCAATCAATCCATTCTTGCTTTAACCAAGCGGGGCACGGACCCGCTGTATGCAGCAGCACACGCATACAGCTCAAATCAACCAACGCTCTCTTTTGTGCACTGAGCTTCCAGATGCGCTGCATCATAGTGGGCACCATGAACACCCAATTTACGCGGTATTCATGCAACAAATGCAAACACCGCTCAGCATTAAACTTAACCATTACCACCAAATGATTCCCTCTCAGTAGACCGTCCATCGAATACACAAACGGGGCATTATGATAGAGCGGCCCTGGCACCAATTGTGTTTCGTTCTGCAAAATTCTCAGTACAGAGGCAACCTCTACATCCAACTCACCTTTAAATGCTGAGACAATTAACTTTGGCCGTCCCGTACTGCCACCCGAAGTCATTGCCTTATAATACTTACTGGTAATGTCAGGTAATCTGTCACTCGAGAAAAGCCCTTCAACAGGCTCATAGCCCACCGGCAAGCAGGGACAATCACTAATAATTCCAGCGTTTTCATCTCGCTCCCAGCCCAACAACAATGAGGGTTTGGCAAGCGCTATAATGGCCTTCAATTCAATAAGCGGTAGTCTAGATGACACTGGCTGAGGCGTTGCACCTAGCTTCCACAGCGCAATACAGGCCTGATAAAACTCAATAGAATTTGGCAACATAATCGTCACAAAATCTCCAGCCTTCACCCCCATTCTCTGATACGCCCGCGCCAAACGATTACTGCTTAATTCCAATTCTTTTCGAGTAATACTGCACTGATCTTCAAGAGTTCCAACTTGCCCCCTGACCGTTATCGCCAACGCCTCAGGCTGCTCAGTTGCAAGGTTCGCTATGATAGATGCGATACTTTTTATGCTCATTTTATGTCCACCCCTGCATATTTAAAATGGCTTCGCCACCGTTATACTTCAAGCCAATCTTTACGCACTTGCTTGTTATTTTCAAAGTCAGACGAAGTACCTTGGTAAACGATACGTCCATGCCCCATCACATAGATGCGTGCTGATATTTTCAACGCTATGGTTAATTTTTGTTCTATCAACAAGATAGATATGCCTCTTTTGGCTATCTCCGTTAATAAATCAGCCACTTGCTCAACCACCTTTGGTGCTAAACCTTCAGTCGGCTCATCAACCATAATCAAATCTGGATCCCCCATAAGTGCGCGGCACATCACCAACATTTGCTGTTCGCCCCCACTTAACGCCCCCGCTGGCACATCTGCCCGTCGCGCTAAACTGGGAAACATCTCAAACATATCCTCAATTTTCCAGCGCCCAACCTTGCGCATATCTTTAACCCCTAAAATAAGATTTTCTCGCACACTAAGGGCTGGGAAAACCGATCTGTTTTCCAAAACGATAGCCAGACCTTTACGCGAAATTTGATACGCATCCAAACCAGCAATTTCTTCGCCATTAAATACAATCGATCCGGTACGATCGACGTCACCCATAATGGCATTAACAGTGGTGCTACGCCCAACCCCATTACGACCTAGTAAACTGACAATTTCACCCTTGCCCACCTCAAAAGATACGCCTTGCAGGATGTGACTTTTGCCATAGAAAGCATGCAAATCTTTAACTTTAAGCATCACTAATCATCTCTGTTCCCAAATAAGCTTCTTGGACTAATTTATTAGAGCGAATGGCGCTAGGACTATCAGTGGCAATGATCTTGCCATACACCAAAACCGAAATTCGGTCAGCCAAATCAAACACCACTCCCATATCATGCTCGACAATGACCAAGGTTTTATCCTCAGTCACCGAGCGAATTAATTCAACCGCCTGTTCAGTCTCGCCAATACTCATACCAGCGGTTGGCTCATCCAGCATAATCACCTGCGCGCCACCTGCTAAGGTTATGCCTATTTCTAGCGCACGCTGTTCGGCATAGGACATAAGCGATGCCGACACTTTATAGCGATGTGTTAAGTTAATTTTCTCCAGTATCTGCTCCGTTTTAAGGTTAATATCTTCAAGATCATCAACCTGCCGCCAAAAAGAATAACCTTGGTCACAAGACCACAATGCACCGCATCGAATGTTTTCATACACATTGAGATTAGGAAAAATATTGGTCACCTGAAAACTTCTCGCCAAACCTTTGCGATAAATTTCATGGGGCATAACGCCACTAATATCCTCTCCGTTTAGCAACACCTTGCCGGAAGTTGGCTGATAGTGACCGCTAATCAAATGGAACAAGGTCGATTTACCGGCACCATTTGGCCCGATGATGGCATGACGCTCACCCTTTCTAATATCAAGATTAACGCCGCGAATAATTTCCATCTGCCCGAAAGATTTTTTTAAATCACTTAGTGAGATCGCTGTACTCATGAGTCACTCTCATTATTTATGGTGCTATTACTTAAAATTTGCATTTCATTAGCAGCATCCCAACTAGCGCGAACAACCGGGATAACGACTCGTAGCCCCGCCAAACCAAGCAAACTAAGCAACGTAAAACCGACCCAGGGAAACCAAGTAGAAATATCAACGTCAATATAAAATAACAACATAGAATCGTCACCAACGGCGGCTTCATTGCGATGACTAAACATCTCCAGCAAACTAACCACGCCTATAAAGGCTGCAGTCAAAGGTAGCATTCCCAGCAAATAAGGCTTGATAAGCGTCGCTAACTTACGATTATGATAGGCATCTGTGTGCATCATAATAAGCCCAGTCAAACCATTGGGCGCCAACAACACAGTACCAATGAACAACAGCCCAGTATAAAGAAGCCACAGATCAGTAACACCGCTTACCACTGTATTTAGCAAAGTCATGACGATGGCTCCTATGACAGGACCAACAAAATAGCCAATACCACCAATATAAGCCTGCAGCATTACCAACCCAGAGGCCGCTGTATTTAAATTGGAATCTGTCACTATTTCATATTGAATAGCAAAAATACCACCCGCTACTCCGGCGAAAAAACCGGAAGCCACGAAACTAACTAAGCGTATCTTTTGTGGGTTATAGCCAATAAACTGCGTTCGTTCGGCATTATCTCTAACCGCATTGGCCAAACGCCCCGCTGGCGAGCGAGAAAAATGATACATTGCATAAGTGGCCAGAAAAAACCAAACTGCAGCAAAATAATAAACTTCAATTTGCGGTATCATTTCATAACCAAAAAAAGCGGGCCCCATCGTACGATCAGAACTAACGCCCTCTTCGCCACCAAAGAAACTCACTAAAATAATGGCCGATGCCGCCACCAGCTCAGCAATTCCAAACGAAATCATCGCAAATACCGTACCGGCACGGCGGGTTGAAAAACTACCGATCAAAAATGCAGCAATAAGGCCAAACAAGCCACCAAACAGAGGCGTCAGCACTAGCGGCACAGGCACGCCATTACCCACTAATTCCATCAAATGAATAGAGGCATACCCCCCCAACCCAAAATAGACTGCATGGCCAAATGAAAGCATGCCTCCCTGCCCAAGTAGCATGTTATAAGCCAAAGCAAAAACGGAAGCGACACAGATTTGGGTTAAAATAGTAATGCCGAAATTTGAAGTAACTAACGGCAGAGCCAGTAATATGACCGCAAAACATAGCCACAAAATACGTAATCTTTTTTTGCGAACGACACTTTCTGCTCTACATATCCGCGTTAAATGACTCATGATTCGCGCGCTCCCATAAGGCCGGCTGGACGAAAAATCAACATTACAACCATCATTAAATAAGGAATTAAAGGCGCCACTTGTGACAAGCTAGTTACCCAAATATCATACATAAACGTTTGCTCTGTAATCACAATATCCATAAGTAAAAACACGTCCGACAAAGAGGCATCAATGGCGATAGCAAACGTTTGAATCAGACCAATCATCAAAGATGCAATAAAGGCACCACCCAGCGAGCCCAACCCACCAAAGATAACCACCACAAACATAATACCGCCAAGCCCACTGGCCATTCCCGGATAGGTACCCAATACAGGCCCCGCAATTGCACCGGCAATACCTGCCAATGCAGTCCCAACGCCAAAGGTAACCATGAAAATCAACGGCACATTATGACCCAGCATTCCCACCACATTTGGATGCCCCACCGCCGCGCGAATAATCAAGCCGGTGCGTGTATATTTAAGCACTGAAAGCAAAATGATGAATATCACCACAGAAACGATCAGCATGAACATTTTATAAATCGGAAAATCAGCACCGAATAATGTGAACAACGAACCCTCCAAGATTTCTGGTTTGTTATAGGCAAGCTGATTTCGCCCCCAGACAAACTGAACTAACTCTTCTAATAGAAAAGCGACACCAAAAGTAAAAATCAACTCTGGCACATGGCCAAATTTATGTACTTTCCTAAGCCCATAACGCTCAACCATAGCACCAATAAAACCAACGATTAGCGGGGCAAATAACAGCCCATACCAAAAACCCAGGTGAATTGAGATGGAATATGCAAAATATGCAGAGAGCATATAGAATCCGGCATGCGCTAAATTAAGCACCCCCATCATCGAGAAAATAAGAGTGAGCCCGCTAGATAACAAAAATAACAACAGCCCGTAGACCAGGCCGTTCAACAGAGAAAAAATTATAGTTTCAAACATAATTTAACTAACATCATCATATAAATTTGAAAGTAAACTGAATCACATGCCCCGCATGCAATTCAGCAATAGTGCTAACTCATGAAATAAGCGCCGCCTATTTTTTATAGCGGACGCTGCATTTCACAAACGCTATCCAGCTGATTACTTTCAAAAGCAACGGTTGATGTGGTGCGTACACCATATCCAGACTGATCAAAATCATACTTAATCCCATCTTTAACGTGTGCCATCACTTGAAGCGGCATTTGCATTTGATGATCTTTCGCACGCATCATCACTTTGTCACCACTAACTGTTGTAATTTCAAGTCCTTCAAGTGCTAACGCAACTTTAAGCGGATCAGTACCTCCAGCCTTGACAAAGGCTTCACCTAACATTTGCACACCATAAACCGTGCGCTCATTAATGAGATCATTGCCTGGATGCTTGGCTAAAAACTCATCTTTGTAGAGTGCCCATTCAGGTGTATTTGCAGGGTTAATATGACCTTGTGCTACTACTGATAATTTCCCTAAACCACTCTCACCAACCACGCCACTTATACCAGCACCATAGGCATAAATTGTATAGATACTCGCTTGAGTGCCTATATCCTTAATGGATTTAGCCAGATTGATCATATCTGCACCCCAGTTGCCTGTCAGGACAACATCAGCTTGGGAGCGCAATATTTTTTGCGCATAAGGGGCAAAGTCTTTTACCTTACCAATGGGGTGTAACTGATCGCCAACAATCTCGATATCAGGTCTGCGCTGTGCCAAATATCTTTTTGCCGCCGCAGAAAAAGCCTTACCAAAGGAGTAGTCCTGACCAATGATATACGCCTTTTTAATCTCTGGTTTTGCCGCTATTGCATCAACCATCGCATTGACTTTCATGTCGACATTGGCATCAATCATAAAGTGCCAAAAGCTACATTTTGATCCCGTTAACGATGGATCAATAGCGCCATAATTAAGATAGAGTGCACGATTATCTGGATTGCGCTTATTATGTTTTTCAAGCGCGCCAACAATCGCGTGAGCAACGCTTGAGCCACTATTATGAAATATGTACTCAGCACCTTGGCTAATCGCATTTTGCAATTGCACCAACGACTCCTTAGGATTGATTTTTCCATCCAGCGCCAAGAATTCCACTTCAAGCTTTTCACCGGCCACCTCTTTGCCTTCTAAAAACTTTGAAATCGCATGCCTTAACTCTCGTGCACCCGCTTGCCCAGTTGCAGCAAAAGGTCCAGAAAGAGCATCTATATAAGCAATTTTTACCGTTCCAGCCTGAGCCACAACAGGAAACCCAGCAGCTAATACGAGCGAGCCAGCCCCTAACAACATTACGTTTAATTTATTCATTTCTTCCTCACTTCTTCGGTGAATTTAACGATTAAAACACTTGAATGTGAATATACAGTATAGTTTTAAAAAACAACAATCAAGAATATTTCACAAAAAACAGAGAAAATAGTACAAAATACCATCAAAATATACCAAACGAAGACTAAGCGTGAATTTAAAGTATAGTTTTAAGTATTTTGTTTTACACGAAATTAAATTTTGGAATTTCTGAGGATACTTGCTTACGTAACAGCACAACCGAGAAGGTACTGCGCAAGCAAAGAAAGAAAGAAAGAAAGAAGATATTGAGTCGAGGAGTCAAAAACAAAAAATACTAGTCTACAGAGAATCGATAAGCACCTATGGCAGCCAGCACTACAAACCAGCAAGGTATTGTTTAGTGACAAAGATAACTGTTACTGCGAAAACATTGATCAATGCTTGGCGTTTATTACTCAGCCAAAGCAATGATGAATATAATTGTTTTATTTTTAGCGATGAAACGAAGGGGAGCGTGACTTATAACAGCGCTAAACAGCGCTGTTCAACTAATGAATTACCGAACTTTATATGGGTCTATTTAAGAATAAAACCCGAGCAGCGAATTCTAGACAACTGCTATTAGTGAATTACTTTAAAAACAACCCATCTGGTCAACGACTAGGCACTAGTATGTGCCTTAAATATTTCACCAAGTGATGCAATAGGCCTATTTTGGGGCCATGTTTTTGGCTCCCATAACCCGCCTTTGTGCGGCGCCACACCACAGTGGATAAACGCTTCCTCGACTCTCACTCTAATGACGGTTTTGGGGGTACGTTTGCCTAATTTATATTTTTCGCAAATAGCTGGATCCTCAATGATTTCAGCAACACCGTTCACTCTCATAGTCTCATTGACTGTCGGTATTAAAAAAATCATCGCGACATTGGGATGCATGACAATATTGATTAAACCATCGATCCGATTATTACCCACCCTATCCGGTATTATTAAATGATGCTCATCCTCAACGATTACAAAACCACTAGGATCCCCCTTAGGCGAAGCATCAAGCTTAGTACCGTCAGAGGTTGCGAATACAAAAAATGGCGAATTTTCGATAAACTCACGACAATATTCATCTAAATGATCTATTACTTTTGCTGCAACGGAGGGGTGAGGATTACCATAAATTTCACGAAGACGCTCTACTGTCATTTTACTGCTGGACATAATGCATACATACTCATAAATAATTTTTGCTAAGTTTCACATATCATTAGATTAATTTCACTAATATAATAAATCACCGCTTATTCTGCGCTTAAATATCTGACTCAAAACCTCCCAACTAATAACCTTTTGAAGCAAAAAACACATAAACAATCTCAGGGTTACCCACCTTCCAGTTTTTGGCTATCAGCTTATGGACAAGTTCAGAGCGATTATTGTTCGTATCTTACACCAGATCATTCCATTGTCGTAAATGACGCTGTGTCGAAACATCTTCTAAAAGATGCACTTTGTTAATTAACAGATTAATTGAAGCCGCCACTAGCGCCTCATAATTTCGTGGGAGTCGATTCATAAATCCATGTGGATAATTTGTTTAAACACAACAGACTTGGTCTAATTTCACCAATGAATTAATGATCCGGGGTAAATCAAAATGCGCTCAGCTACAGGGAACAATCAATATCACTGGGCAATCGGGAACAATTTCAAAGTGATGCCTTATTTGGCCGGGATAAAAGCCAATCAAGTGCTGTATTTTATGAGCGTTATATTCCAGAGCCTTATACCCGCTGAAGCACCAGCACTATAGGTCAAGCAATCTCACCTTTGTTGATTTTGGGGCAATAGCCTTTTGCACAAGGTGATACATGCTCTGTAGCTACTATCTGTTAGAAATACAGCATTAGCTGCTGGGTTGTCTAAAAACGCTTTATCTTCACTGGCATAAGGAGCCAACCCACAAACATTGGCCGCACTCTCAAACAGAGTTTTCGCCAATACACCTATAGCTTGGGTTACTCCTATAATATCAGTGATAATAATGACACTGATATTTTTATGATCGTACTGTGAATAAATTAAACTTTGAGAAACAACAGGATAACGCGTATTAAATCCATCGTTGCACGGCATCCACAGAATCGAAGGGGCCAGTGTTAAAACATATTTTTGCCGTCGGTGCATATTGATGCACAACGTTGATCAATGTTTCAAATAAAAGTACGTAGTCTTCTACAGTACGCACGCCCGCTCCTATGAGAATACAGTCATAACTCTGCGCTAAGAGTATCGCCTTAACCGCATCGGGAGCGGTTTCCAGAGCATCTATTAAACCAAAACTTGCAGCGTAACCCAGCCCAATTAATTTATCTTTATCTCCCTCAAGCCCGGCACGCAATTTTTGCACCGTTAAACCCGGCCATTTACTGTAATCCACCACATCCGGGTTCCAACCCACCAGCAGTACCTTTTTATTACTTGTCATACCCTGCTCCTTTTATTTCCCTGAATAGGATAAAAAATCCATTTTTCTAACAGCAATAGCCATCAGTTTTTGATCGATTCATAGCCTAAAATAGCAGCTCCACCAGCAATATAAGCAGTACCTATGCCTTTATTAAACAGCGTTACTCTTCGTTTTTTACTGAGGAAACGCTCCACCCCCAATCCAAGCCAGCAGTATGCCAAATATACCACCCCAACTATCACCAGCGCTGTGGGCACAAGCACCATTAATTGGCTTTGAATAGGTTGACCTTGATCGATAAACTGGCTAAAAACAGCACCGTAAGACAATACCGCCTTAGGGTTGGATATAGAGATAAAAAAGCTATTTCTGGCAATAATAAACGGACGTTGAGCACTCTTTCCCTTGATTGTTAATGGTCTATGGCTTTGCCGAAACATGTTAATACCAAGCCATAGCAAATAAACGGCACCTAACATTTTGACCATTACAAAAGCTTGCTCGTGGGCAATTAACATCGCCGATAAACCACTGGAAACAGCGGCGATAAAAACGAGCGCTGCCAACAAGATGCCCAACACACAAAATAGGGACCTCTTAAACCCTTGCGCCACCGATATCGAGATACAATTAAGCGCATTAGGCCCCAATGGAATGCTTGCTAATAACCAAACCAGCACAAATGCTAACCAAGCTTCAACACTCATATGAATCTCCCATCTTGTTAATAGTTTTTCAATTAAGCAGCTTCAAAGAGATGTTAGCGTCATATTTATTAACAGCAAATAATCTTAAACCGGCTCACCTAAAAGTAGCACATCTGTCCTCATTCGCTGCATGTCTTCTTCACTTAGAGTGAGATCCCCCGCTTTTGCATTAGCGATGGCATGCTCTGCTCTACGCGCGCCACAGAGCACAAAAGTCACCCCCTCTTGTGCTATCGTCCAGGCAATCACCAGCTGACTCAAGGTGCAATGGTATTGCTGCGTTAAATCTTGCCACTGGCTTAACATCTGTAATACTTTGTGACGATTCTCTGGGCGAAACCAAGGTCGACCATTACGTGTATTGTCTTTATCCAGTGAATAATCCATACCGAACTTTCCGGTTAACAACCCTTGCTCTAGTGGCGAATAAGCCAAAGTACTGATGGTGTTTTTGATACAAAATGGCAGCAACTCTTGTTCAATGCTTCTATCAAGCATGCTATATCTAGGCTGCAACGTATCTAATACTCCAACAGCTTGATACGCTTCGATTTCTGCTATTGACACGTTAGACGCCCCTATCGCTCTTATCTTACCTTGTGACTTGAGTTCAAGCAGACAAGCCATGGTATCTTCTATCAGATAAGACCCTTCTTTAGTCACCGGCCAATGTGTTTGGTAAAGATCGATATAATCGGTATTTAATCGCCTAAGACTCATCTCTATTTCCTGGCGAATAGTCTCTGGAGACAACGATTTATAGGCCGTTTCCCCCTCGACTTCAAACGCAATAACATCGCGTTTATCCTGCCACCAAATGCCGCACTTAGTCGCAATAATGACTTTATCGCGCCTACCCGCCAACGCCTTTGCAATCACTTCCTCACTACGCCCTAATCCGTAAGCAGGCGCTGTATCTATCATGTTAATACCGGCATCTAAAGCCGCGTGAATCGCCCCAATTGACTCTGCAGTATCCGACGCTCCCCACCAGGGACCTCCACCTATAGCCCAAGCTCCTAGGGAAACAACCGAAGCTTCTATATCAGTGGTACCAATGTAACGCATTTTCATGTTCAGATCCCTTTGTCATTAGATGGAGTTTTCAGAATTAACAGCGCTATATTCTGCACAGATCTCTCAACAATATACCAACACCCGTATGTATGAATATTGATGTATATTTTAATGGTGTTATTTTATTAGGTATTTTGTAGCTAAGCTAAAAGTTAAACTTTGTCTTATAGTTTTACTCTCGCTCAAAACTGCCCGTTGTTAAATAATGCACAACTTGAGCGATTACCTTTTTATTTTTCATCATGAAGGGGTGAGTAACAGACATTTCTATATGGTCATTCATACCCGCTAGCTTGGTGCTTTCAATAGAGACCTTGCCATCATCTGAGTTTGGGATAAGGGATGATAAAATCCAGTTGACGCTACTGGTGCCGGCAATAATACCTAAATCAAAGTGCGCTTTACCCAAAGTACTTACAATACTTTGCTCACCAGTACCTAGCTGCATACCAGCATCCCCATTGATAAAATGAAAGCCAGGGATGTCCTTGAGTTTATCAACCACCTCACTGCCTTTGTTGGGCGGGCCAAGCATCACTACCCGGTTTAAATTAGCGATTGGCTGCGTACTTAAATATTGACGCACTAATATTCCACCTAAAGAATGAGTGACAAAATTGACCTCCATGCCCACAGGACATTTTTCAAGCGCGGGGTTAATAGCTAAACCCGCCAAACGTTCAATGGCAAATTCTCTGGATGGATACCCTTCGTTTACCACTAAGAATCCCTCTTTTCTCAGCGCTTTTTCCATCACCTGCATTGAGCTAGGTGCTCTGGCCAAACCGTGTAATAAAATCACACAGGAAGCTTGTAAATTAAGTGAAAAAGACAGCAAAAATACTAGTGGTATTAACTTCATAATAAGTATCCAGCGCAGCTTGTAAAATGGAAGGAGATTATATAAGACCAATGATATCCGAAGTGTAAAGTCAAACTGACAAAACAGCATATCTCAGTGGGGGTAGATTAACGTATCAACGCCAACAATATCAATCTAGGATTGATGGGATAGATATAGCCCCCATAAAAACTGCAAGCATGAGGCCATATCTATCATCTTGATAATTTACTCTACAGTAATGGTTATCTTTTTACTCATGACCGGTTTGTTATGAGGAATGTGCACAAAATTACCGAGAACAAGCTGCAAGGTATGCTTGCCTGGAGAGAGTTCGATTTCAGTTTCTGTTTGCCCACCGCCGAAATGTTTAATTTGGTCTGTCGAAGGCAAAGACTTAGCCAAATCAGGAAGGGCCTCCTGATCAATTAATAGATGATGGTGCCCAGTATTTTTCCGATCGGTACCCGCTGGCGCAACCCCCATGTTTTTTAGTCCAAAAACAATTTTAACCTTGCCCTGCACCGTTTGCCCCTCTGCCGGGTAAATAAAGTATACCTCTGCATTGGAAGGTGACTCTGACATCAGCCCCGCTGCTAATATACTTAAAGGCACAGCCAGAAGCGCCAATATCATTGTAGTCAAAAATTTTTTCATATTTTTCTCCTGTTAAAATTAAGATCCATTTAATAGAGATGAATAAGGCGGAGCCTAAATCATCAAGAGCATAATTCCCCGCCCCTTGGGACTCAACTTGTAAGAACCAAAAGTCACTAGGAATACCCCGCATCCGTAAGTGAAGGTGTGCGACGCGAGAGGGCTTTCCCCGGGAATTTTTAATGGATGAAAGAGGCAACCAAGACAGTCTTGGGCACTCCAAGGCTTACTGACACTACTTATCGTATTCCCGCATCAGTTTGAGAAAATTTCGTTTAGTGTTGTTATAGACAAGGCGTCAATTAACAGAAATTTATTGATCACGGCCGACATTAACTTGGATAATATGGGACTCTTTCCAGCCACCCACTTCAACGAACCCAGGCAGGCCCTTAATTTTCTGGTGCGTAAACGCTAGCAGCTCTTCATTTCCTAGAGCAAAGTCAACCTCGAACCTACACGGCTGATTGACATGCCATGGCGTGTCGGTAAACAGCTCAAGTCGATTATTTTCTGGATCAACAAAATATATAGAAAAAGTAGTACCGTGGGAAACTGTTTGACATTTTATCGTATGAGAAACTAACCCTTGATAAAATATTCTTAAGTCATCAATGTTATTAACACGAAAGGCTATATGATCAATTGGGCTGTTACTGACAATTTCTGATTGTCTAGGTGTTAACACCAACTGATGATGCTCATTAACACTTCTGCTTAAAAACACCATACCACTACCACCAGCACCTCTATCCGTCACTACAAATCCAAGGACTAGAGTATAGAAGGCTTGCATGCTCGATACATCATTAACATAGAGCTCAAAATGACTTAAGGAAATACTGGAAAATACTGGGATAGTTGGATTATTCATGATTTTCCTAATGTTATACCTGAAATTATAAAAGGGCTTTAGCGCATACCGACATAAAACCCCTCTTTACATCACTAACCCATGCAGCCGCTTAAATTCACCTCGAAACACCACCACTAAAGCAACCTGACTTAACCACTGATTTGGCTATTGATCGCTAAATTAATCTAAAACAGCAAACAAATACCAGCCAGCGACCATTCAAGAGGGAATAACATCTTTAGATGGACTACTAAGCGTCACTTAGAAGGCTGTCAACTCATTGGCTATTTATGTTATGCACTTATAATAATGCGTTTAAGTCACAGCATGACGCACTTTAAACTGCGGCTGATCCCATAATCTCTGCGCTAAAACATCAGCTATTTTATTGGCAGCGGCTATTATATCCGCTTCATCTAAATACAAAGGCGTGATACCAAAACGCACAATATTAGGCATTCTAAAATCGCCGACTACGCCTTGGGCTATTAAGGCTTGTACCAGCGCGTAACCTTCATCAAAGCGATAGCTTACTTGGGAACCTCGTTGTTGTGGATCAGTGGGCGAGGCTAGCTCTAACTCTGGGGCTCTTTTTGCTATTTCTTCAATGAACAACTTGGAGAGTTCTATTGAGCGGACACGTACTTGCGCTAAGCTTATGCCCTGCCATACATCTAGCGCAGCATCCAAGCTGGCAAGACCCAATACGGAAGGAGTACCCACCCGCATTTTGTTGATACCCGCTGCAGGCTGGTACTGTCCATCAAAACTAAACGGGCTCTGATGTCCCATCCATCCACATAACACTGGCTCAATTTCATCCAGTAGCGCTTGGCGCACATAGACAAATGCTGGCGCACCGGGGCCACCATTGAAATATTTGTAACCGCAGCCGATGGCAAAATCAACGGCTAATTCCTCTATTTTCACATCCAAAGCACCGGCGCTGTGGCACAAATCCAGAATAGTTTTAGCCCCTAGTTGCTGTGCTTTTTCGACTATTTTCGCAACGGGATGTATCCGTCCGGTACAATAATCTACCTGGGTGATCATCACTACGGCGACGTTTTCATCGATTGCCGCCAATACTTGCTCTGGGCTGACAACTTTGAGGCTAAATGGCTGCGCTGCTGTTTTATTTAAATGCGCGATAATCCCCTGTGCTACATACAAGTCCGTCGGGAAATTACCACTATCAGAAAGTATCACCCGCCTATCGCTGTTCATCTCTAGTGCGGCATTTAACACTTTGTAAATATTAATGCTGGTACTGTCTACTGCAGTGACAGTCCCTTTACTAGCACCTATTAAATGGGCAATTTTATCGCCTACCGTCTGTGACAAATGGTACCAGCCAGATTCGTTCCAACCACTAATTAGCTTTTTAGACCACTGGTTATCCATTTCATCCACCAGCCTAGCTCTAGATGCATAACTCATTGGACCCAAAGAGTTGCCATCTAAATATATAACTCCCTCTGGTAAATCAAATGCCTTTTTTGTCTTTGCAAAAAGCCGAGTTAACTCTGTCACGCTACACCTCTAATTTTTATTTTATAGTTATTAGCCATTTCAATGATGTTGATACGCATTATTGCCCTTCTAACTCTCCTTTTATAACATCCACCTTTGACAGTAAGCCTATTAACAATGCAGCGTCATCTGCGTCTATATCATTGAGCAGTGAATCTAACCATCTAGAGTGAGACTGTGCCATATCCAAAAAATGTGTTTCACCCTCATCAGTGAGCCGCACTATCATGGCGCGTTTATCCCCCCCAACAGGCACCCGCTCCACCAAATTATCTTTAACGTGCCGCTCTATGATACCGGTGATATTACCGTTAGATACTTTGAGCACCGAAGATAGCTGACTCATCCGCAACCCTTGAGAATCACGATACAAGGCAGCTAATACGTCAAATCTAGGTAGCGTTGAGCCGTATTCGATACGTAAGTTATCACGCAATTCCGCCTCAATAGAGCGAGTGATTTTTAATATTCGCAACCACACTCTTAGTTTTTGTTTCTCTATCGCTGTATTTTTAAGCTCTCTCACAGGTGCCTCTTTGATGCAGTCACAAATATTGGCTAAATCTAAAAACTATCATTTAATGCAATAGCTTAGCCTATCAGTCTGCCTAGACTTAGGTCTGATTTCAAGGGTAATTGATATATGTTAGTTAAACTAGAATTCTGCGAATGGCTGTGTCAGGATGCTATCAATCTAGAGGATGCACTATGACACTCGAGCAAGCTAAAACATAGCCAGCAGCAACTGATTGGGATGATATTTTTACTGGTTGTACTGCTGTTTAACCTAGATTCGGCGATTGAGCGCGAAAAAGGAGTGCAAGATATTGGTGTGCATAGGAAATCAGAAAATTTTGTGGTCACCTTATTGGTGATAAAAATATTTTCTGGTTTACTAGGTGCATCAAGAGCTTGTGCTTACTTTCGTGATTCAACTGCCGAATTTAGATTTAAGCACACTCATTCGGTTATAAAGCCCAAGACATCTAGATAAAAATCACGCAAGACACTTCATCGTCGTTAATGCTAAAGCGCGCCAAAACGGCAAACAGGTAATTTACAATGACATATATGATAAATGAGCGAGATTACCCAATACATGATTGGGACGATGCTTATAGCAATGCAAATTATATAACCGCTGGCGATCAATATTTGTCGCGCTGGTCTACCCTAGCAGCTCAATTTAAAGCGCAATTAAGCAGCACTGGCGAAACCTTTATTACTTTGCAATATGCCCAAAGTGAACGAAATACTCTGGATCTATTTTTACCGGCTTCTCCCGCCAAAGGACTTATCGTGTTTGTGCACGGTGGCTATTGGATGATGTTTGACAAAGATTACTGGTCACATTTAGCTCGCGGTGCTTTAGCGTCGGGCTACGCCTTCGCTATCCCCTCTTATACTTTGTGTCCACAAGCGAGCATTGGGAATATTGTGCAGGAAATAGCGACCGCCATTGAGTGCGCTGCACAGCAAGTAACCGGTGAAATTCGCCTCTGTGGTCACTCCGCCGGTGGGCATCTTGTGACGAGTATGCTTTGCCAAAACACCCCGCTGAGTGATGCGACCTTTGCACGCATTGTAAATACACTTTCTATTTCAGGGGTACATGATTTACGTGTACTGTTAAACACAGCGCTAAATCAAAAGCTTCAGCTAGATATGGCCGCCGCATCTGCATTGAGCCCTGCGTTAAACATGCCTAAGGGTACAAGCTCGTTAACTTGCTGGGTGGGTGGTGATGAGCGTCCGGAGTTTAAACGCCAAAATTTACTACTCGCTCAAATGTGGAAAAGTTTTGCCATTAAAACTCAGGCAATACAGGAACCAGAAAAACACCACTTTAATATTATTGAGGGGCTGTTAGATGCAGATCACCCTATGATGCGGGCACTGTTGAATTAGAACTTGAGAAATATTTTGTCAGCTCGCTGCTAAAGGCCTGACCTAAAAGCGATAAAGGCCTATCTTCTAAGTGCACTAGCGCATACTGCCAATTTATTTCAGGGGTTATCGCTCTGACAACAATACTCTCATCAGCCTCATCAACAACTAACGGATCTAATATCGAGATTCCAATCCCCCTCTTCACCAGTTCGTATATAGTGTGCTGATGCCTTGTCTCTACCATCACCTTGGGCTCAACATTATGTTGCAAAAACAAACCATCAATATAAGTCCTAAAAGGGCTGCCGACAGATAAACAAAGAAACTGCTGCCGATTTAAATCAGTAATATTAATCTGTTTTTTTGCGGCCAGCGGGTGATCCCGGGGCATCACACAGACTGCTGCATGCTGGGCAAATACCTGACAGACAAAGCCCTCTTCATTCGCGTTGGGAAGAGGCAATATGGCGAAATCAATTTGATTGCTACGCAATAATTTTGATGCTTTTATTTTAGGAGCCACCTCTAATTCAATTTTTATTTGCGGATGATCAGCCAAAAAATTACGCAGTAAATCCGGCATAAAGCTGTCTACCACTATTGGCGTCACCACAATACGCAAACAGCCTTGCTGGTGGTTTTTAATCGCCTTAGCCGCGATCTCTATTTGAGACAAGCCAATAAAAGAGCGCTCTACTTCTGAGAATAGTGCATGCGCCTCACTGGTCGGAACTAGTTTATTAGGCTTCCTGATAAACAGCTTAAAGCCCAAAGTGTACTCTAAATCACTGAGCAGACGACTCACTGCCGGCTGGCTAATAAATATCATTTTTGCCGCGAGGGTCGCCGAGCCCGTCAACATAACAGCCCTAAACGCTTCCAGTTGTCGTAAATTCATTTTCATCCTTGATTCTTAACCATTTTTTCACCTTTTAAAGATAGCATAATATTTGCTTATGCAGACCTCTCATTTAGTCATTTGAAATTAATAATGTACTGATAGATACTAAAATGGCTGGAAAAAGCCTCCTAACAATTTTTTGGTATTAGCATGCTCTGGCCTCTTTTATGTTTCGTCACTTTTATTGCCGCCACCGTACAATCTGCACTAGGTTTTGGATTTGGTCTAATCGCCGTAGCCGCGTTTGTGGTGTTGTTTGATTCTGCCCAAGCTATTCAGTTGGTCATTATCCTGACTTTCTTGATGAGTTTAGCCCACTACCCAAAACTTAAATTACGCAATACTGGGGCGTTATTAAAGCCACTCATCTATAGTTCTCTCTTGGGTTTCCCAGTGGGAATTTGGGTGTACTTAAGTATAGACCTTAGTTTGTTAAAGACATTGATTGCAATTCTATTAATCAGTCTAAGTGGTCTAAGTTTGTACCATATTTACCAGGCAAAACAGCCAGTGAGCAATATAGGCCCACAAAGCGCAGCAAGCCCCTTTATGATCTCGCTAGTGGGAATGATTGCCGGCGCGATGGCGACGAGTCTCGCTATGCCAGGCCCTTTGGTAATGCTCTATTTGAGCAGCCAAAGGCTGGAGAAAGACCTAGTACGCGCTCTGATGTCAGGTTTTTTTATATTCTCGTATTTTGCAGCACTAATCTGCCAATGGCTGTTGGTAGGTATTGATCTAAGCACTTGGAAAAATGCTTTACTACTGCTGCCATTTGCACTGCTGGGAACTTATGTAGGACACCACATATCCCGAAAAATATCGCAGCAGTTTTTCCAACGTCTAGTACTGATAATTTTAGTATCTAGTGGTTTATTTATGTTGTTTAACCAGTAAGGTTTTATGGAGATTTCATGTTTACGGACAATTTTGCCAAAGCCAGTTTAGCGCAACTACCAACAGTACTTGAGCTATTACCTAATTTAAGTAAATGCTTAAATGGGCCCAACATTTGGATAAAACGCGATGATTGCACTGGCTTAGCGCTAGGCGGCAACAAGGCGAGGCAACTAGAATATTATCTAGGACACGCTATCGCCCAAGGCGCTGATACTATATTAACCACGGGTGCTATCCAATCAAATCATGTACGTATGAGTGTTGCCGCCGCCCGCAAATTAGGCCTCGATGTAGAAGTATTATTAGAACACCGAGTCAGCGGTAGAAAAACCGAATACTACCAGTCGGGCAATCCTTTTTTAATTGCTTTAATGGGCGCTAAAATACACTACTTCGAAGATGGCGAAGACGAAGACGGCGCAGATAACAAACTGTTTGAGCTCGCTGATAAACTGCGCAAACAGGGAAAAAAGCCTTATGTTATCCCCCTGTCTGAAAACTACACCCCCTACGGTAGCTTAGGCTATGTAGATTGTGCCGCTGAGTTATTGCAACAATGTAAAAAGTTATCTTTTAAAGCTGACGCCATTATCTTGCCCACAGGTAGTGCATCCACCCATGCAGGCATGCTCTGTGGGATTCGCGCACTGGGGTTTGATATACCCGTGTTGGGAGTATGCATAAGACGAGAGCGTAAAGCTCAAGCACAAAGGGTGCTAAACAAAGCCCATCAAGTCGCACAAATGATTGGCTTTAAAGGCATCATTGACGACAAAGATATCTGGGTAGATGATGAAATGCTCGCCCCTGGTTACGGTCAGTTAAATCAACCCGCCTTAGAAGCCATTGATTTACTCGCCCAGACTGAGGGCATATTACTTGACCCAACTTATACCGGTAAGGCGATGGCCTGCTTAATTGATTTAGTAAAAACTAAAAAATATACGAAAGATCAGAATATTGTATTTTTACACACTGGCGGCTCCCCGGCACTCTTTGGCTACCCAGAGATCTTAGATGACGACTTTTTTCAGCATTAAAAGGGCTGTCTTCAGTCTTTAACTTACGACTTACGACTTACGACTTACGACTTACGACTTACGACTTACGACTTACGACTTACGAATTACGACTTACGACTTACG
>JABSRB010000029.1 GCA_013215375.1 Oceanospirillaceae bacterium | reverse complement strand
TACCCGATACCCGATACCCGATACTTTGTTCTCTCTATGAGTTGTAAAGAGCTAGTTTGCGTTGAACAGGTACATTTTTATCGGTGGTGTTTTCAGTGATCACATAATCAAACTGGTGCGGGCCTTCTTCCGATTTAATCCACTGAGTGCCGATGATAGGACCGAAAGCCACGTTGGGTACTGGTCCGCTAGTGAAGTCCAGTGGTCCACCGATGGTGGTGGTCTTCAAGTGACCAATCGCCGCGGCAAGTGCCGCTTTATCTTTTGGATCACTTAACATACGCAATGCTTCAATGCCCGCATCAATCAGTGACAAGCTGGCACCTAGCTGTTGCGTCCACTGTTTGCCGGTTGCTGCCTCGTAGCCATCGCAGAGTTCCACCCCATTTTGACCGGTAAGCGGAGAGCGATAAGGGAAGGCTTTGTGCCAGTATGCGGCGCTGCCAATGTTGTTGCCAAGACCACCGAGAGCCTCGATATCAGAGGGGAATAAACCGGTTTTGGCGATCTGACAAATCTTAATTTGACGAGTCAATCCCTGCTGAGCTGCCTGACGCCAGAATGCGGCAAAATCAGGGGGAATCGGGAAGGAGTTAAAAATCTCTACGCCCTCGCGCTTAAAGAGTGCGATCTGTGAGGTGTAATCAGTGGTGCCAGTTTCATACGGGCCCGGATCAACAATACTGTAACCGGCGGCTTCCAATTTCGGGATTAAGGCACGACGTATAGCATTGCCATCAGCATCGTTGGGATACATAACGCCTACTTTTTTATTGGTTTCAAGCAGCGCCCACTGGGAGATGTAAGCTTGATAAAACTCCTCGACACCAAAGCCAAAGTGGAAAGTCCACTTAAAAGGCGAGGGCTCACCGGGCTTGGCACCGCGACCAAAGTACCAAGCTTCCCATGGCATTACCGTGGAGATGCAGGGAATACCTGCCGCTTCACAAGCATCTGACACCGGGTTGATGGTTTCAGGCGTCGATACTGCCAGCATCAAATCTACTTGCTCGTTATTGATTAAGTCTTTGGCCAATTGCGCCGCACGTGATGGGTCTGATTGTGTATCGCGATCGAGTATCTCAACGCTATAGTTGACATTTTTAATGGTCAGGCCGTTTTTCAATGCTTCACGTGCCTGTGATAGAACATAGGGATCCGTTTTGCCAAAGCCTGCCAGGGGACCAGTACGTGGGCTGATAAAACCAATACGAATTATCTGGTCCGTTTTGCTCTCAGCAAAAGAGGGGTTTGATGCAAATAAAGCAGTTCCTGCTAATGCAGAAAGTGTAAATTGACGTCTTGAAATGCCGTTTTGATTATTTTTAGCGTGTTTCATGTTCAAGCTCCTATTGTTCTTCCGTCAGTCGACGTTAGATTTTATTATTGAAAGGTAAGAGGTGTTAAAGGGGTGGGGATGCACTGCTAGGTTCTGAGATGGTGATCCAACGCAGTTCAGTGAACTCATCGATCGCCGCTTTACTGCCAAAGCGGCCATAGCCACTGGCCTTCATACCGCCAAAGGGCGCCTGGGCTTCATCGGCGATGGTGGTTGAATTAATATGGCAGATACCGGACTCAATGCGCCTAGCAATATTGAGCGCACGGTTGGTATCTTGGCTAAACACCGCCGCAGACAAACCGTAGTCGCTATCATTGGCTAAGGTCAGGGCGTCTTCATCGGTACTACAGCGGATGATTTGCGCGATAGGGGCAAAACATTCCTCGCTATAAATACGCATCGATGGGGTGATATTATCGATAATAGTGGCATCCAAAAACAGCCCGTTTACCTGTCCGCCACAGAGTATTGTTGCACCTTTTTCAACGGCGTCATCGATGATCGATTGGATGCGTTGCCCCGATTCTATGTTGATCAGCGGGCCGAGTTTCGCTTGGGTATCAGCGGTCACATTACTGGTTAATAGGCGAGCTTTAGCGACAAAACTAATAATAAAAGATGCGGCGATGGCATCTTGTAAGATGATCTTTTCCGTGGACATACAGAGCTGCCCTTGATTCATGAAGGCGCCGTAAAGAGCGGCATCAACTGCCGCTTCTAAGTTGGCATCATCGAGCACGATAAAAGGCGATTTACCACTGAGTTCAAGCAGACAAGGCTTTAGATACTTCGCCGACAATTGTGCAATTACTCGACCGACACGGGTAGAGCCGGTGAAGTTTACACGGCGTACAGCGCGGTGGCCGACTAATGCTTCCACTACGTCATTGGCTTCATCGGGAAGGTTGGTCACTACTTGTATAACGTGCTCTGCAAACCCCGCTTCACAGAGAATTTCACCAATTAATTGGTGCGTCTGTGGGCAGAGTTCAGAGGCTTTGAGTAC
The DNA here is from genome assembly GCA_013215375.1 of Oceanospirillaceae bacterium. Classification (GTDB taxonomy): domain Bacteria; phylum Pseudomonadota; class Gammaproteobacteria; order Pseudomonadales; family Balneatricaceae; genus Rs1. The sequence continues at coordinate 74,083 of JABSRB010000029.1, read as the reverse complement.
CACGGTATTACCGCAAGCTAACGGCACCGCGATGGCGCGAATTGCCAGTAAAATAGGTGCGTTCCAAGAGGCCATGCCCAAACAGACCCCGACCGGTTGGCGCACTGTCATGGATATTTTACCCAAGCTATCGGTGGGTAAGGTTTCACCGGTGATGCTGGTGGTTAAACTGGCGGCGTAGCGCAATAATTTAAGCGAGGTCTGGATGTTGATTTCCAGCCAATTCTCTTTTGAACCCACTTCCGCAGCGGCTATTTCTTTAAGCTCGGCACTGCGTTTATCTAAATTATCAGCGGCAGCTAACAGCAGTGCTTGGCGATTTTCAGGACTGACCATGGACCAGGCAGGGAATGCAGCTGCGGCTAAATTAACCGCGTTAACGGCTAGTTCTTGCGTTTTTTTTGCGCAGGCGAAAGGTGCATTCGAAAGAGGGCTTTTTGGTTTGTGTTCCACCCAGTCTTGATTTGACATAACAAGTACCTGATCGATTTTACAGCGGCTATTAAGAAACCAAGCCGCTATTTATATTTATTATTTGTCCATTATTGATGAGAGTGTCATTTAAGTAAATGTCATAATTTGGTCTATAGTTGTAATTATTTGGTTTTTTGGTTATAAATAAGGCTGTTTTTCGATGGGTTTTGAGGTTATGACCACCAGTATTTCAGTAAATATCCATGTGCATGCGCGCTGTGAGTTATTGGAGGCAACGTTGTCGCAAAGACAATTCGCTCCAAAGCGCGGCATTTATACCGGTTTTTTTCACCTGTTTTTCTTAACTTCGGGCAAGGCACAACTAAGTGTGGCTAATCAGTTAATTGAGATGCAGCCTAGCGCCATCGCCTATATTCCTGTCACCGATGATTTTTCTATCTCTATGGGGGCGGGCAGTGCCGGTTATTTGCTGGGCGCATCCAATGATTTATTGATTGAAGCCTTAGGTTCTGGGGCCGAATCGGTATTGTTGCGCGAGTTTTCAGAGCGGGAAATATATGCCCACGATGCGCAGCAGAGCTTTATCGAAGAGCTGTACAATTTATCCGATGGTTTGATGAACGAAATTTACGATCCAGAACGCGGATCGCGCATGGCGGTCGGCGCGTATTTTAGATTGATGCTGATGGGGCTATGGCGACTGACGGGTAGCCGGGAGTCTCAAGAGCGAGGATATGGCGAGAGTACTACGGTTTTACAAAGTTTTCGGCAGTTAGTCGAAGTGCATTATCGTCAGCGCTGGCCGGTGAGTCGCTATGCTCAAGCGCTACGCTTGAGCCATGATCGCTTGCATGCGATATGTACCAGAACACTGTCTAAAACACCCAGTCAGTTAATTCAGGAACGGGCGATATTTGAGGCAAAATTACGTTTGGAGCGCTCGGGTAATAGCATACAGCAACTGGCCCACGACTTAGGTTTTACAGACTCCACCACCTTCAGTCACTACTTTAAACGTTATAGCGGTGTGACCCCCGCAGCCTTTAGAAAAATGAGCAAGAAGCCGCAGGCAGAGCAACAGCAAAACTTATCGTTTGGCTATGCTGATTGGCCGTGAGAGTGTGAACTATAAAAGGTTTAACGCAGCACAAGTAACCTGAATTGATTTACAAACAGTTAAAGTAAAAACTAATTTATTAGCCTCGCTAAATTTGATCTCAACTATTTGATTCTAATCTTCATTCATTACTGTAAGTGAGTAATAAATAACCTAAACTGTTCTCTTTTGTAAATTCAGGCTGCCATGAACAACATACTCTCGTACCTCATCCAATACGCCGATACTTTGCTGGAACATCATCGTGATCCCTACCATGGCACGCCACTATTTTTTGATGGTTGTGATAGCTTTACCGGTAATGCTGTGACCTGGAAAAATACCGACGGTACGCAGTGGCAGTTGTCCAATATTGCCAGCCAACAAAATATGTTTCGCTTCTTTGTCGGTTTAAGTGCGCTGACCGGAGATGATAAATATGAGCGGGCCGCGATGGATGCCATTGCCTGGCACTTTGATCATGCCGATAGTAGTGGTTTGATTTGTTGGGGTGGGCACGCTTTTCTCGATTTAAAAACACTGCAAGCGGTGGGCCCTGAAAATAAAAATAAGGTGCATGAGCTCAAGCATCACTGCCCTTATTATGAACTTATGTATAAAACTAATGCGCCGGCGACCACTAAGTTGATTAAAGCTATTTGGCATACACACGTGAAGGATTGGGATAATTTAGAAATGTCTCGCCACGGTGATTACGGGCTGAGTTTTGACAGTGATACTTTTTGGGACAAAGCAAAAAATACCGATTTAGAGCCGCTGCGGGAAATGAAAGGTCTATCTTTTGTCAATATAGGTAACGATCTGACTTACAGTGCCGGGATGCTTTACAAGCTAGATGGTGACAAAAAAGCGCTTAATTGGGCACAGTTTTTAATGAGCCAATACGTGAACAGCCGTCATCCTGAGACTAAGCTGGGCTGTTATCAGTACAATCGGCCGACAAAGCTTGGCGATGCACCCACCGATGAAAGTCATCCAGAATTTACTTTTTCATTTTGGGGAGATAGGGCGCAACGACAGTTTGGTGAAGAGTATGGCGAGGTCGCTAAAGAGGCATGGGTGCTGTTTAAAATGGATGAAGAAGCACTCAATGGCCCCGAGGGGATTTATGGGGATTGCGCTTTGGCCCAAACCTTATTAGCCCGCCAGCTTGGTAGTGATGGTCAACAGTTATTAGACTGGACTACTCAGGGCATGGAAGCTTGGGCGTACTACGCTTATGACGCAGCGACTAATGAGATTAAACCGATGTTTGCCGATGGCAAAGATTTGACTGGGCACAAGATTAAACGCTTGGGTTACTATGGCAAAAAAGATGTAGAATTTATGCGCCGACCACTGCCGCCACATGTTTTTCTCAGCTATGTAACTAACTGGGTGGTTAGTGGTAGTAAAAAACTTTGGCCTACGCTCTGTGCTATGGCTAAACACAATAAGCTAGGTGACTGGTCAGGAAAAATACCTCAAGTCAATTTAAGCACGGACAACAGCGGCACATTAATGCTGTTTGCGGTATTGGAGATGTATCGCGCTGGCGGCCAATCAGCCTATTTATCGCTGGCTGAAAAACTCGGCGAAAATATATTTGAACGATCCGCTAATCGGGGATTATTTACCCCAAGTGAAGAGCATGTCTACTGTCGATTTGATGATGTTGAGCCGCTGGCGCTACTGAGTTTAGTCGCTGCCAAGCAGGGCCAAGCAGCGCTAATCCCCGAGTATCGCAGTCGCGGTGGGTACATTCACGGAGATATGCAGATGCCGGATGGCAGTACTAAAAACACCATGGATGTTAAAACCATTTATCCCACCAGAGTCGCTGTTGCTAAATAACATTTGTTGTTACTTATTGAAGTGAAACAGGGGGAGGGCTAGGGAGTAAGGAATAAGTGGCAACATAAGAGAGGGTGTAACTAGAGGGATAAAAGCTTTGGCTCTCGCCAAAGCTGGGTGTTAATAATTAACAGGTTTACTTGGCAAGTACGTTGTTATCTACAGAGTACTTCGCCTGCCACACAGGGTAGGCATTGGCCAACAATTTTTTCGGTGAGGTCACTAGCCAATTATATTTAACTCGACGTTCATAACTGACCTGCTCATAGGTTTCTAATCGATCACCTTGGCGGTTAGAGAACAGTGGTTTTAGTGTTTCAATGTCGATAAAACGCGGCCAAACGACACTGCCTTTTTTATCAACCACTAAGCGGTTTTTGCCGAACTGCAAGGTGTCATCTTTCACGTTTAAGATCTTTTTATCGATAATTTGCTGTGACTGAAGAAAAGCAACAGCACTGTTAATGGCATCAATAACCTCTGCAGAAGGTTGATTAATACTCATCAAAAATTTAATCACTTTAACGCTTTCATCACCGCTGATTGATGCCAGCTCGTAAGAGCGACCGCGCTCGCAGGCTAAAGTCTCTGCGTTATACTGTGCGCACCATCCGGTTTTATTGCCATTGACCACCACTTGATTGTCTAAGACAAAACGTACCCCTTTTTGCATAGCAGACTCTGCACGTTTGGCCAGATCAGCGGAAATGAATTGGAATTCCGCTTCATTGTTTGCCACTGCTCTTAAGATGCTTAAAGTGTTGGCAATCGCGTTATCATTGAAGGTTATGTGGCTGTGGTAGCCGCGAGTTTGAGGAAAAAACTGTGGCCAACCACCGCTGCTGTACTGTCCTTTAATTAAAAACTCGACGCCGCGAATAATACTCTTTTGGTAACGTTCATCGCTGTGATGTTGGTTTACCTTGGCTAAGGTTTCAATTTGCAGGAAGGTAGCGTCGTTATCAATGGTCGATTTTTGACGATAAGTGGGGAAGGTATCACGATTATAAGCGACGGATAAATCACTGGAACTACCCAGCTTGAACCAGCCGCCATCTTTATTTTGGTTGGCTAGCATTGCCTCAGCTACCGATTTAGCCTCGTCAGAGGCATACCAGTTAGCCGCTTGTTTATGAATAGTTTTAATCGATATATTGCCTTTACTTGGTTTATAAATACTGCCAGCAGGACGCAGTATGGTTATTTCTGCGAGGCTTCTTTTGGAGTTCCAAGCATACTTAGCGCCTAAACCTTCAAAGACAAAACGAAACGGCACATACAGGGCTTCTTCAATTAAGCTAGGAGCGATGGGGGAGGTAACCTTTTCACCGTTGACCAACGCATCTGTTGATCCCAGCGTCATTATGACTACTTTATCGTTAATGCGATAAGTGACTTTTTTTCCATCAAATGACATCTCGCCATTTAATTCATCCAAAATGTCATCCAGCGGCGCTGTTACTAGTTTATCTTTAGTCATTAAGGGTTTGAGGTAATAGGCATCTAGCAACTCGTGGTAACCACCATTCACTTTCATCATAGGTTCGCTCATGATTAAGGTGGCAGTGTGTAGGTCGGCATTTTCCCAGCTGATAGCATCTTGGGCAAAAGCTGAGCTGGTGGCGCAAACAGCGGTAATTAGCGCCCCTAGTTGGGTTTTTTTAAGGAAGGACATTTTTATCTCCAAAGCATTATTATGACTTTAATTTCTTTCATCGAGCTATAAAAAGTAGCCGGATAAATAGGTGAAACGACATCGCTAGTTACCTGCCACCTTGCTCTTCGCTTAAGAGCCCTCCCCATGGCGTCTTAGTGCTTGGAGCCTGATCGAAAATAGACTAATCGACTGCGATCAAACCTATTTGGTTAAAATCAACGTTCAATTTCGTTAAATAGCACGCTATTCGCCTCAAATGACCGCTAATTTTTCCTCAAATAGTCTTGTTCTCGATGCGATCGCTATTCTCGATCAAGCTCCTAGATGTTTGGTGGTCTATGTTTTAGTAAAAGCTGATAAAATCTTAGCATTGATAATATGATCTTTAAATAGAGATATGATGTCTTGACGCGTGTGTTTAAAGGCTTGCTAAGACTTTTAGTGCACCTTGCAACGCTAGAGATATGATGTGACGGCACTTTGTGTAACTGATTGGTTACATAGTGGTTGGCTATATTAATAGAAAAATATATTCAAAATTATAAATAATATCTCCTGGTGGTTAGCTTATCGCTGGAAATGGAGTATTTAAGAGTAATGATAATATCCAAAACCGTATCCATAAAGAGTCACAAATACAATTAGTTAATGATGGAAGGCTGTTAGGTGAGTTGAGAGGTAAGTGAATAACGTTGTTGTTTATCGCTAAATGAGCCAGACAATAGTGCACTATTGTCGGGCGTTGTAGGTTGAGTTGTCCGTGAATAATCGGTGATTTCAATGGTCTAATTTGGCAACGGCTTGGATAAGCTGCGCTTTGATTTCTAAGTTAAGCAGTTGATTGTTATCAGTATCGAAATTTTTGTAAAAGCTAGGCAGTGAAATACTGGCTTTAACATCGGCGGCAAAATGTGGCGCTGAATTTGTTGCTGCGGCCAATACAGAAGCGGCACCCCCAGCCCCTGGAGAAGTCGATAAATAAATAGTCGGCTTGTTTTGAAACAGCTGTTGGGAGATACGTGAAGTCCAATCAAATAAATTTTTGTAGGCGGCACTGTAACTGCCGTTATGCTCGGCAAATGATACAACCAGTGCATCTGCTTGAGCGATTTTTGCAAAAAACTGTTTAGCTAAATCAGGTTGCCCCAACTCCCGTTCGCGTTTATCACTAAAAATGGGCATCTCGTAATCATCGATGGCTAACGTTTCGACTTGTGCAGTGGGGTGCAAGTTAGCCACATAATTTGCCAGTATTTGGTTGATAGAATTTTCATTATTACTCGCGGCAAAGCTCAGTATTTTCATCAATGGTCTCCTTAAAAGGTTATTAGTTACTTGAACCTAGAAACAGCAGTTAATTGCTAAAATAATAATTAACTACATGAATAATATAAATATATTATGCTATTGGCTTCCGTTCTCAGAAGAGGCGCTACACCATTTTAGACTTGATAATTCGCGTTGTAGCAGCGTTATGAATTTCGTAAAGGGAGTAACCATTTACCTCAATTCATGCCTTGCTAAAGCGAAAACTCTCGGCGCCTAAAACGTTGTTTAACTGCCGATTTTAGGTTGAATTACGCAGTTTTGGATCATCCGAAAAGTATTGAACAAACTCTATTTCATAACCTGAGGGAGCTATAAAATATACATTACGCCGGTGCGGCTGTTGATCTCCATTGTTACTGACCTTGTAACCCGCATCGCTTAAACGTTGTATAACGCCTTCTATATCGTCAGTGACGTAAGCCAGATGGGCAAGCCCAATTTGATGGCCGGCTAGATCTCGGTTTTCACCGACACCGTTATCATTTAACGCTATGTAATGGTAATCATCACCAAAGTGTAGCCAATTGCGTGCCTTGCCTGACCATTCCCCACGTCCCTCATCGCGTACTGACCAGTGCGGAAATGCTGCTTGGTAGAAATTTAACATGGTGGGGATATCCCCGACGACTAGATTTATATGTTCTAAATGCATGATGAATATTGCTCCATATGTTTGCGATTAGTGGTGAAAGTCCATGCATCATAAAACCTCAACATTACTTGAGGTAAAGCGTTTTTTTATTTATTATTACAATAACAGCGGAGGACCTATGAAAAACGCAAATTGGAGCGTGGGGAAAGTGGCAAATAGATGTGGTGTTAAAGTCAGTACACTGCATTTTTATGAAGAAAAAGGCCTGATTCAAAGTAGTCGTAACAACGGCAATCAGCGTCGTTATAAAGCGGAGGTATTGCGCCGTATTGCGGTGATCAAAGCGGCGCAGAAAATAGGCATAAGTTTAGCGTCGATTAAAACGGCTTTTGCGGCACTGCCGGATAATCGCACTCCGTCTATGCAAGACTGGCAGTTGTTATCTACGTTGTGGCGCGATGATCTAAATGCGCGTATAGCCTATATGGTAAAACTGCGAGACTCGTTAACAGGTTGTATCGGTTGCGGTTGTTTATCGATGACCAATTGTCCTATCTACAACCCAGAAGACAAGTTAAGTGTTGAAGGGTGCGGAGCTGTTATTTTAGACCGGGAAAGCCCGTGAATAGTAAGAGTAGGTGAGTCAAAAGTAAGCAGGTTATTTCAGGGAGAAAGTAGTTATGGATGGCGTTTTAGCGTTTTTGGCGAAGCATTGTAGTGATAAAAAATGTGCACTACCGAGCAATACTGTGGTTTGTAGCTTAGGGGACAGTTGTAGCAGTTTAGTGGTACTCACTAAAGGCAAGGTGAAGGTTTATCGTGTTGCCCAAGATGGCAGGCATATCACGCTCTATCGGATCAATGCAGGGGAGGGATGTGTTTTAACGGCCTCGTGCCTGCTCAATGAGCAGCCGTTTCCTGCGATAGCGGTGACAGAGGAGTTTTGTGAAGGTTATGTTATCGCACCCAGTATCTTTAAAAGCTGGTTGGATACAGAGCCGGTATGGCGTGCCTTTATATTTGGGCTGCTATCGCAGCGTATGGGGGATTTAATAATGAAGGTCGATCAGCTTGCCTTTGACTCGTTGGAGACAAGGTTGGCGCAGTGGTTATCTGGGCGTTCCCAGACACCCATTTTAGAGGTGACTCATCAGCAAATCGCCCAAGAGTTAGCCTCGTCTCGGGAAGTGATTAGCCGATCGTTGAAAAGGCTGGAGGAAAAGGGGCTGATAAAATTGTAAAGAGGGAAAATTCAGTTACTCAATATAAAAACTTCTGTGTAGCAAAGGTTACATACCCAACAAGTATTGTCCCTAATAATAGCGGTATTACAAACGTTAAAAGGAGAGTAACCGTGAAGGTGAATGTTGGCAAGTTAGATAAAATATTACGTATTATAGTCGGTGTTTTACTCGTCACTTGGGGGGTATTAACTGCAAGTTTATGGGGGGCTATAGGGCTGATCTTTATAGTGACAGGGTTAATGAGTAGATGCCCTGTTTATACTGTGGCAGGGGTTAAAACTGTGCGGACGAACCACTGAGATAAATGACTTGTCGTGGTTACACGACAAGTCATTATTGGTTTAGCCGTTAATTAAGGATGGCAGCCAGAGCACGATGCTGGGGAAGGCAATTAATACTGCGATAGTAAAGACATCGGCGGCAAAAAACGGTGTCACGCCTTTAAACACATCTTGTACAGAGATATCTTTGCGAACGCCTGCCACCACAAAGCAGTTGAGCCCGATAGGAGGGGTGATTAGACAGAGCTCGCACATTTTGACCGCAATAATACCAAACCAAATAGCACAGCCCACCCCCGAGACACCAAAAGCCGAATCAGCTGCCGTGACATCTTCGCCGCCATTTAAGGCGATCACCGCAGGGTAGGTAATAGGGAGTGTGAGCAGCAACATACCAATGGCATCCATAAACATACCCAGCACGGCATAGGCGAGCAAGATACAGATAAGGGTGATCATCGGCGTCTGATCTAAACTGGTGATCCAGTCTGAGAACGCCGTGGGTAAATCGGCAAAACCTAAGAAGCGCACATACAGTAATACGCCCCAGATAATGGTGAAGATCATCACCGTCAACTTGGCTGATTCTATCAATGCATCGCGTAAGCTGTTCCAGCGCATACCTTTGTAGAATGCCATGATTAAAATCACAAATGCGCCTAGTGCTCCCGCCTCTGTAGGCGTGCCGACACCGCCGTAGATACAGACAATAATGATGCCCACCACAAAAAATATCGGGAAGGTGCCCGGCAGTGATTCAAAGCGCTCCCCCCAGCTAAACCCTGTTACCGGTGGGCCTAAATCTTTGTTGAGAGTGGCAAGTAATATTACTAAGCCCGCATAGATAAAGGCGGATACCACCCCTGGCAAAAAGCCTGCCATGAGTAATACGCCGACATCTTGCTCGACAATGATGGCGTAAATAACCAGTATGGCAGAGGGCGGAATAAGCGATGCCAAGGTGCCACCAGCGGCGACAACACCAGCGGCGAAGCTCTTTTTGTAGCCAACTTTGAGCATCTCTGGAATGGCAATTCTGGCGAATACTGCCGCGGTTGCCACAGATGCACCTGAGACTGCGGCAAAACCCGCGGTGGAAAATACGGTAGCGACGCCCAAGCCACCGGGCAACCAGCCCACCCAGCGCTTGGCGGCGGTGAACAGTGCTTGAGTTAATCCGGCGTGGTAGGCCAGATAACCGATTAAGATAAAGGTGGGGATTAAAGATAGCGACAAAGTGGTCACTTTAGAGTGTGGCACGGTGCCTGCCATCTTCATCGCGACTAACACGCCTTTTTCAAAGCCGAGCTTGATACTGAAGATCCATACCAGTCCTAAAAAGCCACAAGCGGCAGCGGCAAAAGCTACTCGCACGCCAATAATCACTAAAAAAAGCATGAAACCTGAGACGATTAAGCCGATTTGAATGGAGTCCATGGTGACAAACCAATGGCTAATAACATTCATCACTTTTGCTCCTGTATCGATACTGTGGCTGCTTCGTTCGCAGCTTGAGTGGCAGCATCTTCAATAAGAGGCACAGCAATGGGAGCGTCAGAATTTTCATTAAAAGCGCGGGCATAGCCCCATAATTGTAAAATTAAACGCAGCGCTAATACGCTTAATGCAAAAGGTACTACCAATTTTGCAGGCCAGATAGGCAAACTTATATCCATGGAGCTGTCACCGAAGGTAAAGGCGCGTAAAAAATGTAGGTAAGAGCCGTAAACAAGCACCAAGGTAATGATTAACATCATCAATGTGGAAATGAACTCGCTGAGCCAGAGGATTCTGCCCTTAATGTGTGAAACGAATATATCCATGCGGATATGACCACCCAAGCGCTGACAATAGGCGATACCTAAGAAGGCAAACACCGCCATAAATTGCTCAACCCAATCTATATAACCGCTAACTGGTAATGAGAAGAGCCAGCGGCCCAAGACATTGACGACTGCCAGTACCACTAACATAAAGATGGTGATGCCACCGAGTAGCGCTAAAAATGTTTCCAGTTTAAAAAAGAGCCTATCGAGCTTGCTCAGTAAACTGTGATCCTGAAGTATTTCACTACTGCCAGACATACAAACCTCTAGAGAAAATGTGTAAATATAGGAGAGTACTAACCTTCTAAATATAATCTTAGAAGGTTAGTTTTGCTGCGGTAAGTTACTTACCGATCATAGAGCTTACAAGATCGTATAAATCTTGTGCAGGCAAGCCTTTAGCGTTCATAGTGGCTATCCATTCATTGCGAATAGGTACGGCTGCTATCTTTTTGAACTCCGCTAATTCAGCATCACTAAAGGAGATTTTTTTGATCTTTTTCTCCTCTAACAAGGGGCCCCATTTGTCCATGGTTTTGCCTTGGTAGCTGCTGATGTAATGCGCAATAGATTCATCTACAGAGCCTAGTAGTATCTCTTTGTTGGCAGCGCTTAGTGCCATTAGTGCATCAGTATTGACGACCACAGGGCAGTTGACTGTGCCCGGATTTAAGTTGGCAGTCCACCATTTAGCGGCGGCTGTCGTACCAAAAGCCATGTGCGCATGGGGGGCAAAAGCAACGGCTGATACTACGCCAGAATCCAGCGCGGTACGTACTTCTGTGGCTGTCACTGATGTGGGAACTGCTTTAATACTGGCCAGCGCTTTGCCTATACCGCCAGTAGCGCGAATACGCATGCCAGCAAAGTCACTGACGCTGGCTGGTGCATCGCCAACACCAATAATGTTGTACTGTGGCAAGGGTGATGGCATCAACAAAGTGGCGTTCCAACGCTGTAAATCTTTGATCACAGCGGGGTGTTTATAGAGTGCCATGGAAATTTTGGCCTCTTCTTCCAAGCTAGTTACGCCTAAGAAGGGAAGTTCCATAACAGTGATGCTGGGGTTTTTATCGCGGTGGTAGCCTGCGCAAAACTGTGCCATTTCAAAAGCACCGATAGAGATACCGTCTAGGTTTTCTTTGTTTTTAGACAGACCACCGTAGGAAAGTTTGAGAGTAAAATCCCCCTTAGATTTTTGCTCTACTAAAGTGGCTAATTTTTCGACGTGTTCGGTAAAGGCACGTGGCTTACCCCAAAGGGATACATTCCAAGTAGTGGCGGCGTTTAACTGCCAGGATAGTGAGCCTAAAATAAGCGCAGATGAAAATGCTAATTTGTTGATGTTCAAAATAAAGCCCTCTTTGATTATTGTTTTAGATAGTGATTCTACGTGTTGGTTGTTTAATGTCCAGTGCTTTGGTGAAGTTTACGGTGAGCCTATCCCCGTACAATGAAGAGATATTGTATGTAGGCAAAGTTTGTAATAATCGATATCTTTCAATAAAAGTACTTTATTACTTAAGGGGATAAGTTGCACAGTATTTGTGCATAGCTTGCGTTTGGTAGGAAGAGTATAGTGATAAGCGCTTTCAGTAGTGTCAACAAACTCAATTAATTCTGGGAATATTCGCATAGGTCCATGACTGAAAAAATGGATTTATCCGTATGTTCCTTTGTTTAAAACTGAGTTTTAAGAAATAATTTCAATGAGATATAAGTGATGAATAGATCAATTTTTTTAGCTTTAGCCGTCGTAGTAGCACTTGGAGTATGGATGTCCTCAGGTGGAGACAGCAAAGCAGATGAACAGGCTAAATTGAAGGACAGTAAAGAAGCTAAGCCTTTAATGAAAGTAACAGTATTGGATTCTAGCATAGAGTCAGTGCAACGTTTTGTGACTGTTCAAGGACAAGTAGAGGCAAATCGCTCGGTTAATATTAAAGTAGAAATCGATGGTCGAGTAGCAAAGCTTAGCGTTAAAGAAGGACAGAGAATTGAGAGTAAAACCTCAATTTTGACCTTGTCTGCCGATTACCGCTTAAAGCAGTTATCGCAGGCAAAGGCCGTACTTAGGCAGAGAAACAGTGACTACTCTGCCAGTCGTAAATTGAAAAAGCGTGGTCTATTGGCTGAAAACAAATTACTTGCCGATCAAGCTGCAGTGCAGACTGCGCGTGCGCAACTGGCACTGATCCAGCACGAAGTAGATAGCGCTAAAGTGTTCGCGCCTTTCGCTGGAGTGCTAAATTCACGTAGCGTTGAAATTGGCGACTACCTCGCTAAGGGCAGTTCAATTGGTATTTTGATTGATGACAGTGTGCTGAAAGTAACAGGGCAAGTGCCGCAGCAAAATGTCGGTGATTTAAAGCTTAACCAAGCGGTACAAATCAGCTTGAGTAATGGTCTCAATGCCTTTGGTAATTTAGCGTTTATCTCGCGCGTTGCCGACCCTGTTACCCGCAGTTATCGTGTAGAAGTTACCTTGGAAAATCCGCAATTGAAAAGGTTAATTGGTTTAACGGCTTCGTTGAAATTACCGCTTGGCACTGAACAGGGGCATTTACTGCCTAACTCTGTACTAGGCTTAGGCACTAACGGTGATTTAGAAGTCAAATTGATTGATGCTAAAAATCAAGTGAGCACCGCGGTGGTTAATATTATTCGCACTGATAAAGAAGGTTTTTGGCTCAGTGGTTTAGCCTCTGAGATTACCGTGATTACGCAAGGCAAGGACTTTGTCAGCGAGAGCGAGATTGTAGAGCCTGTTAAACAAAAGGTTGCAACAAGCGATGATGCTGAAAAAAACGTTAAAAAACAGTTAGCGGTTAAGGAGTAAGTCAATGGTCAGCGCGATTATCAGTGCAGCGATAGACAGATCTCGGACTGTTATCTTTGTACTACTATTTATCTTAATCAGCGGTTACGCAGCTTTTAAGGCTATTCCTAAAGAAGCAGACCCTGACGTAGCTATTCCTATCATCTATGTATCAATGTCTTATAGCGGCATCTCACCCGATGATGCGGTGCGACTTTTAGTGCGCCCGATGGAGAAAGAGCTTAAGACCATAGAGGGAATTAAGGAGCTAAGATCAACGGGTTCTGAAGGTCACGCTTCAGTTACGCTTGAGTTTGAAGCGGGTTTTGACAATGAAAAAGCCATGGTCGATGTACGTGAAAAAGTTGATATAGCCAAGTCAAACTTACCGGCAGGTGCGGATGAGCCTTCGATCAATGAAGTGAACGTGGCGTTATTTCCGGTGTTGAATATCTCGCTGTCGGGCAGTATTTCAGAGCGGGTAAAGCTTAAAGCGGCGAAAGATTTAAAAGAGTTAATTGAAGGCGTTGAAGGCGTCTTAAAAGTCGAAATTGGTGGTGAACGTGAAGAGCTAATGGAGATTGTGGTCGAGCCACAAGCCCTTGAAACCTACCAGCTAGATTTCGCCTCCATCATCAATATGGTGTCGTTAAATAACCGTTTAGTGGCAGCCGGTGCAGTAGATACCGGTAATGGACGCCAAGTATTGAAGGTGCCAGGTGTTGTTGAAAATATCGATGATATGCTGGCGATGCCGATCAAAAGTGTCAACGGTACCGTAGTTACTTTAGGCGATGTAGCGACAGTGCGGCTCACTTATAAAGATATTGAAGGTTACGCACGTGTTAATGGTGAATCCGCATTAGTGTTGGAAGTTACCAAGCAGGTAGGCGCTAACATTATCGATACTATTGAAGAGATTCAAAGAATTGTCGCGGTGCGCTCAGAATCTTGGCCGAGTGCGCTAAAATACGATTATATACTGGATCAGTCGACGCAAATCCGCACCATGCTCGGCGACTTAATGAACAACGTACTCAGCGGTGTGATTTTAGTCATGCTGGTGGTATTAGCGGCCATGGGGATGCGTGCATCGCTATTAGTTGGGCTGGCAATTCCTGGCTCTTTTCTGGCCAGTTTAATGATTTTGAATGCCATAGGTTTTACCTTAAATATTGTGGTGTTGTTCAGTCTGATTTTGGTGGTTGGCATGTTGGTGGATGGTGCGATAGTGGTCACCGAGCTGGCAGAGCGTCGTCAAAAGCAAGGGCTGTCGGCTAAAGAGGCATTTAAATACGCGGCTGCTCGCATGGCATGGCCTGTTATTGCAGGTACTGCTACGACATTAGTGGTGTTTATGCCGCTGATGTTTTGGCCGGGTGTTATCGGTCAGTTTATGAAATATTTACCGGCGACAGTGTTGGTATGTCTAACTGCGTCACTGTTCATGGCACTTATTTTTATCCCTGTATTAGGCTCTATTACCGGTTCTAAAAAGCAGCCAGAAGAAATGCTTGAAGGTGAGTTTGATGTGCCTAAAGGGCGCTTCAATGAAGGGTATCGCGCAGCTTTAGGGGTGGCATTGCGCTCCCCAGTGATCACTTTATTAATCACTTTAATCTTTATCGGTTGTACAGGCGTTGCTTACTCTAAATTTGGCAATGGGGTGGAGTTTTTTCCCAATGTTGAGCCCGATATGGTGCTTATTAACGTGCACGCAAGGGGCGAGCTATCTGTTGATGACAAAGATAAGCTACTGCGTCAAGTTGAAGCTAAAGTGTATGACATAGCAGGTTTCAAATCTCTGTATGCTAAAAGCTTTAACCGCAATACCGGTGAAGATGTGGTAGCGGTGATTCAATTCCAGCTCGATGATTGGGATAAGCGCCTTACGGCCACTGAAATTCTGCAACAGATGAGTGAAGCCACTAAAGATATTCCAGGCATTGTGGTTGAAACACGTAAAGCTGAAAGTGGGCCCTCTTCAGGCAAGCCATTCCAGTTACACGTCTCTGGCATTAACGGCGATAAAATTTTCCAGGCAGTGGCAGATATTCGCCAGGCAATGGAAGAGGCCGGTGGTTTTGTCGGAGCAGAAGATGACCGACCGTTACCGGGAATTGAGTGGCGAATTATTGTCGATCGCGAAGAAGCAGCCAGATATGGCGCCAGTGTTGCAGCGGTTGGTGAAGCGGTTAAGATGATAACCAGTGGCATTAAACTGACTGACTATCGCCCTGAAACAGCGGATGATGAAGTGGATATTATCCTGCGCTTTCCTAAAGATAAGCGCAATTTGGATCAGCTGATGCAAATGCAATTACTGACCACTAGTGGATTAGTACCACTGAGTAACTTTGTTACTTTAGAGCCAGGGGCTAAAACAGGGTCTATTAATCGCACTGATTCAAGACGGGTTATTACTATTCAAGCCGAAGTCGCTGAGGGCACATTAGTTAATGACAAAGTAAAAGAGATGGAGCAGAAGCTCGCCGATATTAACTTTGATCAACAAATTCGCATTGAATTTAAAGGCGAAGATGAGCAGCAAAAAGAGACGGGAGAGTTCTTAGCTAGCGCTTTTTCTATCGCTATCTTTATGATGTTCTTAATTCTAGTGACGCAGTTTAATAATATATATCAGGCATTTTTGGTGTTATCTGCGATTGTCTTTTCCACGGCAGGAGTCTTGTTGGGGTTGATGATTACTTCACAACCTTTTGGTATCGTGATGGGGGGCGTTGGTATGATCGCGCTCGCCGGCATAGTGGTGAATAACAACATTGTATTGATAGACTGCTATAACGATCTGCGAAAACATGGCTTTGATGCGGTAGAGGCTGCGCTGCGCACGGGCAGTATTCGTATGCGCCCGGTGTTATTGACCGCAATAACTACAGTGTTGGGTTTGCTGCCGATGGTATTGGCGATGAACATCGATCTCATCAATCGCGGCATTAGTTTTGGCGCACCTTCAACACAGTGGTGGACACAGCTTTCAAGTACTATTGCTGGCGGCTTAACCTTCGCCACCGTATTGACCTTGTTTCTGACGCCTTGTTTATTGGTGATTGGTGAGAGGCAGTGGTTTGGCTTTTTGCGTCGCAACAAGGTAAGCAAGATCGAAGCTGAAGTCAGTGAACCGGTAGAGGCTGTATAGAGTAACGTTTAGCACCGATAAAAATCCCCACTGATGGGGATTTTTTTCGTTTAAAGCAAAGCGGTAAATGTTAAGCCACATATAATAAGTAATATTGGGGCGAAAGTTTTGGTTAAACGCAACCTGCTCGCTGAAAAAATTATGTAAAATATCAGTAGGAATTCATACCTTAAGCGTCTGTTAGTTCGCTATAATGCCGCACTATAATCTGTATTTTCGAATCTCTAAATTAAGGTGACCTTGTCCAATGTTTAAAAATTCTCTGGCTCTATTCATAATTTTCATCAGTAGTACAACACAGGCCGGAATAAGGGATATATTTAAGGATGAGGATGGCAATACTAATTGGCAACATCTAGCAAATTGGAGCAGCGGCTCACTTATTATTGTGTTGGCGATTGTCATCCTCAGCTTAATTGTTGCCCACCGCAGGTTGCGTAAATCGAATCATCAGCTGCATGGAATACGTGCTGAGCTTGAGGATCGCGTGATTGAGCGCACCGCAACATTGGATAAAGCCAATCATAATTTGACCGATACCAACCAAAAATTAGAAGTAGAAGTGCAGCAGCATTTAGACACTTCTGTGCAGTTACACAGCTCGGAATCTTACATAAAAAATATACTCGCTTCTATGCCACTAGTGTTAGTCAGTATCGATGCCAAAGGCATAGTGACGCAGTGGAATCAAAAGGCGGAAGAGCTTTCTGGTATTGCCGCAACTTCGGCAATTGGTAGTGATTTGTGGGCGGTGTACCCGGAAATAGTGCTGACTTGGGAGCAAGTAACTAAGGTCATTGAAAGCGGTGAAACTTATACTTACCCGCATCGTAGACGCGGCATTCATTTCTACGATGTGACCTTGTATCCTCTGCGCGGCGCCGACAAGCAAGGAGTGGTTATTCTGGTCAATGATGTTTCAAAGCAAAAACAAGCTGAAAATATGCTAGTACATAACGAAAAAATAGCTTCTATGACAGAGCTTGCATCGGCCATGGCTCACGATATAAACACCCCATTACAGGGAATGTTGTTGGATTTACAAAGCTTTCAGCAACTATTGTCAAAGCAGAGCGACACTGAAGTAGAAGGTTATAAAGACATGAAACTGTTGCTGGGGCTTTTATCTGATGCCTCGAAAAGGGCAGAGACGGTCGCCTCTATTGTTAAAAATTTGTTGAGTTTCTCCAGAGGGCGCAACGAGAAAAAGCAAGTGCACGATGTCACTACGCTGCTAGACAATGCGATTATGTTGGCCAGTGATATGTTAATCCTGCCGGGTAAATTACAGTTTAATAAAATTGAAATAGCAAAAGAGTACCAGAGCGAATTACCGCTGCTAAATTGTTATGCGACAGAGTTACAACAAGTGTTTTTGAATATTATTCGACATGCTTGTTATGCACTAGAAGAGATGCCGCACACACCACAAGGAGCCATACAAGCGCCTAAATTAACGGTTAGTGTTAATTTGGAAGTAGATAGCTTATGGGTCACTTTGGCTCACAATGGGGCCATTTTATCCGATGAAGAACAAACCACTATCTTTGAACCTTCGTTAAGTGTGATATTGCCGCAGCGTGATGTCGACTCACAAAAACGCCTCTCTTTTGCCAACTTCATTATTACCGATCAGCATCAAGGGCAAATGGCAGTGACTTCAAATTTGGAGCACGGCACTAAGTTTCATATTCAACTTTTGCTTGATACTTCAGCGTGATGCTACACTTTTCAAATGAACTTTGAAAATTTCTATAGGGCAGCGCAGGCGCAAGCTATCGCCCATTGCCACCGTCAATTATTATGGCTAAGTGGCGAGCAGCAATGGTGTTACGCACAGCTGCAAAGTATCCGTACCTTACTGTTAGAGGTCGACAGTGCGGCGCTATTGAGTAAACAAGTATCACAGCAATACTTTGATACCGCGCAACAGCGCAATATTTGTCGCTCGCAACTAGCGGCAAAAGACAGTGCTAAGTTTTTAGGTCAAGAGTTGCAGGCAGTTGTTTTCGACGGCTATAGCGGCTTTAATCCAGACAGTTTAGCGATCATAAGCGGTACTTTAGTGGCCGGTAGTGTGTTGATATTGCTCACACCAGATACTGAGGAATTTGGTGATTGGCAAGAGCCAGAGATGGATAATCTTTGGGTCCAGCCCTATCAGTTAAAAGATGTTAGGCGACATTTTTTAGCTTGGTTAAAAACCAATTTGGCAGCCGATACGCAGTTGTTGCACTTTTCTACACAGACCCTTATACCTCCCCAAGTTAATTTAGCTAAGCGAAATGGTTTGCCAAGGCGTGATGATTTTATTGAATCAGCGCAAGCTAAGCAGGGGGAGTTTGTTAAGGCCTGTTATAACCACTTAACGGCCGATGGTGATGCTTGTGCGGTACTTACAGCCGCGAGAGGGCGAGGAAAATCCGCCGCTCTAGGCCTATTGGCCAGTTTATTTGCAGAGCAAAAGACGGTGTATTTAACGGCTTGGACTACTCAGGCGGTGCTACAGGTTATTAGGTTCTGTGATTATCCAGTGCAGTTTTTGACGCCGCTACAATTGTTGGCAGAAAAATTTGAACCTGTTGCCAATTCACTATTATTAATTGATGAGGCAGCAGCGCTGAGTGTTGATGTTTTATT
This sequence comes from Oceanospirillaceae bacterium, assembly GCA_013215375.1. GTDB lineage: Bacteria > Pseudomonadota > Gammaproteobacteria > Pseudomonadales > Balneatricaceae > Rs1. Next base: position 55,151 of record JABSRB010000029.1, on the reverse strand, counting down.
GCAGCTTTCTGCTAAGTTCCCCCAGTGTGTTTACAGTTCAACCACGCAAGGTTACGAGGGGACGGGGCAGGGCTTTAAATTACGTTTTTTAGAATACCTATCGACGCAAAACTCCCAGTGTCGTTTTTATCACCTTGATCTGCCAATGCGTTGGGCCGCTAATGACCCTGTGGAAAATTGGCTGAATGAATTCCTATTGCTTAACATCCCCAGTAATAATGAGTCAGTTAGTGCGGTAAGTGTCGTGCAACCGCTGCATTATTCGATGGCTAAAATTGATGTGAAACAATTGCTAGAACAGCCTTCGCTAATGCGTCAGTTATATACTTTGCTGGCACAAGCTCACTATCGTACCACGCCCAGTGACTTGCGAATTATCTTAGACAGCCCTAATACTCACTTGTGGTTAGTGCGACAAAACACTGACATCGTTGCTGTTTGTCTGGTGGCATTAGAGGGGGCTATTGGCAGCTTTACTAGTGATTCACAGGGTCTTGATGGTGAGCAATTATCCCGTGCTATATACCGCGGACAGCGCAGACCTCGTGGAAATTTAATCCCACAGATCTTAATTGCTCAAGAGGGAGTTTTGGATGCCAAACGTTATAAATTTGCTCGTATAGTACGTATCGCCACGCATTTTAGCCATCGACGAGCTGCTCTGGCGACCCAGTTGTTAGCAGAGGTTGAACGGTGGGCGAGTGAGCGAGGGATTGACTATTTAGGGGCTAATTTTTCAATCCAAAATGATTTGCTCAAATTTTGGCAAAAATCAGGCTTCAGTTTACTTAGAATAGGCAGCCAACAAGATAAAATTACTGCCAGTTACAATGCGTTGATGTTGAAGTCCGTGGTGGGCGATACTGCATTTGTCGATACTTTAGCTGATCAATTACCTTTCAAATTAGCTTATCAGCAGCAGCGGCTGTTTGATGCACCGCTTGATATGACTGAACTTCGCTTAGTTGCGAGTGGGCTCAACCATCAACAATATTTAGCGGCGCATCCTATGTATTTAACATGGTGCATCGAGCAACTGCACTGTTTTGCTTATTATTACCGCTCTTTAGAATCAATTGGTTATATATTGCTATTACTATTACAAAAATATCCATTATGTTGGCATGCAGATGTTCTCGGAAAAAGATTCAATAGCTTACTTGATGGCTATTTTATCAAACAGCTGGGGCAGGCAGAAATGGGCATTAAGTTTTCATTGAGTGGCTATCGCTCATTGGTTAAAGAGCTAAGACAAGCTACTGGCTGTTTTGTCGTTGCGTTGGAAGAAGCACAGAGGAATTGATATGGAATTAAAACCTGAACATCTAAAAAAACTGGCAACTATGAAAATGCCTTTTGGTAAATACGCGGGAAGAGTGCTGGTTGATTTACCAGAGCCTTATGTCTGCTGGTTTGAGCGAAAAGGTTTTCCTAAGGGGGAGCTGGGTGAGTTACTGGCAACTTTATATGTGGTGAAACTCAATGGTTTGGAAGCGCTGCTAAATCCGTTACGCTAAGTTAAACAAGCGAGCAATCATTATGACTGCTCGCCCAATACGTTAGCCGAGTAATTTTTGCTCTGTTTTAGTGTTTCTAGAACGACGAATCTTTTGTTTGAAATCCGTTGGGCTAAGGGTGTGTTTGTTTAATAGCTTATAAAAGTCGGTACGATTTCGTTCAGCTATGCGAGCGGCATGGGTGACGTTGCCTTCTGTCACTTGTAATACTTTCATCAAATAATCGCGCTCAAAATTAGCACGCGCCTGATTAAACGATAACATTGCCGAATTATCATCGACTATTACCGAGGCAATTAGTTTCTCGGATATTACCGGGCTAGTGCTTTCAATAACCACTTGCTTAACCACTTCACCGAGCTGCTTTACATTGTTGGGCCAAGTAGACTTGGCGAGTAAATGCAATGCCCCAGGGGAGATGTTACGTACCTTGCGGTTGTGTTTGAGGCTGTGTTCCGCGAGGAAGTGCCTAGCAAGTATCGGAATATCTTCAACTCTATCTCTCAGTGCAGGAATGGTCAGCGTGATAACGTTGAGTAGATAAAAAAGTTCTTTATCAAAATACCCTTGTAACATGATCTGTTCTAAATTCGCCTTACATGAGCAAATTATTCGCAAGTCACTATCAGAGTGAGGAGATGCAGCAATAGCACGTTGGCAGCTTTGTAGGCTGGTTAGTAGTGACTGCTGTAACGGTGCGGCTAACTTATTAATGTTATCTAAGAAGATAGTGGCTTTAGTGTCTTTATTAAGATTGTTGAGTAATTGCTCGTTGAGCTGATCCTCATCTAATCTTGCACAGTCAATGTAGATGAATGGTTTCTTGTCATTAGCGGCGACAGAGTGGATTGCTTTGGCGAGCAGTTTCTTGCCACAACCTTTAGCCCCTTGTATAACGACGTTAATGTTAGACTCGGCAACATGGTGAGCTTGGTCTAAGACCTTTTCCATTTCTTTAGTGCAAGTTAATATGCCACTTTTCCAATCGGTGTTGTTGCGTCTTTTGGTGGAAGTGAGGGCGTTGCGTGTTATTTCTGTTAAATATTGGCGCTCTACAGGCTTAGCTATAAAGCCAAATATGCCCCTTTGTGAGGCAACTAAGGCCTCGGCAAGTGCGGTGCTGTGAGTAGTGATTAAAATAGGTAGAGATTGATATTGTGCTTGCGCTAACTTATAGAGTTTATTACCGTTAACGAGCGATAATTGAAAATTGGTAATCAATAAATCAATTTTGTTTTGCTGTAATATAAGTAACGCTTGATCGCCGTCGGCGGTGCAAAAAACTTCGTAGTTTTGCTCAAGTAATAAATGTTTTACCTGTTCTAGATGTTCCTTATCCTCATCGGCAATAAGAATGGTGGTTTTGGTCATCATAACCAAGTTACTCCGTGTAAATAACTCAAATTCATTAGGTCCGTCTTTTTAATAGGTAATGCTTTATCATTAATCAGTGTTCTGATTGTACGTGTCGTTCCTTAATATTAACCGTCTGGTAAATGAACCTGCTGTTAACGATCACAGATAACTGTTTACAATAGCTGTTTTCTAAACGGGTCAGTAATTTAGCTGTCGGTAGAGAAAAGCAGCTAACAGAGGAAAATAACGGGTTATTTTTCGTTAAATTCAGTAGTGAAAATGACAATATTTTGAGTGTAACCCTATAATAATAATGGGTATTGGTCCCCTTTACGTCTGTTAGTAGACGATTAGTGTCATCGCGATAGCGCAGCTTAGCTCGTTATTGGAATGATAGTAATTTATATTAGTAGTTTTGTTTTCGGAGAATAACGTGTTTTTATTTCGTAACTCGTTGTTTTTAATTGATATAAAAATATTTCTTGGCAATGTAGTAGTCTCTGTGGAAAAAGATGATATGTATAAAAAAATATTAACCTGTTTAATTGCAATGCTGATGGCTGGCTGTCTATACCAAGTACAGCCTGAAGTTTTAAAGAGTCAGAAAATTTTTACGAAGCACTTAAGGGGGACGCTTTATATTGAGAAATCACAGTATAAACTACGACTTTGTGGTTCCGGTCGTGTGGTGAATTTGTTGGATAAAAAAAATAAAATATTTCCACATATTTTTAAAAATGATGAATTTATTCCATCTTTGTATATCGAATTTGAGGCCAGTGCTATTCAAAGAATAGATTGGCAACTAGAAAAGCTATATTTTGTCTCTAAAAAGCCCAACAATTGCGGTGCCAAAGTTGAAACTTTAGATTATTTTGTTAGTGCTGATAACGATCAATGGCAGATAGAAGTCTCGGATAAAAAAGTGTTATTAAATAAGCGCAACATATACTCTCAGTTAGCGTTTGTATCGACCAGTGAAAAACCTAATCATTGGCGTGGTGAATTAGTTTTGCCGCATGGCATTCACTATAAGATGGATTTAACCATTAAAGATAAAGTTTGTATCGATGACTTGGATCAATGGTACTCAGCGAGCGCCAAGCTTAAGCTCAATAATGAGACTTTACTGGGCTGTGTGCGCACAGGTGGCAGTGTGAAAAGTTTTGTCAGCGGTAAGTACAGTAATACACTGAGCTCTGATCAGGCGTTTATAGTATTAAATCTCGATGAAGATAACAGTGCCTCGCTTATTTTGGATTATCGAAACGGGCAGCCTATGATCGTCAATACAGGTACTTGGGAGATGTTAGTCAATCAGGTAGTTTCGGTAAACTTAAACGCCTCAGATAGTCAGTTGCCATCTAGTGTTATGTTGTTTCAAGTGTTTGATAGCCACGAATTGAAATTGAAAGGATACTCGGATCTGTTGGGTTCCGAGCTAAAGCTACTGCCGATTCAATAGAGATAAATTAGGCGGAGCCTGAATCATCAAAGGTCAATACTTTGCCCTTTTTTTTAGGGGGGAGCTTGATGTACTCAATGAAACAACAAATACCCCAAATTCGGCAGCAAAGCGACAGGACTTGTCCCGGAGATTCTGCTAGGTTTCGCTCTCTTGGATAAGTAAGGTCCTAGCGGCGTCTGCTTGGGCAAGTTCTTGAGCAGAGTAATTAGCAGTGCTTTGAATATCGCGTATTTTCTTGCGATGCGCTTGCACTATTTCCTCTCGAGAAGGGTTAATGCTCAATTGTAGCGTTTCCAGGGCGAGCTCTGTATCCATCCCAGGGCTTTGGTTGCTACCGGACAGTAGTTTAATAAAGGGAATAAGTAGCTTTGCCAGTGCTAATTTCCGATAAAATCCTAGTAATAATAGAGGAATGCCTGTGAGTAGGGGAAGTCTGCCTGTGACTAGCAGAATGATAAATAGGCAGCCGAGGCAGATGAATAATCCTTTTAGTGCGGTGATGCCCTGTTTAGGTGTTGCGTTTTTAAACCAGTAAACGATGGCAGCAGTGGCGCAAACAAACAAAAAAATAAAAAATGGATTCATGGTTTACTCAGCTAAACAGGTTGGTAGTTTAGAAAGTGTAACTTATAGGGATGCATTAGGTATAATTATTAATGTCTAATCTTAGTGGTATCCAATACTTAACCCCCTAACTTTTAAGGTTTCGAGCATTTGAAAAAAACATTGTGGATTAGCGTTTTGTTGGCGATGGGTTATGCGTCGGTTTGTCTTGCGCAAAAACAGGTCATTACTTTGGGGACGGGAGGCGAAACCGGTGTTTACTATCCGACCGGGGGCGGAATTTGTCGTATAGTCAATAAGCTCAAATTAAAGCCTGGGCTGCGTTGTGTTTTACAAGCTACAGACGGTTCGGTAGCCAATATTTCTAGGGTGCTAGATGATAGTTTAGATGTGGGGATTGCACAATCCAATTGGATTTATAAAAGTTATCACGAAACGGCAAGAGATGACGTAGAAATGATGGGTCAGGGCGCGCAGGGCTCTGAACTGCGTACTTTGTTAGTGTTGTACCCTGAATACTTTACCGTAATTGTTCCCAAAGACTCGGATATCCACCAATTTGATGATATTAAAGGTAAGCGCATTAGTATCGGCACACGCGGCTCCAGTCTTAGAGCGACAATGAGTGATTTGCTGCAAAAGAAAAAATGGCAGTATCAAGACTTTGCGCAAGTGTTAAGTCTGGATGCGACAGAGCAGGCGAGTGCTTTGTGTGAGGGATTGATCGATGTGATGATTTATACCGTAGGGCACCCGTCAGGTGCTGCCCGTGAGGCAACTGATGACTGTGATTCCCGCCTAATTAGCATGCAGGGTCCAGAAGTTGAACAGCTGTTAGCTGAAAATACCTATTATCGATGGGCTAAGATTCCGGGTGCTATTTATCGTGGCAATATTAAATCGGTGCCGACTTTTGGTGTGAGTGCCACCTTATTTACCAGTACAACTCTTGACGATAATACCGCTTATTCGCTGGTGAAGGCGGTTATTGAGCAGTTGGATGAGTTTAGAGGATTGCATCCTGCATTTGCACGGTTAGATCCCGAGCAAATGGTCAAGGGACCCTTTGCAGCTCCTTTGCATAAAGGGGCGCTGCGCTACTTTAAAGAGATAGGCTTAATAGAATGAGGTCTCAGAATTGATTTAGGCTGTGTCTAAATCATAATTGGCTAGGCTCTTCGCAGTGTGTGAGCAATCTAACCCAATCTATTAAAGATTGGCGATATCTTTAAGTGGTTGTTGAAGAGCTGTGTGAATATCTAAGGTTATTTTAAAATGTGCACCTTCGGCGCTGTTAATGCAGCGTATTTCGCCTTTTAGTAAATGATGCACTAAATTGTAACAAATATGCATGCCCAGTCCGCTGCAGCCAAGACTCCTTTTGCTGGTCGCGAAAGGTTCAAATACTTTGTTCTCCCACTCTTGATCTAAGCCTGAGCCGTTATCGGTGTAATCGATGATAAGGTTCTGTTGCTGCTGTGTTATGTCGATATTGACTTGGATTTTATCTCCCGTATTTATGGGGCCGTGAATCATAGAGTTAATAATCAAGTTGTTAAAGATTTGATAGAAACTTCCCGGATAGCTATCGAGTTCAATCTGTGAATCGCAGTTGATTATCACTGTGGTTGCGCTGTTGCGCAGCTTAGGTTTAAGTGAAAGTAATATCTCGTTTAAATAATTGGCGAGATTAAAGACTCTGCGCTTTTGCGTAGATTGATCGACGGATACTTGTTTAAAGGCGGAGATCAAACTAGCGGCGCGCTGCAAATTACTGCTGATCATTGCGCTGCTTTCAATAGCGATGTCTGCCAGTTCGCCGCTGTGTTGTGAGGTCTGTTGTTGTAGATAAGAGACCGCTGTATAGGCGATACCAATAGGCGTACTTATCTCGTGTGCCACGCCTGCCACTAAATTACCCAGAGAGGCCATTTTTTGCGATTCTATTAATTGCGTCTGGGTTCTCTGTAAAGTATCTAAACTGAGTTGTAGTTCTCGATTAGATAACTCCAGTTGCGCTGTGCGCTGTTGTACGCGTGTTTCCAGCTCTTGATTGAGCGATGAGAGTTGCTGTTCAGCGATTATTCTCTTTTGCATGTCTCGCTGCATATCGGTTTGCATTTTATTCAGAGAGTCGACCACGTTAGTAAGCTCGTCTGTGCCACTGTTGGATGTTCTATTTAGCTGTAGCGCAGAGCTGGGTTTTTCCAGTTGAATGCCGCGGGCGTGGCTGGCCATTTTTATCAAATGTTGGGTAACCAAGTGATGGAATATAGAAAGTATAAAGAGTGATACCAGGAAGGTTTTGATGCCTTGGGATAATAGTATAAGTAGTGCTTTGTCCCAGAGTCGATGGTGCAAGTTATCGAGGGTGATAACCAGCTGTAAAGTCCCTAGTAGATATTCTTTGTCGATGTCCGAATGGGTTAATTTATAGTTTTTTTTCAATACCGATGCGTTTGATAACTCGCCACTTGAATAGCGCTCGTTGAACGGCGTGGTCAATAATACAAACTCTACGTCGCGTAGTTTTTTAATACCATCTAATTGCAACTGAATTTGTTCAGGGCTTATCTCCCACAAGCTGTTTTCTAAACTGGCTAAGGAGCTTGATTCAATTTGTTTTATCTGTTGATCAATAGCCGAGCGCTCGTATTTGTAATCAAAGTAAAGCTGCGATCCGGTTGCTAGCAAGGTGATAATTGAACTGCATAAGATGATCGACGTTAATATTTTAAGGGCCAGTGGATTTTCATTTTTATAGTGATTAAACAAACGTCTAATGGACATTTTAAATTCCCAGGTAAAGAAAATCATTTCAAAATTATCGAAGCTAATAGAAAAACGATCTATCCCATCAGTTTTGTGAAGTCCTAAAAGCATTATATACAAGCGCTGCCAATCTGGAAGAGTGGGCTGGTCTAATAATCGTCTTATGTGAGTGTAGAGGGGGAGTGGTTGTTTTTAAGTTTATGGGCCTGGTTGGTTCTAAAGGTAATTGGCGCTGCAGGGCTAATGTTAGCAGAAGATATTAATAAGGGGCTATTCGGCAGAGTTAAAGGGAGGGAGTGATAGTGGCTTTGTTTGAATTGGCACGCAAGGATGTTTAATTGGCGCGATAGATAGTAAAAATAAAATCCTCTATAGGTATTCTTGTACCGTGATTTATCAGTACTGAATCATACCTTAATAAGTTTGGTCTGGCTGTGCTTTATACGACACAGCCAGATCCTTTTTAGGGAGCTATATCGGCAGTCATTACCCTTACTATTTTCTCAAATAGCGCAGTGGTAATAGCAGGGCTTCCCCCGCATTGGCGGATAGGTGCCATTTACCGACGAGGTAAAACCTGTCCTCTGATTTAAAACTTTCACATAAAAATAATAAGGGTTCTTATGTCTCTTAATAAAAAATCAATCAAAAATCAATTAGCAGCTGCGCTTTTCTCTAGCAGTGTTGCTATTGCTGCATCTTTCTCAGGTGTTGCTTCAGCTGCAGAAACGTTTGTTACTATCGGTACCGGTGGTCAAACTGGCGTTTATTATGTAGTAGGTGGCTCTATTTGTCGTTTAGTGAATAAGAAAACTGAAGAGCATGGTATCAAGTGTACGCATAGTACTGGCAGCTCCGTTAAGAATATTAATGGCATTAAAGCTGGCGATTTAGATATGGGAGTTGCGCAATCTGATGTTCAATTCAACGCATACAATGGTACATCGCCTGCAGAGTTCCCTGAAGGAGCGTTTAAAGAGTTGCGTGCAGTGTTCTCTGTTCACGGCGAGCCCTTCACCGTTGTTGCCCGTAAAGATTCTGGTATCAAAACCTTCGCTGACTTAAAAGGTAAGCGTGTAAACGTTGGAGACCCAGGATCAGGAACGCTAGCAACAATGAAAGTTGTAATGAATAAACTGGGCTGGACTATGGAGGATTTCAAATTAGCCTCTCAGTTAAAGTCTTCTGAGCAAGCGCAGGCACTATGTGATAACAACGTAGATGCCATTATCTTTACAGCTGGTCATCCTAACGGTTCAATCAAAGAGGCAAGCACATCATGTGATGTGTCGCTTATTCCGGTTGAAGGTCCTGTATTTGATAAGCTGATCTCTGACAATGCTTATTATGCTAAAGCCACTATACCAGCGGGCATGTATGAAGGTACTGATGTTGATGTTACTACGTTTGGAGTAGGTGCAACTTTCGTCAGTTCTACTGCAACAAGTGAAGAGACTATGTATCACATGGTTAAGTCAGTGTTTGAAAACTTTAAGCGCTTTAAAAAGCTTCACCCAGCATTTAAGACCTTGAAGAAAGAAGATATGGTCGTTAATAATCTGTCAGCACCTTTACACGACGGAGCGGTTAAATACTACAAAGAAGCAGGTTTAATTAAATAAACTCTGCACTGTTAAGCGGCAGCAATGCCGCTTTTTTGTTTTAAAAAAGTTGTATCTGCCACGCAGTTATAACAAGTAACAAAAACGATTATTAAATAGTAATAAAAATAATATAGCTGCTGTGGATAAAACAGCGACATGGACACTTGATGTCATGTTAAAGCGGAAAATTTAATAGCGTCGAGCCAATAAATTTATATGCGTGTATCTGTTCCCGTCAAAAAGGCGTGTTGGATCTGTCCGCATTCTTCATAATTGAGGATCTTTCATGAGTGAATCAACTCAAAAGCAACAAGCCAGTAATGCTGAATTAGAAGCGTTAGTTGCCACTGCGGATACGGGTGGTCGAAACCCTACCGGTCCAGTAGGTAAGTTTTTAGCAGGAGTCGCCTTAGTTTGGGCGCTATTCCAAATCTGGATCGCATCACCATTGCCCTATATAATTGGGGTAGGTGTTTTTAATAGTACAGAAACCAGATCAATTCACTTGGCTTTCGCCATTTTTTTAGCTTTCACTGCATTCCCCGCAGGTAAAAAATCACCGCGCCATTATGTGCCTGCAATGGACTGGATACTGGCGATTGTGGCTGCCGGTTCATCTGCATACCTGTATGTTTTTTATGATTCTATTTCCTCTCGACCCGGCAATCCTAACTCGGTCGATATAGCCATTGCCTGTATCGGAATAATTTTGTTACTGCTGGCAACTGTGCGTGCTTTAGGTGCTCCTTTAGCGGTAGTGGCAGGAGTATTTTTGCTCTATTGTTTTGGTGGTCAAAGCATGCCGGGCATATTGGCCTGGAAAGGTGCGTCCTTTGGTGCGGTCGCAGACAACCAGTGGTTGTCGACAGATGGTGTGTTTGGGGTGCCGCTCGGTGTCTCCACCCAATTTGTCTTTTTGTTTGTATTGTTTGGTGCTTTGTTAGACAAAGCAGGTGCTGGCAACTATTTCATAAAAATAGCCTTTGCAAGTTTGGGGCATCTAAGAGGTGGGCCCGCTAAAGCGGCGGTAGTTGCATCAGCAATGACCGGCTTAATATCTGGATCATCTATTGCTAACGTGGTTACCACGGGTACCTTTACTATTCCGATGATGAAACGTGTTGGTTTCTCAGCGGAGAAAGCAGGTGCTGTTGAAGTGGCATCCTCTGTAAACGGTCAGCTTATGCCGCCAGTAATGGGAGCTGCTGCCTTCTTGATGGCGACTTCATTGGATATGGCGTATTTTGATGTGGTAACACATGCCTTTGTTCCCGCGATAATCTCCTATATTGCCCTTGTTTACATCGTACATTTAGAGGCGATGAAGGCGGACCTTAAAGGTTTACCGCGTCGTAGTGAGCCGAGTCCACTACTCGTTTTTGTCTTTAGGTTTCTGGCGGGTTTTGGCGCTATTGCAGCCGTAGGTTTTGCCGTGTACTACGGTCTAGGCTGGTTAAAGCCTATCGCTGGAGCTGGTTCTAGCTGGATAGTAGGTTTGCTACTGGCTGGCGTGTATGTGTGGCTTGCTAAAAGTTGCTCTGCGTATCCGGATTTAGAAATTGATGATCCGAATGCAAAAATCGTTGAGTTACCTGAATTGGGCCCTACAGTAAAATCGGGATTGCACTATATTTTACCGGTAGTGGTGTTGGTCTGGTGTTTGATGGTTGAACGGTTAAGTCCAGCGCTATCCGCTTTTTGGGCGACAGCATTGATGATCGTTATCTTGCTTACCCAGCGTCCGTTGTTTGCTTTCTTCAGAAAGGGCAGCGATGTCAAAGAGAAGCTTAAGCAAGGCTACGATGAGTTGATCGAGGGCTTGATTTCTGGCGCACGCAACATGATTGGTATCGGTATTGCAACAGCGGCGGCGGGTATTATTGTCGGTGCGGTTTCTCTAACGGGTGTTGGTCTGGTGTTGGCTGAGCTGGTCGAAATTATGTCGATGGGCAATGTATTGTTGATGTTGATGTTGACGGCTGTGTTGAGTTTGATTCTGGGAATGGGCTTGCCGACGACGGCAAACTACATCGTGGTTTCGTCTTTGCTCGCACCTGTAATCGTGGAGCTTGGGCAACAAAATGGCTTGATAGTGCCTTTAATTGCAGTGCACTTATTTGTCTTTTACTTCGGCATCATGGCGGATGTTACGCCCCCTGTAGGATTGGCTTCCTTTGCAGCGGCAGCTGTCTCTGGTGGCGATCCAATAAAGACCGGTTTTGTGGCATTTTTCTATTGCTTGAGAACGGCTGCGCTCCCTTTCTTGTTTATTTTCAACACCGATTTACTGTTGATTGATGTCACTTGGGTGCAGGGAATCTTCGTCTTTATTATGGCAACGATTGCCATCTTAGTTTTCGCGGCATCTACGCAAGGGTATTTCTTTGCACGCAGTCGCTGGTACGAATCTGTACTGTTATTACTGATCGCCTTTACCTTGTTTAGACCTGGATTTTGGATGGATATGGTATCGCCGCGTTACGATATGGTGGGGCCTGCTCAGATAGAGCAGTTAAAAGATACGCCTGTCGGACTAGATATGCGTATGACTATCATTGGCGAAAATGAAGCGGGCAGTGAGCGAGAGTTCGTTATTATATTGCCGGTCGGTGAAGGATCTACGGGGATGGAAAAACTCGAAAGTAGCGGTTTAACCATTATTAAAGATGAATCTGGAAACTACATTGTTGATGATGTTGGCTATGACAGTGTCGCACAGGCAGCGGGTCTCGATTTTGATCAGCAGATATTGAAGATCTGGGTACCTGTGGATCATCTGCCTAAAGAGCTGATGTATATTCCCGCATTCTTAGTGCTTGGTCTCATTATTGTTATTCAGCGACGTAGAAATAAATTAGGTAGCGATAAAGGCGAAGATGCGCTTAATGCTGCAGCAGCTGGAAACGCTTGATCAGGTTTAGGTAATTTCGATTTTGTTAATCATCTAGTAGGGTAAGGGCTGTTTAGGCTGGCTGTTAAAGTCAGGGCGGCCCAAGCTCTTTTAAAGGAGTTGGTGATGTTTAAGAAAGTATTAGTCCCTGTGGATTTGCAGGATGCTGAGTTCTGTTTGAATCCCTTAAAGATAGCTTTACGTGAAGTGAGGGACAGTGGTTGTGAATTGCACATGATTACTGTGGTGCCTGGCTATAATAACTCAATAGTTTCTTCTTTCTTTAATGCGAAGGATCATAAGGCAGCGCTTAAGCTGGTCGCTCAAGCATTAATGGATTTTGCGCATGAGCATGTAGACGAGCAGATTAAGCCAGTGTTAAAAGTGTTCGAGGGATCGGCACCTGAGGAAATTAATCGCTATGTACGTAACAATGGCATGGATCTGGTAGTGATGCGAGCGCATCAGCGCAGCAAAATTAACGAGTTCTTGTTGGGTTCGGTATCGGCGAGAGTGGTTGAGCGTGCATATTGTTCGGTGTTTGTTTTAAAAAGTTAGAAGCTAAAAGCTAAAATATCTCAGGTTTTCTCTGTGTAGCGAAGCGTCTCTGTGACCTCTGTGGTAAATAGTCTTTAAATGATTTTTTACCACAGAGATCACGAAGCTATATTAAATGATTAAGTTAAAAGCATAAATAAAGCTGTTGACGGAGTTAGAAGCTAGAGGCAAAATTTTTTTGCTCACAGCTCACAGCTCACAGCTCACAGCTCACAGCTCACAGCTAAAGGAAGGCTGATAAATCGTTATCAGTTTTCTTTCCTATCTATGTCGATCACCGCAGTATAAATAAGATTAGGTTTAATCAATTGTTTTAAATACCTTTTAGGCAGCCGGTATATTAAATGAATAGCTTATTAATACTTGGCCTTTATTCCCTATCGTGTTTTCTGTCGCGTTGTGTGCCTGACTAGGTAGACCTTGTATCTTTCCCTTATAAAACTTGGATAGCTCGCAGAGTTTGTTTAATAAAATCTCTTGCCAAGGCGTCACTGTATTAGGCGTTGCTAATTTTCCCTTGATGCTTATGTTAAGAATAGAGAGGTCGTTGCCGCTGGGCGCGATATTAATGAATAGCTCTGTGCCTAGCAGTGTGTTTGATCGGCAGATGGCTATTTCAAATAAAGTAATTAATAAAGCGTTAAACCAGAGAGGATCTAGGTTGATTCGTGGGTCGAGTTGCGTGCTGATATCGTAGTCAATTATCCAGTTTAGCGCTCTAGTTTGTAGCAGATAATTACGCACTAGTTGATTGATCGCATCGCTAATATCTGTGCTGCTAGTGTTGTTGGCAGAGGTTGGTTGTAATAATTGATTGGTTTGGAATAAGTGAGCGCAGTGGTTTTGTAGTTGAGCTATCAAGTCTTCTACCATTGGTTTGTGACTAAAGTGCTGCAGTTTTTCTACCGTTGTCAATAAAGGTTGGATTTTTTGGTCTAAGTGTCGCGAGTATCCATCGAGCAGTGATTGTTGAGCTGATGTCTCAGTGGCGCTGTTGTGGCTAGGCAGACTATTGTTGAGAGAGGTTTTGGCGTTTTGTATGTCTGCGTAAGAGCGCAGTGCTACCACCACAGAGGTCAGTAGTCTGGAGGCGGATAATTCAGCTTTACTTAAATAATCGTTAATATCGTAATCAATGATAACTTCCGTTTCGGGGGCAAACCCTGGATGACCGGTGCGTAAAATGATCCTGATATCGCGGTTTTTTAACTCTTTACGGATATGATCAACCAAGTGTAATCCCGCATTGTCTGTTTCCATAACCACGTCTAGCAAAGTAACGGCAATATCCGGTTGCTCTGCAAGTATCTGTTTAGCTTGAATGCTACTGGAGGCGTTGATTAGTGTAATGGGTCTGTTTTCAAATTCGTAGCCTCTAAACACCATACGAGTGATGCTGTGGATGCCTTCATCGTCGTCGACAACTAATACCTTCCAGGGGGTTGTGCTCATAGTTTGCTCATATTCGGCTTGTTTAGACTGTAATTTATAATAATTTCAAACAGTGTATCGGGCTAGTCAGTAGTGCTTTCAGGATTACTCCACTGTTTGATTAAACGCTGTTTTTTCTCTTCACACAGTGCGTACAAAGCTGAAGATTGTGTCCGTAAAACTTTTGCATAGTAATGATAGTACAGTATTTTATGTTGGGGGTGAGCGCTATTTTCTATATCGCTATAAATGCTTTCAAAGTGACGAGCTGCCGTTTGAGTACCAAAGAAAATTAACAAGTAAGCGCCGTAGGCTATTTGAAATTGTGCTTTGAAGTTTTCAGGGCACAGTTGCGACCAAAACTCTAACCGTGATATTTGGCTTTGAAATCTAGGGCGCTCTAACATTAGTTTGTCATCACTGCTGGTCTGCTCTAAAGCGTGTAAGCGCATCAAGGTACAGATAAAAAAGGCCTCTGTGACTAGGTACTCACTGATCATTTCGCTTTCAATGCGGGCATCCCAATGCTGAATATTCCCCCATTGCTTTACGTCAAAGTTATAGAAATGGCTGAATAGTTGGCAAAAGGCATTGTGGCTATCTATGTATTCAAGCTGGGGAGGGTTTGATGCCTGGGTTATAGCTCCAGTCATAAGATCTTGACTGCAGGTTAATACGTATTTTATGTGTTTGTGTGGGTGTCGCAAAGATACGGCAGGGGCTTTGTCTAGTTCGTTTTGGCAGCGTTTTACAATATGACTTAAGGAAGTGCCAGAGCATAAATCTAGATAGTGGGGCAGGCTATAGGGGTTAATTGAGGCTTTAGAATTAGTGGTTGGCGGTGGTGGTGGTGATAGATTATTGTCAGCGCTGTAGGTGGTGCCTAGAGGGCGTATCCAATGGTAAAATTTGTGTTGCAGTATCATGTCGCACACTTGTCGGTGTAATAAACTATGTCTTGTAGCGAGGGCGATAGCGCGTTGTGCGCAAATTTTTGCAGTGTTGATATCGCCACTGAACCAGCAGCATACCCATGAAAAATGCGCGCTGGCAAAGGCGGCGTAATAGTCATCAACCTGGTTTAGGCATAGCTTGAACATATAGGCGATGGCGCCGGCGGCTTTAATTGGTTGCTGTGCGTGTAAATAGGTATTAATTAAGCTCTGCAGGATCCTGCGTTTGTTTTTTTCCAGATCTGTTAGCTTTTGGTTGCTCTCGGGTTTTAAAATGTTTTTACTGTCGTTTTTGGTCAGTGCGCTAGTCTGTTCTAACTCGTTGGCAATATTGAGTAATATTTGACTCTGAGGTGAGTCTAAACTATCGATTTGGCAGTTCTGCTGTGCTGTTTTGAGTAACAGTACTTGTGCTTGCTCATTTTGATTCATCTCAATTAGCAGCCTAGTTGCTATCACGGCTAGGTCGACTTTTTGATTGTTGGTGAGTTCAATATTGTTTAGCTTGCCGATTTGTAGGTGTGCAGCATCGAAAAAGGAGAGTTTTATCCAGTTGTCTAGTTGGGCGAGATAGAGGTCGTTGAGCGCTTGTGTATCGTCATCCAGGGTTATTTTGCAACTGATCGTCAAGGTAAAAAGGCTGTTGAGTAAAGAGGCCTCATTTATCTTAGAGCCCATGTTGAGTATGTGTTTGCAGTAGTGATAGAGAGTAGCTAGTTGGCTGTGCTCCAGTTTTTCAATAGCACAAAGTAGGTAATGTTTTATGGCAAGTAGATGCTTGCTTTGTGATTGGTAGTGGCGGGCGATGGAGAAATGCAGCTCAGTGCGTTGCAGTGGGTTTAAAGTGTTGGATATTTCTGGAATGGCTTCAAGCGGGGTGAATTGTATGGATATTAAACTGCTATCGCGCTGGTCGATGGAGTCGATTAATTGCTGTTGCTGTGCCGGCCATAAATAGATGCTTAATCTCGCGACGGTATTGCCGCTAATGCTGGCAAGTGTCTCTATCGAGAGTGCTTGATGGCTAATCTGTTGGCTCAGTGCGCACAGTGCAAGCAGCTGTTGAGTGAAGTGGCTCAGACTGGAAAATTTATTGGCAATAGCGCGGTTAAGCTCTTCGTTGGTGAGTGTTGAGTGCCAAAATTGATTGATAGGTTTGGGTGTTGTGACGGTGGTCGATATATCTTGAGGTATTAAGTTATTGCGGTATTGGCTGGGGGATATATCCATCCAACGTTTAAAGGCTTTCTGAAAGGCTGAGAGGTTAGAAAAGCCAAGTTTATAAGCTATTTGGCCAAAATTTAATTGCGGTTGGGATATTAGTTGAATGCAGGTTTCTCGTCGAACGGTATCGTGAATTTGTTGAAAGCTGGTGTCCAGTGCGCTGAGTTTTCTCTGGAAGGTGCGCAGGCTCATGTTTAATTTTTCGGCTACTTGCTCGCGACGTATAGCGATTGTGCCAGTGGTGCTTGGCTGTTGGATTAATAGCCGGATTTGGTGTTTTGTCTGAGCGATAATAGCCTGTTTGTGTGAACTTTTAAGTTGTAGTGAGTCCGCGTAATCACAGTGCAGTTGATGCATTTCTGGATTGCCTTCCTGGCAGGCTAGGCTCATATATTGGCTGTTTATGATCAGTTGGTTTTGGCTTTGCGAGAAGTTTACTTGTGTTGCTAATTGGCGGTAGTGAGGTAAATTTGCATCGCCGTTAAAGTTAAAATTTATACACTGTGCAGGAATTGCTCTGCCTGTTAGCCAGCGTGGCCAGTTAAGTAGGCAGGCGATAAAAAATTCAATGACATGTGGGTTGTTGTCGCTAAACTCTAAATTTAGAATACACTCTTGTTGGTGGTAGGTGATCTCCAGGCTTATACCTTCATAAATTAGCGAAAAATAATCCCCTAGCATTTGATAGGCATCTTGAAGGGTGTTCGCTGTAGTCATTATGAAACCAAGAGAGCCAAGCGTTCTAGGTTGGGTGGCTTCAGCGGCTGCGATGGCTAGTTTTGGATTATCAGTATGGCTGATTAAATACGAGAGTAGTGCTGCAAACTCCTCTGTGGGGTAGCGCTGACCGGGGATGTCAATTAATGCTTGTTTGATGTTGCTTTGACTAAGCGCAGTAGCTATGCTAACTCCTTGATGTTGCACGAGTTGTAGCAGTGCATGGGTCAGTTTTAGGTTAAAGCTTGGCGTTGAATCGCTAGTGTTTGGCATAGTAGGAGGTGCGCTGGTCAATTTAAGACTTACATCTTAGTATTTTTGGTTTTAAATAGCATTATAATCGTGCCAAAGGTGGGGCTGTTAATGTGTCTTCGCTGAGACGATTAATGTGCGAGGCGGGAGGTGTTATAATTTTTATATTGATCAAGGATAAGCAGGTAGTAATGGATGAATAAGGCGTTAGTAGTGTTTATAAAAGGGTTATCTCTGTTGTGTGCCGTATGTTCTTTTTCGCCATTGATGGCGTCTGGCTTGCGAGTGGGTATGCCGGTGCCAGGTCAAGTGCCGTTTTTGTGGATAGATAACGCAGGTGCTGTGACTGGAATTTATGCAGATACTCTAAGAGCTATTGCCGGTGACTTAAAGCTGCAGCTTAAATTTGTGCCACTGTCGCAGGCGCGGCTGAATCGACATTTTTTGGGTGGCGAAATTGATCTGGAGATTGGAGTATCGGCTAGCGCTGAAGAGTCTCAGGCAATGCAGCAGCTCTCTGTGTTCAGTAGGCCCTTTGGTTTCGCTAATGAAGTGGTAGTGTTTAATCCAAAGTTGCGATTTCCCGCCTTTATTCTCAAGGATTTAAAAAATAGAAAAGTAGCAGTGGTACGGGGGGCGAGTGCACCTGATTATATTGTGCGTGAAGATTATGCCTCACCGTTACAAATTGCTGTGCGCGTGGATAGAGGGTGGAGTGAGGTGGGTTTGATGCGTGAGGCGACTGCTCTTCACTATCAGACTTATCAATCAATGAGCTATAAAATATCACTGCCCTACGCCAGTAATCCTATTAGTATTCGCTTGCATCGCCAGCATCAAGATTTATTGAAGCAGATAAATCGCAGTATTGAAAAGTTTGAAAAGCAAGGCGTATTGGAGGAAATTATTTGCAAATATTTGTGCGGAAATTGAATGATTTTAACTGAAGTGGTGCGCAGGAGATAATAAATGGTGCCGACACCAAGAGTCGAACTCGGGACCTACTGATTACAAGTCAGTTGCTCTACCAACTGAGCTATGTCGGCATTTCAAATACATATCAACTAAGTAGCGGTGATTGATAACCACGAGTACTCAATCGAGGGCGCAAATGATAATGGTGAATCAGCTTAGTTGCAAGTAAAAAAATAGATTAATACAATAAACTTTTCATTTATCTCTGTTTGAACTAAATCAGCGCGGCGCTCAATAGTGCTTTGGTATATTTTTCTTTAGGTTGATTGAAAATTTGTTGGCAATCACCCACTTCCACTACTTTACCCGCTTGCATGACGAGTACTTTGTGGCTCAGAGCTCTGATTACATTAAGATCGTGAGAGATAAATAAGTAGCTCAACTGATATTTTTTCTGCAGCGCTCTGAGTAATTCAATAATTTGGATTTGAATAGTACGATCAAGGCTGGAGGTAGGCTCATCCAAAATAATGAACTTGGGTCTTAAAATGAGCGCGCGAGCGATGGCGATACGCTGGCGCTGACCACCAGAAAATTCATTGGGATAACGTTCGCGCCAAGAGGGATCTAATTCAACTTCAGCCATTACTTCAACAATGCGTTGCTCGCGGCTCTGTGTGTCTCCCCACTGATGGATGTCGAGTCCCTCGCCAATGATCTCCCCCACGGACATGCGCGGGCTCAAACTACCGTATGGGTCTTGAAAAACCACTTGCATGGAGCGGCGATGGGCACGCATTGTGGCGTGATTGAGTCCTTGGATGGTTTGTCCCAAGAAGACGATGTCTCCAGTGCTTTTAATCAGTTGCAGCACTGCTTTAGCCAAGGTTGATTTGCCGGAGCCGCTCTCGCCAACGATGCCTAAAGTTTCCCCTTTTCTCAGGGTGAAGCTGATGCCATCTACCGCTTTAAAATGATCCACGGTTTTTCGAAAGATGCCCTGTTTAATCGGGAACCATATCTTTAGTTGATCGACCTTTAAAGTGAGTTCATCGCTGCTAACGGGGTGCGGTGCTCCACTGGGCTCTGCTGCCAGTAGACGTTGGGTATAGGAGTGGCTAGGGTTGGCAAATATTTGTGTTTTGGCATTGCTCTCTACTATTTTTCCGCTTTGCATGACCGATACTTTATCGGCAATTTGTTTAACCACCGCGAGATCGTGGGTGATAAACAATACCGCCATGCCCATTTCTTGTTGCAGGTCTTTGATGAGCTGCAAAATTTGCGCTTGTACTGTGACATCTAAAGCGGTGGTTGGCTCATCGGCAATTAACAAATCGGGTTTGTTGACCAGTGCCATAGCAATCATCACGCGCTGTCGCTCGCCACCTGAAAGTTGATGAGGTAAAGCTTTGAGTCTTTTTTCAGCCTGACGGATGCCCACTTTCTCCAACCAGTGTAAAGCTAACTCTGCCGCCTGTTTCTTGCTGCACAGTTGGTGCAGTAATATCATTTCGCTAATTTGTTTTTCGATACTTTGCAGTGGATTTAGCGAGGTCATTGGCTCTTGAAAAATGACGCTGATACGATCGCCGCGAATAGCGCGCAAGTCTTTTTCGCTGGCCCGGCACAGATCTTGTCCCTGCCAGTTTATTTTGCCGCTAATTATTTTAAGCGGGGGGCTGTCCAATAACTGCACGATGCTCATTGCCGTGACGGATTTTCCCGATCCGCTCTCTCCGACTAACGCATGAATTTCACCGCGATTAATACTCAAGCTAAAATCAAATACCACTTGGGTGAGGCCGCTCTGGGATTGGAAACCTAAATTTAAGGCTTCTATCTCAAGTATGGGCATTAATAATTACTCCTTGGATCGAAGGCATCACGTACTGCTTCACCTATAAATACCAGCAGTGACAACATCACCCCAAGCACTAAAAAGGAAGAGAGGCCAAGCCAGGGAGCGTGTAAATTAGCTTTGCCTTGCGCGAGTAAATCACCGAGGGATGCAGAACCTGGTGGTAATCCAAAACCCAAGAAATCTAAGGAGGTTAAAATAGTCACAGAGCCGGATAAGGTGAAGGGCATAAAAGTTAAAGTTGCCACCATAGCGTTAGGTAAGATGTGCTTGAACATTAAACGTGCATCACTCATGCCCAGTGCACGGGCCGCTTGTACGTATTCTAAGTTGCGCCCGCGCAAAAACTCGGCGCGGACCACGCCGACAAACCCCATCCAGGAAAACATTAACACAAATAGCAGCAGCCAGCCGATACTGGGGGTGATGACGCTGAGCATGATGATGAGGATGAATAGCGAGGGCATACTGCTCCAAATCTCGATGATGCGCTGGAAGACCAAGTCGACTTTACCGCCGTAAAATCCCTGTACCGCTCCCGCTGCCACCCCGATAATGGCAGAGACAATAGTCACTGCAAAGCCAAACAATACCGACACTCTAAAACCGTACATAATGCCTGCCAATACATCGCGGGCCTTGTCGTCTGTGCCTAGCCAGTTATCGCTGCTGGGAGGGCTGGGAGCCGGTGAGGGTAAGTCGTAAATAATGGTGTCAAAGCTGTAGCGGATTAGCGGCCAGAACATCCAACCTTGCTGGTCAGTAATTAATTCCTGAATGTAGGGGTCAGAATAATCGGCTGCAATGGCTAAATCGCCACCAAAATCCAACTCGCTGTACTGAGTGAAAATTGGGAAATGCAACTTATCTTGGTAGTGAATGATAAGGGGCTTGTCGTTGGCAATGAATTCTGAAAATAGCGACAGGATAAAAAAGAAGGAAAAAAACCAGAAACTGTAAAACCCACGTTTATTGGCCTTAAACTTTAACCAGCGTTTTTGATTGAGGGTGAAGCCTGCACTACTCATCAGCTAGCCTCAAAATTAATACGTGGATCGACGATGCTGTACATCACATCCGAGAGAATACTCATTAATAATCCCATGAGGCCAAAGATATACAAAGTGGCAAAAATGACCGGATAGTCACGGCCCAGTGTCGCTTCATAGCCAAGCAGACCTAGACCATCCAGAGAGAAAATCACTTCGATCAGTAGCGAGCCAGTAAAAAATATACCGATGAACGCCGCGGGGAACCCAGCGATAATGATGAGCATGGCGTTGCGAAATACATGGCCATAGAGCACGCGGTTTTGCGTGAGTCCCTTAGCTTTAGCAGTAATCACATACTGTTTGTGAATTTCATCTAAGAAACTATTTTTGGTCAGCATAGTGAGGCTGGCGAAGCCGCCTATGGTCATGGCAACTACCGGCAGGAACATATGATGAAAGTAATCTAACACTTTTTCGGTATTGGATAATTGCTCAAAATTGTTAGAGACTAACCCGCGCAACGGGAATATGTCCCAATAATTACCCCCAGCGAAGAGGATGATCAGCAGTACTGCAAACAAAAAGGAGGGGATAGCATTGGCGGCTAAGACAATAGAGGTGGTCCAGATATCAAAGCGGCTACTGTGTTTGATAGCCTTGCGAATACCCAGCGGAATTGAGATTAAATAAACCAGCAAGGTGGTCCAAAGGCCCAGAGAAATAGACACTGGCAACCGTTCTACGATGAGTTCGCTAACACTGCGGCCACGAAATAAGCTGTCGCCAAAATCAAAAAACAAATAATCCTTCAACATACTGAGATAACGTTCGTGCAATGGTCTATCAAAGCCAAATTGCTTTTTTATCGCTTCAATGTCTTCATCGGTTAGCCCCACTGAGGCTCGATAATTACTGTCTTTGTTGTTGTCTTGCTGTGTCTCATTAGCATTGTTACCGGTTACTCGATCTAACATGGAGGCATTTAGGCCAATTTGCGAGGCGATCATCTGATCGACAGGGCCGCCAGGCGCCGCCTGAATCAAAAAGAAGTTGATGGTGATGATCGCCAGTAACGTCGGGATAACCAGTAACAGTCTTCGAACTATATATGCGCTCATTGAGTCATTAGCCTATTAGCTCTGTGCTTAATCAAGGGCGTTTCGCTTAGGTAGCGCCGCCGCTTTTTTGGCATCGAACCACCAAGTCGTTAAGCCAGATGCATAGCGAGGTTTAATCGCAGGGCGAGAAAACTTATTCCAAGAGGCCACCCGATAACTGTTTGAGTGATATTGGGGGATGACTAAATACTGCCACAGTAATACTCTGTCCAGCGCCATGCCATAAGCTTTAAGTTCATCCAAATTCTGTTGATGCTCAATAATTTTATCGATCAAGTGATCCGTTAGCTCGCTACTGTAGCCGGTGTTGTTGTAGGTGCTGTCGAGGAACTTACTTTGGAAAGAGAGTCTTAAATCAGTTCTCGGATGTACTCCGCCACCCAAACTATGCACTATCATGTCGTACTTGCGATCGCGCAATCGGTTAGTAGCTTGGGCTATATCGACGGTGCGTAACTCAAGCTCCACGCCAATTTTAGCGAGGTTTGCTTTAAAAGGTATGGCGATGCGCTCCATAGATGATTGCCACATCATCAGCTCAAACTTGAAAGGCTCTCCTTGTGCGTTGAGCATTTTTCCTTTGTTTAAGTTCCATCCAGCGCTTTTAAATAACTTGATTGCCTGGCGCATTTGCCTGCGAATGCGTCCAGAGCCATCTGTTTTAGGCGGATTGTATTCCGTGTTAAAAAGCTCTGGGGGCAATTGAGCTTTGTAGGGGGTTAATATTTCTAATTCGCGCCCTTTGGGGATTCCCCGAGCCATGTAGTCCGAATTTTGAAAGTATGAATAGTTACGTTGATAGACACCGTAAAAGAGGGTTTTATTGGTCCATTCAAAATCAAATAGCAGCCCCAGTGCCTGTCTAACATTTCTATCGCTCAGTTGAGGTCTAGTGGTGTTAAAAATAAACGCCTGCATAGGCTGCGGGTTTTGATTAGGTATTTCTTCTAGGTTTATGTATTTCTTCTCAATGTTTTTGCCGGTATAGGCGGTTTTCCAAAGCTTTGATACATATTCAATATTGATATCAAACTCGCCCTTTTTAAAGGCTTCGATCATCACCGTGCTGTCTTTGTATATATCAAAGCGCTTGAAATCAAAATTGTCTAACCCCACTTTGGTTGGATGCGCTTTGGCCCAATAATTTTTATCGCGTTGATAAACGACGTGTTGGCCCATTTTGAAATCTTTGACAGTGTAAGCGCCGCTGCCTAATGGGGGAGTATTAAGAGGCTCTGCTAAATCGTGTTTGCTCCAAAAATGCTCGGGAAACACCGTAAGGGAGAGTAAGTCCATCAATAATTTTTTATCGGGTTTGGCAAAGCTGAATTTCACTTGGGAGGGACTGTTGACTTGAACACTAACCTCTTTAAATTTTTTGGCAAAAAAGGGTACGCCTTGGTCGATCAGTTTATTAAAAGTAAAGGCGATGTCAGCGGCTAGTACTGATTTGTCATCTTGAAAGCGCGCCTTGGGATTTAGTTTGATTTCAACCCAAGAAAAATCATCGCTGTAGCTGATGCTTTCACAGATGAGGCAGTATAAAACATTATCCTCATCCAAATTCTCGACCATGATGGTGTCGTAAGTCGCTTCAATATTAGGTGCGGATAAGCCTCTTTGCGCATGCCGATTAAAGTTATCAAAGCTTATAGTGGTGGCTGAAGTTAAATGACCGGCCTTGATCGCGTTTGGGTTGACATAGTCCCAGTGTTTAAAATCAGCCGGGTAGTTTGGCTCGCCACGCAGGGCGATGGCATGGGAGGTGATAATGTCTTGTGCAAAGCTGAGTTGACTGAATAACATGATGGCGCATAAAAATAATTTAGTTGGCATTAGCAATCCCTGTGTTTAATCCAGTACACAATATAACTTGTTGATTGTAATTTGTAAAAAAAGTTATGCGGTTGGTATCAGACGATATATTTGCTATTTAAGTTAGCTGATTAAGCTTGCTTAACTCCTCAAAGATCCACTTTGTTGATCGCCTGTCTATAATAATAGCGAATAAAGACAAAATATCAGTATTTATAGGTAGTTATCTTAATAAATATTTCTCGTTTAACGCGCAGTTGCTATAGTTTGATGAGTAATACTGATGGAATTTAATATGGACACTGATGTCTGTTTTGTTCATCAGATAAATTGACGAGAAATTAGCTTATGTTTAAATCCTTTTTTCCAAATCCAAAACTGTTTTTCCTGTCCCTACTAGGTTTTTTTATCATAGTGTGCGGTTTGTGGTACGGCTACAAACAAGAGTTAGCTCAACTGGTGGGGCTAGATATTGAACAAGAAAAGCCGGAGATAGGTTTAGGCCATTTTTTTACAGATTCATTTTTACTTTTTTACGGCTACTACTTACTGTGCACTTTGTTATTTGCAGGTGTCTGGTTTAAATTATCCAATCACAAGTGGCAATGGTGGTCGATCATCGGCTCCTCTACTATTATCTTCTCGACTTATATTTCTGTGCAAGTGTCAGTGGCGATTAATAATTGGTATCGCCCTTTTTATGATCTGATTCAATCGGCATTAAAACCTACCGGTGATGATGCTGTGGAAAAAGCCACTAGCGCCGAAAAAGTAGCGGAAATCACCAGTGAGTTAATGTCCCTGATTTTTACTTTTTGTGAAATAGCATTCCTGTTCATATTGATTTACGTCGCTACTCGGTTTCTGGTCAGTCACTATATCTTTAGATGGCGCACTGCGATGAATGATTATTACACCGCGCAATGGGCCGATGTACGTGGCATTGAAGGGGCGTCTCAGCGTGTACAAGAAGATACCATGAGATTTGCCGCTATTATGGAGAGTTTAGGTGTCGCGCTGATTCATTCGGTAATGACACTGTTTGCTTTTCTACCAGTTCTTTGGGGGTTGTCGGAGTATGTGTCGCAGCTGCCATTTATCGGTGTAGTCGCTTATCCACTTTTCTTTGCTGCCTTGTTTTGGTCTGTCTTTGGCACGGGCTTGTTAGCGATCGTAGGTATCAAATTACCTGGCTTGGAGTTTAAAAACCAGCGGGTGGAAGCCGCTTATCGTAAAGAATTAGTGTATGGAGAGGATGATGCACAAAGAGCGCAGCCAGAGACATTACAAGAGTTGTTCGTGAATGTGCGAAAAAATTATTTTAGGTTGTACTTTCACTATATGTATTTCAATGTAGCCCGTGGTTTGTATATCCAAGCTGATAATATATTCGTCTACATCTTGTTGATCCCAACCATAGCAGTGGGAGCGATAACGTTTGGCATTCTACAGCAAATACTCAGTGCTTTTAATCAGGTGAGCAACTCTTTTCAATACCTAGTGAATGCGTGGACAACCATCGTGGATTTGCTCTCAGTGTATAAACGTTTAACTTCTTTTGAAGCGGCCATCGAGCACAAGCCATTACCCAAAATTGACCAAGCAGATCATCAGCGAGAAATTGTATAAAAAATAGGCTATTACTGGCTGAAAGGAGAAGCTACCTTTGTTGAAATCTGATTTTCTAAGGTGGCTGTTGGTCGATGGCTTAAGTTTTTAGGTCGTTAGCGCCTGTGGTTGGATGTGTTCTCCATCACACAGGATCGAGCTGGTACAAGTAGAGGAGGAGGTTTTAGTTTGAGGCAACAGTGAGGGAAGTATCAGCAGATGAGCATTTTACGAAAGACTAAAACACAGAGCCGTTTTATCACGAAAGACACTGAGAAAAGACTAGAGCATTGTGTTTGTTCTTTTCTCAGTGTAGCGCAGCGCCACAGTGAACTCGGTGGTGAAAAGGTTTAGGTGTTTAGTGTAATTTGAGACTAAACACCTCTCTTTCTCTCTCTACCCGCGCGGGATTTTAATAGAAGTGCCAACACGCAAAGTGCTGTTTTTAGAGAGGCCATTAAACGCTAAGATAACTTTAACACTCAACTTGTGTTTCTTGGCGATCTCCCAAACCGTATCTCCATTATTGATAGTGTGTAAAGTGTGTTTCTGACTCGTTTTCGTACCGCTTAAAATAGCGCCTCGTTGGGCGACACGGGTAGCTGCAAAAGTGGGAATTAACAACGTTTTGCCAATTCTGATTCTTGAGCTACGCATAGAATTAGTTTCTTTTAACATGGTGACAGGGATATTAAACCGTTGTGCGATCAGCCCGATGCTGTCACCTGCAACGACTGTATAGTGCTGCCAGTTAAGGCGCTCTGATTTGTCTAAGTTTTTAAGTGCTATTTCTAGCTTAGCCGCTTTATTAACGGGTACTAAAATACGATGAGGGCCGCTAGGTGAGGTGACATTGCGGTTAAAACCAGGATTCAGCTTGTCTATGATGTCTTTACTAACGCCTGAGATTTTAGCGACCTTATTTAAGTCGATTTGGCCAGGTAATTTGACTACTTCAAAATATGGAACATTGGCAATGCTAGGCAGCTTTATGTTGAATTGTTGCGGGTTATCAACCAATGCCGCTATCGCTAAAATACGTGGCACATAATCTGTTGTCTCTCTTGGCAGAGCAAGAGACCAGTAATCAGTGGCTAAGTTTTGTTCTTTATTTTTTCTGATCGCTTTAGAAACGGTACCGCCGCCTGAGTTGTATGCGGCAAACGTCAGCATCCAGTCACCCTTAAAGCGTTTGTTTAAGCTGGCCAAGTAGTCCAGTGCCGTTTTAGTGGAAGTAATTACGTCACGTCGGCCATCGTACCAATCGTTGATTTCAATACCTAAGTAAGTGGCAGTGCTGGGAATGATTTGCCAGATCCCAGAGGCTTTGCCCGTTGAGTAAGCTTTAGGATCATACATACTTTCAATGATAGGTAGCAATGCAACTTCACTGGGAAAGCCCCGTTTGATTACTTCTTGCAATACATAATGATAATAAGGAGATGCCTGTTTACTGGCTTTCGTCATATGCAGGGGGTAGCGGTTGTAGGTGCTTATTTGCTCAACCACTCTGGCCTTATTATAGCTTTCACTGAAAGCTAAGTGATTACGTGTTAGCTGCCAAGCGTCGCCATCAATAGCTTTTCTCTTGCTGATTACTTTGCGCTTAACCACTAAGCCGTTTTTGTCATAATCTTTATAATTACTGTTAAAGCTAGTGTTAACAGCAGTGGTTTGACAGCCAGTTATGAGACCGAATAAGAGTAAACTGACAGAGATTTTAACTAGCATTTAACATGACGCCTATAAATTTATTTAGCCGCGCATTGTATCAGTGTGGGAAATAAGGTCAACTCAGGGTATTAAACAATTGTTCGACGTATTTAACTTGTTGTTTTTGCTGGGTATTTATTTTATAAAAAATAGACATGATTGATCGTCGATGTGATCGATGCCTATATTTAGCTATTTTTAATAAAAGTAATGAAGGGTGGGCTGCTTCAGGGCTACTTATTGAGAGTGGGGATGACTAAAAATTATTTTTCCATGTTCTGATTGCGCTAAAGATTTCTAATTCGCAAGTAAGAGGCTGCTGTGCAAAATCGAGCGCGCTTTGTTTAACGACTTTATGATTGGTGCGCAGGAAAGGATTAATCTGTAGCTCGCTTTCGATTAAGCTGGGTAAAGTAGGTAAACCTGCTGCTCTTAATTTTTTACATTGCTCAATTTTTTGTTCGATCTGTTTGTTTTCCGGCTCGACAGCTTGTGCAAATGCTAGGTTTGCCAGCGAGTATTCATGTGTACAATAAAGTTGAGTACTCACAGGCAGTTGCTTAAAGTAGCTCATCGCATCTAACATTTGACGCATGCTACCTTCAAATACACGCCCACAGCCCGCTAAAAACAGACTGTCTCCACAAAAGATTTTAGGCTGTATCTGATCGTTATAGAAGTAACAAATATGGTCTAAGGTGTGTCCAGGTACCGCTTTTATGCAAAAGGTGCTGTTGAGTTCTTCAATAGTATCGCCATCTTTAAGGCCGATGGTAATGCCTTTAAAAGAGCTATCACTAGGGCCGTAAACCTGTACGCCATACTTCTCTGTGAGCTGTGCAACGCCGCCAGTGTGATCGCTGTGATGGTGAGTGACAAATATAGCCACTAACGCTTTGTTGTTTCTCTCCAAAGCGTCGATAACCACTTGCGCATCGCCTGGGTCAACGACCACTACTTGAGAGTTATCGCCCTCTAACATCCATATGTAGTTGTCAGAGAATGCAGGTAGGGCTGAAACATTAAACATTGGGAGCACCGTTTAAGAGGAGAATTCACGCGAGATACGTCGAAATCTGTACCAAAAATCACAAAGAACCAAGATAATGGGACGTTCTGCATAACGTAGAGAACGAAGATAATACAAGGAGAAATCGGCGTAATAGCGGAGTTAGTACGCCCTTCACTTTGGGTCTTACCGTTGTAAGTGAGCATGTCGAGCCGATTTATAACGCAGTATTATCGAGTGCAATAGTTATGCTGATATCTCATAATGATGCTTGAGAAATTGGTATTAGTAAAGAGTAAACAATAACTGTTAATATACGCGCTAACGAAAGGGAATATGTGCTATTTCTATGGTCGATAAAGATAACTCCACATTGCTTGCGACGCAGGTTAACGATATCCAACAGTGGTTCGATAGCGAATTAGGTGGTGAGTTGCTGGATGCGCAAAAGCGTGCAATAAACCGTTTACTGCCTAACTTGTTTGGCTATCACCTTGTTGAAGTGGCTATTAATCCAAATATGGCACTTTGTGACCAGAGTTTGATAGGCCACAAAGTTATTATTAGTGAGCAGCACCAGTTGGGGCTCTGTGATCGAAGTGTATTATGTTTGGCAACTGAGCTGCCTTTTGAGCAAAATAGTGTCGATGTAGTGTTGTTACACCACTCGTTGGATTTTACCGAGAATCCGCATCAAGTGCTACGCGAGGCTATTAGAGTACTTAGGCCTGGTGGTCATTTATTAGTTGTTGGCTTTAATCCTTCTTCCTGGTGGGGCTTGCAGCGTGTTTGCAAAAGAAAAGCATGCACTCCCTGGTCTCAGGGGCAGTTTATATCACAGTCTAGGCTTGCCGATTGGATGAGTCTGTTGGGGCTCACGCAGCTGCGGTTAATAACAGATTATTATTTACCTCCTATCAAGTCGCGTAAGTGGCGCGCTCGCTTTGAAAAGTTTCAAGCGTATGGTCGTCGCTCTCTGCCAAAAAATGGTGCTTTCACTGTGACCTTAGCGCGTAAAGACGTGGAGGGGATGACGCCGGTAAAACACATCAAGTTTTCCAGAAAATTTTATACATTGCCGGTCAGAAAACCGGCAACGAGGGATTTAATACGTGAAAGAAGTTAGAATATTCACCGATGGAGCCTGTAAGGGGAACCCAGGTCCAGGTGGATGGGGAGCGGTACTCTACTATGCTGATCAGCAAAAACAGATTTTTGGGGGCGAAAAAACAACCACTAATAATCGTATGGAGTTGATGGCTGCTATTGAATCTCTGGCCATTTTAAAAACACCTTGTAACGTGATATTGACCACGGACTCCCAATATGTGCGAAAAGGTATTAGCGAGTGGATCAGTGGTTGGAAGCGTAACGGCTGGAAAACAGCGGCCAAAAAGCCGGTTAAAAATGCAGATCTGTGGCAATTGCTAGATCAACAAAGTGCTCAGCATCAAATTGATTGGCGCTGGGTAAAAGGCCATAGTGGACACCCTGACAACGAGCTGGCTGATGATCTTGCTAACCGTGGCGTAGCATCAATTAAGTAAAAAGAATAAAAGATATATAAGTGGAACTATGAGACAAATAATTTTAGATACAGAAACAACCGGTCTGGAGCCTTCCCAAGGGCACAATGTTATTGAAATCGGTTGTGTTGAAATGATCAAAAGGCGTTTGACTGGCAACAATTACCATCAGTATATTAAGCCTGATAGAGACTCTGATGAAGATGCGATTAGAATTCATGGTATTACCAATGAGTTTTTAGCCGACAAACCTAAGTTTCGCGATATTACTGCTGATTTTCTTGAATATATCCGCGGTGCTGAGCTTATTATTCACAACGCTCCCTTTGATATTGGCTTTTTAAATGCAGAGTTAAAACGTAACGGTTGCAACGAAAAAGTAGAAGATATTTGCTCAATTGTTGACTCATTAGCATTAGCGAGACGCAAGCATCCAGGGCAAAAAAATAACTTAAACGCCTTGTGTCGACGTTACGGTATTGATAACTCCCACCGCGAACTTCACGGCGCCCTATTAGACTCTGAGATCCTAGCAGATGTCTATTTGATGATAACAGGTGGTCAGACCAATTTGTTACTGGCAGAGGAGGGGGAGAGCGGCAGTGAGGACGGCACGATAGCAGTACTCAAGTTAACGGCTATTGCAGATCAACTAAAAGTAATCTCGCCAACCACTGATGAGTTGCAATCCCATGTTGAGTTTGTCGCTATGCTCGATAAAAAAACAGGTGGCGAATCACTTTATACCACCTTGAACACTGTAGAAAGTTAGTCAGCGCACAGCCCTTTTGGCCAGTTATTGTGCTGAGCGCTTAAGGGCTAGTTTCAATATAGAGATTTAAGTTTTGGCATTAATACGTGTAACAGCTTTATCGATTGCTGCCGCTACATCTCCAGTCATTTTTGCTCTTTCGGAGCGATCTAAAAAAAATGCCATATCTATATCGTGGCGAATATAACGCGCGGGTAATTGGCTAAGTGCTAAGCAGGAGATGTCGGCGAGAATTTCATGATCAAATTGTTCGTTGAATTTATTGTCAACTAAATATTCGAGCACCAAATGTTCGTAGAAATTATGAATATCTAAATCGAGCTTCATCGTAACCACCTTTCAATCGTAAGTGCGTGCTAGTTAAGCAAACTGACTTCTACTATATTTTACTCTGGTTGTGTTTTCAAACAACGGCTCTATAAAGTGCTAAATTTAGGGTTTATTGTTAAGTTAAGTAGCTTAATTTCTTGCTATGAATTAAGGCGATGCTGATCGTGAATATTCTGCATGATAAAAAGAAATTTTTCATCGATAGCTTTTCCCGGGGATAAATTTGATTCGCTTTGGTTCATCGTCACCTTCTGGTTATAAATATCGATTAAATTTAATGGGGTATTAAAGGCCTGGTCATTATTTAAGGTGGCCTCGATGTTTTGGCTAGGTAGGCTCAAAATAGCGTGCTCAATAGCGTTGATTAAGCGACTATCGTAGAGCTCTTTAGACATCGCTGTTTTTTGCTTTTCAGTAATACAAGTAACGTCGTAGCTTCGAGATATTTTACGAATCCCCTTAACGATAACTTCTTCGCTAAAACTGAAGTTATTAGCAGTAAGCGGGCCGCTTTGGTGATGAAAAGGGTTGGTTGAATTATGCATACACTAACTCCTTAAATATATTTATGAATAAAAAATGAACAGATGTATTTTTTTAGCATAAAACATACCGCAACTACAAATAATTTGCGTTTCTGTATCTGTTTGATTTTGTTGTTTGTTTTTTTATCAGTAGCAGTTGGGTAACGGCAATCTGAGCATTTTTCATCAACGGTAGAGGGATGTACTTAAAAAGCGGCAATGATTTTCCGCAGCCCAGGTATTCTCATTTGTCTTTAAATTAATGGTAATAACTATTATCAAGGCATAAAAGCCGCTCAATTTTTTGGAAGTAGATCATGGATAATTACGAAATAAACGCCTCACTTAAACACTATTTTGGTTTTGATCAGTTTCGCCCTGGACAACTTGAGACTATTAACCAACTATTGTCTGGGAACTCGTCTCTCGCGATTTTCCCTACGGGATCAGGAAAATCATTGTGTTATCAATTGAGCGCGACTGCGTTACCGCATTTAACTTTAGTTGTTTCGCCATTGTTAGCATTGATGCAGGATCAGCTAGCATTTCTTAGCGCGCATAATATTAAAGCAGCCAGCATTGATTCCACCGCCTCAGCTGAGCAGACTCAGCAAGTGATGAAAGATGTTCGTAGTGGTGTGACGAAAATATTAATGGT
This sequence comes from Oceanospirillaceae bacterium, assembly GCA_013215375.1. Taxonomy (GTDB): domain Bacteria; phylum Pseudomonadota; class Gammaproteobacteria; order Pseudomonadales; family Balneatricaceae; genus Rs1. Next base: position 23,004 of record JABSRB010000029.1, on the reverse strand, counting down.
GTCGGTAGAGCGCTTTAAAAATGAGAGGTTCAGGCAGTTTATCGCTAATGTATCTATCTCGATGTTAGTCATAGATGAAGCGCATTGTATTTCAGAGTGGGGGCATAATTTTCGACCTGATTATTTGAAGCTACCGAGTTATCAACAACAATTAAAGATACCACTGGTTTTACTGTTGACCGCCACAGCGACAGCTGCAGTAAAGCAAGATATGGCAGAAAAGTTTAACATTGCGAAGAGTGGCATAATTCAGACAGGCTTTTATCGCGCTAACTTAGATTTGTCGGTGCTAGGAGTGACTAGTCGTGACAAAACGCCGCGCTTGATTGAATTGATTCAGGCCCAGCAAGTAGTCAGTAATGCAGCGGGTATCGTCTATGTCACACTGCAAAAAACCGCTGAGAGCGTTGCTGCTCAATTGAGTGCCGCTGGATTGAATTGCAGTGCCTATCATGCAGGATTGGGTGATGATAAACGTCAGCTAATTCAGCAGTCCTTCATGAACTCGAACATTGATATCGTTGTCGCTACCATCGCTTTTGGGATGGGGATCGACAAGGCGGATGTTAGGTTTGTGATCCATTATGATTTACCAAAATCCATTGAAAATTATTCACAGGAGATCGGTCGCGCGGGTCGTGATGCTCTGCCAGCAAAATGTTATACATTGGCTAACCTAGATAGCATAAATACCCTAGAAAATTTTGTTTACGGTGACACTCCGGCCTCTTCTGCTATTGAATGTCTCATTGATGAAATTAAACACAATATTCAAAATCAGCAGTGGGAAATGCAACTGTATGGTCTGTCAATGCTGAGTAATATCCGCCAGCTAACCTTGAAGACTTTATTAGTACAGCTAGAGCTACTGGGGGTTTTGTCGGCAAAATACAGCTATTTTGCTGAGTTTAAAATTAAAATCATCGGTTCGCAATCATCACTGTTCGCACAATTTAATAGTGATAGACAAGTCTTTCTGCAGCAGCTGTTCAGCCATGTGGATTTTAAGCGAGTGTGGGGGACGTTGAATTTTGCAGCACTGCATGAAGAATTTAATATCGAGCGCTCCAAAGTGATCGCAACCCTTGAATACCTTGCAGATAAAAATCTTATTGAATTACAAACATCGCAGATGACAGAAGTGTTCCAAGTCAATGCAGCTGCGTTAGAAAACACTCAGCTTGTGGCTAAGTTATCCGACTATTTTAATGATAAAGAGCAGAAAGAAATTGAGCGTATCCAGGCGTTGGTTGATTTTTTTGAACGAGATAGCTGCTTGAGTTTTAACCTTGCTCATTACTTTGATGATCGACAGGTCATAGAGCATGGCTTTGGAGTAGGTGAAAAGATGCACAGCTGCGGGCACTGTAGTGCATGCCGCGGAAAAGTTGCTAAATTGGAATACAGTACCCTGCAAAGTTGGCCTGAAAACGCGCAGTTGCAAAGCTATTTGCAAGTTTTTTTAGCGGCGCTGTCAGCAGTGGGGGTCAGTGATCAGACCCATCAGCTAAGTTGTCGTTTTTTAGCGGGTATCACCTTGCCTTTGTTTACTAAAATGAAGGCACGTAAAATGGCTGGATTTGGCTGTTGTGATAAGCAGCGTTACTCGCAAATTCTTCAGCGCATCAGCGCTGCATAGATACGTGAGAGAATTGGCAATATTGGTGGAGTCTGTCTTTGATGATTTATGCTCCGCCTAATTCATCTTTATTGAAATAAGAATTTTTTGTATAGGAAGTACCACTTTATCTGAGCTACCTTAAAATTTGTAGGGAGTTAACTCTATTTAGCCAATGTTAAGAGGATAGCTATGCAAGGTAACGTATCGATTATAAAGAAAGGACTTTCTGTTTTTCTACTGTTGTTCGTTAGTCTGTTCATTATCACGACACGATTACAGGCCCAAGTTATCACTTGGAAAGTGCAAAGTAATAAAGCGGTTAGTAGTCAGCGTTTTGCCTTAGAGCAAGCATTTGCCAAAGAGGTGAGTGAGTTGAGCGATCAACAGCTGATTATCAAGGTAAGCGCTGCTGGTGGCTATGTACCTATTCGCTCTAGCTTTAATGCAGTACGTAAAGATGTAATACAAGCCATGTTTATGAGCCCTATGTACTGGGGTGCAGCTGATCCTATCTTTTATATCCTCGGGGATTTAGTGGCTGCTTGGCAAAAACCTAGTCACTACCAACAATGGTTAGAGCAGGCAGGAGGCATAAACTATCTGCACAGCGCATATAGTGCGTTTGACCTTAAGTTGATTGGCTATGCGATCAGCCCGGTTGAGTCGTTTGTCAGCAGTGTTCCGCTATACAATATAAACTCTTTTGTGGGAAAGAAAATTCGTACAGCACCGGGTATGGTTTACGATTACTTTAAATTAGTGGGCGCTAAGCCGCGTCTTATTAGCTTGAATCAAGTCAATAAAGCGCTAAAGAAGAAGAGTGTCACTATTGCTGATTATTCCAATATAGTTGTCAATTTTCATGATGGTTTACATCATCACATTAAACATACTAACTTCCCTGGATTTCACTCTATGCCTCTGAATGATTTTGTTGTCAGTGAGAAAGCTTGGGCTTCGCTAAATACAACACAGCAAGGTGCTGTAAAAGTAGCCATCGAACATTGGGTAGAGGCGTTAAATGCGTATTATCAAAAAGAAACCCAAATGGCATTGATCGCCCTTAAAAATGATGGAGTTGCTATCTATCACTGGAACGAACATGACATTACTCAAGCGCGAAACCTTGCAGTACAAGTATGGGATAGCTATGCAGTTAAGAGCGATACGGCGATGAAAGCATTGGGCGAATTGAAACTTTGGTTAAACAAACCAAGCAAAAGAGAATAGTGTGTATAGCGGTGTTTTAACAGAGATCTATTAAGCGGAGCCTAAATCATCAAGGGTTAGCTCTTTGCCCTTGGGTGTGAATTCGTTAAGCCCAAAGTAACGAGATATACCCGCTTCACAAAGTGAAGGTGAGCGAAGCGAGTGGGCTCGCCTTTGAGTTGTTGATTTATCCCTTTATTTTTCACTGAAGAAGATGTTTTTATACCAAGCAGTGACTTGTTGGTTACTGTCATCAGTGTCTGTCATTACTGCAATGACATCTATCTTGTTAAATATTTTGCCAAAAGCGAGCTCTAAATCTTGCTGTACATTGCGTTGATGGTGTTGCCAGCTGCCGGCCAATTCTTCACCACTATCAACGGATATCATCATTACTTTGCCAGTGTAGGGATTTTTCCACTGCAGTCCTATTTTTTGATAACTAGACCAAACGTAAGATAACGCTTTTGTCTGCCAGGGAAGGGGCCCCGTGGATGCGAGAACATAAACTCTTGCGGCAAAGTCATCACCACTTTTTTTCCGCTCGTTCGCTGTATCCAAAGCGTGATCTATTTTCCAGGACCAATTTAAGATGGGGGTCTTGTTAAGGTTGACACTATTTTTTAGGAATAGACCGGAGGCACTTTGCTTAGATTCAACTTTGACGAGAGGCGCTGAATTCTCTGTCTTAAAGTAATATTGATTAGTACCGACGAAATCTTTTTGTTGCCAGTGCTGAAAAGCCTCAAGCGGTAGTGCATCGCTATAGGAAGAGGCCAACATTACTGTTATAAAGAGACATTTTCCAAGGTGCTTGGTGCATATCTGCAATTGTTTCATCAATAAAACTCCTACAGTGCTAATAGAGCTGACCCACCTCTTGCAGGTACGTTAAATACAAACGTAAATCCAGTTCTACTTGATGGTAGTCGCTTTGCATATGGCGGCATAAATTATAGAAGGCGCGATTGTGATCCGACTCCTTTAAGTGAGCTAACTCATGGACAACAATCATTTGCAAAAAATCCGCGGGTGCTTTTTTAAATACCGTAGCGATTCTGATTTCTCTTTTTGCTTTTAGTTTGTTGCCTTGTATTCTCGATATTTTGGTATGTAATCCTAGGGCTTGATGGATGACATCGAGTTTGTCGTCATAACAAACTTTGCTTAATGGTGGTGATTTACGTAAATATTGGTTTTTTAGATCTATACTGTATTTATACAGTTGTTTGTCTGTGTTGAGGCTGTGGCATTTTGGATATTTGCTTAGTAAATAATGACCGAGCTTGTCATTTTGCAAAAGTGAGTCAACTTGGTTTTTTATCGTGTCAGGGTAGCCTGATAGATAGTAGAAGGGGTCTTTTTTCATAATAAAGTTATATAATTCATCACCAAACAGAGTGGGGTATTTAATCTAACTAAACAACATTATTTAGCACTAAAATCAAACAATATAATTTATATTTTTTATATATTAGTTAGTGCTGGTGTTTTTTCTTCAGTGGATTAAAATGCGCAACCTTGTGAATTTTCGAGGTTGTTTTGCGACAAATTGAGATGGATCTTAGAGTGTCTATTTTGGAACCTGTGATTGTTGTCTAAATTCCCAAAAAACTCTGTATGCCAGAGGCCTTTTGGGTTGGTTCACAGGCGCCTTAGCACCGTGCATATTTGTATAGCAGTAAATTAGATTTAGCTCCATAAGTGATAAGAGAAATATTTTGATCGTTTTTACCATAAAGAACTCCCGCACAGATAGTGTTTATGTAGGTACCACTAAAGACAATATTGATGAGCGATGGGCAATGTACCAGCTCGCTAAAGATTTACCCTTAGAGGCGCCGCTGTACAGCGATATGCGCAAATATGGGGTGGTTTGCTTCACTATTGAAGAATATGATTTTGCCGATAACCGCGAAGAGCTTGCCGAGTTATTTAACGAGGCGATCGAACAATTTGATGGCATTAGCTTGAAGGGAATGAAAACATCATTACCACGCACTGCCGTATACCCAACCAGTGAAGGGGCGCTGCCAAAGGTTAAGGCTGCTCCTAAAACAGTGGTGACAACTCCAGTGGCACCGAGTGAAATGCCCGGTATGATTGCCAGGGCAAAAACGCGTTCAAACCTAACACCCGTAGAGGCAGAAGATCCAAAGGTTAAGCTTAAGCTGTCCAGTGGTCGCACTGGATCAGCATTAAAAGAAAAGCGTATTAAAGAGGCAATTGCCTTGGAAAAAGAACAGCGTTCAGCGCAGAAAAAAAAGCAAATCGAAGAGCAGTCTGCCGAGATGAAAGCGATTTTAGCGAACCTTGACTCCAGAGGATCTTCTCTTAGAAAGCGTTTTTAATAGAGATGAATTAGGCACAGCCTAAATTATCTAGATTCCCCCATCGTTCCCTGTGGGGGTTCATTATCACTTGGCATATAGATATCTGTAAAAGGGCAATGTATGTCGAGTGAAGATCAAAAAAAATGGAATACGCGCTATGCCGATCAGCGACGTACCATTCCCAGTCCACCTCAAGACCTGATTGATATTATAGATGCATTGCCTACGGGTAAGTTGTTGGATATCGCCTGTGGTGAAGGAGCTGTTGCGCTCTTTATGGCAGGCAGAGCTGATTACAGCGTCACGGCATTAGACATTTCTGATGTCGGGCTAATCAATCTTAAACGATTTGCCCAAGAGCAAAGCGTGAAATTAGCAACGCTTTGTGCTGATCTTGAAGATACAGCCAGCTTAAGCCAGTTAACTGACTATGACTGCATCACCGTTTTTCGCTATAAACCTACCGCGGCACTAGTGCGATATTTAGTATCAGCGCTGGCTGATAATGGGCGTCTTATTATCAGTACGTTTAACATGCGACATCACTTAGAGTGTGGTTTCAGCGCGCGTTTTTGTTTAGCGGATGAAGAGTTCGTCAATGTTGATAGCAGGGTATCGCTGTTAAAATTAATTAGCGCTAGTGCTTCGCCTTATACTGATACTTATATATTTCAAAAAAATACTCTGGATTGAGTGTTTGAATAACTCTTTGACATTAATCATAATCCTCATAGAATGTTGGTTTTTTAAACTGTTAGAGAGAAGCGTGTGGAATTTCTAAATATCTCCGTTGAGTTAATGGCATTTTTGTTTTTTGTAGCAATCGCCGCAGGGCTTATTGATACCTTGGCAGGTGGCGGTGGGCTTATCGTACTGCCGGCATTAATCATGAGTGGCATACCACCGTTGCAGGCCTTGGGCACCAATAAGTTGCAAGGGACTATGGGCACTGCTACTGCCACTTACATGATGTTTAGAAAAAAACGCGTGACATGGCAGCAGGTTAGATACTTGATGTTATCTGCCTTCATCGGTTCTGTGATCGGTACTATCTTGATTCAGTTTATTGATACACAATTATTATCTTTCATAATTCCAGGGGTGTTATTATTTATCGGTGTCTATTTCTTAATATCTCCCACGCCTGGTGAGGAGCAAAGAGCACCGAAGATATCCTCTAAAATCTATCAGCGTTTCATAGTACCTATCATCGGTGGTTATGATGGTATGTTTGGCCCAGGTACAGGATCGTTTTTTGCACTTGCCGGCGTGTCGGGTAAAGGAATGGGATTGATTTCTGCGACAGCTGAAGCTAAACCATTAAATTTTTCTACTAATATTGCATCCTTAGTGGTTTTTTTGATGGCGGGGCAGGTGGTTTGGGTTGTCGGTATATTGATGATGTTTGGGCAAGTCATAGGTGCTTGGATAGGCGCGCATTGCCTGATGGTGGTCAATCCTAAATACATTAAGGCTATTGTGGTTGTGATGTGTTTTGCTATGTTATTGAAATATGCAGCTACTATGGGTTGGTTTAGCTTTATCTGAGAAAAGGTTCAAGGTCTAAAAAGAGCACGATCTGATATAAGGGTTTGTTTTCTCGATAAAAGTATCGGAAATTGATATATTTAGGTGCTATTAAGGTCATTGTTAGTTCTCATCCAGAAACGGGGTCGTAGCGAGGGAGGCCCAATTGCTTGAGATGCCCGATACTAGATGTGGGCGTTTGGTCATTCCAAATAACGACATCTAGTAGTGAGCAGATCGAGCGAGTGGGGCTTTCGCAGTAGACATCTGTTTCTGGATGGGAGCTAGTTAATATTAGTGAGTGAATATATTAAATGCTAATTATATTGAGAGAAGATGAATAAGCTTAGTCGTACTTACCGAATAGTTGCCTTGGTGACGCTCTCTTTGGCGGTGCTTTTTAGCCAGAAATTTTTGGATTTGACAGATTATGATCGATCAAGTTTAACGGGTAAGTTTGAGCGGGAAAATGTTAGGGCATCCTCTCAATTAGTGCTCATTGTAATAGATGATCAGAGCATCAAACAGTTTAAACAATGGCCGTGGCCACGTAGTTTGTACGCCAGATTGTTACAGCAATTAGAGCCAGTCAATCCAGCAATGGTCGTCTTTGATATAGACTTTAGCTCTCCCTCGTTTACCTTGCAAGATCAGTTGTTTGAAAAGCAATTAGCCAAAACTAGTTACCCCGTTGCTTTAGCTTCAGTATTAGTAGGTCAGAATCCCCAAACACAAACTCTGATTGAAAACGTGCCTATAACACAATTCTTAAACAATGTTTTACTGGCCAATGCCAATGCGATTTTGGAGCCATCAGGTACCGTTTTATATTATTCTGCTGTTGCTCAAAATCACCGTATCAGTATCGGCGGATTATTAGCAGGCATTAATAAAACAGACTCTGATCCTATACTCATCGATTACTCGATCGATCCACTGACTATTACCAGAATTTCATTTAAAGATGTGGTTCTGGGAAATATTGATGTTCAACAGTTAAAAGGCAAGAAGTTTTTAGTCGGCGCGACAGCAATTGAACTCGGTGATAAGTTTTCGGTGCCTAAATATGGGCGGTTATCCGGAGTTGAAGTACATGCACTTGGCTACGAATCACTGATTGCTGAACGACAGTTTATGGAAATAAACAATGATTTCACGCTGTTTCTAGCGGTGGTTTTATTGCTCATTAGCTTGCTAGTGTTAAATAAATCGAACGTTGTTGTTATTATTTCTTATCATTTATTAATGATTGTGCTGCTCTATACGACCAATTTATTATTACACCATCAATTCAAAATCGTGTTACCGGTCACACTACTTTATATTACCGTTGCCATTTCAATATTTTGGCAGTTACTGGTGATTATTCAGCAGAAAACCACGGTGCTGTTTAAAGAAATTAATCGCAATAATTATCAGAGCGCCATTATTACGCAAGTTATCCAAGATAGTTCTAATGCCATCATTATCACCGACGTAAAAGGCTGCATAAAAGTGGCTAACGAAAAAGCCAAGGTACTTTTGCATATAAATGATGCGGCTATTGAATTGGGAGAAAAGATATTTGACTATTTAGCGCAAAGTGAGGCGAGTTTCAATAAATTAAATGAACTCAGCCATGCGGATGAGCAAACCGATTATCGGGAATTATCATTCGTTAACATTGCCGGTGAAGCATTTTATATCGAGTTATTAGTCAGTAAAACTAACTTTGAACAGTCAAATACCTTAGGGACAGGGAGGCATAGTCAGCAAATATTTGACATTACCATCACTGATATAACAGAAAAAATTAGAATTATCTCGCAAAATAGACAGTCAGAAATCGCTTTGATAGATTTAAAAAATAATGATCCTCTGACAAAATTAGCCAATAGAAGCAGCCTGAATTACCATTTGAAAGAAGTGCTAGAAAATTCCCCTCAACATAATTGCCTATTGATATTAATAAATTTAGACACCTTAAAAGAAATTAACCAAATCTATGGGCTGGTATTAGGTGATACGGTGATCTGTCAGGTTGCTCTGATGTTAAATGAGTTCACGGCAAAAAAAGGTAAGGTTTTTAGATTCTCTGCGCGTGTTTTTGCTGTGGTGTACAAGGTTGGAAGCCAGCCTTCTGAAAAAGAGCAGCAAGCCTGTTTACAGGCAATATACATGCTCTTCACCCAGTCGATAAATTTGCAAGACCAGCAATTATTAATGTCTGTATCTTTAGCCATGGTTAATGCTAACCCTGGTGAAAACAGCGCTGAAACATTAATTAATAACGCTGTTCAGACATTGGATTATGTAAAATTAAACAATAATATTGATTATTTGATTTATGAAGAAAATTTTGCCAACGCGATAAAAAATAAAGTTTTATTAAAAAGGGAAATTTTAAGAGCGATAGAAAACCAAGAATTTGTTATGTATTACCAATCGCAGCATGATTTGCGCAATAATAACCTGGTGGGTTTTGAAGCGCTGATTAGATGGAACGATCCTGAGAAAGGTCTGCGTTTTCCCGATGAGTTTATACCGATAGCGGAAGAATTCGGCATGATTGATAAAATTGGCGAGTTGGTGATAGCACTTAGTTGTAAGGATGCAGCGGAATTGTCGCAAGATATTACGATAGCTATTAATGTCTCTGCTTCACAGTTTATCGATTCAGATATTCCCAGTTTGTGCGCTAAATATTTAAAAGAGTATCAATTAAGTCATACACGTATAGAACTTGAAATTACCGAAAGTATGATGATGCATGATTTTGAAATCGTCTCTGAAAAATTAGAGGCCATTCAAGCCATGGGGATAAAAATCGCCATGGATGATTTCGGGACCGGATATTCAAGCTTGCAATATTTAACAAAATTACCCTTTGATAAACTGAAAATAGATCGTAGTTTTGTCGCTAACATTACCCATTCCGCTCAGGATAGAGCGCTATTAAATTCCATTATCTTTTTGGGTCACTCAGCCAACAAACAAGTATTAGCAGAGGGAATAGAAGATCTTGAATCGCTCTCTATTTTAAAGGAAATAGGCTGTGAGCTAGGTCAAGGATATTATTTCTCAAAGCCATTGCCCTTAAACGAAATGATCACTAAGTTTAATTTGAAAGACAGCATTAAAGTTTAAGCCCTGCCTATTTAAAAAATTAACTACCTGTAAATCCATTCCCCTCAATGGCGATAAATATCACTGCTGCCGTTTAAAGACCGTTAAATTCTTGGCAGAGTAAGTGCTACTTCGAGTTACCTTTGCCATTATTCGAAGAGGAGTTATCGCTACTATTACTGCTAGAAGACGAAGAGTTTGAACTGCTGTTATTGCTTGAAGAAGAGTTATCGCTGCTGTTACTGCTAGAAGACGAAGAGTTTGAACTGCTGTTGCCGGTAGATGCTGAAGAGCCGCTAGAGTTCTCGTTAGCTTTATCCTCTGATGAATTGTTATTCATCTTCTTAGTATGAGTAACAGTGACGCCATTTGATAAGTTTTTCTTAGCATCGATGGTGTTTCTTTCGACAGTGACGTGTTTATTAACGATGAGCAATTGCTGGGTGTAGTGCTCTTTGATTTTATCAGTGTCATTGCCAAAGTGAGTATTATCTTTGTGTTGTTTTTTGTCTTTAATAATTTTAACTTTTTTAGAAAAGTTACGTACTACGGTCGCTTTAGTGCCGGCAAGTAATAAGTGTTTTTCCTGTCTACTATGTCCTTTAAGCTCCACACTGCCTTCAAAGACCTGAATGTTAAAATCTGACTTGGATACATGTATTGCAAAAGTGGTGCCTTTTACAACTGCCGCAGCGAAGGGGGTTTGAACCTTGAAGTGATTTTTAGAACGCTTCTTCGCAGAAAAAATGATACTACCTAACGTTTGAAAAAAAGTAGTGGATTGTTGGTTGTTTGCGTCTTTATCACTAGGGATTTCCAATTGACTATTTGCTGACAGTATTATCGCCTGCTGGCCTTTTGTTAAGGCAATGGAACCATTTTTACCAACAGTGATTTTTTGTCCGAGAGTGAAGCTGTCCGTGGCGGACATTTTCTGAGGGAGGCCGCCAGAGGTGCTGATTAATACCTCTCCCGATATCTGTGAAATTTTCCATTCTATTGACTGTGAAAAGGCAGCAGGTATTTGTAAGAAGATAAGTATTAATAAACTGCGAAAAATGATTTTTAGCATAATGAGCCTTTTATGATCTGTTTAAAATTGAACTCTACCTGTTGTATTGGGAGTATAGAATGAGTACATCGTTATTATCAAATGATTTTACTTGACCGAGAAATAGCTGCTGCGATATTGGCAGCTATTTCTCATAGCCCTTAGCTTTTAAACAGACCTGTTGCTAGACAGGGCCATTGAGTATTCCAGTATTCAGTGGGCTTGTGTTTGAAGTCGCTGCGCACAAACTGGCGTATCCGACCTTCTACTGTTGCTATCATCAAGTTTGCAGTGGCAGCAGTAGTTGTTTGTGTACGCAGCCCCTCCTTTAACTCAGCCTCTCGTAATATTTGTTTTAGCTGGGTTTCTAAGCGCTGAAAAAACTGGTTGATGCGTGCTCTTAAACGTTCAGATTCGCCTGCCAGTGCATCTCCAGTTAATAACCTGGCCATGCCTGGGTTGCGTTCTACAAAGGTGAGTACTAACGTCAGTATTTGTTCACATTGGCGAATACTAGGTGAGTCTGATTTTGTAATCAAGTTGGTACGAGAAAAAATAGTTTCTTCAATGAACTCGATTAGTCCCTCAAACATTTTTGCCTTGCTGGGAAAGTGCCGATACAGCGCCGCCTCTGAAACACCGACCATTCTGGCCAGTGCAGCGGTAGTGATTCTTGCACCGGGGTCATTTTCTAACATGGCCACTAAGCACTGTAAAATTTGCTCACGCCTTGATGTTTTAACGTTTTCAGTCATTGTTATTATATTTCCAATTAAGCGCTTATGCAGGAGTTTCGATATTCTCTTCGTTGGTAATTAACGTACCTACACCTTCATCGGTGAAAATTTCTAATAAACACGAGTGCTCAACACGGCCATCAATAATGTGCGCGCTGTTTACCCCACCTTTAACGGCGCTCAGTGCACAGCCTATCTTAGGTAACATGCCACCGTGGATGGTACCATCTTCAATGAGTGCATCTACTTGAGTGGTGCTAAGGCCGGTGAGAACCACGCCTTCTTTGTTCATTAGTCCCGCGATGTTTGTTAGTAGAATTAGCTTTTCAGCTTGTAGTACTTCTGCTACTTTACCCGCCACTAAATCAGCATTAATGTTGTACGAAGTACCTTTGTCATCCACACCGATAGGAGCGATAACGGGGATGTAATCAGAACTAGTTAGCATATCTAGCAGGTCTGTATTAACGCTTTGAACTTCACCAACATGCCCAATATCGATAATTTCTGTCGCGGCCATGTCAGGCGTTTTATGTTTTACTTTAAGCTTCGTCGCTTTGAGTAAGTTGCCGTCTTTGCCGGTAAGGCCTATTGCCTTGCCGCCATTTTGGTTGATAAGACCCACGATCTCTTTATTGACCATGCCGCCCAATACCATCTCTACCACGTCCATCGTTTTAGAGTCAGTGACTCGCATGCCATTGATGAAATGTGATTCTATATTTAGTTGCTCTAGCAAGCTGCCAATTTGCGGGCCACCGCCATGTACGACAATAGGGTTTAGGCCAATTAATTTCATCATCACAATATCACGGGCGAAGCTCTGCTTGAGCTTTTCATCGGTCATGGCATTTCCGCCATATTTGATGACGATGGTTTTGCCGGCAAATTGTTGAATGTAAGGCACTGCAGTGCTGAGTACTTCTGCAGTGTTTATCGCCTGCTTACGAGTTAGGGGCATAGCAATCATTTTCCTTGTGTCCTCACTCCTCTAGGAGCCTGTCCGAGAATAGACTGATCTACTGCGGACTCGTCTATTTTGTTAAATCCAACGCTCAATTTCGTTAAATAGCATGCTATTCGCCGCAAATGACCGTTATATTTAGCTAAATTATCCAAGCCCTCGCTACGATCGTAGTTCTCGGACATTCTCCTAGGAGGCTGTCCGAGAACAGACTAATCGGCTGCGACCAAGCCTATTTGGTTAAAATTAACGCTCATTTTCGTTAAATAGCACGCTATTTGCCTCAAATGACCACTAATTTTTCCTCAAATAGTCTTGATCTCGCTACAATCGCAGTTCTCGGACAGCCTCCTAGTAAGCGGGAGTGTTATTAAAATTAATAAGAGATAGTTAAGCTTGAATCGATAGTTTGCAAATGCTCAGTAAACTGCTGCTCGATACGTGCCAGTGCCTCTTTAGTGCTCGCTTCAAATCTCAGCACTAATACCGGTGTGGTGTTGGATGCGCGAATTAATCCCCAGCCATCGGGATAATCTACACGCACGCCATCGATAGTGTTTTTGTTACCACCGGGAAAGTCTTTCGCTTGCATCTTGGCAATGATATCGAATTTGTTATCATCGCTGACCTGAATATTGATTTCAGGCGTGCTGAGTTCCTCTGGGAACTGCGCGAAGATTTCATCGAGATCCATATCGGAAGCCGCTAAAATCTCTAATAAACGCGCTGCGGCATACAGACCATCATCAAAGCCGAACCAGCGCTCTTTAAAGAACACGTGACCGCTCATTTCACCGGCCAGTAAAGCGCCTGATTCACGCATTTTACGTTTAATTAGCGAGTGGCCAGTTTTCCACATAGTGCCAATGCCGCCAGCTTCTTTGATAATATCATTGAGCAAGCGAGAGCACTTCACATCGTAGATGATCTCGGCGCCTGGGTTGCGCGATAATACATCTTGTGCAAACAGCATCATCAAGCGATCGGCGTAAACCATGTTGCCTTTAGGGGTCACGATACCGACGCGATCTCCATCTCCATCAAAAGCTAAGCCGATATCGGCTCCTTGCTTTTTAACTTCGCTGATGCAATCTAAAAGATTCTCAAGCTTGCCTGGATCTGGATGGTGGTTGGGGAAGTTACCGTCTACATCACAGTAAAGGGGGGTGACTTCACAACCTAGTGCTTCAATAAGACCTGGGTTCATTTCCCCGGGGATACCATTACCGCAATCTACGACTGTTTTAAGCGGACGGGCGAGTTTAATATCGCTAATAATACTTTGCATATAAGCGCCGCGAACATCTAAAGATTCAACGTTGCCTTCGCCTTCAGAATAATCTTCGCTCAACATGATATCTTTAAGCTGTTGAATCTCTTCCAGTGCTAGCGTGTTGCCCGCGAGCATCATTTTGAAGCCGTTGTAATCTTTAGGGTTGTGACTGCCGGTGATCATAATGCCGGTGAGCGAATCACTGTGAGTCGCCGCGTAATAAAGGACAGGTGTAGCGACGTAGCCAACATCACCGACTTCAACGCCACCATCTAATAACCCTTCAATTAATAACTGCTTTAAATGCGGGCTAGAAATACGCCCATCCGCCGCTACGCAGACATACTCTACATTCTGTGATTTTGCCTGGGTGGCAAAAGCACGTCCCAAGTGATAAACCGTAGCGTCGGTTAAGGCGCTGCCTACGACGCCGCGAATATCGTAAGCGCGAAATATATTGTGGTCCAGGTTATCTAACTTGTATGGCATTTTTACATCCTATGTATGTTCGTAAGTATTTAGTAAGTGATAATTAAGCGCGACCGGAAGATCCAAAGCCACCTTCGCCTCTATCAGATGCAGTAAAATCATCGACTATTTCAAATTCAGCTTGTACTACGGGCACTAATACCAGTTGCGCCATGCGCTCACCCGGCTCCATGATAAAAGTCGTGTCGCCGCGGTTCCAGACCGAGACAAATAATTGCCCTTGATAATCCGAGTCAATCAAACCCACTAAATTGCCAAGCACGATGCCGTGTTTATGACCAAGCCCCGAGCGCGGTAAAATCATCGCGCACAGTGCTGGATCAGCGATATGGATAGCCATACCAGTAGGGACTAAATGTGTCTCCCCAGGTGCAACTGTCAAGGCTTGGTCTAGGCAAGCGCGTAAATCAAGACCTGCTGACCCTGGAGTGGCATAGGCAGGCAGTGGGAATTCATTACCGATACGAGCGTCTAAAATTTTTACTTGTAGTTTATTCATTTTTATAAAGTTCTATTAAAGGCAGGCATTAATTCTGACTGCTGTTTATTAAAAATTAGCGATTAACCAATTCGGCGATATGAGCAACCAACTGCTGCGCTAATTTTGTTTTACTGGTTAGGGCTAAATGCTGCTGGTCATCAGCGCTAATTAAGGTCAGTGCATTGCTGTCGGCGTTAAAGCCTGTTTCAGCATTAGCGACGTCATTAGCGGCAATTAAATCTAAATTTTTACTACTGAGCTTCGCCCGAGCATGCTCGAGTAAATTTTGTGTTTCAGCGGCAAAACCGACCGTAAAAGGTTTGTTAGATCTTGCTGCGACGGTGGCGACAATATCAGGGTTCTTAACCAGCTCCAGTGTCATGGTGGCACTGGTACCTTTTTTTAGTTTGTTGTCGGCGAGCACTGCTGGCTTAAAGTCAGCCACTGCGGCGCAGCCAATAAAAATATCGCATTCATCTATATCGGTTAATACGGCGGCGAGCATTTGATCGGCGCTTTCTACCTGTACACAATCGACACGATCAGGGCAGGGGATATTGACCGGCCCGCTAATGATTTTGACCTTAGCACCCGCCTCTATCGCCGCTTGAGCAATGGCATAACCCATCTTTCCCGAACTGTGATTAGAGATATAACGCACCGGATCAATTGCTTCACGAGTGGGGCCAGCCGTGATATGCACTGTCTTGCCGCTTAGTGATAGATTACTAAAGCGCTGGGCCGTTAGCAGTGCAATGTCAATGGGCTCTAACATACGACCTGGGCCGACATCGCCACAAGCTTGCTCGCCAGATGCAGGTCCCCAGAAAGTAATATCGCGCTGCTCTAATAATTTCAGGTTCTTTTGTGTGTGCGCTGATCGCCACATCGCCTGATTCATCGCCGGGGCTAATACCAAGGGGGCATCAGTCGCCAGGCATAAAGTCGTGAGTAAATCGTTTGCCATGCCGCTTTCAAGGCGTGCCATAAAATCGGCACTCGCGGGGGCAATTACGATAATGTCAGCCCATCTGGCAAGTTCAATATGGCCCATACCTGCCTCAGCTTCTGGATCCAGAAGTGAAGTGTGGACTGTATTGCCAGAGAGCGCTTGTAAGGTAAGTGAGGTGATAAACTGTGTCGCGGCATGGGTCATAACGATGCGTACATCTGCCCCGGCACTTTTGTAGAAACGGGTTAATTCTGCGCTTTTATAAGCGGCAATTCCGCCGGTAATTCCAAGAATAATTCTTTTGTTGGTAAGTCGTTGCATACCGTAAAGGCCTTTAATAACGATGCTTAATTTTACAAGTCGCTAAGATACCATCATGAACCGGTTTTTCGAAGAAGAGAGTGGCTATTTAGCAAAGATTTAACGAATTGTTTATCGCTTGCTAAAGAAGTTTTCTAGGGAGAAAGCCTAAAAAGTCGTGAGTGACTAAAAGTTGCACAGTGCTCGAGGTATTATGTATTAAAAAAGGAACAATAATGGCAATACCAGACTGGCCGGTGAATGAGCGTCCTAGAGAAAAGCTATTGGCACAAGGTGCGGCTGCACTATCAGATGCCGAGCTGTTGGCTATATTTTTACGCACCGGAGTTAAAGGCGTCAGTGCCGTTGAATTAGCCCGACACTTATTGCAAAATTTTGGTGGTTTAAGAGCGTTACTGGAGGCGAGTGAAAGTTCTTTTTGTAGCGGCAAAGGTCTAGGAGCCGCTAAGTATGCGCAACTGCAAGCAGTGCTTGAAATGAACCGCAGGCATCTGGCTGCACAGTTGCAGCAGGGTAGTGTGATGGATAATCCCAATTGTGTGAGTGATTATTTAATCAGTCAATTGCGTCATTTAAAGCGCGAAGTATTCGCCTGTTTGTTCTTGGATAATAAACATTGTGTGTTGGGTTTTGAGGTCCTCTTCCAAGGAAGTATCAACAGTGCCTCAGTGCATCCTAGGGAAGTAGTGAAAACGGCACTGTCCTACAATGCTGCTGCCGTTATCCTTGCGCACAATCATCCCTCTGGAGTAGCAGAGCCTTCATTGGCCGATAAACAGATAACCGAGCGTTTATCTAAAGCCTTAGAGTTGATTGAAGTAAACGTCATAGATCACATCATTATAGGAAGCTCAGCCCCAGTCTCTTTCGCACAGCGAGGGTTGTTGTGAAGAAGCTAGTCCTAAGTCATAAGTCATAAGTCATAAGTCATAGGTCATAGGTCATAGGTCATAAGTCATAGGTCATAAGATAAAAAATTAAAGGTTTACTGTTCTTGAACTTCTCAGTGTAGCGAAGCGCCTCTGTGCCCTCTGTGGTAGAAAAGATTTTAAAAGACTTATTTCACCACGGAGGACACCGAGAACACAGAGGAAAGAATCGAGGACTAAAGACTAAATTAATGACTTAATTCATTAGTCCCCCTAGCTATCTGCTAACCAAGTGGGTAGTATACGCGGCTTCTATTCGTTGAACTGGTCTGGGATATCTGTCTAATTTGTTACGGACGCTCCACCTGAGGCAATTTATTTGCCGATAAGTATCAGAATAGATGTAACTTGTTCCTAATTTGGAGTTTTTAAAATGGCTAAAGTTTGTGTTGTTACGGGCAAGCGCCCAGTAACAGGAAACAATGTTTCCCACTCTCAACGTAAAACGCGTCGTCGTTTCTTACCTAACTTGCATTGGCATCGTTTCTGGGTAGAAACAGAGAACCGTTTCGTACGTCTACGTGTTTCTTCTAAAGGCATGCGTATCATCGATAAGAAAGGTATTGATATCGTTCTTACAGAAATGCGCGCTCGCGGCGAAAAAGTATAAAGGGGATAGATCATGGCTTCTAAAGGTAATCGTGAAAAGATTCGTCTAGTATCATCAGCTGGTACTGGTCACTTCTACACAACAGACAAGAACAAACGTACTATGCCTGAGAAAATGGAGATCAAAAAGTTTGATCCTCGTATTCGTCAGCACGTAATGTACAAAGAAGCTAAAATCAAGTAATTGATTTTTGTTTCAAAGAGCCTCAGTTTTTACTGGGGCTTTTTTGTGTCTGGAATAAATAGCTAGAAGCTAAAAGCTAAAAGCTAAAAGCTAAAAGCTAAAAGCTAAAAAATTTACCACAGAGGGCACAGAGGCGCTTCGCTACACAGAGAAAAGATAAAATCTTTTTATGCTGTGATGAGTTTTCTGCTAAATCAATTAGATAAAAAGCACCGTTTCTGGTAAAAAATGTTGTAGGTATTTAAGTTCGAAAACATGATGCTCGCAGCTAAAACTAATCACTGAAGGATCTTTATTATGTATCGCTCATTTTCAGAATTACAACCGGATATGGTATTGGATGCGGTGGAGGCTTTTGGTGTTGAGGTTAGTGGTCATTGTTATCCGCTTAACAGCTATGAAAACAGGGTGTTTCAGGTGGGTGTGGAAGATGGACCGCCGGTGATTGCCAAGTTTTATCGACCGGGACGCTGGACTATAGAGCAGATCAAAGAAGAGCATGGCTTTGCCGCCAAGCTTAGTACCGCTGGCGTGAAAACAGCAAAGAACTTGGTGAGTGCCGCGGGTGATACTATCGTTGAATTTGATGGCTTTTACTGTTCAGTACAGCAAAAAATAATGGGGCGTATGCCCGAAGTTGATAACTTCGATAATCTCTACCAGCTGGGACAGATTATCGGAGAGATGCATGCGGCGACAGGCAGTTATCAGTTAACAGTGCGCAACGTTTTTGATCCTCAGGCCATGGGTAGTGATAACGCTGATTTCTTAGCTGCTAGCTGGTTGCCTAAAAAGCAGTTAGCGCTTTACAGAAAATGCGTTAATGCACTGTTGCAGCGAATAGATCAATGTTTGCCGGCAGATTTTAGCGATAGCTTTTTGAGCATACACGGTGATTGTCACTTATCAAATGTGTTGATGACTAACTCTGGGCCAGTGTTACTGGATTTTGACGATGTAATGAGTGGTCCTGCGATGCAAGATCTGTGGATGTTTTTAGCAGGAGATAAAATACAGCAGAAAAAGCAGTTGTCAGAGTTGATAGAAGGTTATCAAGAGTCACTAGATTTTCCTGAGCAGCAACTTGGCTGGGTGCCTGCTTTAAGGGCGCTGCGCGTCATAAACTATACCGCATGGCTCGCTAAACGTTGGAGTGATCCTGCTTTCCCGCTGGCTTTCCCCTGGTTTAATAGCGAAGACTTTTGGATCGCACATATTAAAGAGTTGCAGCAGTTAACTAAGGATTTTGATGCGGGCTTGGATGCGACGCCTGCACGCGGGGGGAATTTTTAATAGTATGTGGTCTCTGTGCGCAATCAGGAAATCAAAAGAGAGTAGCAATAGAAAAATGCTTAACTTAAAGAATAACCTATCTTAATCTTTATTCATTTGATCACTTGTTGTATTACTCAATCTGAATTACTACACATAAGGGAAGTTCAGCTTAAATGGATAGATATCTGTATTTTGACGTTAAAAAACATTTTTTATTTGAGCTAAGGTGGCCGCTATTTATACTGGGCTTTCTTCAGCTGATGTATTTTATATACGATAAACAGTGGTCAGAGTTGGGTCTTGTTATGCTGGGTTTTGCGGCATTAAGTGTTCTTTATCAACCCTACAGGTCTTACCGTCGAAACAAGCAGCAACTGTTAGCTGTTCAAGATGGCGCTTTGTTACTCAAAGGCTATAAAGCGGAGTTGTTAGTTGATAGCTCCTTCTTCGTAACTCATATTATTATCAGCGCCGCTACCGAGCAGGGATACCACAAAATGACACTATACAGTTATATGTTATCCAAAGCTGACTGGGACTTTTTGCTCAATTATTCTATCAGAACTAACTGAAGTCGCTTGTTGCTGCTGCGTGAAAATACGATTATATTGTTAGATAAAAGTGCGGCTAAAATGCTGAGAGATAAAGCATATTATCAGCAAGTGCAAGAGTCTACTTGCTCACTTAATATGGAGAGATAAGCTAACAGGGTTAGCGTGTCGCTAACCCATAGGAGGCTGTCCGAGAACAGACTGATTTACTGCGATCAACCCTATTTGGTTAAAATTAACGCTAATTTTCGTTAAATAGCACGCTATTCGCCTCAAATAACCGTTAATTTTGACTCAAAAATCCTTGCTCTCGCTACGATCGTAGTTCTCGGACAGCCTCCTAGAGTGATTACTTCTTATACCATTTCCCTGCAGGACTTTGTAAATAAGCACCTTTAGCGGCTTTTTGAAACAGGCGTTGTGCTACACGTTTGGCCATAACGGAGACGCTGACACCTGCTTTAGTCGCTTTAGTGGCAAAGGCGGCTTTGCGCTGTACGTTGATGGATTTTATTAAGTTGGCAACAGCGGCACTGGGCCCTGACTTTACGCTACCTAAGTATCCGGATGAGGTTTCACCGATAAGCCCCTGTGCTTTCGCTTGGTCCATGCTTAAAGCGGCGCTAAAGGTGCTGAATGAAATTAACAGCAACAGGGCTGCTATTGTTGAAAATGCTTTGTTCATGCTGTCATCCTCCTAGAAAAGGTCGCTTTTCTCGCTAAATAAATCATCAATTTCTTTGTCTACTTTGATCAGTATCTTATGCTCAATTTTGACGTTTAAGTTGATGGTGATAGGCTCTTTAGGTGCCTCAATGGCAATTCTGGGAGCGCAGGCACCCAAAACAAAAGTACAAGCTAATAAAGCGACGCTGAGTTTTACGCTCGCCACTTTATTGCTAATGGTTTCTGGCATGGGTCTCTCCTTTTATATGCATAACCAAGATAATGAGGTCTCATAGTAGTATTTAGATGCTAACTGCTTGTTAAGTTCAGGTCAATCTGGCAAACACACTAATGTTACTAGTTATTTTTGGGATTTCTCTACTTTTTTTTGTATTTGCTCTGCTAGCTGATCGCTAAATTGTAATGCCTTGAGTAATTGTAAGACGTTTTCTTCGATGTTGATGGCAAACTCGATGGGTTGTCCGTTTTGCCAGTTAGGGTTCTTCCCCGATAGTTTGTTGTGCAGTATTAAATCGCCATTGGGGGTGTAATTAGCATTAATAGAAAGCACTTTATAGTGGAAGTCTTCCAGTACATTTAAAGCGATGTCTAAACCGGCATTGGTGTTGGCGAAGGCGCGTACTTGATCGTTTGCATGGTAGCGAATGTAGCCGTTGTCAGTGCTGTGTATTTCACCGTTTTTGATCCACAGTTGTTTGTCGATAAAATTAAAAGGCAGCTTTCCGGCTAAAGTGCCTGTGCCGGTTAGGCTCGGTTGCTGCTCAAGGGCCAGTAAATTGTTGAGTGGTAGGTTAGAAAAATGCAGCACGGATGCTCCGCGCGGGTGTTTGAGTGGGATTTTGAAGTTATCTACGCTCAGGTTTGCCTCTAAGATAATTGCTTTAGTGTTGTTAATTGAGAGCGTGGCGCTATCTTTTAAGAGATTGCGCAGCTTAAATGTTGCGCTAAAATCGCTCATAGGTATAGCGTGATTGATAGTGCTGATGGTTATGTTACCGCTGTGGCTTAACTGGCTGCTGCCCTCGCTACTATAGGAACTCTCACTAACACTGTTTATGCCCGCTATCGCGAGTGTTTTAATATCCAGTGCTAGATCGCTAAGTTGATGAGTAGCACTGCCTTTAAGACGATTGTTTTTTAAACTAAACTTTCCCTGTTGCTGGTACAGCCCGGTACTAATATTGAGTGCTTCAGGCAAAGCTAGCTGTAAGGTTTTAGCGATAGTAAGGCCGTGCTCTGCTAAATTGATCGGAGAGAGTTTCCAGTTTCCGGTTATATTACGGTACTGATTACGGCTATCTACCTGCGCCGTTATCGCTATTGGTAAATGCTGGCTGGTTAGCTTTACATTGAGTCTATGGCGCTTGTTATCAATTTTGTGAGAGGCGCTAATATTTAGTTTTTTCAGCGCTGGGTGATGGCTTAAGGATACTTGTTTAATGTTGCTGTCAGCACGGATACGAAGAGGTGACAGTGAACTGCTATGCACTTTGACAGACAGTGACTGATAATTTATTTTTTGTGTTGCGTAGCGAATACTAGATCCCGTAATCACAGCGCTCAGTGGAGATAGTGTGATGCTTCTGAGCGGATTGCTTGCAAAAGATATTAACGATGCCTTTAGTTGGCTGTCTGTAGTGGTACGCAATTTAAGGGTGCTAGCGCGAATGCCCGCGGTGTTGAGTTTTTTTAACTGTAACAGTAAGCCTTTATTCAGGGTTAGGCTTAATTCACCGTTATTAGCCTGTGCGTTACCACTGGCTGTGATTTCAATGCTTTTCACTGGAAGCTTTTTCGCTTGTAAGGATGCAGAAAAAGGGTTGAATTGAACATTAATACGTTGGTTTTCGATATCGAGATCCGCTATTTTTAGGTCTATATCGCTATGAGTAAATTTGCCAAATGTACTCTGCCAGGTAGTGCTCGCGATAGTGAGAGCATGATCTGTTATAACAGACTTTTTAGTGGTGAGATTAAAAGCGGCGTATATTGCTTGATTGTTGGTGATTTTTAAATGGTCAGTGCTTAATGCATCGGTGGCTAAATCAATGATTTCAAACTCGCTTTTGGGATTGATACTCGCTTGTATTTGATTTTTGCCAATCTTTACAGATCCCTTTAATTCACTCTTAATACGATTAAAGGGTAGGGCACTGTTGTTTTTATCTGGCGATAATTGTAATTCTGCTAGATGGTAATTGATGGAAAGTTGAGTGTTGGCTAAGTCTACAGCTGTTAGCGCTAGTTCTAGTGGTAGGTGTGATATTGAGCCAAAATCGGTATGGATCTTGTCGCTGACAAAAATCGCTGAAAAGTCAGCAATTTTAAGCGCCTCTATTAAGGGTGAGTCATCAATGACAAATGTTGTGGATAATGCGCTGCTTAAAGATAAGCTCAGCTTGTCGGCTTGTAATGTCGGTAACTGTAATCCGTTGATGGCTATGCTGCTGGTTGGATCAAGGTTGAGTTTGAATAGTTGCCTCTGGTAGTGGCTATTACCAGAGCCCTTTATCTGTAAGCTGTTTATTCCAGTGTTGTTTAAACTAGCAGTCGATTTAGCCAGTAATAACTTAGGGTTGCTGTGCGTTAAGTCAAAGCTAAAGTCACTTTGGGCTGAACTCGCGGTGATCCAATCTTTTAGATTGGAAAACTGTGCAGGGGCGCGTAGGTGTTTATTGATGCTTAACTCGCCATTGATAAAAGAAA